>JAFQKI010000014.1 GCA_017396945.1 Muribaculaceae bacterium | reverse complement strand
GAGGGCTCCACCTCTTCCCATTCCGAACAGAGAAGTTAAACCTCACCGCGCCGATGGTACTGCGAAAGTGGGAGAGTAGGTCACCGCCCCCTCTACAGAAGCGAAGCCCGACTGACAACCTCAGCCGGGCTTCTTTGTTTTCATGATGAGTTCTCCCCGGACAATTAGGCGCGGCTCAATTGAGAGTGGCGCGACATCACAACAGAAGTACGTAAGATCTGCTACGATTACTTATTCTCTTTGCTCACAATTAAAAATGAGGCATTGTGTATTAAATATGTTGCCACCACATATTAGTGACTGGTAGTTGCCTAACATTCATAATTGATCGGTCGGAGAGGGAATGTATGAGTGGTGATTTTAATAGTGTAGCGTGAGATATTCAATGAGGCGATTTAAGGCTGTCAGATTGAAGATATGGGTGATTTGTGAGGATTTTAAAGTGTATCATAAGCATAAAAATAACAGCTATTATAATGCTTTTAGTTGAGCATTTAATAGCTGTCATGCGATATTGTATTTATTCTATTTGCGACGTTTCTCGAGGGCTATGGCTGCAAAGGTGTAAATGCCAAGCAGGATAAGAAGTAGAGTTTGCGCGCCTAAAACCAAGTTGGCAAACGCCAATGAAATACCTTCTTTGGGTAAACCATATATGCTCAATCCAAATATCACTGCCCATTGCCATGGACCGATACCACCATTTGATGGAACTCCCATTGCGATGCTGGAGAGAACAAAACAAACGAGGACCGCTATAATGCCGTGTTTTTCTACTATGGCAGCGGTTTCCTCAAAGGCGAAGAATGCGACAAACAATTGGAAGAAGTAACATCCCCATATTGCAACTGTCAATAGCAACCATGCACCTTTACCTTTCATTTTAGCAATGCCGGCAAAACCTTCCCACATACCTTTGGCAAGCTCAATGACTTTAGCCACTAATTTGTTGTTTTTCCCATATTTGAATATCGCCCAAATGATTGCAATGCACACAACAATTGTAATCCATAGCCATGGAGATGATACAAAATTGAGAATTTTCTCATATCCTTCGGCATTTTGCATTAAATAGGCTGAGATCGCTCCACTTGCGAGCAGAAATGTGGTAAATGTGAGCAATAATACTGTTGCGGTGTCGGCAAGACGGTCGGCGACCATTGACCCAAAAACGGTGGAGAATGGGGCGTTTTGACGCTGTGCTATATAGGTTGTGCGCCAAACTTCGCCAAGGCGGGGAAACACCAAATTTACGGCGTATGTGCCAAAAATGCTATAAATCAACGAAGACAATGGCGCATCGATACCTAATGCTCGCAATTGTATGCGCCAACGCATCGCACGGAATATATGTGAGAATATGCTGACAAACAGAGCTAAACCTATCCACCAAAAGTTACATTCGTTGCGTATGGTGGTAATCATTTCGTTGAAATCAATGCCGGTAAAGAGCATGTAGCATAACCCTACGCTTATAACTAAGGGGACTCCGTATTTTAATAAATTTTTGAGCATATTATCTTGTTTTTCTATGTAGATATACTGCGAAATTACAACAAATTTGTGGCATCTGCAAAAAACCGTGAAAAATAGCCGATATGCTCCATTTATTTGTCATTTTTGCTAAATCAGGCAAGATATTTGTAAGGAGTTACATTATTATGTTATGCTTTTTTAGTAACTTTGCCGAAAATAATCATTTAATTGCACAAAAACTATGTCAATAGATAATATCATAGCCCAATCTGTGGCTAATGCGGTGAAAGCATTGTACGACATTGACTGCGACGAATCTACTATTGTACCTCAAACTACAAAAAAAGAGTTTGAAGGAAATCTCACAATCGTGGTATTCCCATGGGTGAAGGCTGCGCGCAAGTCGCCTGAAGCAGTAGGCGCTGAAATCGGTGAATGGCTTGTGGCTAATGAGCCTGCGGTAAATCGTTTCAACGTAATTAAAGGTTTCTTGAATCTTGTGATTGAACCTACTTTCTGGAACTCGGTGCTTGGTGATATTACCGCAACTGCCGATTATGGTTTTGTTAAAGCCGATGAAAATTCTCCATTAGTAATGGTTGAATACTCATCGCCCAATACCAATAAACCTCTTCACCTTGGTCATGTGCGTAACAATTTGCTCGGTTTCAGCCTTTCTGAGATATTGAAAGCATGTGGCAATCGAGTGGTGAAAACCAATATAGTAAATGACCGTGGTATTCACATCTGCAAATCGATGCTCGCATGGAAGAAATGGGGTGAGGGTGCGACTCCTGAGTCAACCGGTAAAAAGGGTGACCACCTTATCGGTGATTTCTATGTGCTTTTTGACAAGCATTTCAAAGCCGAGGTTAAGGAGTTGATGGAAACTCAAAACATCTCGGAAGATGAAGCCAAAGAGGCATCACCATTGATGCAAGAGGCTCGTGAAATGTTGCGTCGTTGGGAGCAAAAAGACCCTGAGGTGAGAGGCTTGTGGCAAATGATGAACGAATGGGTTTATGCCGGATTTGATGAGACTTACAAGCGCATGGGTGTTGACTTTGATAAAATTTACTACGAAAGCGACACTTACCTTGAAGGTAAAGATAAAGTGCTTGAAGGTCTTGAAAAAGGCATTATGTATCGCAAAGAGGACAATTCGGTGTGGGCCGACCTTACCGGTGACGGACTTGACCACAAATTGTTGTTGCGCAGCGATGGGACATCGGTTTACATGACACAAGACATCGGTACAGCCAAATTGCGTTATCAAGATTATCCTATCGACAAGATGATATATGTTGTGGGAAACGAGCAAGACTATCATTTCAAGGTGTTGTCTTTGTTGCTTGACAAACTCGGATTTAAGTGGGGTAAGGACTTAGTTCACTTCTCTTATGGTATGGTAGAATTGCCCGAAGGCAAAATGAAAAGCCGTGAAGGAACAGTTGTCGATGCCGACGATTTGATGGAAGAGATGGTGAGCACTGCTCGCGAGGTTTCTCGTGAACTTGGCAAACTTGACGGGTGCTCTGAGCAAGAAGCTGAAGAAATTTCTGAGACTGTGGGTCTCGGTGCTTTGAAATACTTCTTGTTAAAGGTCGATCCGCGCAAGAACATGACCTTTAATCCCAAAGAATCGATTGACTTTAATGGTAACACCGGTCCATTCATTCAATATACCTATGCACGCATCCGCTCTGTACTCCGCAAGGCTGCTGATGTAGGTTATGTTATAGGTGATTACTCTGCGGTTGAACCAAATGAAAAGGAAATCACATTGATTCAACGTCTCGCCGACTTCCCCGCCATTGTTGCCGAAGCCGGACGCAATTATAGCCCCGCTCTCATTGCAAACTATGTATATGACCTTGTGAAAGAATACAACCAATTCTATCACGACTATTCAATCTTACGTGAGGAAAACGAGGCTGTACGTTCTTTGCGTCTTGCTTTGTCGGAGGCTACTTCTCGAGTAATCAAATCAGGAATGAGTTTGCTTGGCATCAATGTTCCTGAGCGCATGTAATGACAGATTTTAACAGAATAAAAACAACTAAAACTATGAACAATTACGAAAACAATTATGGATTGGGTCAATCACAATCGGTTGACGCAATCGTTTCGCAAACGATGAAACAGGTCTATTTCAGAATGTTTCTTGCGTTGCTTGTGACAGCCTTTGTTTCAATGTGGGCTACCGGTAGTGAGATGTTTTGGAGTATATTATTAAACAATTCATCGGCTATATGGATATTGATGCTTGTTGAAATAGGTCTTGTTATCGCTATTTCAGGAGCTATAAACCGATTAAGTGCTGCTGCCGCGTCGGGGTTATTTTTCCTGTTTGCCATTGTTAATGGTTTATCGTTAGCTCCGATTTTTATTATTTACACAGGTGCTTCAATAGCTAAAACATTCTTTATCACAGCCGGAACATTTGGTGCTATGAGTGTATATGGTTACTTTACCAATCGAGACTTGTCCAAATTTGGCTCTATATTAATCATGGCTCTATTTGGCTTGGTTATATGCTCACTTGTGAATATCTTTATGCAGAGTGATAGTCTTCAATGGATCATTTCAATTGCCGGTGTACTCATCTTTATCGGCTTGACAGCATGGGATACTCAAAAAATAAAAGTAATGGCGGCTTCTATGCCAGATGCTGACCATAGCAAACTTGCCACCATCGGGGCGTTAAGTCTTTACTTAGATTTCATTAACCTCTTCCTCTATTTGCTCCGATTCTTTGGCAACCGTCGCTAACGCTGAATTTAAATCATAAAACTATAAATTTGAGGGTGTGCAATTGTCACACCCTCTTTGTTTTATAAGTATTACATTTTTGAAACAAAATTTATACGTTTATAAATAAATTAATTACCTTTGCAAAAATAATTTCACATAAGTATATTTAAATATAATTTTATGAATTCCAAAATTTTTAAAGCATTGGCAATTCCATTGTCAATAGCGGGAGTCTCGTTGTTGTCAAGTTGTATTGATGACAATTATGACCTTTCTGACATTGATACAACCGCAGAGGTAAAGTTTAACGATTTGGTTCTACCTATCAATATCGGGGAAATAAATCTTAAAGAGATAATAAACCTTGAGGATGAGAGTCGTATTAAAGTGGTTGATGGAGAATATGTCGTTGTAGAGCATGGAACTTATGAGTCTGAAACGATCAACATACCTCAAATATATGTTACCGCTCCTAAAATAGATCCAATAAACATCAATCTCAGTCTTAATAATTCCCAGGTAAAAACCAAAGCATTCCCGCAAGAAATAGTGTTTCCTATTGGGGATCAAGAGCAAGAGTTTACCTATAGAGAAGGTAACGTGAGTGGTTTTATTATTGATGTGCAAAAGGTAAAAGCCGACTTCAGTATAAGTATACGCCTTTCGGTGAGTGGCATAGATGTCTCTACCGGTGCGGTGTCTCTCAGAAATCTCGTGTTACATTTGCCGAAGGGTTTAATAGGGACACCCAATATGGGTACATATAACATAGAGACCGGGGAAGTGTTTATCGGTGACAAAGCATTAACAACCAATGAGTTGTTATTTACTATGCCGATAACCGAGGTTGATTTGCTTAAAGCAAACGCGGATTATGATTACGCTAAACATATTTTTGAATTTTCCGATGAGCTTGGAGTGATGTCGGGTGATGTGGTGGCAACGGTTGGTAAATTGACCTCAATCCCCTCATCAGTGAATTTCTCAATCGCTCCATCGATGAGTAATATGGTTGTAACCGCATTTACCGGAGTTGTTGAGTATGCAATTGATGGTATTGATCTTGATCCGATTGTAATGACCGATATACCTACGATTTTGAGTCAAAACGTGACTAATCTTGCGTTGGTAAATCCTCAAATATATTTGAGCTTCAATAATCCAATGGCTAAATACCAACTTTCGGCACAAGCCGGACTTACAATCACAGCCAATCGAGTAGGTCAACCTTCGCAATCATATTCGCTTGACGAAGAGATGTCAACAGGATGTGATAAAGGAGATGGTCCATATCAGTATTGTGTGTCTCCCATCAAGCCGGAAAGTTACTATGAGGGTTATGGCGATTCCGAGCATCTATTGTTCTCTACACTTGGTGATGTTTTGAGTGGAAACGGATTGCCTTCAAGTCTTAATGTGACATTTACCAATCCTCGTATCGCACAGCATGAAGTTGTAGATTTTCACTTAGGGGATAATTTGGGTAAAGTCGTTGGTAATTATACATTCCTTGCGCCATTGACATTGAAAGCCGGTTCTGAAATTGTTTATTCAAGCACTGAAAACGGATGGAACGATGAGGATATTGACGCAATGGTAATCAAAGCGCTTAAAATTGATGCCTCAGTAATCAACAACATTCCGATGGATATTGTCATTAATGCTTATCCTATTGATGTTGATGGAAATCGCATCGGCGATGTAGAGATTGTCGGGGCAACAGTCAATTCGGGAGTCGAAGAGCAACAATTGTCAATACAACTTACCGGAGAAGTGAAGCACCTCGATGGTATCGTTTTTGAGGCTCGTGCAGTTGCCACAGATAGCGGAGAAGGTCTCAAACCTACTCAGACTATTACTATGAATAATATCAAGGTTACCGCTTCAGGTAGCTATATTAAAGAACTTTAATCGCAACCTAAGCAGTATATTCTTATGAAAACGATAATAAAATCAATAGCATTGTCAATATGCCTTGCCGGCGCGATTAGTGCGGTGGCTCAAAATACAAATTCGGGATATTTCACCGAAAACTATACCTATCGTTATCAGCTCAATCCCGCAATGGCAAACGCTGATAATTTCATCGCCATGCCCGGAGTCGGAAACTTAAATGCAGCGATGCGTGGGACTGTCGGGATAGATAATATCCTATATAATATCAATGGTGAGACCACAACATTCCTAAATCCGTTGGTTGATGCGGGAGAGTTTCTTAATGGCTTGAATGATGTCAACCGCATTGGCGCTGATATAAAAATCGGGCTGCTTTCAGCCGGATTTAAGGCATTTAATGGTTACAATACGGTAAGTCTTAATGTTCGTGGCAATATGAATACTCGCTTGCCCAAAACTCTTTTCTCATTTTTGAAAGAGGGAATAAGCAACCAAACTTATGACATCTCAGACGTGAAGGCTCATGTCGATGCTTATATCGAACTTGGGTTGGGTCACTCTCACCAGCTTGGTGAAAAATGGCGCGTTGGTGGTGCTCTGAAATTCCTTCTTGGTGGTGCAAATATCGATGCGGATTTTGATAAAGCGCAATTGACCCTTGGTACTGACGCTTGGACTGCGGTTACCAATGCACGTCTCCAATCAAGCGTGAAAGGGCTTACATATAAACATGATGTCAACGACCGCACCGGACATGAATATGTAAGTGGAATGGATGTTGATGGTTTTGGATTAAATGGTTTTGGTATGGCTGTTGATTTGGGTGCGGTCTTCACCCCGACAAGTGATTGGACTTTTAGTGCGGCAGTTCTTGACTTTGGGTTTATCAGTTGGGGCAATAACATGGTGGCATCGACCAATGGCGATAAAACATTCACTACCGATAAATACACATTCAATGTTGATGATGAAGCTGAAAACAGTTTTGAGAACGAGTGGGATATAATGCGTGACGATATATCGGCTCTGTATGAACTTGAGGACAATGGCGATATGGGCTCTCGAACAACTATGCTTGGAGCAACACTCAATCTTGGTATTGAATACACTTTGCCGGCTTATCGTAACTTGAAATTCGGATTGCTTAACAGCACTCGCATACAAGGGAATTATAGTTGGACAGAATTCCGTCTATCAGCCAATGTCGCTCCTTGTAAAGTGTTTTCTGCCGGAGCAAATATGGCGTTAGGAACATACGGATTTTCGTTTGGTTGGCTCATGAATGTGAAAGTGACAGGCTTTAATATGTTCCTTGGCATGGATCACACTCTTGGAAAACTCGCAAAACAAGGACTTCCCCTATCAAGCAACGCAAGTGTAAATCTTGGTATCAATTTCCCTTTCTGATAAAGGGCTAAAACATATTGACGACACCCCGAGGAGATTTCCCCGGGGTGTCGTTGGTTATTTCACAATCAGGATTGTCGGATTGTTGCGAAATAGAGATTTTGTGATTAAATTTGTGGTGTAAATAATCAGGTTTATTTTATGGAAGAGTCATTACAGCTTTCAACAGAACAGAAATTGCAGCAGCGGTTGACTCCGCAGCAGGTGCAGTTTGTGAGAATGCTTGAAATGACCGGTCCTGAAATAGAAGATGAGGTGCAACGCGCTATTGACGAAAATCCCGCGCTTGAGACAGTTGAGGATAATGATTTGGCTCTTGATAACGATTCTGAGGGAGATTTCAATGAGAGCGCCGAGCAAATGCAACTTGCCGATTATGGCTCAGAAGATGATATCCCATCATATCGTCTCGAGGCTCGCAATCACAGTGTCAACGATGAATACTATGAACCTGTCGCAATTGCCGATGGAGAAACGTTGATGGAGACGTTGACTTCTCAATTGGCGGAATATGAGCTTGATGAGCGACAGTATGTCATTGCCGACTATATAATCGGCAATATTGACGACAATGGCTATATGACGCGTGATTGGATGTCGATAAGTGACGATATCGCAATTCATGTGGGTTTAGATACGACATGGGAGGAGGTGAAACAAGTCGCCGACATTGTCCGCACCCTTGAACCCGCAGGAGTCGGAGCCATTGATTTGCGCGATTGCTTATTGTTGCAACTACGTCGCAAGGAGATAACTCCCGATGTGAAAATCGCTACAGAGATTATAGCCGATTATTTTGACTTGTTTTCAAAAAAGCATTATGACAGACTCAAGTCGATGCTATCAATAAACAATGAGCAACTTAAATCGGCCATGAGTGTAATATGCACTCTAAATCCTAAACCGGGCAGTGTAATTACGGGTGCGAGCACCGAAGACCGCACTCGACACATTATTCCTGATTTCAGTGTTGAGGTTGATAATAATCAAGCTATTACAATTACATTGATAAATAATATCCCAGATCTGCAAATTGAAGCGACTTTTGTGGAAAACGCGATAGAAATTCCTGCTACGACTTCTCGGCAAGAACGGGAAGCAAGAATGTTTATCAAGCAGAAACGCGACGAAGCGACAGGATTTATTAAAATGTTGAAACTCCGTCAAGAGACGTTATACCGAGTTATGACGGCAATTGTGAAATTGCAACGAGACTTCTTTTTGACCGAGGACGAAAGCCGTTTGCGCCCCATGATCCTTAAAGATATTGCGGCACTGACAGGATATGACTTGTCGGTTATATCGCGTGCGACATCAGGGAAATATGTAATGACACCCAGTGGCATCTATCCTTTAAAACTATTCTTTAATGAACGGCCAAAAGAGGATGATGACATATCTTCTCACGAGATTCTTGCGGCGATAAAAGAAATTATAGCCACGGAAAATAAACGCAAACCTCTTAGTGATGAGGTTATAACTCAACAACTTAATGCCAAGGGCTATGATATAGCGCGACGCACAGTGGCGAAGTATAGGGAAAAACTCGGCTTGCCTGTTGCGCGATTAAGAAAAGAAATGCAATAGTAGATTATGTCAATGGAAAATGAGGAATATGAATATGAGGAGGTTGTTGTGAGTAAAAGTCCGGCGACTCGCATGGCGGAAGCTTTATCAAAGATATTTAATCCGTTGCTCATACCCACATACAGCATCATCACTGCATTGTTGTTGTCTCAGCAACTCTATGGTGTGTCACGAGTTGCGCGCAATAGTGCGATGGTTGTGACATTTGCGTTAACGTGTATAGTCCCGATAATTGTTATATATATTTTAATTCGAACAGGAAATATAACAGATCCACAAGTAAACAAGCAAAAAGAGCGACTTTTACCGTTTGTCGCGACAATTATCTGTTATATCGCGTCGGCAATGCATTTAAGTATCGTTCATGCTCCGGCGTGGCTCTCTATGTTTATGGTTGGGGCTGCGGTCTCGGCCACGATTGTAGTTATTGTCAATTTGAAATGGAAAATAAGTGCTCATGCGACTGCTATGGGCGGTTTTGTGGCATTGGTAATGTTTATGGCATTAAATAATCTGCTCTCTGAGGGAAACATTCTCCCGATGCTGACAATTTCAATACTATCGGCAGGCGCAGTGTGCAGTAGTCGTTTATATTTGCAACATCACGATATTTGGCAAATTCTTGCCGGATTTGCTAATGGATTTATAGTAGTTTTCCTTATAACTAATTTGGCATTCTAATCACAAAAAATATATTGATATGACACCATTAGTAAGTATAATTATGGGTAGCACGTCAGACCTGCCCATCATTGAAAAAGCGGCGAAGTTTCTTGATCAAATGGAGGTGCCGTTTGAGATTAATGCGTTATCGGCTCATCGCACTCCCGCCGAAGTGGAACAATTTGCCCGCACAGCCAAGGATCGTGGCATTAAAGTAATTATAGCGGCAGCCGGTATGGCAGCAGCATTGCCCGGCGTAATTGCGGCAATGACTCCGCTACCAGTTGTGGGATTGCCTATAGCTTCAACTCTCGATGGGGAGGATGCGCTATTGTCAATTGTGCAAATGCCTCCCGGTGTTGCGGTGGCTACGGTTGGTATCAATGCGGGTATGAATGCGGCTGTGCTTGCGGTGCAAATTCTTGCGCTTAGTGATGCCGATGTCGCTCAACGTTATGACGCATATAGAGCGAGTCTCGCCGAAAAGATTGTTAAAGCTAATGAAGAGTTGAAAAACGTAAAATATAAATTCAAAGTAAACTAAAGAAATATATCCAAATGGGTGTTTTTGATTACAAGCGTCGCAAAACTCACGCAGTAAATATCGGTGGGACTCCTCTCGGAAGTGATTATCCGGTGAGACTACAATCCATGACATCAACCTCTACAATGGATACCGCCGGTTCTGTGGCTCAATGTCAACGCATCGCATCGGTAGGTGCCGACTATATCAGATTGACGGCTCAAGGAGTGAGAGAAGCCGAAAACATTGGTATAATTGGGACTCAATTGCGTCAAGCGGGAGTGGATGTGCCACTTGTAGCCGACATTCATTTTAACCCTAAAGCTGCATTTGCGGCTGCCGAAGTTGTGCAGAAAGTGCGCATCAATCCGGGTAATTTTGTAGATCCGGGGCGCACGTTTCGTCAATTGTCATATACCGATGAGGAATATGCCTCAGAGTTGAAGAGGATAGAAGAGGCGTTTGTTCCATTTTTGGATTTATGTAAAAAGCATGGTACAGCGATACGCATAGGGGTAAATCATGGCTCGCTCTCTGACCGCATCATGAGCCGTTACGGAGATACTCCAGCGGGCATGGTGGAGTCGGCAATGGAGTTTCTGCGAGTGTGTGTGGCTCAAAAATTCAAAGATGTTGTTATTTCTATTAAAGCGTCCAACACGGTAATTATGGTTGAGACGGTGCGACGACTTGTTGTTGCCATGGAAAAGGAGGATATGGATTTCCCTTTGCATCTTGGGGTAACCGAAGCGGGTGATGGAGAGGATGGTCGTGTGAAATCGGCGGTAGGTATAGGTACGCTTCTTGCCGAAGGTATAGGAGATACAATTCGTGTCTCGCTGAGCGAGTCTCCCGAAAATGAAATACCTGTAGCGCGATTGCTTGTGGATTATATTTCTTTGAGGGAGTCGGCAACGCCGATTGAAGGCTGTCGTGTTGAAGGATATTGCTATGAGGCTCCTTCTCGTAGAAAATCAGATACTTTTGACAATATCGGTGGTGATAATCTTCCTATTGTTGTTGCTCCTTATGCCGATATTTACCCCGATGGTTGTACTCCTGATTATCACCCAGAACAGACTGCCGGTTTTATAGAGATAAAAGCTTCGACTCCATTGGCAGAGTATAAGGATATATTATCGGCTAACCCGGCAATGCCTGTTGTATTATATAGCAATCATGTAAATCTCGTTGGAGAGATGCAAGCCACGGCACATACAATGATGCGAGCTGGTTTAAATAATCCTATTATAACCAAAGTTGTATATCGTGGTAAAGCTGCCGATGAGGTGATGTTGATGGCTTCAGCCGATTTAGGAGCGTTGTTGCTCAATGGATTAAGAGACGGAATTTGGATCGATGCCGATACGCTTGATGCCGCTCAGATCGCGCGGTTGTCATTTGGGATCCTTCAGGCAGCGCGATTACGCATATCTCGCACCGAGTTTATCTCTTGTCCCGGTTGCGGGCGCACTCTTTTTGACTTACAATCAACACTCAGAGCGGTCAAAGAGGCGACCTCACACCTTAAGGGATTAAAGATAGGGGTGATGGGATGTATTGTAAATGGACCGGGAGAGATGGCTGATGCCGACTATGGGTATGTTGGGGCCGGTGTAGGGAAAGTTAGTCTTTATAAGGGTAAAACCTGTATGGAAAAAAACATCTCCACCGATGAGGCTATACCTCGTCTTATTGCTTTGATAAAAGAGTCGGGAGACTGGATTGAACCATCAAAATAATGAGCGAAAATCAGATAATTACTTACCATACTTTATCAAACGGATTGCGTATTGTGCATCGTCAAGTGCAATCCGACGTGGAGTATTGTGGTGTTGCGGTAAATGTTGGTAGCCGAGATGAAGTGGCAGGGCAATATGGCTTGGCTCATTTTGTTGAGCACACGATATTTAAAGGCACACGCAAGCGACGTTCAAGCCATATCATTAACAGAATGGAGACTATTGGCGGAGAGTTAAATGCATACACCACCAAAGAGGAAACAATGCTATACTCTGTGTTTCCCAAGGGGAATTTATTGCGTGCGGTGGAGTTGATTGCCGATTTGGTGGCAAATTCACAATTCCCTGATATTGAACTCGATAAGGAGCGAGAGGTCGTGGCCGATGAGATAAATTCTTATCTCGACTCTCCGGCTGAGGCTATATTTGATGATTTTGACGATTTGTTATTTGCCGATTCGCAGTTGGGGCATAATATCTTAGGAACAGAAGAGTCTTTAGCCGGTTTTACATCTAAGGTGTGTAGAGAGTATTTGAGCAAATACTATATTCCCTCAAATATGGTATTTTACTATATGGGGGCATCAACCGATGAAGTGGTATTAAAAACAGTTGAGCGTAATTTTAAAGCGCTTTTGCCGCAAGAATATAGCTTAGAGCGCATTGTTCCTAAAGAGATACAACCATTTGATATAAAGCGTCAAATTGGAAGTCACCAAGCTCATTCCATTATAGGAGCAAAACTTCCGGGAATGTATTCAGCTATGCGCTATCCGATTGCGTTGTTTGCCAATATATTGGGCGGTCCCGGAATGAACTCGCTACTAAATGTGGCATTGCGAGAACGTCGCGGGTTGGTCTATACTGTAGATGCTTCGTTGTCGATGTTTACCGATGTGGGAGCATTGATGATTTATTTTGGTTGTGATCCTGCTGATGTGAAACGTTGCCGTCGGTTGATTAATAATCAATTAGATCGACTTGCGTCATCGTCAATGAGCGATAAGGCTGTTGATGCCGCAAAACGTCAATATATCGGGCAATTGGCTGTGGCTTCTGAAAATCGGGAGCAAGTGGTATTGTCAATCGGTAGGGCAATGCTATACTATGGTTCTGTGTCAAGTTATAATGATAGCGTGGCACGTATAAAGGCTATTACTCCTGAACAATTGCGCGAAATTGCCCAACGTGTTGCATCGTCTCCATCTATCCTAACATTGTCTTAATGAAATTCAATAATAATCCCTTGTTACCAATAACATGGTGACAAGGGATTTCTTATCGTATATGCCGGAGGTCTTTTGACCAAATAGCATTTATTGTCCATTGAGCAAGAATAGAAGTATTATTCTATCGCGTCAACTTCAAGGTCTCCACCGAGTACTTCGTGCCAAGGTAATCCTTGTTTGTTGAGTTGTTCCATAAATGGATCGGGATCAAATTCTTCTACATTGTGTACGCCTGGTTTGTTCCATTTGCCAGTGAGAAACATCATTGCGCCAATCATAGCGGGTACGCCGGTGGTGTAGCTGACTGCTTGCATCCCGGTTTCTTTGTAAGATGCCTCGTGGCTACAGTTGTTGTAAATATAGTAGTTGAGGTCTTTGCCCTCCTTGTCTTTTCCTGAGATGCGACAACCGATAGAGGTTTCCCCCTTATAGTTTTCGCCAAGATCTTGAGGATTTGGAAGTACGGCTTTTAGGAATTGTAAAGGCACAATTTTCACACCATTATATTCAACTTCATCGATGCGAGCCATGCCAATGTTTTGGATTACACGAAGGTGTGTGAGGTATTCTTGACCAAATGTCATCCAGAAACGGGCGCGTTTGATAGTGGGGAAGTTTATCACAAGCGATTCAAGCTCTTCATGATAGAGGAGATATGAGTCTCGAGGTCCGATATTGGGGTAGGTCAGTGGTGCGTGAATTTCAAGCGGACCGGTGGTTACCCATTTGCCGTCTTGGTAATAACGACCATTTTGTGTAATCTCACGAATGTTGATTTCTGGATTGAAGTTGGTGGCAAACGCTTTACCATGGTCTCCTGCATTGCAATCGACAATGTCGAGATATTCCATGGCAGAGAAGTGATGTTTAGCCGCGTATGCGGTAAATACGCCTGATACACCCGGGTCAAAACCGCAACCAAGAATTGCGGTCAAGCCAGCTTTTTCAAAGCGTTCACGATAAGCCCATTGCCATGAGTATTCAAAGTGAGCCTCATCTTTTGGCTCATAGTTGGCTGTATCAAGATAGTTGACCCCACATTCAAGACATGCATCCATGATGGTAAGGTCTTGATAGGGTAGAGCAACATTTATAACCAATTCAGGTTTGTGGCGTTTGAACAACTCAACAAGTTGTGGAACGCTATCGGCGTCAACCGAGTCGGTTGTGATGTTGGGGCTGCCGATTGCTTTAGCGATAGCATCACATTTGCTGCGAGTGCGTGACGCTAAAACGATTTCACTAAATACATCAGGGTTTTGCGCACACTTGTGAGCCACAACGGTACCTACTCCGCCGGCTCCGATGATAATAACTTTTGCCATTTCCTAAGTAAAAGAATTATTTACGGGTTAATGATATTTTCGGCTAAATTACATCATTTTTTTTAATCACGCAAGTATCGGGATTATCTCTACGCTTTTTGGAACTCGGTAGGAGACATTCCGGTGAGATGCTTGAAATACTTGCCAAATGATGACTGATTGGAAAAGTTTAATTCGTATGCGACTTGCTGAACGTTTTTACCGGAGAATCGCAATAGGTTTTTGGCCTCCAATATCACAAAGTCGTCAATCCACTCGGCTGCTGATTTCCCGGTAGCTTCTTTGATTATTAGCGACAGATATTTGGGGGATATAAACAATTTTTGGGCATAAAATCCCACAGAGCGTTCTTTGCGATGATATTGTTGGACTAAGCGCATGAAATCACGCACATAGTTGAGTCGGCGAGAACGAGGGCGCTCCTCTTCTTCAGGACGGCGTTTTGCCATAAACTGGAGCATCTGATAAATGATTGCGGCTACAAGATTGCGCGAGATACTTTTTACATAAATGTCGGTTGTGTTGTTTTTGGTGTTCTCGTGGAGCAGTTCTAAGTATCGACATAGTAAGTCGGCCTCATCATCGGCAAGTTCCATCATCGGTTTGCGATCTTTTTGTTCGGGAATTGCTCCAAGGTTTATAGCGTTGAGGTCGATATTTATATCTTTCAAGAAATCGGGAGTGACAAATAGTATATATGCGTCAAGGTGCTCCCAGTCGGTGGTTATTGCTTTGACAATTTTGTCGGGTCCGATACCGACAAGCACATTGCGTTTCAACTCCACGGGTTCGAGGTTTATCTCAAGTGTAATGTTTCCTTGTCGGCAAAGCATGATAATCATGCCATTGAAACGCATCGGATTGGTAAAATAATCCAAATGAGATTCTTCCGGTGTGAATCTCGAAAAAAGGTAGTTGTCACTATAGCGACTATAATCCGATGAGAAGTGTTGAATGCCGCTAAGTTGAGAAATCTGTAGTATCTGTTCCATTATATTGTTATTTAATCTCTTTGCAAAAATAGGTAATTTAAGCAATATGTTGGTGTTAAAACTGATAAAAATAGACATTTATACCAATTTTATATCCTAAAAGGATATGAATTTCATGTGGATAAAAATTTATAGCTTTAAGCTGAGCATCAATTGGCAATCGATTGTGTTGGAGTGGGTGTCGTCGTGAAAGCGATAATGGGTGTGGCGTGAAATATGAGAGAATTTCCCACTCAAATATATGTTATTGTGCAATTTTAGGCCGGCTGTGGCTTCTGTCAGGTGTATGGACGCTGTTGAGTGATCGCCTTGCACGTTTATAGTTTTTGTGTTTACATTTGATAAGTCGGTGTTTGGGTTATATCCTTGCCATGTGTAAAATCTGTAATACTCGTGGGAGAGTGATAGAGAAAATCTGTCATCTCCCAATGAGTATTTTATTCCGGTTTTGAGGCTTATGCCACTTGCCATGTTGTAGTTGCGAGCATCTACTTTGTAGTAATCGCTGGAGACTGCTCCGAGTATGATTGCGGTAATATACCCAAATGCTTCGATTTGGTCGTTTTGGGGTTGTGAGTTGTGAAACATACTGCCAATCCCTAAAGATGCCGGTGTGCAGAACTTATAAGGTATTTGTGTTGATTTTGAGGATAGCGTATCAGAATCATAGTAATCAAACTGTTGAAAAACCCCTAAATTGAGTCGAGTCTTGTCGGTTTCAATTATTGGGATGTTATGGAGCCGACCCTGGATATTTAAACGTCCAAATATCGGTTGTGATGCTTGAAGATTGATTGCAGTGTGAAGATTAAAAAAATCGTAAGGGCGCTCTTGCTTCATTGAATAGCGGTTGCCATATTCAAAATTTAATTCGGTGGCAAATCCTATTCCGGTATCGTTGTTCTTTAGTAATCTGACCCCGGTAGCGACTTCAATTGAAACGTTAGGCACTCCAAATTGTCTGCCTGTTGTTGTACGTTTGCGCCAAGCATCGCCATTTATGGCGCGCGTGACGCCTCGCATTGGCGAAAGTATAAATATGGCGACTTCACGCCCTCCACGTTCCCATCCTCCGGAGCGGTCATCAAGTATAAGGTCTGAGGTGCGATATAAAACCTCGCCAAGCGCCATTCCGCCTATCGGAGTTGTTATGATATCGTTGGTTGAGGGATATTCACATTCCATCAGAAACTCCCACATAGCGCTCCCTCCCAACGCAAAAAGTCCTGATTGCCAAAAATTATAGCCATTGGAGCGTGCGGCGTTGAAGTAGAGGTTGCCGTGATAGGGGTGAAGAAACATGTTTGTACTCATTTGGTCGTTGTCCCACACAAAGCCTTTGCTGAAGTTGTCTTTGATGCTGTTGAGGCTTATTTGTGCATAATCGGCGTTCAAAGCATAGCGGTCAAATGCCCAAAGTCCGATATTTATTCCTGCTGTCATTAGCGATGCTTTGAGAAAATGTTTTTTGCCATAATAATCCAAATCAACACCATCGGGGTCGAAACCGCTTTGCGCAATTATGGCAGTCTCGCTTGAAAAGCACATGAAAATGGCAATTAGACACAAAAATCGCCTATACATAAACACATCCCTTTTCAGCTAAAAACGTTTAAAAGGGATGTTGGTTTATCTTAAAGTCTGATTTTTACCGGGGTTTAGTCTTTGCCGGTGATTATTTTGCGGATGTCGTGGAGCTTGTTTAGAGCTGCCATAGGGGTGAGGTTGTTGATGTCAAGGTCGCGTATTTCATCGCGCACTTGGCTTAAAACCGGGTCGTCAAGTTGGAAGAATGAGAGTTGCATCCCGCTACGTTGCTCGGCAACAGCACCAAGGTCTTTTTCGATAGAGTCTTTGCGATTGTTTGTTTCAAGATGCTTTAATACTTCATCGGCACGACGCACAATTGATTGAGGCATTCCGGCAAGTTTCGCCACGTGGATACCGAAACTGTGTTCGCTACCGCCACGGGCGAGTTTGCGCAAGAATACCACCTTATTGTTTATTTCCTTTACCGACACATTGTAGTTTACCACGCGTGAGAATGATTTCTCCATCTCGTTCAATTCATGATAGTGAGTTGCAAAGAGGGTTTTGGGGCGAATGTTACCATACTCGTGTATATGCTCAACGATAGCCCACGCGATAGAGATGCCGTCGTAGGTAGATGTGCCGCGACCGAGTTCGTCAAACAATATGAGACTGCGCTCGCTCATGTTGTTGAGGATTGATGCCGCTTCGTTCATCTCGACCATAAAAGTGGATTCGCCAAGCGAAATGTTGTCGCTTGCACCTACGCGGGTGAATATCTTATCGACTATGCCTATTTTGGCACTCTCAGCGGCGACGAAGCATCCTATCTGAGCCATCAATACATTTAATGCGGTTTGGCGTAGTAGAGCCGATTTACCCGACATGTTGGGTCCGGTAATCATCATCACTTGTGTCCCATTGTTGGAGAGTGTTACCGAATTTGAGATATATGGCTCTCCGGGGGGTAATTCTTTTTCAATAACCGGGTGACGTCCCTCCACGATTTCAATTGTGAGAGAGTCGTCAACAATCGGACGATTGTATTTGTTTTCCATTGCCACGCGGGTGAATGCCGTCAAGCAGTCGAGGTTGGCAATGAGATTGGCATCAAGTTGAATTGCCGGTATGTATTGAGCGATGCTACCCACCAAGTCAAGATACAAGCGGTTTTCGATTACCGATATTTTTTCTTGTGCGCCGAGAATTTTTTCTTCATATTCTTTCAGTTCCTGAGTGATATATCGCTCGGCATTGACGAGAGTCTGTTTTCTGATCCATGTCTCAGGAACTTTATCTTTATGGGTGTTTGTAACTTCGATATAGTAGCCAAACACGTTGTTATATCCGATTTTGAGGCTTGGTATGCCGGTGGCTTCGCTTTCGCGCGCTTGCAGACGCATCAAGTAGTCTTTACCTTGATAGGCGATTTCGCGCAATTCGTCAAGTTCGGCATCTACACCGGGTTTAATCACAGTTCCGCGATTAATGGCGGTAGGAGCGTCATCAACAATTTCACGAGCAATGCGATCACGCATCATTGTGCAAGGATTGAGTTGCTCACCGATAGCGCGCAACGCGTCTTGGTCGGTCGATGAGCAGAGTGTTTTTATCGGTTCAATGGCGGTTAAGGCGTTGCGCATCTGCACTACTTCGCGCGGGGTGATGCGCCCTACGGCAACTTTTGAGGCAAGGCGTTCAAGATCGCCTATTTGTTCAAGCGATGATTTCAATTCCTCTCTCGCATCGGGATTGCGGAAGAAGTATTCCACCACATCAAGACGGTCATTTATCGCTTTAACATCTTTGAGGGGAAATAATACCCATCGGCGCAACAATCGAGCTCCCATTGGACTGATAGTGCGGTCGATGACATCAAGCAATGACTTGCCTTCATCACCAAGTGAATTGACAATCTCAAGATTGCGTACGGTGAATTTGTCCAATCTCACAAATCGGTCCTCTTCAATGCGGGAAAGGGCGTTGATGTGACCTATCTGAGTGTGTTGAGTGATGTCGAGATAATGAAGTATGGCACCCGAAGCGATGATTGCTGCATTCATTTTGTGAATACCGAAGCCTTTGAGGCTGCTGGTTTCAAACTGTTTTAGCAATCGGTCGTTGGCAGCGGTTTCGGTAAAAATCCAGTCGTCAAGTTCAAAAGTGAGGTATCTTGCCGAAAAAAGTTCTTCGATTTTACCACGATTACCACGTTCGACAAGGACTTCTTTAGGCGCGAAGTTGCCGAGCAGTTTGTCAATATAATCAGCGGTGCCTTCGGCGGTTAGAAATTCTCCGGTGCTGATGTCGAGAAACGCGACACCGATTACACCGGCTTTAGCAAAATGGATTGCTGAGACAAAGTTGTTTTCGCGGTGGTCAAGGATATTATCATTGATTGAGACACCGGGGGTGACGAGTTCGGTAATGCCGCGTTTTACGAGCTTTTTTGTGAGTTTGGGGTCTTCCAACTGCTCACAGATGGCAACACGTTTACCGGCACGCACAAGTTTGGGCAAATAAGTGTCGAGCGCGTGATGAGGAAATCCTGCAAGTTCCACATGTTGAGCCGAACCATTGGCTCGGCGAGTCAATGTAATACCGAGGATTTCAGATGCGGCAATGGCATCGTCAGAGAAAGTTTCATAAAAGTCTCCGACACGAAACAACAACACCGCATCGGGGTGTTTCTGTTTCATCTCGAAGTATTGCTTCATCAGCGGGGTTTCGACTATATTTTTTGCCACAATAATATGCTTTTTAGTAATATGTGGTAAAGTTACAAAATGTTGGCTTTACGACAAAATTTTAATCATTGGTCAAGGCGGAATACTATGCGTTGCATGCCATCTTGGTAGCGTGCGCTTGATATGCGGAAGTGTCCGATTTGTGAGGTGTGTTCAACGTGCGCACCCACACAGGGGCAGGCGTCATAATCGCCAATATGCACGATGCGCAGCATCTCTGTCGCGTCATCGGGCAATCTCTCAAGGTCATATTTTGTCGCAGCTTCTTCTGCCGGGATAAATTCAAATGTTATCTCCAAATTTTGGGCAATAACGTTGTTGATAGTGTTTTCAATTTCTTTTATTTGGTCATCGCTCAATGGTTGGGGCAGGGGATAGTCACATTTCGATTTTTTACGTTCGATGTGGGCATTGCGGGAGCGCTTACACCCGATCATCTTAACCATTGTGCCATTAAGCAGATGCTCGGCAGTGTGCATCGGTGGATGCTCAGTTTTATTGTGTTCGTTTAATTGAATTTCTTGATCCATTATTGGTTGTTTTGATTTATGAGGTTGACAATGACTTTAACCATGATGTCTTTTTCTTCGGTACGGCTTTCCGCTATCATTAGGGTAAGGGCAACGAGGGTGTTGTCTGCGATACGTTTGCTACCGTCGGTTCGGTATAATATCCCGTTATTTTCCATGAACCAAAGAAATAGCATTGCGGCAATGCGTTTATTTCCATCGCTAAAAGAATGATTTTTGACAACGAGATATAGCAACATTGCGGCTTTCTCCTCTATGCTGGGATATAACTCAACGCCATCCCATGTCTGATAAATTTGCCCTATCGAACTCTTAAAGGAATCATCTTTCTCATTGGCAAATAATGCACTGCCACCAAATTTAGGTTTTAAAAGATTAATTGCCTCCATTGCATTTTCATAAGTTGCATGAAAGCGTTCTTCCTTGATTGTATTATCAACGGCAAGTTGTTGAAAGTCATATTTGTCAAGAGTATCAAGAGCATAAACATAATCAGCAATAACGGAAAACAACCCTTCGGACTCATCTGTGGTTAATTTTTCTTGCGATTTGAATGTTGTAGAAAGAAGTCTCACAACGCTCTTTAACTCTGCATAATGTTCTAATTTTATTGTATCATTTATGGCATACCCTTTAACAATATATTCCTTTAATATGCGATTTGCCCATTGACGGAAACGTGTGCCATTAATTGATTTAACGCGATAACCTACAGAAATTATTACGTCGAGGTTAAAATACTCTTTGTGTACAATCTGGGTAAAGCCTTCTCTTCTACCATATTTCTCGGCATGTGCAAATTTTGCACACACCAAGCTCTTTTGCAACTCTCCTTCTTTAAAACAGTTGTTTATATGACGAGTAATAACAGTTCGATCTCTACCAAATAATGTAGCCATCTGCTCCTTTGTTAGCCACATTGTTTCATTTTCCAACTTTACATCAAGCGACACTTGATTATCTTCGGTTGTGTAAATTACTATTGGCGATGTGTCAAACTCGGCAGTGTGCATCGGTGGATGATCAACGTTGTATTGCATTAGTTTTAATTAGAGGTAATACAGTTATTTTATTCCGGTGATGGTGCGGATTTTGTTGGGGATTTCGATGTTGTTGTTGAGGTTTTTGAATAGGTCAGCCCCTACACCGATAGCAAATACCGGGACGGGATTTCCTGCGTGTCCGGTAGTGGTCCATTTTATGCCGGTGGCTTTGTCCATGACTTTGAAAACGGTTACGGTAAACTCGTTGAAGTCGTTGTAAAGTGTTTGTTCATCTTTGCCGGCACGCTGGTTGAAGGTGATGTCAAATTTTTCTTGCAATAGCTGTTCATCTTCAGCAGGGATGTTGATGTGGCTCCAGAACCCGAGTTTGTCTGATAGCTCGGCTTTCATATCTTCCCAAGTGTAGATGCGGCGAGAGTTTAAGAGTGTTTTGCAGTAGTCGCCTAAACGATCTTTAGAGATGCGTTGGTATTGGATGTTATTTATCCAACCGCTGTAACCCGATAGGGGGAAGCCGATGGCGAGTCCGCCGGTGTCGTGATCGGCGGTTACAACAATCAAAGTTTCGTCGGGGTGTGTGAGATAAAATTCATAAGCGACAGCAATTGCTTCGTTGAAATTTATGATTTCTTTGACCACGGTTGCTCCGTCGTTGGAGTGTCCCGCATAGTCGATGTTACCACCTTCTGCCATGAGGAAGAAGCGGTCGGGGGATGTTTTTTGAAGATGGGCGATTGCGGCGCGAGTCATGCCGGGTAATGTCAATGCTCCGGGAACAGAGTCGATGGTGTAGCCTACGTTGCCTGAAGTGATGCCTTCGGGGTTAACGAGATATACTCGCTCGGTGGTTGCCGCAGATAGCTCGTCCAATCCGCGAGCGATTGTGATGTTGCTATCGTTAAATACTTTCATAAGGTCGGTATCGACGCCATTTTTTGTGAAACCATAAATGCGAGAACCTCCGATGAGTTCAAAACCTGATGCGGCGGCATCAAGACCGATTTCATATTTCATTTTGCGACTGGGTTGGTGAGCGTAAAATGCGCTTGGTGTCGCGTCGTCGGGAGCAACAGTGGTTATAATTCCCACACCATACCCCATGTCGTGAAGTTGTGAAGCTATTGATTGAACAGCAGTGGTATCGGGAGTTACGCCAATCATGCCGTTTAGGGTTTTGTGTCCGGTGGCTAAAGCTGTACCGGCTGCGGCAGAGTCAGTGATTGGTCCGGTGGCAGAGTAGGTCATAGCCCAAGATACAACCGGGAATTGCATCATCAACAATGGTTGGTCGTTACCAAGAACGACACGATTGTAGGTTTGTGCCGCCATGACGTGGCCCATTCCCATGCCGTCGCCTATAAAATAAAACACATACTTTGGTTGGTTGGCGTTTGCCACAAATCCTACAAGCAGCATCATGGCTGCGATGATGTCTCTGATTTTCATGATCTATGTTTGGTTTTAATTATTTATTCATGTTTAGTAATGGATCGAGGAAACGGCGGTCGTTGCTTAAGCGAGGTACCTTGCGTTGTCCGCCAAGCTTCCCGGTTGAGGCAAGCCAATCGTCAAATACTCCGGTACGAGCCACTACAATTGATAGTGGGTCGAGGAAGATGCTGTTATATCGTTTGGCTTGATAGTCGGAGTTTTCTTGTTGTAGAAGTGCATCGAGTCGTGAGGCAAATTGTGCCAAATTTTGTGGCTGGCGAGCAAACTCAATGAGCCACTCGTGTCGTCCACGACTATGGTCTCCGGCATATACCGGTGCGGCGGTGTAGTTGAGTACGGCGCAATCCAATTCGTCGCACGCTTTGGCAATCGCCGCGTCGGAGTTGTGCACCATCAGTTCCTCTCCAAAGGCATTGATAAAGTGCTTGGTGCGTCCGGCGATAGTAATCTTGAGAGGTTCGACGCTCTCTATTTTCACGGTGTCGCCTATGGGGTATCTCCAAAGTCCGTTGCAGGCGGTAATAACAAGGGCATAGACTTTGCCGGGTTCGACTTTCCAGATTGGGAGAATTTTGGGATGAGGATTGTCAATCTCGTCAAGAGGGATAAACTCATAAAACACGCCGACATCGAGTAGTAGCAACATAGCCGGGTCATCAATGGCGTTTTGGACAGCAAAGAACCCTTCAGAGGCGTTGTAGGTCTCAAGGTAGCGCATTTTTGCCGGATCGGTGATGGCATGGTATTGCTCGCGATAAGGCTTGAAAGATATTCCGCCATGGAAAAACACTTCAAGATTGGGCCACACATCGTGGATTGTCGAAGCTCCGGCTTTGGCAATCACCTCTTTGAGAACGGTTAAAAACCAGGAGGGAACGCCCGATATATTTGTGATATTTTGATTAATCGAAGCTTTTACAAGCGCCGGAAGTTTTTTTGTCCAATCCTCCATCAAAGCGATTTCTTTGGATGGGACTCTCACAAGATTTACGAGCGGATTGATGTTGTCGATGAGGTTGGCAGAGAGGTCTCCGACAACGACACCTTTGGGGAGAGACAATTCATTGCCGAAACTGCCTCCGAGAATGAACCCTTTGCCTGAAAACATGCGGCTGTCGGGATAGAGGTTGAGGTAATGTGCCACAACATCGGTTCCCCCTTGATAATGGCAACGCTTAAAAGAGTCGGCTGTTATGGGGATGTATTTGCTTTTTCCGTCGGATGTGCCCGATGATTGCGCGAAGTTGCGCGTTATCCCCGGCCACAACACGTCACGCTCGCCATTAATCATTCTCATAACGTAGGGGCGCAACTCTTCGTATGGTGTAATAGGTACGCGCCGAGCAAACTGCTCGTATGCAGAGATTGTATTGAAGTTATATTGATTTCCCCACAAGGTGTTTTTGGCGCGATTAAGCATCCACGTGAGTTGTTCACGTTGGGCAGTAGCCCCGTCTTTAATCCATCGGAGTGATGCTTTGACACGGTGAGAGAAATATGGTTGTACTATCGGTGTGAGGTTCATTTTAAAGCCAATTAGTTTTCAACCTCAAAATTACAAAAAAAAATCATTTTATCGAAGCGTGAAACCTGTTTAAGCATAGTAACTATAGGGAACTATAAAAACTATAGTTTTGGAGATAATGATAAAGGAACGTTAAAAATATATGTGTGTTGGTATTGGGAATAAAAAAAGCGAGTGATTTTCACTCGCTTTTAGAAAATATGATAGAAATCTCAATTAATCGATACCATTTTCTTTAGCCCATTCGATTTCTTCTTTATCTACTTGTTCTGCGGCTTTGTCATACTCTTGGTTTGCTTTTTTGAGTTCTTCAACGAGATCTTTCAAGTCAGCATCTTTTTCAGCCCATACTTCAGCAATAGAAACAGAAACAGTTAAACCATCAATGTAATTTTGTTCAAAATCAACATCATCTAAAGCAGCAGTTGCTTCTTGTTTAACGCGAATTGAATTTTCGAGAACAGCTTCTTTTTGTTCAATAGTCCAATCTGAGTAGTCTGCTTTTTTGATTTCTTTAGCTTCTTCAAGGCTCATGCCACCACCACAAGAAACCATCATAAGAGCGGCAGCGCCGGCGATTAAATAGTTTGCGATTTTCATAATTGTAAGTTTTAATAGTTAATAAATTTGTTTATTGTTTTAATGATTATGTTGCAAAGTTACTATTGAATTGATGCCAAATGCAAATTTATGAGTTGATATTGTATGAACTATAGAGTTTTCTTGACCAACATGGGGGTTTGGGCGTTCAATGTGAAAACTTGTTCCAATATGTATCAAAATGATCTGGCACTCTTTCAATGTTCTAAATACAAATTTAAAACAATTTAATTGTATTAACAAAACTTTTCAATGGGAATTTTTTCAAAATTTGTGTTTTTAACCTTTGGGTGTTAAATTAAGAAAAGGCTGCATCTTGAAAGATGCAGCCTTTAAAGAATTATCTATGCGGATTTTACCGCATGTTGGTGACTTATTTTACAAGGACTTTGGTCGCGGTCTTACCTTGAACCTTAACATAGATGCCGGGTGTCAAGTTGTTGGCGTCAACCTTGATACCTTGTAGGTTGAAGTATTCGACAGGTGCGTTAGCGTCACCTTCTTCAACAACTACGTCTTCAACGCCTGTACCTTTACCGGTAATAATGTCGGTAGAGAGAGCAGGAGTAGCAACTTCTCTTGCCGCATTGGGAACAGCGTGAACATAGTAACCATGTTTGCGGTTGATGCAGTGGAGGTTGCCTGCGTAGTCAAATGACATTTGGCAAATTTCTTGGTCATTGGTTGGGATAGACGCTACATGGGTGAATGAAGGAACGTTTTCAGCCCATTCTACGTCATAAACTTGGATAGCTGCGCTACCGTCAATGATGGCAAAGCGGGTTTCGTCGGGATTGAGAGCCATACCACCACCAAGACAGCCGTTAAGAGTTGCAGAGAGGTTGGCTCCGTTGAAAATTTCATTACCATTTTCGTCGATAACCAAGAATGCGGGAACGCTTGAAATGTTTTGGCCAGCGTTACGAGTTTGAGAGCAGAATACTACGTTATGAAGAGCGCTACCGAGCATACCGGTGTTGGTGTTAATCAATTTAGCTGAAGCGGTAGTCAATTGAACCGGTTCAACAGCTCCCCAAGTATCTTCAGCGCCGATGTCATAGCGATAAAGTTTGTTACCTGCGTTACCTGTTGGAAGGTCTTCAACATAGATGAACATTTTGCGATCAGCACCTGTGCCGGTGAATGCAACGCCGGTAGAGCCACCACCTACGGCAACGCCGTTGATAGTCAATTTACCTTTTCCATCGTTGGTAGCACCTGCAAAGATGTTGTTGATAGCGGTAGGATTAGCCGGATCGAAGATCCAGATGCCGGGATAAGCATCACTCCAGTCGGTTAAGTAGAACTTGTCGTTGAAGAGAGCGCCACGGAAAGTTGAAGAAGCGTTACCGGTGTTGAATTGACCTACCCAGTAAGGAGCACCTTCTTTAACTTGGTACATAGGATCTAACAAGAATACACCTTTAGAACGGCCTACACCGAGGTAAGTGGTGCCGAAGTATTGGCTTTCGGGGTTTGTTTCAACGGCAATACCACCACGATAGTAGGTAGAACCTGCACCCCAAGTGTTCATTGTAGCGATGATGTCGCCTGTAGCGATAGTTTTGTTGGCAACAACAACTTCCCAAGAGTAAGAACCTGCAAGAGAGGTGAGGTCGATATCATAGGTGTGGTTGCCGGCTTCGAGAGCGCCGAGGCTGTAAGTAGTAACTTCACCATCTTCACCTATTGGAGTAAGAACGATGTCAACGTTGGTTGATTTATCGTTGAGTGAGAATGCTACGGTAGTTGTAGCATCATTGGTTTCGCTTGAGAGCGCATAAGCATAAACACCGCTGTATACAGGTTGTTTCACATTGAAGTTGGTGAACTTAGATACGTTACCGTTAACATTGAGGAACAACTCAATAGCGGCATCGGTAGTGTAACCTGAAACTTCGTCGATAGTGAGATACAACTCAGCGTTAGCCGAAACTGCGGTTACATCGGTTGCGTCGATAGAAGTACCTGCAACGATGATTTCAGAAGCTTTATCAAGACCATCGGTGATGTCGATGAGTTTTACCCCATCAGCTTTGCCATCGGCATTGATGCTTGGAGCAACCATTACTGATTTGCCTGCATACTTGAAGTAAGATTCATTTATAGCCGCGTTGGCAAGAGTACTTTCAGCAAGTTGTCCAAGGATTGTGGGCACTTGAGTATCGGTGGGGTTGAGTTGTAATTCAAATGGCTGAATTGACGCAGAGTTGATGATGATTTGATCATTGGCACGAGGAGAAATCGTCATCTTGTAGTCTGTACCCATATAGGTAGTCAACAAATATTTTTCGTCTTGGTTGTTGCGCATGTAGCCAATGTAACTGCCTTCAGAGATTGTTGCAATGACAAGGCGGGTTTTACCATTTGCCGCAGAAGTTGTGCCGGTGTAAATCATTTTACCGTCGGCGAGAGTTCCGGAGTAAACCACAGATTCACCTGCGATACCGTTTGTCCAGTTACCGGCAAAGTTGTTGTTCCACCAGATAGCTACTTCGCCATCAGGGATACCGGCTTCATCATTTTCCCATTTGTATGCGTTGACGTTGCCGGCGCCGGCGCTTGATGCAAATGCTTGGTTACACTTGTTGATACCAACCAAGTAACCATCGGCAGTCATTGCGATATCAGAAAGTTTGTAGATGTCACCAACAGCAGCAGTAGTGCCAAGAGTTTTTACAACAGCTTTAGAGTCGGTGTCATATACATATACATAAGGCTCATTGCTTGCGTCAAACGCGAGGATGTACATGTAGTTGTCGCGAACGATTGAACGGCGGATAGTCTTACCTGCAAGTTCGGCGAGAGTATTGTTTAGATACTCGTCATCAAAGTTGATTTCGTTGGCGAGAGAGAATCCTTTGCCTGCCAAAGAGTCGGGATAGTTAACATAAACAGTAGTAGGGGGCACATATGCTGTGTCAACAAGGAATGCTTCGGGATAAGCAGTAACCGCTGCTTTCACATTGACAGCAAGTGGAGCCGGTTGAGTAGTAGCATTGGTGTTGGCATAAACATCAGAGAGGTATCCCGGATGAGCAAATTCCACGGTATAGTCACCGGGTTGCAAACCTTGGAACACAAACGCACCATTGTAGTTTACGTCGGTTGTGTCGGTGGCGATGATGTTTTCCCCTTGTTTAAGGGTAACGACTACATCGTTAAGAGGTTTGTAGATGTCAGAAGTTCCGCCTTTAGGAGTATAAACAGCATCAGAGAACTTGGTGTATTTATCGCGAACGATACCATAGATTGCACCATAGTTTTCTTTTTCCCAACCAAAATAGTCGGCTACACCACGAGCATAGTCGATACCTTCAAGACGGCACACGTCAAAGTTCATCGCACGGTGACGAGCGGGTTGATAGGTGTGGAAATAACCTTCTACCAAGTATCCTGAAACGGAGTGGTTCAAAACGCCCAAACCTTGGTAACCGATTTTACCTTTACCGGCTGCAACATCGGCAGCAGTCATGGTATAATCATAGTGAGACCATTTTGTGTGGCGGTCAAGGATACGGTGGTTCCAACCACAACGGCTCATTTCGATACTGAGTGTCTTATCGTTTCCGGTGAAGTCATTGTCGTAAGCAAAATAGAGGTAGTTGGTGGTGTTACCGTCGGTAGCAGCGTTAGAGTGAATAGAGATGAACATGTCGAAGTTGTTGGCTTCTACTTCGGCTGCGATTTCCGACAAATTACGGTTGAAATCGTTTTTTTGGTCATCGGGAATATAGCCGAGAGTCTCGTCTTTAACGTTGCTATAGGGATAAGGACCACACTTAACGTGGCTCATAACGATGTTTTGAGTCAAATCAAGAGCCGCACCGATACGGTTGGGGTTTGCGTTGGTTTGGTTTTTTGTGCGGTCAAAAGGCACACCATATTCAACCAACTTGTCGAGTAACGCAAGACCTTTGCGGAGGTTGGTGTTTGACTCATAGAAGTCGGTGGTGTCGGGGTTTTCTGAGCTGATGGGATTGTGACCGATAGTCGCCATGTGGCGGTTGTTAGGTCCCCAAGAGCCGTGACCCGGGTTGATATAGATGCGCACATCTTCCATCGAAGTTTGAGCGGAAGCTCCGAACGCGAGAAGTGTGGCAGCTGCTGATAATAATAATTTTTTCATGATTTCATCTTATTTAAGGTTGATGATATAAAGCTCACCTGCGGGAGTGATGTAAGAGATTTTGCCCGCGTTGCTTGACGCTGTCGGATACATTGCCAT
>JAFQKI010000013.1 GCA_017396945.1 Muribaculaceae bacterium | reverse complement strand
GGGGCTTAAAGTTGCGTTTGTAACGGCACCACCGTCGGGTAGAGTCACTTTGTCGATAGACTCAACCGAAAGCAATTGAGCGTAGCTCAACACGCCTGAGCACAACAGAAAAGCCGAGATAAAGAACTTTTTCATGATGTTGATTAGTTTTAAGTTAATAAATTGGGTTAGTAAATAAAATTGAGTAAAGGTAAAAATAATTTTTTATAATTTCCTAAAAAATCTTGTTGATTTTTTATTTCTGCGATAGAAAATCCTAAGTTATAGATATTACCAACCTTTTTGTCGCTGATGATATTATCGCATAAAAAACGCACTTTGCGCTTACTACCTTTGCGGTGTATAATGTAATTATGAATTATCACAATGTTGTGTACCACTTAAATTTTTGTACTTTATGAAGACTCACAATCTACGTTTAAATCAAAATGGCGCATTTGTGCCTGTGGGTAATCCGACTATGGTTGCCACCGGGAGTTACCAACCGTTGACTGTTTTTCATCACATTGACGGTTCAGACTCGCTTATCGCTTATGCCGGGACTTTGCTTGTTGTGATTAGTGATGGAGAGGTGGTTGAGCTTGCCACGTTGCCCTCTATTCCCTCTTGTGGGGTCGTGTCGGGAAATATGTTGATAGTCATGACGGCGTCAGGAGCATTCCGCCTTGATTATATCGATGAGACAGGGACTTGGCGAGTCGCCGGAGTGCTGCCCGATTTGCCAGCAATCAGTATTGTCGCCACCGAGGTGTCGATGTTGACATCGACTATTGCGGCTCGCACGTTGCAAGGGAATTATCCTCACTGGCAAGGTTCTCTTAAAGCGAGTGACCGTAGTGATGTGACCGCAGACCTGCTTGAAGCCTATCGCTCATTGATTGCCACAGCCACCGAGGCGGGTTGTCTCGTTCAGCCGGTGATATGTCGTTACAAGTTGAATGATGGTCAGGGTAACACGTTGTTTGTGTCGCCACCGATTATGGTGTCGGCTCCCGACGGCTTTCAGGGTGTGGATAAAATCATTGCCACAACCGATGACCGCGAGACAATAAACCCTTACACGTTGTCACTATCGGCATACAAGCTCGGCATTGTCTCTCCACAATTATTGTCATCGCCATGGGATGAGATTATAGAGGAGGTTGTAATAGAGGTGTCGGAGCAACTGCATCCCATTGATTACTCTCTAAAAGTCAATAGCCGCCTTGAAGAGGTGGATGCGACGTCGGGCAATATAGTGATGTATATGCCAGGCACAGCGGTAACAATGGAGCCGGCTAAAAGGCGACGAGCCAATATGGTCATCAAGGCTGTTCTATGCACTAATGATTTTGTGTCGCCGACTGCGCGTTATCCGCGACCATTTGCCGGAGGCATATCTTCGACGCCCGGCGAAATCATTCCGCTGATCATGTATTTTAATTCGGGGGAACTTCTATGAAGTCCCCGGATTTTGTTGTAACTTTGTGGTGTGAAAGCGATAAAAGGATATATTGAGTTGATGCGTGTGCCACAGTGGGTTAAAAACTTGTTTGTGGTGGCTCCGGTGTTTTTCTCGGGTCATATTGTCGAAAGCGGATTTTTGATAGGAGGTATTGTCGCTTTTGTGGCATTTTGCTTGGCGTCGTCATCGATATATTGCCTTAATGATGTGGTTGATGTCGAAAGAGACCGCTTGCACCCTACGAAATGTTGCCGTCCTATAGCAATGGGGGCTGTATCCCGCCGAGAGGCTTTGACGTTGATGTGGTTGCTTGCGATGGGTTCTTTGGCGGTTGCGCTAGCGTTGTCGGGGTGGCAGTTGGCTGTTGTTGTGGCGGTGTATATCGTGCTGAATGTGATGTATTCGTTGGGATTGAAGCGTTATGCGATACTCGATGTCACAATAGTGTCGGCGGGTTTTCTGTTGCGTCTTGAGGCAGGAGGGATTGCAACAGGAGTAGTGTTGTCAAACTGGATTGTGATAATCACTTTCTTGTTGGCATTGTTGCTTGCTTTTGGAAAACGTCGTGATGATCTTGTGATATTGGAGCGTACCGGTAACGCGATGCGCGACAGCATAGCCGGCTATAACCGCCGGTTTCTTGATATTGCAATGGGTGTGCTTGTTGCCTCGGTAATTATAGGATATTTCCTATATACGATATCGCCCGGAGTGGTTGCGGCAGCGGGGACTGGTAGGTTATATTGGACGGGAATGTTTGTTGTTGTGGGTTTGTTGCGATATATGCACATCGCGTTGGTGAAAGATGAAGCCGGTAGCCCAACTCGCATTTTGTTTAGCGACACGCCTTTGCAATTGTGTATAGTCGGTTGGGTTGTGACGCTGTTTGTAATACTGTATCTTTAATATCAATAGAGAATGAAGACGGTAGTGGCATTTGATTTTGACGGTACTCTTACCCGACGTGACACGTTGTTTTTGTTTCTGCGTCATGTCGCCGGTTCTTCATTGCGGTATTATTTCAAGATGTTTCTTGCGCTCCCTGTGATGATGGCATACGCGTTGCGACTACTTTCAAATCATGAGGCGAAACGTCATCTTATATCTCGTTTTTTGAAGGGGATGCACCGCAGTGAACTTGAAAAGTCATGTGATGCTTTTGCCGATGTCATAGATAAAAACTTGCGTCAAGAGGCGATGTCGGTTCTTAATCGACATAAAGAGCATGGTGATGAGTTGATTATTGTGAGCGCGTCGTTGAGATGTTGGATAGAGCCATGGGCAATGCGAAATGGATTTACGCATGTCATAGCCACTGAGTTAAAGTATTCGGAACAGGACGTTGTTGCAGGGGAGTTTTCAACACCTAACTGTCATGGAGAGGAGAAAGTGAGGCGCTTGCGTGAATATCTCACACCTCGCGACCAATATAGGCTCATAGCCTATGGCGATAGTCGAGCCGATCTCCCAATGCTCCATTTCTCTGATGAGAGTCATTATCGGGATTTATAGAAAGAAGGTCCCAATAAAGAGATTAAACGAAATTCTTAAACCATAGGCAACACAAGTTGTGGAGACCTTTTGTCGCCGGGGTTCAATATGTCGATTATGTAAGTCGGTTAAAGTATCTGATTTTTAGTCCGTTGATTATTTGGGCGATTTTTTGCTTCAGCGGTTTTTTCTTTCTTGTCCATGAGCAAGCGTAGTGGTGAATGCAGACTGTGTTTTCTGTGACAAAGTATTCTCCTGTTGACCAATCTTTAGCGCAAAAAACATCTTTTTCATAAACAAACGGGGTGTCGCATGGGTGAATTGACGGCCATACTTTTAATGTGAGCAACTTGGTGTTGGCGACACGCACGGTGTGTCCCCACCAATTGATAAAACGTCTGTTGGCATAAAAATCCAAAAACTTTTTAATCCAGATGCTGCCTTTTTCGGCTCCAATCACTCCACATCCCACCCATTTGTGTTCGGCTCCACAAAATGAGCGGCAATCAAGGTATGGGTCAAATGATTTCAACACCTCAATATCGGTATCAAGATATACACCTCCATAGTCATATAACGCTTTTAGTCGAGCCACATCGGCGACATAGGCATAGTTTTCAGTTGCATGAGCTTCATGAGCAAATCGATAGGAGGTGATGTCAAAATTGGATTCGTCCCACTCCATTATCTCATAATCGGGTAAATTTCTTTTCCACGAGTCTATCATCTTCAAGACATCGGCTGGCTTTTCTTTCCCCCCAAACCAGCAGTAATGTATAATTTTAGGTATCATATAAGTCTCTTTATCATTTTTTTGCGGTCCACCTTTTTGTCATGAGCTTTTTTTAAGGCTAACGCGAGGTTTTTATATTGCTTATCCCAACCTCTTGCCTCAAGATATTTATCAACAAAAAAACTAAACATCGCAGAGTCGCATGAGAAACGTGTTATGTTTTTGAAACAAGCAGTGGGAGATAATGGAGTTTCAGCGGGATTGAATGACATGCGGTTTATGTCGATCAGATGAAACTCGGTGTCGCCGTTATCGGTTGGTTTATATCTCACATTGGTGGAATTTAAATCCCGATGCAGTATTCCCGATTGGTGCAGTCGCGCTACAAAACAGGCAAAGTCGGCTATGATTTTATTGTCAAAATCTACCTCGTCGTTATAGCAATCGGCGATAGGAGGGAGGTCGAGAACGTCTGAAATGTAATATGCCTCTTTGATGTATCCCCATCGCGATGTTATCTCGATATAACCTATCGGTCGGGGTGTATTTATTCCTAATTGACAAAGAGCGCATCCATTGCGGTAGGATTTCTTTGCTTTGCTTGTCTTAAATAGGGAGAGTAATCGTTTGAGGGTGTTGTTGCCGAATTTCTTTGCTACAATATCGTGGTTGCCCACTTTAAATAATCGCAAGCAATTTCGGCCGGAATATAATAATGTCCCTGATGTCTCAAAAATCCGGGGCAAAGTATTGAGAAAATCGCGTAATTCCTCAAATTGGTTTGACAATATCACGTTGGTCATTTCTGTTTCCCCAATTTATGTTCCATGAGCTTGGATAGCAACATAATCTGATAAACACTTGATGAAAGTGCTCTCAAAATGCCACGGCGACCATCTCTCCACCCTCCTTGGATGAAGTAACATCTGATAAAAAACCATAAGGGGCGGAACAAAAGAGACGCGACGCCATAATTTTTAGTCAGACGTTTGGGGACCTCATTGTTGGAATAGGTGTTTAATTTGGCATACCGATCGGAAAGAGGCGCGTCATCTAAATGTAACAGCCAAAGGTCGGCATTTGATGCCGGTACATCCTCGGTTATGCCGTCAACAATGGGTCGGCAGTGTATAATCGGAGGCCAATCGACTTTGTTTTTCCTGAAAAATCGTGTTTGGTAATCAGGAGATGAGTGGATATAGCGACCAAGGAACATGTTGCGACGCGGGAGTCTCAACGCATCGGCAGCATCGCTACGGCTAATGTACTCATAAAGATAATCGCGTAATTGAGGAGTCACAACCTCGTCGGCATCGACAACGAGTACCCATTCATGGGTTGCTACCTGTATGGCAAAGTTTCTTGCCGGCTCGCAAATTGAAATGTTGCCTTTGGGAAATGTCACAATGTGGCATCCATAACTTTGGGATATGGATAATGTGTTATCGGTGCTTTCCATGTCACACACGACAATCTCGTCAAAATCCTTTAATGCGTCAAGTACCTGAGGCAGGTAGCGTTCGGCATTGTAGGTGTTTATTACTGCCGATATTTTATTACTGTTCATTATGGGCGTAAAAGTTTGGTTGAAATTCCAATAAATAAAAAGGAACTAACAAATATAGTGCTTTTTGCTCATTAATTATGTGTAATTTGGCGAAATTTTAAAATCAGACCGATAAAAATCGTGAGATATTTTATTAGAGCCACTCCTCGCGGTAGGGGTGGCGGATGTATTCGGGGTGTGGTTGAGTGTTAAGCTCGCGAGCGGGAACACCGCCTACGACCGCATTTTGTCGCACATCTTTAACAACTACCGCACCACCGCCAACGCAGGCTCCTGTGCCAATCTCCACATCGTCAATTATTATCGCTCCGGGTCCTAAATAGACATTGTCGCCAATCATCGCCGCGCGGTCGGTGTTGGCTCCGATGTTGGTGAATTGGCTTAAATGCAGGTTGTTGCCAATAACTGCTGTGGGGTTTATGACCAATCCGAAACAGTGTTGAATGTATAAGCCATAACCGATGCGGGTTTTAGCCGGAATGAAAATGCCATGGTGGCGTTTGTATCGGTTGAGCATGAATTTTGTGATAGGGTAGGCCCATCCTTTGTGTTGGCTGAGGCGGAACCATATAGAGAAACCCATGGAGGTGCGAGTGAAGCTGCTAAACCATATTCTGAACATGGAGTCTTTGCGCCCATTGTGTCGATAGCTGTCGGATTTAATCAGTCTGACGCAATCGGAATAGCTTTCAGGTATTGGTATCCTGACTTCTTTATCTGATATTATGTGGGATTCAAATTTCATATACTTGTCATTGTCAGAAAATTATGGCGTGCCAAATAGAGAGGCACGCCATTGTTTATTATAGAATATGAACCGATAAGGGTTATTTTACGGCAACTTTGTAGACACGCTTACCAACGGTGAGAACATAAACACCGGATTGTAGGTTGTCGATAGAGGTTTCACCCATCGCGGTAGTGGTTGACGCAATCATTGTGCCGCCAATGTTGAACAATGCTACCGCAACGTTCTCAACGTCGGTTGTGATAACGATGCTATTGCCAACGACTTTAACCGCAACGTCAACATTGTCGGTAATAATGCCCTCAATGCCAGACACGACGTTCATGAGGTTGGTGTATAACATGATGTTGGGCAAATTAGAGTTGGTCATCACACACATTACTCCATCGAGAGTGGTGTAGAAAGTGCTGACACCGTTTTCAAGGGTGTATTCATAGTCAATAACAAGTTCTTCACCTTCGAGCTCGCCACTATCTTCGTTGATTACAGGAACATCGAGGAACCAACGATAGTCGGTCGCAGTGCCGTCAACCATGGCTTGGTCGCTAAGGTCAACAATGCCGTTAACACAAGTCGCGTCTATAGGGGCTTGGTTGTGATAGTAATATACGATATAAGAAGATTTGTGTAATGGCAGAGTCTTAAATGTAAAGCGATTGTTGTTGATAGTGAGCATTTTGAGATTGCTCAGGCCGTCGACATCAAGAGAGGATAGGTTGTTATAGGCTAAAGCCACTTGTTGCAAGTTTGGTGCTCCAGCAAGAGAAATCTTCTCAATTTGATTGTCGCTTATGTATAATGCCCAAAGGTTGTTGTTGCCAATAGTTATTTCGGATAATTGATTATAGGAAATAGAAGCAACCTGAAGATTTGGAGCTTTGCTCAAATCAATGCCTGTCAATAAATTGTTATTGAGGCTTAGAGTTGTCAATGCCGAGAAATTGGATAAGTCAAAATTGCTGAAATTGTTGCCATCAAGAGATAATTCAGATAGGGTTGTTGAATTTTCAGGAAGTTTTATTTCTGATAATCCGGCATTATTTACGCTGATGTTGATAGCATCGGTTAGGCGAGAACCATCAAAAGAAGAGAGTTTAGCTCCGGACATACTGAAAACAGTGATACGGTCAGAGGGTTCGTAGGTATATACCTTAACATTGGTATTGGCGGTTGTGGATGCTGAGAAAAGGCGGTAGGAGTCACCTAACAGATATTGAGTAACATTGCCGTTGCCGGTCCAGTCAAAGTAAATGGCAATACCTTCACTTGCAGCTGCGAGGGAAAGATTTACGGAGTCGGCGTTATTTACAGTTGTAAATTCGGCGATAAGGTTGGTAGGCATTCCTGCAGCAGTGATGTTGGTTGTTTTTAATACATTATTGCCAGAGAATGCGGGGTAAGTAGGGTTGGTCATTTCGCAATAGATGTCTCCGACATTGGTGTTTATGAATTTGGTAACACCACCATTAATAGAGTAGTCGATGTCTTCAACGAGGGTTTTGCCAGAGGTCGTTTTCCACACATATTGTGTTGCGGTGCCGTTGGTCGCTTTGATTTGAGAAGATAAGTCGGCCCCCGGACCTTTAGAGGCTATGATGATGTCGGCTTGAGGAGCGTAAATATAGTTTGCTTCGGCGAGGTTGCCATGAACAGGGAGTGTAGCGTATGTAAACTTGTTGTTGTTGCATGCGAAATACTCCAAGTTGTTGTCGGTGGGCATTGTTACTGCCGAGATGTTGTTGTGAGAGATGTCCAAACGTTTGAGGCTTGCGCAATAGGTTAAGTCAATTTCCTCAAACGAGTTGTGAGAAATGTTGAGATCTATCACATAGTCGCCGAAAGATAGGTCAATATCATCGTCACTCAATTGGTTATAACTCAAGTTGAGGAAATCAATTGATCTCATATCATTGAGAGTGAGGTCACTCAACGTGTTGTTGCTTAAATCTATGTAGCTGAGGATATTTTTGTCATAGTTGCTGTTTGTCCCGGCAAGAGTGAGGGTTGACAAGTTGTTGTTGCTCAAATCGAGTTTTTCAAGACAACGGTTCCAAGCAAGGTCGATGTTATAAAGTCCGGCATTGGGAACGCAAAGAGAACGCAAAGAACGTGCTTGCGTGACATCGATAGAATACATAGGTATTCCGTTGGTTTCAAAAGCAGTAATCTCTACACCTTCGGGGGCATAAACGATGATTTGTCCATATCCGGCTTTTGTTCCGGTAACATTGGCAGTCTCAGTAGCATAGGATGAAGTCGCTTTAAATGCCTTTTGGGTGCCATCGCCAAGGTCAACAAAGAATTCAACCGGATTTTCATTAGAGGCGTTAAGCGCACCAATGTGGAAAGCAATTGGCTCACCGGGGTTAATGCTTGTAGAGAAACTAATCGCTTTGTCATTTAATGCTGATTGCTTGGCGGTTTTTACTTTAAATTTAGTTGTGCGCAATATCGCATCGGCGAATTTGTTATTGGCAAAGGCAATGTAAACACTATCCTCATAGGCTTTTTTTACGGTGAAAATACCATCTTTGTATGTGTAGTAGCTTTCGTCAAGAAGAGTTGAAGACCCTGAAGTTTCAGAAACGGCATAAAGCGCGGCTTCGGTAGTCGTCCCATCGCGAAGAACGCGATTGCTGAAATCGAATGATGTACTTTCAACGCATGTTTTTGCGATCTCCATTTCTCGTTGCTCATAGTAGTAGGTGTTCCATGTACCCGGGTCAAAGGGAAGTGTGGCAAAATCAAGGCAGTTGCGATTAATTTCGAAGATGTAGAGAGAGGGATTGTTGGATACGTCGATAGAAGTTATATAGTTGTCGGACGCGATGAGTGTGACAAGTTTTGGGCAATTTGAGATGTCGAGGCTTGTCAATTTGTTTCCGGAACAGAAGAGGTAAACCAGTTCGGGATTTTTAGTTATATCAAGTGATGAGATTTTATACTCATTGTTAAATGATCCACTATGGGTGCAGTAGAATTGAGTCAAATAGGGGTTTTTACTAACATCGATGCTTGTAATGCGAGTGTCAGAGATGTTGAGAATCATCAAGTTGGGGTTTTTTGTCACATCAAGAGTCTCAACGTTGGTTACATCAAGAGTCAATCTCAACAAATCGGGACAGCCGGTTGGGTCGAGTTTATTCAACGCCTTGTTGTGATAGCCGTCAAAAGATGCCATTGCAGGATAGTCTGACAGATTGAATGATTGATCCATGTACTCAATGATGCTTACCTCAAGAATTGACAAATTGGGTTTGTTTTTGCCAATTACGAGCGGAGTTTCAGCACTGAATGTGTTATCGGAGAGATAAAGAGCAGTCAATTTAGTAAGAGGAGTCAAGTCAAGCCCGGTCAACTCGTTGTGGGACAAGTCAAGATACTCGAGGTTGGATAGTTTAGACAAGTCGATTTCAGAGATATAGCAACCGCTTGCATTGAAGTAGTCGATTTTAGAGGCGTCACCATAGATTTTAACCACGCCTTCTTTTGTTACTTGACATTGGATGAATGTGCCGGTTATAGATGATGTAGAGTCAACATACACGGCAGGTTCAAGCACATATTCAACTTTGCCTGAGCCGCAGTCGATGTCGATATAGTCTTCTTCGGTACCACCGATAACGAGGGAGAATGAGTTTAGCTCTCCACTTTGTTGATATATATTGGTTTTGAAGGTGATTATGGGTTCATCGGCAGAGGCTTGTGCCGCAACACCGGTTGATGTTGCGATTATCGAGCAGATAACCGCAACACTCAAAACCAAAGAGTTGATTATTTTTTTCATCTTGTAATGGAATTATTATTTAATGAGAATACGTTGGCTGTTAGATCCGTTAACTGTAAGGATATAAACACCTGACGCAAGTTGTGAAGCGTCGATGTTGAGTTCGTTACTTTCTCCGGATTGGATCAACACGGGTTGACCGGCGATGTTGTAGATTGTCGCGTCGATAGAATCGGCTCCACTTAGGAAGATGTTATAGCAGTTATCTCCAATAGAGTTAATCAATAGACGATTGTCGTCGGCGATAACGTTGCTGATGCCGGCTTTGCGATTGAGAACTTCTTTGATGCCGGCGTAAGCGTCAAATTTGCCTGCTCCCCATTGTATAGGGTCGCCTGAATCGGTTACATCTGCGTCAACAATAGATGTTGTGGCAATAATGTCTTTTATGTCATCGATTGTTAATGTGGGGTCGGCTTCGAGCCATAATGCGATACCACCTGCAACAACAGGAGATGCCATAGATGTACCGATTTGTTGGTGCCAATAGTTGGTGCGATCATCTTCGACACATTTAGCTTGGAGAGCGTTGTCGGCATTACCATAGGCATTGATATACGCGTCAATGTAGTATTGGTTGCTTGATGATATAGTGGTAGCGCCCGGAGCGCACACATGAGGAAGGTTGCGTCCGTCAATAAGAGTTCCATAAGAGGTAAAAGGAGACATTTTTCCATAAGGGAATGATCCTTGATAGTTGTAAATGCCACCATCGAGTGATCCCCATTCGTCGCGGGTGTTATAAGAGCCAACGACAAGGATGTTGTTGGCGCAAGCCATGTCGCTGATAGAGCCGTTTGTGCTACCGGCGTCCCAACCTGCGATGCCGTAGCTTTCCATAGTGGTATAGGCACCGTCACAGAAACAATCGATGCGTTGCCCTTCTTTGCCGGTCACGATAATTCCAAGGATATAGTTGCCGTTGGCGTTGGTCAGTGTGTTATCGGTGGTAAAGTAGTCAATCATTGCATAGTAGCGACCAGAATTGGTGTCGAGTTGAGAACCTATACCGATATATCCTTCAAACGCACGATTGAAGTTGGCGTTTGTGATGTCACCTTCTTGCGCATAGTTGTTAGATGCGTAGTAGATGGGATTGCCGTTGGTATTTGTTGTGATAGGGGCGCGGAATGTGATTGTGCCGCGTGTTTTGTTGTAAATTACAGCTTCAAAAGTAAACTCAGTGGTGTCATTGCTGTAAACATAAACCTGACCATAGCGGAGATTGGTATATCCGTTTACGGGGTAATAGGGGTGTATGAATGTTTGCAATACATTGTCATCGGCGGTAAATGTTTGGTTGAGAGCGATAGGAAGGTCTCCCTCGTTACCTGATGACATACATATAATCGCTTCTTTACCGGCAAGGTCGAGGTATTGACTCATCACGCTTTTTCCATCGTGAGACCCCACGTTGCTACCGAGAGAGAGGTTTATAACCGCCGGTTTTTCGGCTGCATAAGCATAATCCAGGATGTTTTCGATGCCGAGAGCGATAAACATGTCCATCAAGTCACCGCAAGATGCTACGATATCGGACTCGTATGCCACGCCATAAAATGGGTTGTTGGTTTCTGTTACAGTGGCTTGGAATGCCGAGGTGCGTTGAGCCACGGTTGATGTTCCCATATAACCGCCAGCCATGATGCCGAGGGTGTGGGTCCCGTGGAATGTTCCGGTGTTATCGGTGCCAAATTGAGCGATAAGTTCGGGAGTGTTATACTCACCGATATAGTAACTTTGTTGATCTTCGCTCAAGTAGATGTGGCTGAGGTATTTGAAACGCGATGTGCCGTCGGTGTTACGGAAGTTGATGTGGTTGGGGTCGATACCAGCGTCAACCACGCCGGTGATTACTCCTTTTCCGGTATAAGCTTGCGGTAAGTCGGTTCCTGCATGAATTTTATCAGCTCCTATTGCGGGACGTACGAGATCCATTTTAGGCTCAAGGTGACGAGAAAGTTGCATCTGCTTGATGCATCCAAGAGTAGAGATGCGTTCAACGTCGTTGACGGGCATTGTGACCAATGCGATGTCGCCACGAGTGCGAATGACGTTTACTCCATTTTCTTCAAGCTCATCAAAAGATGTGCCTTCATAGATTTTGATTAAACCTGAGATGTGTCCGGTGGGGATGATGCCATTGCTTGCGGCTAATGTGCGGATACCGGAGTTGGGAGCTTGCAATGCTGTCATGCTGCGCAATGTGGCGCGGCTTTGCAAGTCCAATTTAGACTCAGCCGACATAGTGAATGTCATGCCGAGTGCCAATGCGAATAGATAAAATTTCTTCATATAATAGTTTGAGTTTCTTAACCCAAAAACGAGAGTGTGTCAAAGAGACATACTCTCGCTGTTGGGGATGTATGATTATTTTGGATTAATTGCGTACAACAACTTTCTTGCCGTTTACGATATAAAGACCGGCGGGAAGAGCGTTGATTTGCTCGGCGGAAGCGTTTTTGATAACGAGGATGCCTTGTAGGTTATACACGTTATTGTCGGTGGCTTCGTTGCCGGCGATAGACTCGATGCTGTTGGTGTTGTCGATGACGATTTCGGTGTCTTTGGTGATAACGATGTTGTAAACGCCATTTTCGTCGATGTTTACAGCTTCTCCGTCAACAACCACTTGAGCGCTTGAAGTGCTGTCGATAGTGATGCCTACTTGGGTATCTTTCAATGCGTTGAAGCCTGAAGCGTAGTTGCTATATGCTTGTCCGTCGGTTGTGAAACCGGTGATGGCGTCAGATGCGTTTTGAGTTACTGTGACGGCATATTTTTTAGGTTCGGTTTCAAGATAAACCTTGATAGCATCGCCGTCAACAAGAGTTACATAGTAAGTGGTGCTACCTTCATATTGAGGAGTGATGTAAATGCCGTTGGTGAAGATTGCACAGCATGTGGGCATATTGAATGACATGTAGTAGGGGTTGTCGCTGTCGTCAAAGTTCACAGTTACAGCTTCTCCGGAAATCAAAGATACGCTTCCGCGGTCGGAGTAGCGGTAGCAGCTGTAGCCATATTGAGCGGCGGCGATGTTGTCAACCCAAATTGTCGCCGACTTGTCGCGTGCGATTTTTTTGGTAGAGATAACGATTTGGTCGTTTTCGTTGATATTGCGGATTGTGATGCTGCCTGTGCCGTAGTTGCTGCCGTATTCAGAGCCGTTAACCAAGATTGAAGATATGCTGCAATCGGTTGTAGGGCGCACATTGATGTAGTTGCTGTTTGAGGTAAGCTCAAATGCGGTTGCCACGCCGGCTTGCAATGTCATCGCGGTGTTAGAATTGCCGGCATAAGCCTCAATGTTTTCGGGTGTGTCAACTGTCAAATAAGCGGTGTAGGTAGTGTATTTAGTCGCATTGATAGTGATGGTATATTCGGTTTTGGTGGCAGTGAACTCATAGTTTCCATAGAAGTATTGGCTTTGGCCATCAATATAGATGCTGTAGTTGAAGTTATAGAGGTCAGTGTTGCCTTCGATAGTTACTTTTTGACCCAATTTCACTGTCAAAGATTTGCCATCAAAATCTTCAACAGCTACTCCGTCAACTTTCACGCTGATGCAGCCCAAAACTTCGGCTTCGTTGTCTCCGTATGAGAATGTGAGTGTAGCTGGTTCATCGGGGAAGTCGGCTTTTATGTCGAGAACATCGCCATTGGCAACAGTAACATAGTAGCGACCATAAGAGTCGGTTTGAGGTGTGCCGTTGAGAGAAACTTGATATAGAGTTTCCCCATAGTTGGTATGAGATATTTGAAATGGAGTCTCGTTATTAGGGTTAAACTTAATAGTGTTTTGTCCGTTGGTAAGTTCTATTCTAGAGCCAGTGTTATATGACATGTTCACTTTTGAAGCGTCGTCAACGTTTACAGTACAGCTTGCAGTGCGAGTTGATTCCAAATCGGCAGAAGTAACCGACAATGTTGCATCGCCATACAAGTAGAATTGTGCTGATGTGTTTCCACTAAGATATGCTTGGCTACCTGTTGTCTCGTTCATTGCCGAAACGATGCAGTTGCCATCGGTTGCGTTGATATATACATAACCATAGCTTGCGGGGATAGTGAAAGATGACCCTTCGCCTGTGAATTGATTGAGGTCAAGGTTGGTTTGGACATAATTGTATGACGCATCGGTGTATTGCACGTAACCTGTCAAGCGGGTAGCGTCATCGACTTTTAATGTTACGGTGAAATCGGCTTTTGCCACAAATGACAATGCACTTACCAATAACATCAACATGATTGAATTAAGTTTTTTCATTTTTGAGTTATTTTTTGTGTTTAAATTGTGTTATTTTATCGACCAATTGTCAATTATTGTGTATGAAATCGGTGTGCTATCGGATCGTTTAAGCCATAAAGCGCTGACCATTAAGATACAATAAGACAAATTGACCGACAAAATTAGGTATTTTTATGCAATTATACATAATGTTTCCCTGATTTTTTTTGAAAAAACTTCAGATTTTTGTTGAGGTTGATGAGTTATTCCGCAACTTATAGCAAAGTTATTCCGCAATTTTTATGTTTTGGAGTTAAAAAGCAGTGTGTTTTCATGAGTGAAATCGGGTTGTTTTCTTTTGATTTTGTGGGGGTGTGACATTATCGCATAAAAATGGGGTGGGGGTGGATGTAACTTTGCAGTGTGGTTCTTCCGGAAGAGTTGCCACAATTAAGAAAACATTAACCTATTAAAATTTCAGTATTATGGAAAGCATGAACGATTCAACCCAATCTCTTGACCAAGTGATGCAATCGCAGGCTGCCGAAGCGGTGGCTGATGAAACCATTGAAACCAATCAACCCGACACACTCACTGAGGTATCTGCTCCTGCCGAGGGTGATGATGTCGAAGGCACTACAACGACCGATGAGCAACAAGCGACCGAAAACGCCAAGCCGGGAGTGGATGAGATATTGCGAGCTGTATTGACCGATGACCGTGTGGGACATTTTATTGTCGATGTGTTGACCGGTCGCAATGTGATCGAGTCGATCAGTGAGCGTTTCAATATCTCAGGGGTAAAGCAGGCGGTGGTAGATGCGCTTGTCAATGAGGCAGAGGAGCGCGGTTACTTGCGTGGTCGCAATGAGCAAATAGAGACAAAAATGGCTGAGCCGGGGATGTGGCAGTCACAGCAGTCAACCACAGCCCGAGAGGAGGCGGGCAGTGGCGAGAGAAATCCCTTTTTGCGACGTGTGCGCCGTAGCGTGTGGGATTAAGCCCAATCGTTTTATTCAACTTATCTGTTTAACCATTAAATTTTTTACCACAATGAAAAACAATTTGATATTCACAGTTTTACGTAATTATTTTAATCGTGCCATTGAGTGGCTTTTGTCGAAGCATGGAATTTATGCCGTTATGTTGATGGCTTTGGTGACGTTGCTTTGGTTGTTGGCGGGTGATGGTGATGTTACCATGGCAACCGCGATTATTGCCGGTGTGACCGGAGGGAAGCATGTAGTTGACGGACCATTGACCACGTCGCTCACCAATGAGGCTTCGCCGGAGTTGTTGCGCAACGAGATTGACGAGCGCATTGTTAAGATACGTCCTACGTCAACCCCTATCGATCAGTTATCGCGATGTGCCGGAGCGCGCAAGTGTGGCAGTATGATTGTTGATTATTATTCGGTAGATACCAAGCCTACCGAGACAACGCTTCAGAGCGATTATGAGGAGGATAGCTCGCTTAAGGGAACCGGAGGTTATCAGTTGGCGACGATTTACACTGACAATGATGAGATTTTTGAGCCGTCGGAAACCATTCTCGTGTCCGAAGTGAATGGATATGATGAGGAGGGTACAAACTACAGTGGCGCATTGGTGCTTTATGTGGTGTCGAAAGTCGAGGGCGGAGGCATCAATGTAGTGGCGGTCAATGGAAAGTTGGTGGCCGGTATCGCCAATGTAATTCCGTCGATGCCAGCCGGAGCCAAATTGGTGAGAATGGGTCGCGCCGCCGCAGAACTTGATGTGCAGACCGCACAATTTGAGGCTCTTCCGGTCAAGAAGCAAAACTATTGTCAGATATTTAAGGCGCAAGTGGAGCAAAGCACGTTTCAAAAAATCGCCAATAAAGAGGTGGGATGGGATTTCTCTGACCAAGAGGAGGTTGCCATTATCGATATGCGCCTCGGCATGGAGAAGAATTTTATCTTTGGACACAAAGCCCGCATCTATGACGCTGTGAAACGAGATGAGATATTGTTGACCGGAGGCATCTGGAATCAGGCCGCGCGCGAGTTTGGCTATGAGAGAGGGCAGTTTACGACCAACACGATTGTCGAATTGTGTCGCTCGGCATTCACTTCCAATGCCGGCTCAAACCGTAAAATCCTTATCGGCGGTACCGGTCTCATTGAGGCTATCAACAAGATGGACTATTCCAAGGTGATAACCGCCGGTGACACGGTGACAAAATGGGGTATCACGTTCAATGAGTTGCGCTCAAAATTCGGTTCGCTCTATGTGTTGCACTCCGAAGTGTTTGATCAATGCGGACATGCCGATGACGGATTTGTGCTTGACCCTGAGTATATCACAAAATACTGCCATGTGCCGTTCCGCACCGAGACGCTCGACTTGCGCCGTAGCGGTGTGCGCAATACCGATGCGATAGTCATCACTGAGGCAAGTTGCCTTGTGTTGCGCTATCCTCAAGCCCACCTCCGTGTTATCGCTGTCTGATTTATTTACCTTTAACTGTTTTCAAAGATGAAATTCTCTGCCGAAGAGATGCTTTATCAATGGCGATTGCGCCGTGCGCTCCTCCCCATGAGGGAGGAGCGCACGGTCACTCGCTACGATGGCATCGATCTTGACTCGCTGTTGCGCTTGCAGATGCGTGATTGGTATCTTAATCTGCTTGACACAGCATCTCTTGAAATGCTCATTCTTACCGACATCTCGGCTGATATTGCTGTTGTGAGACGTGATGACGGCTTGGCTACCGTCACGTTGCCCGGTAATTGTCGTCGCCTTGTGGAGTTTCGCCTTGAAGAGTGGGAGCGTCCTGCCGAGATTGTTGCCGACCCTCACTCGCCTGTGGCAGTGATGCAGACCAACCCCTATAGTCGAGGCGGAGCGTGTCGCCCTGTCGCAGTGTGTCACAACAACACGCTATATCTCTATTCCGTAACCTCTGCTGTGCCAAAAATCGCTAAGGCATTGGCGGTGATGTTGCCCGAGGATGGAACGTTTGAAATGGATGAGCGTGCATTATCATTAATCCCTACTGTAGATTAACCACTAAACCCTATTATGCTATGAAAAACGATATTTTACCCGATGAAAAGAGTGTAAATGTGTTGCGTGCCGCCTATCGCGCGTGGTGTGCCGCCGCCGACTTGCGCTCTCGACGTGAGCGTTACAAGCGCTACACGTATGGTCGCCAATGGGATGATCTTGTCACCGACGGGTCGGGCAACACCATGACCGAAGGGGAGCTTGCCCGCAAGTCGGGGAAGCGACCCATGACCAACAATCTGATACGCCAACTTGTCAAGAGCATTGTGGGGCGTTTTCGCAACAATATGGCAGATGAGAGTTTAAGCGATGATGTCGCCCGACTTGCCGAATGCAATTCTCTCGCCGAACTTGACAGCCGAATGCTTGAAGAGTTCCTGATTTCGGGCTGTGCCATTCAGCGTGTCGTCAGAGAGCGGCGACAGCACGGTGATGGTGTGTGGGTAGATAATGTCAATCCTACCCGCTTCTTTGTGAACGCTATAGAGGATCCCCGCTCGTGGGATGTGGAGCTTGTTGGGATGACTCACGATATGAATTTGGCAGAGGTGATTATGCGATTTGCCCGCAATGACCGCCACAGGGCAGAATGGTTGCGGGAGGTTTATGCCGATATGTCGCCTATCGCTCCCGACTCGATATGTGAAAGCTCTACCCATAATGACTTTTTCAGAGCCGGTCGCGGGCGTTGCCGAGTCATAGAGGTGTGGACCCTGGAGTGTCGCGAGCAGTTGCGCTGTCACGATAGAGAGGATGCAACGATGTTTGTCGTCTCGCTTGAGCGGGAAGAGGAGATTGAAAAGGAGAATGAGCGTCGCCGCAAGTCGGGTCGCCATCAAATTGAGACGCGCTGGGAGGTGGCTACAAAGTGGCATTGCCGATATGTCGCGCCGTCGGGGGTGTTGCTTGATGAGTATGACTCGCCATTCGGGCATGGTTCGCATCCGTTTGTGGTGAAGTTTCATCCGCTGACCGATGGCGAGGTACACTCTTTTGTCGAGGATGTCATAGACCAGCAGCGATATATCAACCGCTTGATAGTGTTGATCGATCACATAATGAGTACGTCGGCCAAAGGGGTATTGCTTTTTCCGACCGACCAGAAAGATGATCAATACTCGTGGGGTGAAATCGCGCGTGCGTGGGCGAGTTGCGACGGCATTATCCCTTACAAGCCGCAGTCGCAACAGCCGGGACCGCAACAGGTCATCTCAAAAACTACCGATATTGGGGCTTACGATCTGTTGTCGCTTGAGATGAAATTGTTGGAGGATGTGTCGGGGGTGAGTGACGCGTTGCTTGGCAAAAATGTGTCGTCGGCTACCGGCAGTGCTCTCTATGAGAGTCAGGTGAAAAATGCTACTATCGCTCTTGCCGATATCTTTGAGACGTTTAACACTTTCCGCGCCGGCCGCAATGTCAAAGCTCTCAATTGCTAAAAACATTTTTTTGTTCTGTATAGAGAATAAAAAATAGCGATTTTGTTTTGCATAGAAAACAAAAATGGCGAAATTTGTTTTGTATAGAGAATAAAATAACGAATTGAGTGAGACAAAAGAGTGTAAAAAAAGATAGCGCCACTGCCCTGAATGGGAGTGGCGCTATTGTTATGGTTGAGTTATTATGCTCGATTAGAGTTGAGGACCTGCTGCAACAAGTGCTTTGCCGGCTTCGTTGCCTTCAAATTTCTTGAAGTTTTTGATGAAGCGTTCAGCGAGGTCTTTAGCTTTAACGTTCCAATCTTCAACGTTAGCGTAAGTGTCACGAGGATCAAGGATCTTAGGATCTACGCCGGGAAGTTCGGTTGGAACTTCAAAGTCGAACATAGGAATTTTCTTAGTAGGAGCGTTGTTGATAGAGCCATCGAGGATAGCGTCGATGATACCGCGAGTATCTTTGATAGAGATACGTTTGCCTGTACCATTCCAACCGGTGTTAACCAAGTATGCTTTGGCACCGTTAGCTTCCATTTTTTTCACGAGTTCTTCACCATATTTAGTGGGGTGGAGTGAAAGGAATGCAGCACCGAAGCAAGCTGAGAATGTTGGGGTTGGTTCAGTGATACCACGTTCAGTACCGGCGAGTTTAGCGGTGAAACCTGAAAGGAAGTAGTATTTAGCTTGTTCAGGAGTCAAGATAGAAACGGGAGGAAGTACACCGAACGCGTCAGCTGAAAGGAAGATAACTTGCTTAGCAGCCGGACCCTTAGAGACGGGTTTAACGATGTTTTCGATGTGGTCGATGGGGTAGCTAACGCGAGTGTTTTCGGTCACGCTCTTATCGGCGAAGTCGATTTTGCCTTCAGCGTCAACGGTGACGTTTTCGAGAAGTGCGTTGCGACGGATAGCGTTGTAGATATCGGGTTCGCTTTCTTTGTCGAGGTTGATAACCTTAGCGTAGCAACCACCTTCGTAGTTGAACACGCCTTCGTCGTCCCAACCGTGCTCGTCGTCACCGATGAGTTTACGTTTTGGGTCGGTAGAAAGGGTAGTTTTACCTGTACCGGAGAGACCGAAGAAGATAGCAGTGCTCTTTTCTTCCATGTCGGTGTTGGCAGAGCAGTGCATAGAAGCGATGCCTTCGAGTGGTTTGAAGTAGTTCATCATAGAGAAGAGCCCTTTCTTCATTTCGCCACCATACCAAGTGTTGATGATAACTTGTTCTTTTGTAGTCAAGTTAAACACAACAGCAGTTTCAGAGTTGAGACCGAGTTCTTTGTAGTTTTCAACTTTGGCTTTAGAAGCGTTGTAAACAACGAAGTCGGGTTCAAAGTCCTTGAGTTGTTCTTCGGTAGGACGGATGAACATGTTTTTAACGAAGTGAGCTTGCCAAGCAACTTCAACGATGAAACGCACTTTGAGGCAAGTAGCCATGTTGGCACCGCAGAAACCATCAACTACATAAAGTTTTTTGCCAGAAAGTTCTTTAACGGCGATTTCTTTAAGAGTATTCCAAGTTTCGGTGGTAACGGGTTTGTTATCGTTTTTGTATTCGTCAGAAGTCCACCATACAGTGTTTTCGCTGGTAGCGTCTTTAACGATATATTTGTCTTTGGGAGAACGTCCGGTGTAGATACCGGTCATTACGTTAACGGTGTCGAGCTCAGTAGCTTGACCTTTTTCATAACCTTCGAGGCATGAACAAGTTTCATCCTTGTACAATTGTTCATAAGAGGGGTTGTAAACAACCTCAGTGGTACCGGTGATACCATACTTAGTTAAGTCGATTTTGCTCATTTTTAAGACTTCTATAAATGGTTAAAAAATATGCTATAAAATACGTCTATTAAATCACGTGCAAAGTTAGTGATTTTTTTTGTTATAACACCAATTTATTAAAGAAATTTTTCCGTATTATTGTTTTTTATGGAATAATCGGTTGTTTAGTGTGTTTTTAAGGGAATTTATAGGAGTTTGCTTTATAATAAAAAGCGGGCAAGTCGATAAGGACTTGCCCGCCATTATATTTTTTCATACCCTCCGCCCTATGGGCACCTCCCCTAAGATAGGGGAGGAATGGGGCTCTGTATCTTCCCTTTTGGTTTACGGAAACAGGATTGCCGCAATTTTAGGGGAGAGAAGTGGATTATTTTACAACTTTAGATGCTTTGCCACCTTGAACTTTGATGAACACACCACCTACAGGGTTAGAAACTTCAACACCTTGGAGGTTGTAGTAAACAGCGGGAGCAGCAGCGTTTTCAGCTTCGATGCTTTCGATGCCTACGGTGTTAGAAACTACCATAGTCATGTCGTTGATGTTTACAGTGATGCTGTAGTTGCCGGTTTCGATAGTCCAAGCGTTGTTACCATTGGTAGTCATAGCGGTAGTGGCGTCTTTAACGATGGCTTCGTCGTTGTTGGTTGCGCCGTAACGAGTTTTAGCGTTAACGTCGTCCCAAGTGCCGAGAGCCGATGCAATAGAGAAGTAAGCAGTGCCGGTAGCAGGACCACCATTGATATTTACGTTGTTGTTTTTGTAGATGCCGTCTTCAACTTGTTCGAGAACAACACCGTTAGATGGGCTCCATTGTTCGCCGTTTACCCAACCGATAACATAAAGTTCAGCGGGGTTGCCGGGGTTAGGAGTAGTGGTAGTCGCAACGATAGTGTTGGCAGTCAAGTCAACGGTTACAGTCCAAGTGCCTGCCCAAGGAAGACCGATGTTGTCTTTGCCACCTGCATAGAGTGTTGCGGGAGCGTCTTTGGTGAGGTATTGGGTAGTCCAAGTTTCGCCTTCAGCAATGCCGAGAACGCCTGCGTTGAAAGCATCCCAGTCGCCCTTAGCGGTAGAGATTTTGAATTCACGTTCGGTGTCACCAACTTCGAGGTCAAGAACGTAAACGCCGTTTTCGTAAGTAAATTCAGTTGCATTTGCAGGATCCCAACCTTGGAATGCACCAGCTGCATAGAGAGGATCAGCGGCGGGTTGAGGTTCTTCTGATTCCAAAGAGAATTTGTAGAGAGCTACTTGAATGCCTGCACAGAATTGATAGATGTAAGCTGTTTTGTCATCGATAGGACGAGCGCAGAAGCTTGCCCATTGACCTGATGTGGCGGTTTCGTTGTTGAAATTAGCAACTACTTCGCCTGTAGCGACATTAAATACAGAGAATGAGCAAGAACGAGCGCCACCTACTTCAGATTTAACGGTTTGTACCAAGTATTGAGTGTCACCGAGTGTGAACACATCAAAGTCTTCGGCTCCACCTGAGTTTTGTGTAACAGCAAGTTGAACCATTTCAGTTCCGTCTTCATTCCAACCATAAATTTGAGAATGAGAGCGACTGCGGATGTAGAATGTAGCAGAAGGGTCTACTGCGCTTTCAATTTCTTCAACACTGTTGAGCGAGGGGACAGCAACTACAGAGGTGCCGAATGCGTATGTATCAGGAATTGCTACAGAAGCTAAAGACATAGACTCGTCTTGCTCGCCATTAGCGATTTTGATAACGGCCGCAGCTTTAGCACCATTGGGACCAATATATAGGTAACCACCTTCGTCGCTGAGAACGTCACCGACAACACGACCTACGTTGTCAACACGAGCTGCAGTTATGCCTTCGGGCATGGTCAATTGGATGTATTTTATGTCAGAACCATCAGCGGGGATGATAATCCAGTCTGTACAAGAAGATGCGTTAGGGAAGTTGACGTTGGTCAAGATGTTACCAGCGTCGTCGGTAGTAATTGCCACACCACCAGTTAAAAGAGGGGTGTCTTCTTTAGAAGCATCAACCAAGTTGTTGTCGGTGTAAACTTGATTTAAATCATAAGCTGTTGTGCTACCATCGGCATTCCATTTGATGATGGTGCGAGCTGCTTTGTCGGGAATGATAACATCGCCGTCAAAACCGGTACAAAAACGGGCAGAACCATTGGCTTGCACACCTGAGGTGTGAACCCACTCTTGTGTCAACGTTTGAGCTGACATGCTACCAGCTACTGCGACAGCTGTAGCGAGTGCGAGATTGCGTAAATTTAATTTCATAAAATTGATATTATTAGGTTAATAAAAAGATGTTTGGATGCAAATGTAGTTGATATTTTTTGGTTTAGCAAATAATTTTAATAAAAAAACGGGCAAGTCTTAATCGGCTTGCCCGCTATGGGTTTTATTTTTATCTGTTTTTACAGACTCCCCCGGCTCTGCGAGCCACCCCCTCTAACTTAGAGGGGGAGTGGGTGGGGGATTATTTTACAACTTTGGTTGCTTTGCCGTTAACGACTTTGATGTAAACGTTGCCCTCTGCGGGGTTTTCAACTTCAACACCTTGGAGGTTGTAGTAAACGGCTGGAGCAGCGACGTTTTCAGACTCGATGCTTTCGATGCCGTCGGCAATGTTGCTTACAGTAACTGTGCAGTTAACGATGTCAACAACCATAACATATTCGCCGGCAGCGATCATCCAAGATTGTGTGCCACCGCCCCAGTTGTTGGTCATTGAGGTAACGGAGTCGATAACGATAGCCTCGTCAGCCGATAGTGCGCCAAAGCGAGTGCCGGAATTTACAACGTCCCAGCTGTCGCCAAGAGTGGTGGCAAATTGGAAGTAGCCGTTGCCGTTGCCTGAATTGTCAACCGACACTTGACCTTTGTAAACACCGTCGCCTTCGAGAGCGAGAGCGATACCATCAGAAGTGCTCCAACTGTAACCGCCTACGTTACCGATCGCATAGATGTTTTCGGGATAAGAAGCTACGCCAGAGAGGGTAAGAGTCATATTGATGAGGTCGATAGTAACATCGTAAGTGCCTGCTACAGCGATTGTGATGTCACCGCTATAACCTTCAGTCAAAGCAACTGCTTCACCGATTGCGATAGGATTAGAGGCTACGTTAAGGCCTGTTGCGTTAAAGTCGTCCCAAGTACCTTTTGTAGTAGAAAGTTTGAAAGTAGTATTGGTAAATTCAACAGCTTCGACAGTGTAAACGCCATTCTCGCCGGTGAATTCAAATGGATATGCGGGATTCCAATCACCATTGAAACCTACCATATAAACTGCTTCGGGATAAGAAGGAGCTGGTTCGGGAGTTTCGGTTGTGGCAGTCAAAGTAGAGAAGTCGCCGGCAACGGTGATAGTCCAAACACCAGCCCAAGGAAGAACGATATTACCGGCACTAGTGTTAACCGATAGATTTACAGTGCCACCATTGGTGATAGCAGCATCGGGAGTGAGGTTACCTGCATTGAATTTTACCCAATCTTCTTCAGATGTTCCGGCACCATCGCCTTTTGCAGTAGAGATTTTGAATTCAGTAGTGCTTTCGTCGATAGTAACAACATAGTTTGTACCGTCAAATTCAAATTCAGCAGCGTTAACAGGATTCCATTCGCCAAGAGCTTCACCGGCTCCAACCACATAGAGGGGAGCAATAGGCTTGGTGTAGCAGATAGAGTATCGAGATGCCGCTTTAGTAGTGAAATTATTGTCGGCACGAGGAATAGCGAAACCTTTAAAGTGTTCACCTGAGTTACCTACTATATAAAGGTTGTTGGCAAGGTCCCATGCATAGTCATAAACATTTGTTCCAATACCATGAGTTACGGTATAAACTGCAGTCAAAGTCGGGGTATTGTCCTCGGCATAAGAGATATTGTAAATTTCGAACTGTGTTTTAGAAATTGCTACAGCCAATTGTGTGAAGTCGGGATTGAAACGGATACCGCCACCACCACGGATTTTGCCACCGGCACCTTCAAATACTTTTTGTGAACCATTGGCGTCAATATATATCAAAGCCGGTTGTGTTGCAGAAGGGGTTGTGCGATATTGGCAATACCAAACGCCACCTCGATTGTCATAAGTCACATTTGTAGCCTGTGGAGAAATTGTGTAATTTGACAAGGCTGAGATGTTTGTTGGCGCAGGAAGAGTTGTGGCATTACCCAAATTATATTCACTCACACGAGAACCGTTACAAGATATAAATCCCCATTGCTTGTTGTTGGCAGAAAGTGCAATCAATTTCAGATTATCACCTGAGCCTTTGATGTCAAAACCAACATTTGAGCCGGCTAAAAATTCTCCATTGGTAGAATTATATTCATATGTTGTAGCGTCAAGAGATCCACCACTCAACAATGTGTTGAATTTATCGGTCTTAATAAGAGTTTCGGCATCTTGCACATAAGCGATATAATCACCTGTCTGATTACAACGTGTAACAAAGATACGACCATCCTCAGCCACGCGAACACGTGCCAAGTCGGCGCCATAAGAAGGAACTGTCGCGGTAAATCCTCCCATGAAAGCATAGTTGCCTGTTACTTGGTTTTTTACACCTTCCATATCAGGAGTAAAGATGTAAAGGCCATTACCACCACGAGTGCCACTCCAATACTTTGATGCTGTAGTAACCATTCCTTCGGTAACATAAATATTACCAAACGCGGGGCTTTCCATATTGTTATCGATATCCACTCCGCGTGGGTGATAGAATTGGTAATCAACAAATGTTTCCATTTTTGATTTAGCGGCGCCTGTTACTTGGATTTCCCAGCAGTAGCAAGATGTTTTTTGGCCTGCAAGGTCAAAAGTTGCAGTGTGGGCACCTTTGGTAATGCCATCAAGAGATTTTGTAATAACAACTTCATTTGAGTTGCAATCTTTCACAATCAACGTGACAGCTTGCGCGTCGGCATTAAGAGAGTAGTTAACGGTCACAACGCCTTGCACATCGGTGCTTGAAAGGGCGTAGGCAAATGGGTTGGCAGTACCGGTACCGGGTGTAACCGCGGTTTGGGCAAATGCGCTACCCGCCATCATCATCGCCGCTGTGGCGAGAGTGAGGTTGCGTAATTGTTTTTTCATTACTGAGTTATTTAGGTTAATAATTAAAGAGAATTTTCTGATAATCAGGTTGTTGTCGCGCAATAACGGATTTGTCGGTAGTCTGAAGACAATAAATTGCACCCCGCAAAGGTACATATAAATTTTTAATTGTGCAATATCCCCATAATGAGCGCCTTATTGTTTCTCTCTCCCTATGGTCTCACTCGCCAGTCGGCTTCGCTCCGACCATAGGTTGCGATTGTCGCGTGACCTTTCGGTCTCTTTAACCTATGGGTTTCGTCACCCCCTATCCACTGCGTGGCAGAGGGACACGATGCGGTTTTAGTGATGAAATTTAGATGCTTGTAGGGGTGATTTTGATTTGTGAGGTTTGATAAATTCCATGGTTTAGTTTATTTTATCATGCAGAATGGTGGGTTTGTAGAGAATTTTCAGTAAATTCGCAGTTTTAAAGCATATAATGATAGAAATAGGTGACATAGAGAAGAGTTATGACACGTTGCGGGTGCTCAAAGGAATCAGCCTTGAGATAGTGCCCGGCGAGGTAGTGGCGATAGTGGGACCAAGTGGCGCCGGCAAGACGACATTGCTCCAAATCATCGGCACGCTCGACCGCCCCGATAGCGGATGGGTGAGGTATGACGGAGTCGATGTGATGTCGATGAAAGAGAAAGCATTGGCTGGATTCAGAAATCGTAATATAGGCTTTGTGTTTCAGTTTCATCAGTTGTTGCCTGAGTTCACGTTGCTTGAGAATGTGGCAATGCCGGCATTGATAGGTGGTGTGGGGCGCAAGGAGGCTATGGCGAGCGCGATGAGGTTGATCGACTATTTGGGGTTGCATGATCGAGCCGACCATCGACCGGCGGAGTTGTCGGGTGGTGAGCGTCAGCGAGCGGCGGTTGCCAGAGCGTTGATTAATAATCCGAAAGTGGTGCTTGCCGATGAGCCGTCGGGAAGTCTCGACAGCCAAAATCGCGAGGAGTTGCACCGGCTGTTTTTTGATTTGCGTCGTGATATGGGTCAGACGTTTGTCATCGTGACTCATGACGAGTCGTTGGCGCAAGAGTGTGACCGCATGGTGAGAATGAAAGATGGCAGAATAGTGGAAATAATCAAAAAAACTGATAATAAGGAATGATTATGAAACGGTTGATGTGTTACGTAGTGGTGATGATGGCGTTGTCGATAGGATTTGTCTCGTGTGAGGATGACGAGGTGGTGATGCCTGAGTATCCCAACGAAACGTTTTATGACATAGCGACATTTCTTGGGCATTCCCAAGACAACGCGGTTTTTGAGTTGCAGAAAGATGAGGACTCGGAGCCGGTGAGACTGACCGCCGTAGGGGTATATCTCGACACAACGAGCATCAAGCCCGACATGAGGGTGTTGATTGGTTATGTGCCCAAATCGGGGGCCGCGTATGTGTCGGACAAAATTACGCTTGTGGGAGTAGGACGTATATTTAATGATGTGTCACACAATGTCAACCTCGCCGATTATCCCGATTGGGACGGCACGCCTATACATCTGTTGAGTATGTGGCGCACCGGGAAGTATATAAATATACATTGTCAGGTGGTTTATGATAAAACCGGAGCGAGATTTGGATTGCTTGTCGATGAGACGACAATAGATAATGAGTACCCCGATGCTTATTTGGTGTATATACCTGAGGGTGATCCCGATAGTTACAACAAAAATCTATATGCCTCAATCGATATCTCAGAGGTGTGGTATCGTCGCGGTTGCAAGGGTATAAACATACATCTCAATAACTCCAATCTTGGAGAAGACACTTTCAGATACATAAAGAATAATAACAATTAAAAAACAGATATAACAATGGAAAATAACAAAAAGAACGAATTGAAAATAGAACTTACTCCCGAAGTTGCCAATGGTCACTATGCCAACTTGGCTGTAATCTCACACTCAGCGGGAGAGTTTTTCATGGATTTTATCGCTGTCGCTCCCAATATGCCTCAAGCAAAGGTGCAAAGCCGCATCATCATGACACCGGAGAACGCTAAGAACCTATTGTTTGCGCTACGCGACAATGTTCAAAAATATGAGGCTACATTTGGTGAAATAGAGCGCAAATTGCCCAAAAACGGCAATGCCCAAAACAATCCCAATGATATCCCCAACCCATTTATGGCATAATAACCGAGAGAGATTATGATTGAGAACAGTTTTATGATATACAACTCGCTTTCTCGCCGTAAGGAGTTGTTTAAACCTATTCACGAGGGAAGTGTGGGAATGTATGTGTGTGGCCCGACGGTTTATGGCGACGGTCACTTGGGTCATGCCCGCCCCGCGATAACGTTTGATATACTTTATCGCTACCTGAAGCATTTGGGCTACAAGGTGCGCTATGTGCGCAACATCACCGATGTAGGTCACTTGGAGCATGATGCCGATGATGGGGAGGATAAAATCGCGAAGAAAGCCCGCATCGAGCAACTTGAGCCAATGGAAGTGGTGCAACATTATCTCAATCGCTATCACAAGGCGATGGATGAGTTGAATGTGTTGCCCCCATCGATAGAACCTCACGCGTCGGGTCACATCATCGAGCAAATCGAGTATGTGAAAAAAATCCTCGAAAGCGGATATGCCTACGAAAGCGAGGGCTCGGTATATTTTGATGTGCCTAAATACAACAAGGATTTCCGTTATGGCAAGTTGTCGGGTCGTAATATAGATGAATTGTTGTCAACTACTCGCGCGCTTGACGGACAACAAGAGAAACGCAATCCCGCCGACTTCGCGCTATGGAAAAAGGCGGCTCCCGAACATATCATGCACTGGCCGTCGCCATGGAGCGAGGGTTTCCCCGGCTGGCACTTGGAATGCTCGACAATGGGCGAGAAGTATCTCGGAGAGCAGTTTGATATACATGGCGGAGGAATGGACTTGATGTTCCCTCACCATGAATGTGAGATAGCACAATCGGTGGCTCACAATGGCAAGGAAACCGTGCGCTATTGGATGCACAATAATATGATAACCATCAATGGACAGAAGATGGGTAAATCGCTCGGAAACTTTATCACACTTGATGAGTTCTTTACCGGCTCTCACAAGTTGTTGACTCAGGCTTACTCTCCGATGACAATACGTTTCTTCATACTTCAAGCCCAATATCGCAGCACGCTCGATTTCAGCAACGAGGCATTGCAAGCGTCGGAAAAGGCGTTACAGCGTATGCTCGAAGGTTGGAAGCGTCTCCGGGAGTTGACTCCCGCCGATGCTTCAACAATCGACGTGAGCGGTCTTGAAGCGAAATGTTATGAGGCGCTTGATGATGACTTGAATACTCCTATTGTGATTTCTCACCTGTTTGAGGCTTGCCGATTGATAAATCAGGTGAATGACCACAATGCGACCGCAACCGCCGACGATATCGAAACGTTGAAGAAATTGTTTGACACATTCTTAGTGGAAATTCTCGGCATACGCACCGAAATGGTGGCCGGCGCCGGTAATCCCGACGCGTTGCGTCCGTTTGAGCAAGCGGTTGATTTGTTGTTGGAAATGCGTCGTGAAGCCAAAGCCAACAAGGATTGGGCTACCAGCGACCTTATACGCAACAGCATGAGCGAAATCGGCTTTGATGTCAAAGACACCAAAGATGGTTTTGAATGGAGCCTTAAGAAATAAGAAGTGTTTTTTATAAAGCAACAGAGTCTGTGTCAAAATGAAAAGAAGTTGACACAGACTCTGTTGCTTTATGTTTTTACTTCTTAAAAAGGGTTTGTGTTTAGCCCCCTCCCGGCTACGCTATACTCCTCCTAATTGTGTCTAATCCAAAAAAAAATCGGTGTAACTTTTTGGATTAGAGGATTTTTAGCTCCGAATTGCTAACGTATTTTATTAGTATTGGTTGAGGTCAATGGCGACGATTTTGAAGTTGTTGGCGCGGATGAAGTCGAGGATTGTGGCGCGTTCGGGGATGTCTTCAACGTCGGCTTCGATGCGTTTAACGGCGTTGTAAACCGATGTGCCTGATTGATAGACATGGCGGTAGGCTTTGGCAATCTCATCGACTTGCTCTTCGGTAAATCCATGCTTACGCATTACGACGGCGTTGATGCCATAGTAGCTTGCGGGATTGTGGGCAATGATGACGTAGGGTGGCACGTTGCTACCGATGCGACAACCACCTTTGATTAATGCCCAATCACCGATTTTGCAATTCTCGTGCATCATTGCCCCTGATGACAAAATTGTACATTTGCCAATCTCGGTGTCGCCTGCGATCTTCACCCCATTGCCAAGTACGCATTTGCCTTTTATCAAGCAGTCGTGCCCGATGTGGCTCTCGGCCATAATGAAGCAATCGTTACCGATTGTTGTTGCTTCTCCTTGGCGGATACTGCGGTTGATAATAACTTGCTCTCGAATGACGTTGTTGTCGCCGATAACGCAGAAAGTCTCTTCACCTTTCCACCGGAAGTCTTGCGGGTCGGCACCGATTATAGCGCCTTGGAAAACCTTGTTGTTTTTTCCTATGCGAGTGCCACTGATGATGCTTGCATAGGGCTTTATCTCGCAACCATCACCTATCTCGACATTGGCGTCGATGTAGGCAAAAGGATGAATTGTAACGTTTTCGCCGATGCGTGCCGACGGATCAACGTGAGCTAACGGACTTATCATAGTTAGTAGTTTTAAAGTTAATCGTGAGTTATTAAAGTTTATCGACCACCGCCGAGTGATTGGTATAGGTTGATAATCGCTTGAGCCTTGGTGTGCTCACAAGAGATCTGCGCCATTTGTGCGGCGAGCAGACTTTGTTGAGCAGTGAGGACTTCAAGATAGGTAGAGGTGCCTAATGTGAGCAATTCTTGGGTGTATTCGACCGATTTTGCCAAGTTTTCAACTTGCAATGCTACGTATCCGCCTTTCTCATCGGCTTTTTGGTAAATTGTCATCGCGTCGCTGACTTCGGCACTCGCTGAGAGCAGGGTGTATTCAAAGTTGTTCAATGCTTGTTGTTGTTGCGCCTTTGTGGCTTCAAGACGAGCAATGTTGGCTCCACGAGAGAATAGTGGTGCGGTGAGAGAGCCGGCAAGTTGAATGAAGAAGTCGCCGGGGTTGGTTATGACCGAACCGAGAAGGTTGGTAAAACCACCATTGGCTGTAATGTTCAAGCCTGGATAGAATGCGGCGCGAGCCTGGTTAGTGGCATAGTAGGCTGTTGCCAAAGATTGTTCGGCTGCGCGCACATCGGGACGAGCGGCAAGTTCACGCATCGGGATGCTTTCGCGAACTATTTGGGGCGCATTAAACTCGGCATCGGGAGATATACTCCATTTCTGAGGGGCGACATTAAGAAGCAGTGACATGGTATTGTTGGCCTCATGTAGGGCTACTTCGATGTCGGTTATTGAGCCGAGTATGCTATAATAGTTGGCGGAACTTTGAACCACGGCGGCCTCGTTGACGCGTCCGGCTTCTTTGAGATTGCGCATCACTTCAACGCTTTGACGCCACAATTCGGCGGTTTCGCGATTGAGTAGCAATTGGCGTTCAAGTGTGGCGATAGAGTAGTAGCAGTTGGCTACTGCACCGATGATTTGTGAACGCACGGCTTGATGATAGGCTTCGCTTTGTAGAACGGCGGCTTGCGCGCCACGTTTGGTATTGAGAAGTTTTCCAAAAATGTCGATTTCCCAACTTACAGCCAAGGGGATCTGATAGGTCCATGCCATGTCGGAGCCGGCATAGGAAGTTCCAGCACCATTAGGCGCAAGCGCAACAGAGGGGAGGTAGCTTAATTTGGCTCCTTTGAGTTGGGCATGGGCGATGTCAATGTTAAGTTTGGCGTTTTGCAAGTTGGTGTTGTTGGTTAACGCTTGGTTGATGAGATCAACGAGCATGGGGTCGGTAAAGACTTGTTGCCATTGCAAGTTGCCGAAAGCGGTCGAGTCGATAGCGGCAGCCTTAGCCTCGGCATATTCCGAGGCAAGGGCACTATCTTGTGGCATCTCAAATTTCTTGTAGATATTACAGCCGGTGAGAGCCACAAAGCTGATAACAACTATTGCGATATGTGATATTTTTTTGATATTCATGAGTATATATTATAGATTAATTTGAGTACTGTTGAATTTCAGACTTAATGCCTTCATTATTGGTGTCATCCCACTTGATAGGTGTGATTTTTTCTTGGATTTTCTGGAAGACGACAAACAATGCGGGGACTATGATAACCTGGAGTATCATACCGATTAACATACCTCCAATTGTGCCGGCTCCGAGCGCGTTGTAGCCATTAGCACCTGCACCTGAAGCAAACATCAAAGGCAACAAGCCGATAATCAATGCTAAAGAGGTCATCAAAATAGGACGGAGACGAGCTGCGGCTCCGGCAACGGCGGCATTGACGATGCTCATACCTGTGCGACGACGTTCAACAGCAAACTCGACAATGAGGATGGCATTCTTTGCTAATAGCCCGATGAGCATGATCAACGCGATCTGCAAGTAAACGTTGTTGGTGATGTCAAAGAAGTTGGCAAAGATGAATGTCCCCATCAAACCAAACGGAATAGAGAGGATTACCGCCAAAGGCAAAATGTAGCTTTCGTATTGAGCGCTGAGCAACAAGTAAACAAATAGGAAGCAGAGACCGAAGATGATACCTGTGGCACTACCGCCTGAGGATTTTTGTTCCTCGCGAGTCAAACCGGAGTATTCAAAGTCGTATCCTTGAGGGAGAGTCTCGGCGGCGATGCGTTCGATTGCCGCGATCGCGTCACCGGTAGAGTATCCCTCGGCAGGTGTACCGGTCACGCTCATGGAGGTGAACATGTTGAAGCGGTTAAGCAAGTCGGGTCCATAGGTTTTGGTTAATGTCACGAAGTTGGATATCGGTGCCATCTCGCCCGAATTGTTGCGTACTTTTATCTGATTTAGAGTCTCAGGTGATACACGAGCATCGGGAGAGGCTTGCATCATCACACGATACAACTTGCCGAAGCGGTTGAAGTTGGAGATGTACATACCGCCATAGTAACCTTGAAGTGTGGTCAAAATCGTTTGCGGACTGATTCCGGCTTGTTTGGCTTTGGCAACATCCACGTCAATCTGATATTGAGGGAATGTGGGGTTGAAAGTGGTGTATGCCATCGCGATTTCGGGAGCTTCGTTAAGTTTCTTGAGGAAGTTTTGTGCGACTCCGGCAAATTTTGTGATGTCTCCACCGGTTTTGTCCTGCAATTGGAACTCAAAACCGCTTGTCAATGAATAACCCGAAATCATAGGTGGCGCAAAAATCATGACGCGACCATCTTTGATTTTTTGAGAAATCATGCCGGTCAGTTGGGCGGCAATGAGGTCGGAGCGTTCCTCATCGGAGCGTTCCTCCCAGTTTTTAAGTTTGATAAGGAAAGTACCGTATGTGGCTCCTTGTCCGGCATTGAAGCTATAACCGTTGATGAGCATACGAGACTCAACGGCAGGGATTGTGCTGATTATTTGGTCAACATCATCAAGCAATTCTCCGGTGCGTTCTTGAGATGTGCCCGGAGGCATGTCGATGAGTGCAAACAGGGTGCCGGTGTCTTCATTGGGCACGAGTGCCGTTGGGGTTGAACCCATTAACCACACAAGAGCGGCTATTGATGCGGCAACGATTATCAATGAAATGGATTTGGCTTTAATGAAGAATTTTGTAACACCTTTATATTTATTGAGAAGTCTGTCATATCCGGCATTAAAGGCAACGTGGAAGCGTTTCACGATGTTTTGTTTTTTGCCTTCATGCTCTTCGTGAGGTTTCAAGAATATCGCACATAGAGCAGGTGAAAGTGTCAAGGCGTTGACAGCCGAGAAGGCAATAGCGATAGCCATAGTGATACCAAATTGTTGGTAGAACACACCGCTTGTTCCCGGCATAAATGATACCGGAATGAACACAAGCATCATAACGAGAGTAATAGAAATCAACGCTCCTGAAATCTCATTCATCGCATCGATAGAGGCGTGTCGAGCCGATTTGTATCCGACATCGAGTTTGGCGTGAACCGCCTCGACAACGACAATGGCGTCATCGACCACAATCGCAATCGCCAGCACAAGAGCAGAAAGGGTAATCAAGTTGATAGAGAAACCCATGAGGTTCATCACGAAGAATGTGCCGATCAATGCAACCGGTATAGCAATCGCCGGAATGATTGTAGAGCGTAGGTCTTGGAGGAATAGATATACAACGAAGAACACAAGAATGAACGCTTCAATCAAGGTCTTGATAACCTCGTGGATTGAGGCATAAAGAAAGTCGTTGTTGTTCATCGGAACGTCGATTGTCATTCCCTTTGGAAGATCTTTTTCGGCTTCGTCGAGCAAATCGAGAATGTTGTTGATGATTTGGGTAGCGTTGGAACCGGGAGTTTGGAATATCATCGCCGAAACCGCAGTGCGTCCGTTGAGTTTGCTATGGAAACCATAGGTTTCACGACCGAGTTCCAGGGCGGCAACTTCTTTCAGATATAGTATGTCTCCATTGGAATTGGTTCTAATAACGATGTTTTCAAACTCTTCGGGAGTAACGAGACGACCTTTGTATTTCATTTTGTACTGGAACGTTTGGTCGCCTTGCTCGCCAAACGAACCTGGAGCCGCCTCAATGTTTTGCTCGGAGAGAGCTGTGGTGATGTCGCTAGGCATGAGACCATATTGAGCCATGACATCAGGCTTAAGCCAAATGCGCATTGAATAGTTGGCTCCCAATACCATTGCGTCACCAACACCCGAAACACGCTTGATTTGCGGGATGATGTTTATCAACATGTAGTTTTCGATAAACTCCTCAGAGTACATGCCACTATCGGCCGACAGAGAAATCGCCATGAGCATTGAGGTCTGGCGTTTTTGGGTAATCACACCAACTTTAGTTACTTCGGCGGGTAGCATACCCTGTGCTTTGGCTACGCGGTTTTGGACATCGATAGCAGCCATGTCGGGGTCATATCCTTGTTCGAAATATACGGTAATTGTCGCGTTACCAGTATTTGTTGCCGAAGAGGTCATGTAGGTCATGTTTTGAGCACCATTTATTTGCTCTTCAAGGGGCGCGATAACAGAGTTAAGCACGGTTTGAGCATTTGCTCCGGTGTAGGTTGTGGTTACACTGATCGTAGGTGGAGCCAAGTCGGGATATTGAGTTACGGGAAGAGCAAACAACCCGATGATACCCAATAGCACGATAAATATCGATATAACCGTCGAAAGAACCGGTCGGTTAATGAATTTGTCAAGTTTCATAATTCAGAAGATTGATATTTGTTTTAATGAAACGTGTATATGTTTATTTCGCGTCAACCGGTTCTATAAATGTACCTTCTTTTACGGTTGTTCCTACTCCTTCAATAGCGATGCGATCGCCGGGTTTGAGTCCTGAGGTCACGACAAAGTCTTTGCCATTGTTGAGGTCAAGTACTTGAATTGGTGTTCCTACGGCTTTGGCAGAGTCGGCTGTGATGACATAAACGTAGCGCATGTCTTGAAGCTCGTATGTCGCTTTTTGAGGGATTATAATCACGCTGTCGTTGCGTTGAGGAATTAATATGGAGCCTGTGCTACCACTACGCAACATTCCGTTTGGGTTGTCAAATAAGGCTCTGACGCTTGCCGCACCGGTTGTGTTGTCGATTACGCCTGAGATGGTCGCGACTTTGCCGGGGAGATTATAAATGGTTCCGTTGGCGAGTTGTAGTCTCACTTCCGGCATCGCGTCGATGCGAGAGTCAAGTGAGTATTCGCCGTTGTTGGTAAGGATTAGGATCTCTTTCTCATTGAGCGAGAAGTAGGCATATACTTGCGAGTTGTCGCTCACGGTTGTCAAAGGCTGAGCCGAAGATGGAGAAGCGAGAGAACCCTCACGATTGGGGATTGCGCCGACAACGCCATCGCTTGGCGCGGTTACAACTGTATATGAAAGGTTTTTGCGGGCGTTAACCAATCCGGCTTCGGCTTGAGATAGCTGAGCTTTGGCTTGTGCGAGCTGGTTGACGGCAAGTTGATATTCATATTGGCTTATGATGTTTTTGTCATAAAGCATCTTTTTATTGTCAACGGTGAGTTGAGCGGTGTTTACAGCTTCTTGGGCAACGTTGACGGCGGCGATAGCGTTGTTGACAGCCGCTTCATATTGTACTTGGTCAAGAGTGAAGAGTGTTTGCCCTTTTCTGACTGATTGTCCTTCGTCAACATGAACTTTTGTGATGAAGCCGGTAACTTGTGGACGCACTTGAATGTCGGTTTTACCTTTTATTGTGGCGGGATATCCGCTTTGCAATTCAGAGTTGCCATAGGCGACAGTCATTGTCGCGATTTGAGGTTTAGCGGGTTGTTGCTGTTGCTCAGAACTTCCACACGAAGAGAATGCCATTGTCAATCCGAGGCTGATAATACCGGCGATTTTAGATAAATTGTTCATATTTTTTGTGATTAATTGATTACATATTGAACATGTTGTGTGCAAAGATAAAACAATAGATGTTTTTTGCAAATAACAGTTTAGTGAAAAGATGCAAACATTCGACCTATCCCCAAACTAAATTAACAAATATCCCAATGAGGTTGTTCTATGAGTTGAAGTATCGGCGAGTGGTGCGCGCTATGGCGATAAAGTTGCCAAGTGTTATTGCCGCCATTATAATAGCACCAATGGTTATCGCATATAGGTGAGAGGATGTTTCAACCTCAAGCGTAGCCAATGGTTGGATCCAATATCCCGAAGTGAGATACATTATAATGATGGCAAGAATAAGTACACTCATGTTTACGACTCCAACAAGAATGTAGTACTGTTTTGCCACTTGTCGAGGTGAGTAGCCCAGTAACATTAATTCGTGTAGTTTCTCGCGGTTTTTCTGCAATAGCAGGTAGATACTGAGTAAGAGGATGAAGAACGCAAGCAGGCTTATTATGCCGCCAACCGCTATTACTATGCCGGTGACGATGGTAAAGAAGTAGGAGGCTTTGCCGTCATCGGCTTTCTCTCCGGCACTTTCATATCCATTCTCTTTGAGGTATTCTTTTATCGCGGGGTCGCCGGGTTTGCCAATTTCGATAATCAAACGAGATGGTTGGATCTTTTCATTGGGGGCATAGCGGGCGTTTGCCCAATCCATGAATGATTGTGGAACGGCGATGGTGTTGAGGCGGGATGAGAATCCCACGATGCGAGCTTTGTAAGTGTCTCGCAAACCATTGCCAGAAAGTCTCACGTCTAAAACGACTTTTCCAATTAGTGACTCACTAAGTTGTGGCATGCCTCGAGATGATGCGAAACCGAAGTTGTAGAGCGTGAGATAGTCTTTTGACATGATGATTGGGATCTCAGGTGTCGCGGGGTCAAAGACCCATCCGTCGGGTTGTATATCGAAGTATTCATCGGGTATGGACTCAAAAAACAGATGTGTCGCCATGCGTCGTCCACCCATTTCCATGGATGCGTACACGTCAAACTGTGCCGCGGTAAAATTCCCGACTCGGCGTACCCAAGGTTGTTGTTGCAGGTTTTCAATCTCGTTGGAGGAGAAATTTAGATTGTTGGTTTTGCTGTTGCTTGATCCCATGACGCTATTGATGGTGTTGAGCCCGGATACTTTTTTTGATATAATCATGTAGTCTTTGGAAATAAAAGAGTCTTCTTTGCTCCAAAGAGAGTTGACGTCACGATAGAACTGAATGGCGGTCAACACGATAGACAGTCCCACTAAGTTGGCTATGGCATAGCCTGCGATTTGTGCCGCACTTATATTCTTGCGCAATAAGCGCCAAACGATATTTTTACTCATAATTACAGGTTGTATTGGCGGGTGATGGGGATTGTGATTTTGTTGCCTACAGATGTTGCGATAATTGAGGCGTTTTGTCTTGCGGCTTCATCAATGATGAGGCTTGCGACAGTGGCGTTGTTGCGGGCATCGAGGTGGCTCACCGGTTCGTCAAGGATGAGAAAGTTGAATGGTTGACACAACGCACGGATTATCGCGACGCGTTGTTGTTGTCCGACAGAGAGGCGTGCCGCCAGTTGATTGGCTTTATGAGGGATTTCAAGGCGTTCAAGCATCGCCATGATTTCGGTCTCGCTTTTGAAATCGGTTAAACGATTTTTGATTTGAATGTTTTCCATTGCGGTGAGTTCGGGAAAGAGTCTCATTTCTTGAGGCAGTATAGCCAATGCGTGTGTGCGCAACCGACACCAGTGCGACATTGAAAATCGGCTGATGTCGTTGCCGTCAAAAGTGATTGTTCCGGAGTAGTCTTTGCGGTTTCCATAGATGTAGCTACAGAGAGATGATTTCCCGGTTCCTGACTCGGCTTCAATCAGATAGTTGTCGGGGCGGGAAAATGTTATTTTGTGTAACCACACTTGCGAGTCTTTTACCGGTGGCTCATTTTCGGAGCCGGCAAATACTTGTGGCAGAACATTGTCAAGGTTTATCTCTTTTATCATAGTTGAAGATTTATTTTAGAGAATTTATTGAAGTTCCCTTAAAAATTTATTAATAATATCGGTGTTTATGCCACCATCCATCATCCAACCTTGTTCTCCTTTGACAGCGAGACTCAGGGCATCGAAACGGTAGATTTTATAATCGTTGCTGTAGCTGATTTTAGCCCCTTTGTCGGTCATTGTTTTATTTAAGATGGATAAGTCGGTTATGTGGAACGTTATAAATTCTTTGTCAGATGATATAAAGTATATTATTTGAGTCGGGTCAATCGCTTTTTTTATATATAGAAGCAAATCAAGCCGATTCTCGATATTGTTGGTTGTGTAATTTAATTCTGTAGTAATTGAATCGATGTCAAACGCTGTAATAGATGTCGCGTCGTCGGGTAGGGTCTTAAGAAGATTAAAAGAAGGTTTTTCTTCTTTGTCGGAAGAACAAGATGGCAGCATAAATGCTGCCATCAAGACTATAATATAGAAAAGTTGTTTCATCTAATAATTAAAGGAATGACGCAACATATTTGAAAATCTCATCAAGGAGTAAGCCGTTGTTTCCGGTTATAGATGTTGTCCAAGAGATATTGGTCGGGTTGATAGAGATTTGGCTACGCAAACCAAAAGGCGGATTGATAGAGATAGGCAATACTTCGCTGATTTTTTTGTATAGCGCATGTCCTTTAGGTATCTCCATAATGGCGGTAGCTACTTTGCCATTAAAAAGTGACGCATAGAAACTTCCGTCGTTTTGTGGAGCGATTGGACGGTTGGCAAATACCAAGTCGTTGCCGACTACAGATAAATACAACTCAAATTGATCATAGGTCCCAATAGCTTGGTATTTAATGCCATTGTTGGTGCGAGAAATCTCGGCACCCATGTTTTGGGCGAATGTGGTAGCATAATCCAATGCTTCTTGAGCCACACCGGGTTGAAGAGATGCAACCGCAACAAAATCATAGTTTGAGGGTTTTTGCAATTCCGATTCAGACAGAGGAATGTTTTTTAATCCACCGGCAATTGAAACTGTCGCGCCTTCGATTTTGTCGAGATATGGTTTGATTTGGGCAAGTTGCTCATCAAAGTTGTAGGGTAGAGATTTCCCTGCTAAATCGAAATAGTGTTGAGCGATTTGCTTATAGTCAAGACCCTTGGGAATTGCAAGCGAGATAGCCACCATGTCGTCTTTGGAGAGGTATTTGGTGAACTCGCTGTTGATTGTGGGGTTGCCGATGAATGGTATTTGAAGTTCTTTTCCTTCACGTGTCACCATGCCTGCGGTAATTGTCGCTTCTTGATCGATTACATCACACCACAATTGGAAGTAGGAATCGGTGTAGTCTTTGTTCATCATGATGTCGCCAAGCTCAATTGACTCAATTTCTTGTTCCTCTTCTTGGATGAGGTCCCAAATGGGTTTGGTGTCAATGAGCATTGCCATTGAGTGCTTGCCGGCGAGGAGATCATTTTTCCACGCTATGTCAATGATAGATTCTTCGTTGGCCTCTTCGATTTGGCTATTGATGTATTCCACCGCGTCTTCGCCGTCTTTCATAGATACCAACCAGGCAATGCCATCGTTTAAAAGAATCGAGTATGCGGGTTTCTTCACTTCGGTGTATTCGTTGGTCTCATAGTCATATTCGTAGCTGTCGATTTCATAAACCGCAGTTTGATATCCTTCAATCTCTTCAAAAGTGAGATCGGCATCGGTTAAGTCTTCAATACTCTCGATGAATTTGCTTTCATCGTTGATGCTTGCCATGCAATATAATTCAGGGAGTTTATCATCCCCTTTAGGGAAGTTCATAACCATGACAGCCCCCTCATAGCCGATAATTCCTTCGCTGCCAAAATCTTGCCACTTTTGAAAAAGTTTAAGTTCTTCCTCATTGAGTCGCGCTCCCATATAATCTTCCCAGTAGTTTTGTATCGCATCATTGATTTTTTCTAAGGATGCCGATTGTACAATTTTCCCGTCGTCGATACTAGAACCGCTTGATGTGATGACTTGTTGGGTGTCAAAGGATATAACGAAGTCGGAATTGGCAGGAACATATTCCAACATGTTTTCAACTTTATTTTCTTCGGTGAGAAGGAGATAAGCTCCTACCGCACCTCCGGCAACGGCTACGCCGCAACCGCTCCAAATCGCGAGTTTCTTGATTAATTCTGATGCCATAGTATTTTCTGTTTGTGTTGTGAAGTTTATTAAAGTAATTTATGGAGGTTTAATTAACTGAGTTTTGCGAGAGCTTCGGCAATGCGACGCATTGCTTCGCGGATGTTGTCGTCGCTTGTGGCGTAAGACAGACGTATGTATCCGGGAGCGCAGAATGCTTCGCCGTCAACGGTTGCGACATGCCCTTCTTCGAGCAGATACATGGCTAAGTCGCCGGCATTGTTGATAGTGTAGTTGCCATATTTTTTGCCAAAGAAACTTGACACCTCGGGGAAGAGGTAGAATGCGCCTTGTGGCTCGTTGACTTTCAATCCGGGGATTTCGCGGGCAAGGGATACAACGAGGTCGCGGCGGCGTTCAAATGCTTGACGCATTGCTTCGACACATTCTTGTGAGCCGGTGTAGGCGGCTTCGGCTGCTTTTTGTGCGATAGATGAACAACCTGAAGTGTATTGGCTTTGCAACTTGTTGGTCGCTTTGGCAACCCATAGCGGAGCAGCGATGAACCCGATGCGCCATCCTGTCATTGCGTATGCTTTGGAAACACCATTTACGATGATTACTCGCTCTGCGATTTCGGGGAATGAGGCGAGAGAGGTGAAACTACCGGTGAAGTTGATGTGCTCATAAATTTCGTCGGCAAGTATCATCACGTTGGGGTGTTTTGCAAGCACATCGACAAGGGCTTGAAGTTCTTCCTTAGTGTAAACGCTACCTGTGGGGTTTGAAGGAGAACAGAGGATTATTAGACGGCTACGTTCTGTAATGGCCTCTTCGAGTTGTGCGGGCGTGATTTTGAAATCTTGCTCGATGGTGGCGGGAACGAGTACGTTTTTACCTTCGGCGAGTTTGACCATTTCGACATAGCTCACCCATGCCGGAGTGGGGATAATGACTTCGTCGCCAGGGTTGATAACGCTTAAAATGACGTTACAAAGCGATTGTTTTGCTCCGCCCGATACTACGATTTGTTCGGGGGTATAGTCAAGACCATTTTCGTTTTTGAGCTTATCAACAATGGCTTTGCGCAATGACATATAACCGGGAACAGCGGTATAGAACGTGTAGTTCTCGTTGATTGCTTTTATTGCCGCCTCTTTTATGTGGTCGGGCGTGTTGAAATCGGGCTCGCCCACTGAGAGGTTGATAACATCGACACCTTGTGCCTTTAACTCGTTGCTCTTTTGTGACATCGCCAAAGTTTGTGATGGAGAGAGCGATTGGATGCGATCTGAAATGTGAGTCATTTCTGTTGTATTTTGTGAGTTTTTAAATTATATTCATTATTTAACCTACAAAGATAGGAAATAAAAACAAGATATGCGATATAATGAGCGAAAATCCAAAAACTTTCACTAACTTTGTGACCTAAAACGTTTAAAAAATAATCTTTAAGATAAAAAACCGATGGATTTTATTGAAGAATTGACCTGGCGCGGTATGATTCACACCGTGATGCCCGGTACTGATGAACAGTTGAAAAAAGAGATGACAACGGCTTATTTGGGTATTGACCCGACCGCCGACTCATTACATATAGGTCACTTGGTGGGAGTTATGATGTTGAAGCACTTCCAGCGTGCGGGACACCGCCCCATTGCTCTTGTGGGTGGTGCTACCGGTATGATTGGTGACCCGTCGATGAAGAGCCAAGAGCGCAAGTTGCTCGATGAAGAAACTTTGCGCCACAATCAGGAGTGCATCAAGAAGCAACTTGCCAAGTTCCTTGATTTTGACAGCGATGCGCCCAACCATGCCGAGCTTGTCAATAACTATGATTGGATGAAAAATTTCTCATTCCTTGATTTTATCCGCGATGTGGGTAAACACATCACGGTTAACTATATGATGGCTAAAGACTCGGTGAAGAAGCGTTTGTCGGGAGAGTCTCAACAAGGGATGTCGTTTACGGAGTTTTCATACCAACTTGTGCAAGGTTACGACTTCTTGACTCTTTATAAGGATAAGAATTGCAAATTGCAGCTTGGCGGATCTGACCAATGGGGTAATATCACCACCGGTACAGAATTGATCCGTCGCACGGTCGGTGGCGAGGCATATGCGTTGACATGTCCGCTTATTACTAAGGCCGACGGCGGTAAATTTGGTAAGACCGAGAGTGGAAACGTTTGGCTCGATCCACGTTATACATCTCCTTATAAGTTTTACCAATTCTGGTTGAATGTGTCGGATGCCGATGCTGAAAAATATATCAAAATTTTCACCGAGCTTTCTCGCGAGGAAATTCAAGCGCTTGTTGATGAACAGGCACAAGATCCCGGATTGCGCCCATTGCAAAAACGTCTTGCAAAAGAAATCACTACAATGGTACACTCGGCAGAGGAATATGAAGCGGCGGTAGAGGCATCTCAAATTTTGTTTAGCAACAAGGCTTCGGAAACACTTCGCAAAATTGATGAACAAACGTTGCTTGCCGTGTTTGAAGGGGTTCCTCAGTTTGAAGTATCAAGAGCCGATATTGCAGAGGGTATAAAACTTGCCGACTTGTTGACTGAAAAGGCGGCCGTTTTTCCCTCAAAAGGTGAAATGCGTAAGCTCGCGCAACAAGGAGGTGTATCAATCAACAAAGAAAAAGTTACAGATGCCTATGCTCCGGCAAGTGCTGATATGTTATTGAACGACAAATATATACTTGTGCAAAAAGGTAAAAAGAACTATTTCTTGTTGATTGTAAAATGAAAAATTTTATTTAAAAAATTTGCACAGTAACAAAATAGTTTGTAACTTTGCATCGCTTTAGGTCAGTAAGACTTGGGCAATGAGGATTGTCTTATGGTGTAATGGTAGCACTGCAGTTTTTGGTTCTGCCTGTCTAGGTTCGAGTCCTGGTAAGACAACAAAAATAACGCTGACTCACTGAGTTGGCGTTATTTTTTTATTCTAAATAAAATCAGGCGAGAGAGATGAGAGGTAATAAAACATTGTATGTGACTGACTTAGACGGGACTTTGTTGACTCCAGAGGGTTGTGTCAGTGACCGGTCGGCTCGGATGATTACCGATTTGACCCGTCAAGGGGCATTGATAACAGTCGCAACCGCTCGCACTCCGGCAACGGTCGAGTTACTTTTGACTGATACTCATACGGTTTTGCCGGCGATAGTTATGACCGGTGCCACGTTGTGGAACCGCTCGACAATGAGTTATACCGATACATCGTTTCTTGATCCTATTACTGCCGATGATATCGCCGGTAGATTTGCTCGTCATGGGGTAGCTCCTTTTGTTTATACTCTTGATGATAATAAACTCTTGAAGGTGTATCATAACGGCGAGATGAATGAAAAAGAACGTGATTTCGTGGCTATACGTCGTTCATTGGCATTAAAGCAGTTTATAATAGACGACCCCAAAGGGTTGGGCGCATCGTTGTCCGAGGCTATAATGTTTTTTGCGATGGGAGATCGGGAGCGAGTGTTTGCTCTTGCCGATGATTTGCGTGAGAATGTTGACTGCTCGGTGTCAAATTATGTTGATATTTTCGGTGCTGATACCGGCATACTTGAGGTTTTTGCGCCGCGCATTTCAAAGGCTGAGGCGGTAAAACGTCTCGCAAAGAGTGTTAATGCCGATCGTATAGTCGTTTTTGGCGATAATCTCAATGATATACCGATGTTGCAGGTGGCAGATGCCGCTGTTGCAGTGGGGAATGCGTTGCCTGAGGTTAAGGATGTGGCTGATGTTGTAATTGGTGACAATACGACAGATGCGGTGGCTCGCTATATTGCCGAGGATTTCAATTGATAGAATATATTTGTTGTCTCTATTTTGTGGCTCTGAGTATTTCTCGTTTTCCGCCAATGGGCCCGGGAAGTCGCTCAACCCTAAATCCCAATGACGATAGCAGTCGTCTCACTGCGCCTTTGGCGCAATAGGTTGTGAGTACACCGCCGGGAGTCATGGCGTTATAAATGCGTTTAAACACGTCTTCGCTCCACATCGCCGGTTGCTTTTCAGGCGCGAAAGCGTCGAAATAAACCACGTCAATTTCTGTGGGTAACTCTGCTGTCAGTAGGTCACATTTGCGCTTTTCAAGGGTGAAAAAAGGTGTAATCTCTGTTGCGATTTCCCATGGCGCGGAATGTAAAGCGATAAACAACTCTTTATCCACGCAATCGTGATAGCCAAGTGCCATTACCTCATCAATTGATAGTGGGTAAAGCTCCAATGAGATATAGTGGACTTGTGTGTTTTGATTGGTTGCCATTGCTGTGACCGCGGCATTCAGCCCTGTGCCAAAACCTATTTCCAACGCTCTCAACCTCTCTTTATCGCTACTGCCGGAGCGATGAAGAAAGGCGCAATCGCGGAAAATATGCTCCGACTCGGTCAATGCGCCTTTAACCGAGTGGTAATGCTCATCCATCTCCGGGAGATATATAGTTGCCGACCCATCAGCAGTTTTCTCAATAATACGTTGCATTATGGTTAGTTTTTATATCGCAAATTTAATGATTTTCTCCCGATTGGTCAAAAGGCTTAATATAATATAAATTATTAGTGTCCAATAAAAAGTGGAACGATTATTCGCTCCACTTTTCTATGCGTTCCTGAATCAAAGTTTTTGGTAACCGAGAATTATGTGTAATTAATTCTTGCAATTTTGTAGCAGCACACTTAGGCTTAATAATGCAACATTCTACCATATAGTCAAAAATATATATAACTCCTTTTACTGTCACATTTGATTCTATTGCTTTTTTGCGTAGCTGACCGTCGCCTGTCAATAATGTATAATTGTTCTTTTTTGCATAATTCCATACTGCACAATCAGGAATAGAAACATTGCCACCTGCTTTGCTTTGTAACTCTATAACTTCAAGCATTTCATTTGCATCAAGCGATTGAACATTTAGCTTTCCATTCTCAATATATTTGCTAATGGCTTTATGCTGTTCAGAATCCGTTAACTCATTGATGATAAAGTCCACAGTATGTACTGTTATAGGCAACTCAAAGAATTGTTCTAACAACCCGATAGAATGAAGGTCGATAAAAATATTCGTATCATTTACTACAATTTCCATTCTATACCAAATTTAGTTGATTACGAACGACGTTTACTGAAGTATTCAGTAAAACTCCAGCCTTTGAAATAGAAATAATTTCACTTGCCAATGCACGATAAACCAAACGGACAAAGCGATTTGATTGCTCTTGTTTATAACGACTTTGTTCAACTGCTTCTTTGAACTTTGCTTGATTCTTTTTAATGCAGAAAGTTTTGAAACGGCTTTCGGTAATAATATTCAAACTTTTAGCCTTATACATCAAAGCATCGATTGAAATACCGAATTGTTCTTGAATGTCTTGTAATTCTTGCAGTGAAATATCCCTGCGATTCATTCCAATTTTTTGAATGAATACATCTTTTGAGATAAGCATTTCACTTGCAAATAGATTGCAATAACTTTCTATTTGTTTTTCATCAATAGAGCTATCAAAATTGAGCAGTAAATGACCTAATTCGTGCAAGGCAGTGAAACGCTTACGTTCGCTATCAAAATTCTTGTTAAGAACGATTATCGGATTTTTACCATTGGCAAAGCCACTTAATCCGTCAAAACTATTAGGAGCATCAATTTCTATAACCTTGATTTTGTTCTCTTCAAGAATTTCTATGAGGTTGTTAATACCGTCTTCGCCTAACTTCCAATCATTTTTGATACAAGCAACAATGGCGAACACATCATTTTCTCCTTGAATCAAGACATTGCTATAAACAGAGTTAAATTCAGACTGAATATCGATAATAGATTCTATTTCAAAATATCGTTCCAATTTATCTTTCACAACCTCTTTGATTGAATCTATCTGCTTAGTGCCTAATTTGGATTTCTTGCGAAACTCCACATTTTCAATAGATACAACAACAGGGCGAAAAAAATAATCAATATTTACTCCCAACGCATTAGCAAGAATAATGAGCGACTTACTGTCTGGCATCATCTTACCTGCTTCATACTTTGAAATAGATTGCTTGGTTAGAGCATTATTTGCTTTTTCGCAAAGAGAATCCATTGATAATCCTTGCATTATGCGAGCCTGTTTTAGTCGAGTTGAAAATATAGTGTTCATTGTTTTTTGTATTTTAGGTTGCGTTTTGGTTTACAAAATTATAATATTTATTTTATCTGTCAACCATATAAAAGCAGAAAAGTTTGGCTAAGGGAGTTCTTTTTAACACTTATAGGGAAGATGAGATATGTTTTGGAGCATAACGAGTGTTTGTTTCGTATAAATTTATTAACTTTGCCATATATGCGTAACAACGCTGACAAAAGACCAATGAAATTTTTAAAATATATACAGCTCCTTTGTAGTCGCAAAAGGTTTGGTCGCCTGTCAGCACTATGAGGGGGTTGTTTTTATTATAAATTATTGCTATGAGCAGTCGAAGTAACGACCAAGGACGAGCTTATGAATTCATAAGTTTGTTGATTTTAGGGAAAGAAATAAGTACAATACGCCCAGCAACTATTATCAAAAATAGTAGTTATACGGCGGCTGAAAATGCGTGGAATACTTTGTCGGAAGAAGACAAGAATAAATACACTATAAGTGCAAAAGCAGCTGTAAAACGTATTTTTGAGTTAGAACCTCGCATAAAAGAAGACGGAACAGACGAAATAGAATTGTTTATTCAACCTGACCAACGTGGAGAACAAGGCGATGTAAGAGATATTCTTATTGTTCGTAGAAAAATAGCTTGGGAAATTGGATTGAGTTTGAAACATAATCACTTTGCTGTAAAGCATAGTAGATTAAGCAAGACTATAGACTTTGGTAAAACATGGTATAACATACCTTGTTCTGATGAATATTGGAGTGATGTTTTACCTGTTTTTGAATATTTGACTCGTGAAAAAGTAAATGGAACAAAATTTAGCGATTTACCAAGTAAAGAAAATGATGTATATGTTCCGACATTAAAAGCCTTTATCAATGAGATAAATAAGCAATATGAAGCAAATAAAGAAATCCCATCAAAATTGGTCGAATATTTACTCGGTAAATTTGACTTTTATAAAGTCATAAGCATTGATAGTAAAAAATTAACGAGTATTCAAGGATTCAATTTGCATGGAACGCTAAATCAAGAAGGTATTACAAAGTTAAAGCCAACTATTGAAGTTCCTTTGGTGTCATTGCCGACAAGAATTGTTAAACTTGATTTTGTGCCTGGAAGCACAAATAAAGTTGAGCTATACATGGACGAAGGTTGGCAATTCACATTTAGAATACACAATGCTGCAACTCTTGTAGAACCATCGTTAAAATTTGACATTCAAATCGTAGGAATGCCTACTGCTATAATTACAATCAATTGTATTTGGGAATAACTATAAAGATTTATGGATATAATTAGCCTTTTCTCTGGAGCTGGTGGTTTGGACTATGGTTTTCATAAAGCCGGATTCAGAACTGTAATTGCAAATGAGTATGACCCTAAAATTTGCCCTACATTTAGAGCAAATTTCCCTAATACGACTTTAATTGAGGGAGACATTAGAAAAATACCTTCATCTGCTTTCCCAAAGAATATTACTGGCATAATTGGAGGTCCTCCTTGTCAATCATGGAGCGAGGCAGGTTCTTTGCGTGGAATTAATGATAGTAGAGGACAACTCTTCTATGATTATATTCGTATTTTGAAAGATACACAGCCTTTGTTTTTTGTAGCTGAAAATGTGCCTGGAATGTTAGCGTCTCGCCATGCTGATGCTGTAAAAGGGTTTATGAAATTATTTGATGAAGTCGGTTATGATGTAAACTTGAAAGTCTTAAACGCAAATGACTTTGGTGTTGCAGAAGACCGAAATAGAGTCTTCTATGTAGGCTTTAGAAAAGACTTGAAAATTTATGATTTCGAATACCCAACACCTCTTGAACATAAGCCCACATTGCGAGAGATTATTTGGGATTTGCAATTTACTGCAATACCTGCAAAGGAAAAAAATAAAACAAATGGAGCAGAATGTACAGTACCTAATAATGAATACTTTATCGGGGCTTTCTCGCCGATTTTTATGTCAAGAAATCGAGTGAGAGCATGGGACGAGCCTGGTTTTACTGTTCAAGCGAGTGGAAGACAATGCCAGTTACACCCGCAAGCACCTAAAATGATAAAAGTTGCTACTAATTCACAAAAATTTGTTGAAGGTAGTGAACATTTATACCGTCGTATGACGGTTAGAGAGGTTGCTCGAGTGCAAAGTTTTCCTGATGACTACAAGTTTATATATAACGATGTAGATTATGGTTATAAGATGATTGGCAATGCTGTGCCAGTTAATTTGGCATATCATGTGGCAATGCAAATTAAAAGAACTCTTATCAAAAAGGGATTTCTGCCAAATACTGATAACACACCAACAATAGAATCAAAGCCAAAACCTACTAAAAAAATGCTTGTTGGATGTTACAAGGATAAATCTCATCTCGATTGGATTATGCAAAACCAAATGTATAATGTCAGAAAAGGAGAGAGAGGTGGAGCTATTGGCAAAAGCGAAAGGATAGATGCAACAATTCTATTGTTGTACAATTTCAGCAATCCATTGGAATATAAATTATTTGAATTAGATCAAGCAAAGCAAATAGTGGCAGATTACGACACTATGGTTTCTAAACACTATCCTGGTGCTAAGCCTGATAGAGAATACACATTGTGTCCTATCGTGGAATGTACAGAAGAACAAACTGCGTATGATGTAAATGGACTACGAGAAGAGTATGCTCCACGAGTTAAGTATGGAGTGCCGTTTATTGTAGAGTGATGGTTAATCAGCAAAAACAGAGAAACATTAAATGACAGAAAAACAAGTAATAGAACAATTCTTTTTTGATGGCTCGTTATATAAAAAAATAACCGATATTGATATAATCAAAATATTGGAGAATTTTTTATCGGGAAGTATATACTATGATTCACGAAAAGATGTAGAGGGCTTTAATTCAATAAATAATTGCGAATCTACCTTTAAATTAATATACGGTATAGGCTCTTATTTTTCATGTAATTTGAATTCAAGTCCAAGAATCTGTTATTCCAGCCAAAGAGTTAACGAAACATGTATACAAGAGATAATACTTAAGTGTAAAAGATTTAATGATTTGTTTCATTTTTTTATACATTTAGAAAAAGATGAAGATGGTAATACTATCTCAATTTCTAAAGTTGGTCAATATCCGTCAATAGCTGATTTACACATTAAGCAAATTCATAAATACGACAAGGTCTTAAGTAAAGACAAAATGAAAGAACTTACAAAAGCAATAGGATTGGCGGCGAATGGCATTGGAATCGGTTCGTTTGTTTATTTAAGGAGAATTTTTGAGCACCTTGTATTTGAGGCTTTTCAAATTGCAAAAAAAGAGAATTTGGAATTTGATGAAATGAAATTTATTACCTCAAAAATGGACGATAAAATAAAGTTTTTAAAAGGTAATTTACCAGCTTTTTTAGTGGAGAATCATAGTATTTATGGGATATTAAGCAAAGGTATTCATGAGTTGAGTGAAGAAGATTGTAAAAATTATTTTACAATACTTCGTGAAAGTATTGAACTAATTTTAGATGAAAAATTAGAGCAATTACAAAAGGATAAAAAGAAAAAAGAAATTAGATCTGCATTAAGCAAAATATGTAAAGATATAACAACAATCAAAAGCAGAAGTGTTTGAGAACAATTTCCTGAAAAATGGAATAACCTTGAAGTTGCTTCGAGGTTATTCCATTTTTTTGCTTTTGGAGGGTGTGAGTAATTTTGTGATGTGTAATCGCAAAATTATTTTTATATGGAAAAGACTACTACAATAAAATTGGAAATCAATGGTGAGCCGGCGAAGAATAAACTTGACGAGTTGCGTCAGCGTGCGGAAGTTTTAGCTAAGAAAATTGCTGAGATAAAACTCCCTAAAATGGAGAGATTAAGGTGGAGATGAGTGGAGCTTGTTACAAGCAAGAGTCATTTTGTCGTACTATTGGTTTAGTGGAATAGTATTGTTGATGAAGAAACTATTGTGCATTGTGGATTGAAAGTTGTATCTTTGCAGTGGAAAAACTGTAAAGAAATGAACAGGAAAGATTTTGAGATAATGGCGCCGGTGGGGTGCTATGAGTCATTGCATGCGGCGATAGAGTCCGGTGCCGATGCGATATATTTCGGCGTGGAGGGGTTGAATATGCGTGCCCGCTCGTCGGTGAATTTCACTCTTGACGATCTACACCGCATCGCCGCGATCTGTGACAAACATGGTGTGAAGTCTTATCTGACGGTCAACACTATTATATATAATGAGGATATCGCGACTTGCCATGCGATAATCGATGCTGTGAAGCAGTCGGGTATCTCGGCAATTATAGCGTCGGACATGGCGGCGATACTCTATGCTCGCCAAATCGGGGTTGAGGTGCACATCTCGACTCAGGTGAATGTGTCAAACGCCGAGGCGGTGAAGTTTTATTCGCAGATGGCCGATGTCGTTGTGCTTGCTCGCGAGCTGAACTTGGATCAGGTGAAAGCAATTCATGAGACGATTGTCAATGAAAACATTTGCGGTCCCCATGGCAAACCGGTGCGCATCGAGATGTTCTGTCACGGAGCGTTGTGCATGGCTGTGTCGGGCAAATGCTATCTCAGTCTGCATGAGATGAATGCGAGCGCCAATCGTGGCGCATGCACCCAGATATGCCGTCGCGGTTACACTGTGCGTGACCGTGAGACCGGTGACGAGCTCGATATTGAAAACAAATATATCATGTCGCCAAAAGACCTGAAAACAATCCATTTCCTCAACAAAATGATTGATGCGGGGGTGAGAGTGTTTAAAATCGAGGGTAGGGCGCGTGGTCCTGAATATGTGAAAATCGCTGTGGAATGTTACAACCAGGCGATTGAGGCATGTTGTGACGGAACATTCAGCGAGGAGAAAATCGCAGAGTGGGATGAGCAGTTGCGCAAAATTTTCAACCGCGGATTTTGGAACGGCTACTACCTCGGACAGCGACTTGGCGAGTGGTCATCAAAATATGGCTCATCGGCTACGCGAGTGAAACATTATGTCGCTAAGGGTATCAGATATTTCTCAAATATCGGTGTGGCGGAATTTCACATGGAGAGTGGCGAGTTGAATGTGGGCGACGAGATTGTAATCACAGGTCCCACTACAGGGGCGTTGATATTGACGGTTGACGAGATACGAGTTGACCTCAAGCCGGTTGAAAAAACCATAAAAGGAGAGCGATTCTCAATCAAAGTTCCGGCAAAAATACGCCCAAGCGACCGACTTTATCGGTGGGTCGAAACAGAAGTTAAGCAATAACGAGTAAATCAGGTTATAACGCGAGAAACTGACTTTTTGTCGTTAAAATTGTTGAAAATTGCCGAAATTATTTGGCGAATACGGCAAACAACCCTATATTTGCATCAGAATAAGTAACAAATTGCAACTATTCAAATAATCACATCCCTGTATACACTTTACAATAATGGAGTAGCCGAGTCGTGAGACCCGGCTACTTTTTGCGTTAGTAACTGTTTTTTTATTTGGCTGGGAATATAGTTGTTTTTGAGATAATTTTATTAAATTTGCAGTTTTAAGGGGTGTCGGGGGGTGCGAGTATTGGCAAGCGTATTCCTGACATCTGTTATAGGAGTATAAATAACTGAAAATTTAATAAGTTGAAGGCTTTAAAGGATCGCATTATGCGCGATGGCAGATGCTTTGAGGGGGGCATCCTCAAAGTGGACAATTTTATAAATCATCAGATGGATCCTATCTTGATGAAATCAATGGCGGTGGAGTTTGTGCGCCGTTTCGCGAGTGCCCAGGTGGATAAGGTTGTCACGATTGAGGCGAGCGGTATTGCTCCGGCAATACTTGTTGGGTATCTTCTTGAGATACCGGTGGTTTTTGCCAAGAAGAAAGTGCCGTCGACAATGGAGAATATGTTGGCTACAAAGGTTTACTCGTTTACCAAAAATAGGGAGTATGATGTGTGTGTGAGTCGAGATTTCCTTTGTGAGGGTGACAGGGTGTTGTTTATCGATGATTTTCTTGCCAATGGTAATGCGGCAAAGGGTATTATGGATTTGGTAAATCAAGCCGGAGCGCAACTTGTGGGTATGGGCTTCCTGATTGAGAAGTCATTCCAAAAGGGGGGCGATATGCTTCGCGCTCAGGGTATTCATGTGGAGTCGCTTGCTATAATCGATAGTCTTGATGATTGTCGCATCACGTTAAGAAATTAAGCAGAAGATGGAAGCGGTAGAGAATAAACAGAAGTCGGCAGAGTTGATATATCAATTGAATGACCGACCGCCGTTAAAGGAGATGATGTTTGCCGCGTTGCAGCATCTATTGGCTATATTTGTGGCGATTATTACCCCGCCTCTTATTATAGCCGGAGCGATAGGTCTGGATACGGTGACGACAGGCTATTTGGTCTCAATGTCGTTGGTCGTCTCGGGTATTGCCACATTTGTGCAGTGTCGCCGTTTCGGACCATTAGGTTGTGGGCTGTTGTGTATTCAAGGGACGAGTTTTTCTTTTATCGGTCCCATTATCGCCACAGGTCTTTCAGGCGGTCTTGCGGCGATATTCGGCGCCACGATTGCCGCGTCAACGGTTGAGATTGTGATAAGCCGCATGTTGAAATACACACGCAAGATAATTACTCCATTGGTGTCGGGAATTGTTGTGACGCTTATAGGGTTGAGTCTGATAAAGGTAGGTATAACGGCTTGTGGCGGTGGTGCCGCAGCGCAGGCGACAGGTGCGTTTGGCGCGTTTCGTTATATCGGTCTTGCGGCATTGGTTCTTATAGTGATTATCTTTTTTAACCGTAGCGGTAATAGATATCTGCGCATGAGTTCTATTGTTATAGGTCTTGTGGTGGGTTATGTTGTCGCATGGTGTCTCGGATATGTCGATTTCTCATCGGTTGACAGTTATGGCGGATTTAATGTGCCTATTCCGTTTAAGTATGGCATAAGTTTTGATTTTTCGGCTATTGTGTCGCTTGGGTTGGTTTATTTGATAACTTCGATTGAAGCTTATGGGGATATAACGGCCAATTCTCTTATATCCGGTGAGCCGGTGGAGGGAGAGAAATTTATGAAAAGAGCGTCCGGGGGGATTATGGCCGATGGGTTTAATTCAATGATTGCCGGGGTGTTAAACTCTTTTCCAAACTCGATTTTCGCGCAAAACAATGGTATGATACAACTCACCGGAGTGGCGAGTCGATATGTAGGATATTTTATTGCGTTGTTTCTTGTGTTGATGGGGCTGTTCCCCTCGGTGGGGTTGGTTTTCTCGCTTATGCCCGAACCTGTATTGGGTGGCGCGACGTTGCTGATGTTTGGAACCGTGGCTGCTGCCGGGATACGCATTATTGCCGCTCAGTCAATTGACCGCAAGGCGACGTTGGTGCTTGCTTTGAGTTTTTCATTTGGATTGAGTGTGGAGCTTGTTCCTGAAATTCTTTCGCAATTTCCGGAGGCATTACGCAATGTGTTTTCATCGGGAATTACAACGGGTGGTCTCACTGCGATTTTGGCAAATTCACTGATACGCATTAAGTAGAAGACGGTTTATCCATCATGAGAAATGGATGCGCTTGAGTTTGCAGAGAGGATTGTGCTGTATCTTCCGTATGAGCCTAATGAGCAGCAGATACAGTTGGTTGCCGCGCTTGCGCGGTTTTGTTCGCCATTGTCTCCGAGCGACTCGGTGTTTCTGCTCAATGGTTATGCCGGAACCGGTAAAACGTCGCTTACCGGTGCGCTTGTCAAGTCGCTGAATGAGGTGGGGATAGCGTCGGTATTGCTTGCCCCGACAGGGCGTGCCGCAAAGGTGTTTGGTTCCTATGCGCGTCATCCCGCCTATACGATTCATCGCAAGATATATCGTGCGCCTGCTGTTGGTGACACTGCTTCAACTGTGGCTGCTGTGGCTGAAAATCGCCATAAAAACACGATTTTTATCGTAGATGAGGCTTCGATGATTGGGGCAGCGAGTGATGGCGGAAACAATCTGTTGGAGGATTTGATCCATTTTGTATATACAGGTGAGAATTGCCGATTGTTATTGTTAGGCGACACGGCTCAGTTGCCACCGGTGGGGTGTCAATTTTCTCCGGCAATGAATGTCAAGGTGTTGAAAAGCTATGGTCTGCGAGTGTCGCGAGCGGTGCTGACGGCTACAGCCCGACAGGGACAGGGGAGTGGGATATTGCATAATGCCACGTGGTTGCGCCGTGCGATGTTGACCGACCCATTGCCGGCTCCATTGTTGCATGTCTCAGGCTTTGAGGATGTCATTGTCGTGCCCGGAGATGAATTGCCCGATGTGTTGAATGAGGTGTATAGTCGAGATGGGGTGGAGGATACGATATTGATAACGCGAGCCAATTGGCGGGCTGCGCAGTTTAATCAGGCGATACGCGCCCGCACGCTCGACAAGGAGGAGGAATTGTCGCGAGGGGAATTGTTGCTTGTCGCCAAGAATAATTACTTGTGGAGTTCAAAGGTGAAGGGCGTTGATTTTATCGCCAATGGCGATGTGGCACGAGTGACACACATTTATGGGACTGAAACGAAATACTACTTCCGGTTTGCCAACGTGCGACTTTTGTTGCCCGATCGGGATGTGGAGCTTGACGCTAAAATTGTGCTTGAGACATTGTCGTCCGACGCTCCGGGCTTGTCGGCACAAGAGATGACCGAACTATATGAATGTTGCCTGAATGATCCCGATAACTTTGAACCCGGTGTGCCGATGGCGACACGGCTTAAAGCCTTGAAATCCGACCCCTATTTCAATGCCTTGCAGGTGAAGTATGCCTACGCCGTCACATGCCACAAAGCGCAAGGCGGACAATGGCGCAACGTATTCATTGACCTCGGCTATATTCCGCCCGAATCGGTGGGAATGGAATTTTATCGCTGGCTCTACACCGCCACCACCCGCGCCACCACCCGCCTCTACCTCATCAACCCCTCAATCGAGTTAAAATGAAAAGGCAGTGTGACACCAACGCCACACCGCCAAAGATTATGTAATATAGTGAAAAAGTTATTATTCAACATCGGCAGGAATACTATTTTCCTCCGGTTTAGGTCCAGCGTCAATTCTTAACAACAGTTCACTTGGCCTAAATGATGTACACATCTTCTCCAATCGGTCAAACGCATCAATAAATCCATAAAATTTTGATATAAACGGATGCGCATTATCAAGATACATTTCAGCCATAAAAACAACTCCGGCATCATATAACCGCGTTTTAATACCGCGTTCCTCTTGTAGTGTATTCAATAATGTATCGGCTACATTACGGGTGAGGAGATCATTGTATGCAATAGTTTTATTAAAACAGATATACATTGGAACACTATCTTTAGTGGAAACTTGTATCCAATAGATGTCTCCCATCATTTTAACCATAATATCACCACTCTCAACTATTTGAGGACGAAACCCCTCCTCGGTAAGGAACTCGGCAATCGAGTCTCTGAGTTGTGTTTGAGACTCATTGAATGCTTTTGGCTCTGCTTTTAACATCAAACATCCAATCAATGTCATTATTATAAAACAAATTTTTTTCATAATCTTACTGTTATTAAATCATTTACAATAATTTACTATTTGTATCATATATCTCTATTTTAACAGATACACGCGGAAAATCTGCCATTACATTATTTACAATCATTTTTGCAACATTCTTATAAGCTTCTACCAATCCGGCTTCCTCGATTTCTTCTTTTGTGGCAGGAACTGCAAAAACAAATGTGCATGAGTTTGCTCCGGTTATCGAAATCTTACGAACGACTAAGTTTCCATTATCAGGACCTAAATCAATCGGTAAATAAGAATTTTGTTGTTGAATATAGGCTTTCCAATTTCTTTCAGTAATCCAATCCTCTCCATTCCATGTTTGAGTTACAATCAATGTGTTACTCTTATTATAGTATTTTCGTTCGTAAGGTTGTCCATCTTTATATGATATTTCACAACGAGCTATACCATATGAGTTCTCAGTCAAGGCATCGGATGTATCGTAATTTATCCATTCAACCAATTGATTTCTTTCATTGTATTTAGAAATACATTTATGATAACCTTCATTACAAGTTGTAGGTTTGTCGTTCGCATCATAATATGCATCAAATACTTTATTATTATTTTTATCATATTCATAACGAGCAATCGCCCAACCTAAAGCCGGATAATTAATAATATTTCCATTGCCATCAGCAGCGGCGATATAGATTATATTATTTCGTTTGTCATATTTAATAATGCCTTCTGGAACCATTTCTTCAGGCTCAGTAGGCTTCCCATCAATGCCAAAATATAGTTGACGGATTACACGACCTTGTACGTCATATTCATTTTTTTGAATGGCGTATGGCTGATCTTTTCTTAATGTTAGTTTTTTATTTTCGTCAAAGGTTGATGTTTCTATGCCATTTCCGAAAGCATCATACGTATATTGTACTATTGCGAAATCGTTATTATTGCATTTAAGTTTGCCATCAATACCATAATAACACAATTCTATTTCTTGATTTCTTGAATTATATTTAGTAGTAACTCGATGTGCTCCTACCTCTTCATTAATAATTGGGGTTAAATTTTTGTCAAAATAAGCAGTTTCTATAGGATTATTATAATTATCATATTTTGTTTTAATAATATAACTGCCTTTTGCTAAATTCTTATTAGCATCAATATACTTTTCTTCTATAATGTTTCCTCTTTCATCATACTTATTAATCCAACCGGCATATCCAATAGAACTGGGGACAATTAAATTATTATCTAATCCATAAAAATATCTCGCAGTCTCAAACCCATTGGCATCATATTCCGAAACACGTTTCGCAATACCTTCACTATTAAAACAAAGATTCTCATTTTTGTCAAGGTGTTCCACAGTTGTGAGATTGCCATTTTCATCATATCTATAATTATATATTGCTACTCCCATCTCATCGGGAACAATATTGCCACTTATATCAAAATTGGTCAACCTTGTCAAATTTCCTTTATCATCACATTCATAAGAGATACGAGCAACTCCCGAATTTAAATTTATTGGGCTCAAATCTGCCCCAAGATATATTTCCTCTATAAGAAGTCCTATATTGTTATATTTATGTTCAAATCCTATATTAGTGTTATTATTCATTGTTGTTAGATTTTTGTCTTTATCATAACATAAAACTTGAATAATATTACCTTTATCGTCATATTTTATTGTTTGTCCACAAACCAACAAATCGGCTACTTCTACTAACTCGTTTTTAAGGTCATAGTACCATTGTTCTATTGGATTACCCCTATCATCATTTATATAAATATATGTAGCGACGCCGGATTTATCTAAAACGAGATTTCCATCAATGTCATAATTAGATCGTTTTACCAAGTATCCATTTGCATCATATTCCATGAGCCATTTAGCAAAACCTACTATAGCCACAATCATAGGCTTGCCATCTTCTCCAAGGAATGTTCTTTCGATTTCAAACCCATTGTCATCATATTTTAACAACTGCCCAGCGAAACTGTAACCCTCTCTTTTAGGAATCATCAGCGTTCCATCAGCTGATTTATGGTAAGCTTCAACGATATTCCCTATTTTATCATATTTAAGTTCAAAGATCGCGCATCCGTCCTCTGCATCAAGAGCAGGTTCTCCTGTAATAGTCTGATAAACAACTTTTATAAGATTGTCATTTGCATCATACGTGAATTTTTTTACGCCAAGTCCCCATCGAGTCGCAAAATCATTTCCATCTCGACCAATATAATGCTCTTCAATAACGCGCCCCTTTGCATCTCTAACATATCGTTTCCCATAAATGTTATTGATGTCACTTACAAGTACATTTTTAAAGCCCGCATATTTCAGAACAGAAACATATCCATTGGCGTCATATTCTATAAGATAACGAGATATACGTCCTTTTTGATTGTCTTCACTCAATAAAGCTCGGTCATATCCAATCGTACTCGCTCCAAGCGTTTTTTCGGTTTGATGCTCATCGTCATAATGGAACGTAGCGGTATTAAGATTTTCATTATATTTCTTTATATAAACAACTTTTCCATTACGATCTGTTGCTCTCACGCTACTTATTTTACCATCTTCACGATATGTAAAGGTCATATCAATAGGTCGATCGCTACGTTCACTTTCACCATCCTCTATAAGTTTTCCTTTGCTATTGACATGGGCTACACGTTGCAATTTATTCTGGCGATATTCAAATAGATACATTCGATTCAAATGTTTGGCATCATCTTCATCAATCTCTCCAATACCTTGAGGAATACCCCATTGCTCTACATAATCTTTATAATAATATATTTTGAGTCGGTTATAATCCCAGTACCACACGCCGGCACCGATTGCTAATATCAAAATAGCGGCAATGCTACCCCACACCCATTTAGAAATTTTGGGTGGATAAATAGCCAAGTGTAGTGCTTTTTTCATTTCGTCACAAGAGGAGTAACGCTCTTTTTTATCCTTAGCGGTAGCCTTGTCAACGATTTTCTGAACTTTATCAGAGACATATTTATAGAATGTTTTCATTCTTGGAAGAGGTTCTTTGATAACCCGTTCATTAATTTCTTGCTCGGTTAATGTGGTTGTGTCATAAGGAGCATTACCTGTAAGCATCTGATGCAGCAATACACCAAGTGAGTAAATATCGGAACGAGTGTCTAATTTTTCTCCTTTGACTTGTTCAGGACTCATATATGACGGAGTTCCCATTATCACACCTTCAGAGTCATTACCTTCATCTTTCAATATGGCAGATATGCCGAAATCAAGGATTTTAGGTATTCCATCTTTAGTGATAATAATATTGGATGGTTTTATGTCTTTATGTATAATCCCATGTTTATGGGCACATTGAACGGCATCCAAGATAGGCTCAAAAAATGGACAGATTCGATCTTCAACAATTAATCCTGATATAGTATTTATATATTCATCCAAACTTATTCCATCAGCATATTCCATTATCAAATAAATCGTGCCATCCTCATCAATATGATAATCATAAAAATGCACTATATTAGGATGGTTCAATTTTGCCAAATTCTCAGCTTCATTTTTCAACAAATTAATGGTAAAATCATTCACCATATCCTTGTGAATTACTTTTATCGCGACTTTTTGTTGTTTAATATACTTGTGTTCACCAAGATATACTTTACCCATACCGCCTTCACCTATCTTTGAGACGATAGTATAATTTAAAATTTCTTTTCCTTTCATAATTCCATTACATTAAAGCTAAAACCGAAACAAAATTCAATAAAAATCCTACAGCAAAACCTATCCATGCCCATGTGGCAACTGAGCTTGCTTTATTAGGAGTGTCTTTTTTCCATGCGAAATACAAAATCCAGCCAATAATAGGGAAGAGAAATGCAAGGATTCCCCAACCAACAGCCATTATATCATCAGGATTTGAGTATGAACCTTGGCTTCCAACAGTCGTATCACCTTCATACACACTCCCTCCCGATCCAATCGGGAGCATGGCATATATCTGGGCCCAAGGCAACGGTATTCTATCAGAAAGCAAAATAGGAGCTCCGGGAGTTATCTCAATTGCAGTATTAACAACCCTTTGCCCATTTAAAGAAGAACCATTTCTACTAATGTCTTTGTATACATATCGATTTCCTACTGCACTAAGTTCGGCATGCACACGACTAACATTGTCATCAGGTATTACTATATCACATTTTGGGCTTCGCCCGATTGTTATTGTTTTTTTTCTCATCACATTAAAGTTATTAGATTAATTATTAAATTTACTATAAATCCTACCCATGCCACAATAGAAATATCTCTGGCTCGTTTAGGCGTAGCAGGCTTCCAAATCGCCCACATAATCCACCCAACCAATGGGATTATAAAAGCCAGAATACACCAACCAATACCTATATCCTCATCCGACCCCGGTTCAGGGGGTGGTGGTGGGTTTAAGATAATCAGTTTTTTCTTAACCTCGTCCCAGTTTAATATATAAGACCCTGCCAATACTACTTTGGGATTAAACGGGTAAGATGGAAAATCAGGAATAGTCTTTGTTTCTTTATGTATTTTAATCCCATCTATGGTTGTACCAAAAGAACTTATATCTTTAAATGTAAATCCTTCCGGTGTATATTCTATAATCAAATGTTTTCGAGAGACATCATCATAAGATTCTGGGATTACAATATCATTATCGTTGCTACGACCTACACTTATTTGATTTGATTTATAAGAGGTTGATGTTGGGTCCAACGCTGTTTTAAATTCCGAAGCCGTTTGGAACCGCTTTAACATATTTTTGTCAGAGGCTTTTAGTATTACATCCTGAAAATCATCAGAAATCCCATTTACCATATTCTGTGCTTTTGGGAATTGGCCGCGTATAATAGTAGAAACTGTATCCACATCATTGCTTTGTCTAATAATCGCATGTTTTCCGGTGACAAGGAAATGAAGTAGGCATCCTAATGAATAAATATCGGTACGATGATCTATTGTTGTGGCGCTCGCCTGCTCCGGAGACATATAACCATCGGTGCCTATTATGCGTCCAACTGTCTTTCCTGTTCGGGTTTTAGCATCTTTAGCAATCCCAAAATCAATCACACATATCGATCCATTTTCTCGGAGCATGATATTGGATGGTTTTATGTCACGATGAATACAATTTTGTGCATGAATATATATAAACGCATCCAGAATTTTTATCATTATCTCTCGTGCTTGCGCCTCAGTCATAGGTCCGTTCCTATGTATATAAGACTCAAGATTTTGCCCTTCGACAAACTCCATCGGCAAATAATAGTTACCGGCTGTATCTGAAAAGCTATCTCCTATAATTTTCACTACCGATGGGTGTTTCAATCGTTTTAAGGCATTTACTTCGGCGTTAAACAATTCTCGATACTCCGAATAACACGACACCTTGTTACTCATCATTTTTAAAGCGACAAGTTCTCCCATTGGGCTGTATGCCTTATACACACATCCCATTCCACCTCGACCTATTTCAGTTTCAATGCTGTAACTCATATCAGACTTAATCAACACTAATAGTTGGGGCTTGCTCAATTGTTACGTATATAGTTCTTCTCATTTCATTATTCTCTACAGAAAATAGAGCAATACCGGGTTTGCATGGTGTCAAAATTGTAGTTGTCTCACCATCTTGTTTACGATTAAATCCTTCATGTTTTAATGAAATGGGTAAATAGCTTTCCTGAAACTTCTTTTTTATAATAGGTTCTTTGCTATTTTTAGATATTTTGCTGATGTTTAGATAGTTCTCGCCAAAAACAAGCATGATTTTATCTGTGTTTGTAATGGTAAGTGTGTCAGTAGATTGCACCATCTCAGTCTCAGGCGTTTCGGACTCTACTATGATAGTATTTGGAGAATTGGGTAGTTCCGGATCTCTTGGAATTATTTGTTGGCTTGGTTTTTTTTGCTCACATTCTATAGTGTTTAAATTTGGAATTTCAGAATGAGTGTTATCTAAAAAAAGATTAGAAGTAGAATCATTACTGTCAGAGGAAGAAATTGTAGTATTCTCACAACCTTTAAAATAGAAAAATGCTGAAAAAGCCAATAACGCACAGAACAATAAAACAACATATTTCATCCACTTTATTTTAGGTGTTGGGGGAGTAGGTGTGGCAGAAATTTCAACTAATTGTACTGTAATATTATCAACACCTCCATTGCGGTTTGCAATATCCACTAATTGATCAGCTCGTTCTTGAGAACTCATTTCCCTCTGGCGACTGACAATCTTTTCAATCTCTTTGTCAGAAACCATTCCACTCAAACCATCTGAGCAAAGAACAAAACAATCACCGGCTTCGGGATTAATTGCATCGGGATTAACGGTAGCCGGAGACATATTGGTAAGTCCAAGAGCATTGGTTATTACATTTTTTTGAGGATGACGTTCGGCTTCAGCTTCAGAGATTTTTCCGGCATCAACCAACGTTTGCACATAGGAGTGATCTTTTGTGAGTTGTTTTATTATGCGATTTCTCACAAGATAAATACGACTATCGCCCACATGCCCATAATAAATTTTACCATTTCTGACAATTAACAATACGCATGTTGATCCCATTCCATCTAATTCGGGGTTTTCTGATGCATTTTTAAGAATTGCATTATTGGCAGCATCAATGGCATCTCCTATTGCTATGCGAGGATCTTCATAAAATTTGTCGTTAAGAAAGGATATAATTGTGTTTACGGCAATGTGAGAGGCTGTCGCACCCCCCACATGTCCTCCCATGCCATCGCAAACGACGGCAACAAGCCCATTAATAGTTTTAGCATTTCCCATATTGTCCTCATTGGCTTTTCTTACCTGTCCTTTGTCAGAACAACCAACAACGTGACAATAATTATATTGCTCTTTCATATTAAATTATGTTGTTTAAAAATCCGCAGGAACGGATAGAAATAATAACTTTGTTCTACCCAAAACTATCACATCTCCCGATTTTAACTCAACAGATTGGTCACAACCCATAAAATGCCCATTCACATAGGTCCCATTGGTAGACCTCTCGTCTATTGCCCAAAATTTTTTATCACCTTCGCGGTACAATATTTGAAGATGCTTACTTGACACTGCTTTATCTGAAATTACAATGTCATTTGTCACATCTGTACCTATTAGGGTTCTCCCTTCTTTAACCCTAAACACATCGCCTACAGGATTCTGGTTATACGTTATTAATATCCCAACCAAACAGGCTTCTTCACCTCCTATTTTGGTCTCTTTTCTTTTAATAATTGTACGTCCGCCTCCAAGGTTATTTCCACCAGGCTCATCATTTATCGGTTTTGTTTCCTCGGAGATTTCATCTGCGGGAATTCCAACTGTTGGTCCACTGGTCCTTGTTCTACCTTCGGGGCAGAAAGGACACGTATTGCCATAGATACCAGCATCATAATGATGCCCATTTGTGCATTTTTTTGTTGCCATAATTCTAAAACTTAGTGATATTTATATTTTAAGTTAATTGTCGTTTGCAAATTTTGCTGCTACATCGGGTCTTATTGCTAAATTATAATTAGTTCCACCTCCAGAAACATGATCGCGGAAGCCGGCATTAACAACTCCGGCAAAACGTCCGTATTTATCAAAGACCGGTGAACCACTTGCTCCATTTGTTATCGAGATGTTATGCCCATATTGGTACTCTCCACGTTCTTGAGTCACTTTCCCATCTTGATTATTAGCCTGAATACCAATGGATGTGGTCCCTAATTCAAAGCTTCGGGGGAATCCTATTGTGTACACATTTTCTCCGAGTTTGAGGCTCTCTTCATCAGCAATATTATTGATGTCTATAATTGCTGTAACATCTTCGGGTGTTTTTTTTGTTTTTATTTGTATTAGGGCTACATCTAACTCGTCGGGATTGTTTTCACCTCGCAACGGGACGCATTCAATGAAATCATTCAGACTTGTTACATAAGTATCGTTCATCGCAATTCCAATAAATTGCAATGAATACTCAACCTCTATTCGGCGTGATATGCTGTTTAGGCCCCAACTATCTAAAATTTCTTGTAATGCTATGGTGATGTTTTTTGCTTCTCTTGCCTTTTCCATTGGATAGACAACGTGCTTATTTGTGATTATTTTTCCATCATTAGAAATGAAAAAACCGGTGCCACTCCAAGATGATGGACCAAATGCGACTTCGCCATTCTCTGAAATTGACAGAATATTGAGCGCGGACATATCTTGCCCTGAAAGTTGAGACAAATAATCCCCTAACAACTCCCCTTCATATATTGGCACAAAACCACCAACAGCATATATTAGTCCAACAGATTTTTTATATTTATCATATATCTCCGAGGCTTCCATTACTTTTGGTCCAACAGCCGTTGGCTCCGGGGTGGGAGTAGGATTGACAGTATTTTTATATATAAACCAACCACCGGCTACAACTCCCACAAATATTGCAGCAGCAATTACGATTTTTGTCCATAAGTTATTGAGCGGTGTCGGATTTGGATATTGAGATTCCCAGTCAAGAGAATATTTTTTTGCGATTAATACTACATCTCCTTTTTGTAATACTTTTTGTGTTATAATCTGACCATTTACAGTTGTGTAATTAGTAGATGAGTTATCTAATATAACAATTTGTCCTAACTTGTTTTTGAATAAGAATGCATGCTTTCCGGAAACATCATCATAATTAAATCTGATATGAGCTGTCTCATCTCGTCCTATTAATTTTACATCTGTAGCATCAACCGGTAGAGATACTGATTTTGAGATTTTAGTTTTATCAGATAACGTCAAACAAGACTGCCAATCAATAATATGGTTACCTAATTTTACATCATCTCCGGGTTTCAAAACCACAACTGATGTAATACGCTTCCCATTTACATAAGTTCCATTTTTTGAATTTAAATCTTTGAGTTTCACCACTCCTGAATCTATGATAATAACTGCATGATGCCTTGAAACAATATCATCCTTAATTACAATGTCATTATCTGATTCTTTACCAAGCTTAATAGTATTCATTATATTTGTAAAGTGTTATTAGGGTTATTAAATTAAGTATTTGCAAAGTTACACCTATTATAGGTAAATTGTTGGGCGTTTGATGGTGCCAGATTGGAGACGTGTGTGTTGCTAAATTGGAGATGTGTTGAGCAGTTGCAATAAGATAACTAATGCGCCTTAACGTCGGGAATTGGAAATGTCGAGGAAAAAGTCGTGATTAAGAATGTTGCTGATGCGTAGCAACAGTTGTAGGTCTATGTTATCTTTGGCAAAGATCTTATAGGCGTTGGGGCGAGTGCAACATAGTTGTTTGGCAAACCATGTGACTGTGCGTCCCTGGTCGCGTAGTGTGGCTTGGATGTGTCGCCCGATGTGTTTCATTGTGGTTGTGTGGTGTGCCCATGATCCCCTGATGTGCTTGTGCTTTAGTGGGTTATGAGAAAGAAAAGATGTGGGAATCAAGCGATGCCCGTTCCTTATCTTTAGGCCTTCGCAATGCCCATCTCTTGAAAACGAGCAACGAAGAAAGCCCACATCATAGTATATAACAACTCACCGACCAATTATGCCACTTTTTAGTGTGGTTTTGTCGGCGTGACGGTTAATATATACCACAATGGGACGTTTTTCATTGCCATTCTGTTTCTCAAGAGTTTTCAAAAGTTGCGAAGTTTTGAGATAAGGAAACCGAACGACGCTAAAACGTCTTTTCTGTATTAATAAAAAATGTATCCTTTGAGTCGAATCGCTATTCGGCGCAAGTACGATACAAAATTACAAATTATTATCTATTTTGCAAACTGATTTCTAATAGATGTTGGAGCGACGGATAAATAGTGTGGATTGCGTTTGGATTGTTGGGCGAATTGTGTAACTTTGTGGTGAGATTTTTGTTTTTGAATTAACTTAATACCCTGAAAAAGATAATATATGAAGATTATGAGGATTTATATGATGGCTTTGGCCAGTGTGTGCTGTGTGTTTGGCATGAGAGCGCATGCTGCCCAAGGTGTGTTCAAGACTGAGACTGCCGATGGTCGCGTGGTGACTGTGACGGTGGTCAATGATGATGTCATTAAGGTTTCAAATGCTCCTGTGGGTGTTGAGGTTCCGGCTTCGGCGTCGGTGGTGCTTCAGCCCGAAGATTTTACAGGTAAGGTGGTTGATGCCGGCAACTCAAAGGTTATTACAACCGATGGCGGTGTGACAGTGATGTTTAATCAACAGTCGGGAGCTGTGACTATCAGTGCGGGCAATAATCGTGTGCTCGTGGATAATGGTGTGCGCGGAGAGGTTGCCGGACGTCAGGAGATGGCGTTGACCACTACCGGAGTTGGATCATTCTATGGTGCCGGAGAGCGTGGTCATTCGATTGACTTGGCGGGCGACACGCTTGTGATGTATAATAAGCAAAATTATGGTTATAAGGGCTATGAGGAGCGCATTAACCAGATGAATATCTCTATTCCATTGTTTATCTCGTCGGAGGGTTATGGAGTGTTGTTTGATGACTATGCCGCCGCCGAGATGATTATGGGTAATCCTGTTAAATATATCACCGAGGGTAAGGCTCCGGTCTCATATTATTTCATCAACGGCGCGGGCTCGTTGGAGGGGGTTGTTGAGGCATACACCGAGTTGACCGGACGTCAGGAGTTGCCGCCATTCTGGTCTTTGGGTTATATCACGTCAAAATATGGTTACAAGACCGAGGCTGAGACTCGTGGTATTATCGACAGCTTGAAATTGGGCGGATACCCGGTTGATGGTGTAGTTCTTGACCTTTATTGGTATGGTAAAGAGGAGGATATGGGGCGTCTGGCGTGGGAACCAAGCCAATGGCCCACTTATCGTGAGATGCTCGCCGATTTCAAGAAAGATGGAGTGAACACGATTATAATCTCGCAGCCCTACGTTTTAAAAAACGGACGAGCAATAGATAATTATAATACTCTATCGCCACAAGGTATGTTTTGTCGCGACTCAGTGGGAAATACTCATGATGTGACGATATGGGTGGGAACCGGAGGAATGTTTGACGTGTCAAATCCGCTTACTCGTCAATGGCTTCGCGATCGTTACAAACTGCTCACCGATGAGGGCGTGGGCGGTTGGTGGGGCGACCTTGGCGAGCCGGAAGTGCATCCCGAAACGATATTCCACCACAATGGTTTGACCGCTCGCGAGTATCATAATCAATATGGCAATGATTGGAGTCGCATAATTTATGACCTCTATAAAGAAGAATATCCCGATACTCGATTAATGACATTGATGCGTGGCGGAACTGCCGGATTGCAACGTTATAGCGTGTTCCCATGGTCAACCGATGTGTCTCGCTCTTGGGGCGGATTGCAACCGCAAATTAAAATAATGATTAATGCCGGTCTTAGCGGGCTTGGATATATGAGCCACGATGTGGGTGGCTTTGCGATGGAAACGCCTGAGTTTGCTAATCCCGAATTATATGTACGTTGGTTACAACTCGGTTTGTTCTCTCCGATACTTCGCACTCATGCTCAAGAGGTCGCGGAGCCATTCCGTTATACCGAGCATCAGGATATAATCCTGCCGCTCATCAAGGAACGTTATCGTTGGCTGCCTTATAATTACACCCTTGCGGCAGAAAACGCGATGAAAGGGCTTCCGTTGGTGCGCCCAATGAATTTCTATTCGTCGGAGTCAAACAAGTATGATGATATCGTTGACCAATACTTGTGGGGACGTGATGTGATGGTGGCTCCGGTGTTGACTCAAGGCGCGACATCTCGCCAAGTGGTGTTCCCCGAAGGAATGTGGGTGGACTATAATAATCCAGCAAACGTGTATGCTCAAGGTGATACAATCAGCTATGCCGCGCCTCTCGAAGTGTTGCCGCTCTTTGTGCGTGCGGGAGCGTTTATCCCTCAAGCTGATTATGAAATGGAGAATACCGGCGACTATGTGACCAATCGCTACATGGTGAAGTACTTCCCGGTGAATGGAGTCGAAAGCTCGTTTGAGATGTTTGAGGATGATCGCATGTCAACTCGTTCACTCCAAGAAAACGCCTATGCGATAGTGGAATTTGCCGGAAAGGCTGATGAAAATCAGATTGTGATTAATCTTACTAACCAAGGGGTATATCCCGAAGCTCCGGCGGTTAAGAAGATGACATTTGAGATTGCCAATGTAGATGCGCGCCCCGCTTCGGTTACAATCAATGGCAAGAAAGTAAAAAGCCGTTATGATAAAAACACTAAAACGCTTACTGTGACATTTGATTGGAGTGTCGCGACTCCCGCAACGCTTGTCGTTGAGAAAAAGAAATAAGTAAAATTATTTTGATACAATAACCCCGGAAGTTTTTGAAACTTTTGGGGTTATTGTATTTATAAGATTATGAATTGTGGATTAAAATGTGTAACTTTGTGGCGATTAAAAATCAGCGGTTTAGAAAGCCGCGTTATTGTATAACTAATTTTACTTGTTTTGGATATAGACCCTTTACCTGCCACCTCGCCTATCGGAAGCCTTTTGATGGCTTCGGTGAATATGCCTGATTTTGGCGTTGGTGAAATTATCGCGCTCTCGTGCGCACTTGTGGCATTGCTTATTTCCGGATTTATCTCCGGTAGTGAAATTGCCTATTTCTCATTAACTCCCGAACAATGTGACGAACTTGACGAGACCCCCAAAGGGCCTACGATACGTCGTTTCCTCTCTAAACCGGAGAGATTGTTGGCTACGATATTGATTGCCAATAATTTGATTAATGTAACGATTGTAATACTCTGTAATTATGCGCTCGGTCCTATTTTTGAATCAATGGGTGAGGTACTTAGTTTTATATTGCAGACTGTTATATTGACATTCTTGATATTACTTTTTGGAGAGATTTTACCTAAACTTTATGCCAATAACAACACTGTTACATGGGTAAAATTTGCCTCCGGCGGTATCGGTTTCGCAATGAGGTTATTCTCTCCATTGTCAAAGGTACTTGTGAGCAGTTCCTCGATTGTCAATCGTGTAGTGACTAAAAAGACCGAGAATATCTCAACCGATGAGTTGAGCCAGGCTCTTGAGATTACAAATGTCAAGACCTCAGATGACAAGGAGATGCTTGAGGGAATTTTGAAATTTGGCGATATAACCGCTTCTGAGGTGATGACACCACGAGTTGACATCACCGATATTCCTATTGACGCTACATTTGATGAGGTGATGGATATTGTGATAACAAGCGGTTATTCTCGTCTGCCGGTCTATGAGGATACACAAGATAACATTAAAGGTGTGTTGTATAGCCGAGACTTGTTGCCATATATCGGAAAATCGGTTGACGGTTTCAGTTGGCAATCGCTTCTGCGTGAGCCTTATTTTGTTCCGGAAGCCCGCATGATTGATGACTTGCTTGAGGATTTCCGCAAACTGAAAATCCACTTGGCGATTGTTGTAGATGAGTTTGGTGGCACACAAGGTATTGTGACACTTGAAGATGTACTTGAAGAGATTGTGGGCGACATCAATGATGAGTATGATGAAGAGGAAAGTACCTATAAAAAACTGCCCGATGACACCTATATATTTGAAGGAGAAACTCTGCTCAATGATTTCTTTAAGGTGACCGGGTTGGATGAGGATGACTATGCCGATGTGGCAGAGGATGCCAAAACTCTTGCCGGGATGTTGCTTGCGATTAAGGGCGATTTCCCGAAAGAAAAAGAGCCATTGGTGTATGGACGTTGTCGCTTCCTTATTCTTGACATCACGCATCATCGCATAGCGAGTGTCAGGGTGAAGGTAATGCCTGAAAATCAAGAACAATAGTCGGCTACGAGATGAAAAGTGTGAGAAGACGCAAAGGTCTCACCGCTGTTGTGTTGGCAATGTTGCCGGTGTGGATATGTGCCATTGTGTTTGCGGTGGCAATGAGTGAATGTGGCGATGGTAACAGATCTTCGGCGGGAGTTCCGATACCGCGTCAGACGGCATATTCACGTATCGTTGTCCCGGATACGATATATAATGAGCTTCAGGATACCCCGTTGGAATTTAGAATAAATGCTTCGGCGGTCGCATCGCGAGATACGTCTCATAATGTCGCTGATGGCTCGTGGTGGTATAATGTGGGCTATCCTTCTTTGGGGGTGACGATGCATTGCACTTTCTCTAATGTGGAGGGTCGCAAGTTGTCGGAAGCTATTGCTAATCGTCAAGAACGAATGGCGTTGAATGTGGGTGATCTGGTGGCAGAGATTACTGAATTGGATAATCCCGGAGGTTTTTATAGCACAATTGTAAAATCAAATGGTGTGACAGCAACGCCATTACAGTTTCTATCAACTAATAATAAGGATTGGCTTGTTTATGGGGTTCTCTATTTCAATGATGAGTCGTCGATTGCCAATCCCGATTCTGTCTCGCCAATCGTGTCGGCGGTTAATCGTGATATAATTCATGCTCTGAAAAATCTTAAAATCAAGAGATGATGACTTGCTTAGAGGTTGGTACCACTTGTGTGTATAGGGAGAAAATTCCTTCTGATATATCCTCATTGCAGAATATGGCGACTGAGGCAGAACGTGGTTTTGTCGCAAATGTCAAATCATTGCATCGTCAAGCCGAGATATTGCTTACACGCATAATGCTCCGTGAGATATTTGGTGATGATGTAGTGTATTCCCACGATGAAAATGGTGCGCCGATAGTAAATCGCGATTGTAATATCTCTGTGTCGCATTGTGCCGATGAGGTTGTGATCGCTGTAGATGAGATGTGTCATATAGGTATTGATGTAGAGTTGTGGCGTGGGCAGTTGCATCGTGTTGCACCGAGAGTCCTTTCTGTCGCTGAACTCGCTTATTACAATGCCCCTCAAGGGTTATTGCAGGCATGGACCGCTAAGGAGGCGATATATAAAGCAGTCGCACTTCCCGGCTTGGATTTTGCGTCGGAAATAAAATTGCCGATAATGGATGGTGATGCAATCGCTTTGGCAGAGAGGGGTGGAATTGCTAAAAAGGTGGTGCTGTTCTATGTCGAATTGTCGCCCGAAAAGGTTTTGACACTTGCTCGATGTGAGAGTATGTGAAACAAAATTTTTGTCCACCTGGCCCCTATATCATTATTAGGTGACTTTGTTAAATAAAAAGAACGACCGGGTCATTGACTCGGTCGTTCTGCGCTATTTAGAAAATGTTTTGTCTAAATTGATTAGCCGTTAACTTTCTTCATGTGAGCGATGAGTTCGAGTACTTTGTTAGAGTAACCGATTTCATTGTCATACCAAGAAACAACTTTTACGAAAGTGTCGGTCAAAGCGATACCTGCTTTAGCGTCGAAGATTGAAGTGCGAACGTCACCGAGGAAGTCGCTTGATACAACAGCATCTTCAGTGTAACCAAGTACGCCTGCGAGTTCACCTTCAGCTGCTTCTTTCATAGCAGCGCAGATTTCAGCGTAAGTTGCGGGTTTTGCAAGGTTAACGGTAAGGTCAACAACAGATACGTCAAGAGTAGGAACGCGCATTGCCATACCAGTCAATTTGCCGTTAAGTTCAGGAATAACTTTACCTACAGCTTTAGCAGCACCGGTTGAAGAGGGGATGATGTTGCCGGCAGCAGCACGACCACCACGCCAGTCTTTCAAAGAAGGACCGTCAACAGTTTTTTGAGTAGCTGTAGTAGAGTGAACTGTAGTCATAAGACCATCAGTGATGCCCCATTTGTCGTTCAATACTTTAGCGATAGGAGCCAAGCAGTTGGTAGTACAAGAAGCGTTAGAAACAAATTGAGTACCTTTTTCATATTTGTCGAAGTTTACACCGCAAACAAACATGGGGGTGTCGTCCTTAGAAGGAGCTGACATAACTACATATTTAGCACCAGCGTCGATGTGACCTTGAGCTTTGTCTTTTGAAAGGAAAAGACCGGTTGATTCTACTACGTATTCAGCTTCAACTTCGTTCCATTTCAAATCAGCAGGGTTACGTTCTGCAGTTACGCGGATGTTTTTGCCGTTAACGATGAGAAGGCTCTTTTCCAAGTCATAGTCGATAGTGCCTTCGAATTGACCGTGCATAGTGTCATACTTGAGCATGTAAGCCAAGTAATCTACAGGGCAAAGGTCGTTGATACCTACGATTTCGATGTCGTTTCTGTTTTGAGCAGCACGGAATACGAAACGTCCGATGCGGCCAAATCCATTAATACCTACTTTAGTCATAATCATTTTAAATTATTGGGTTATAAATTATCCTCTTAAACAAATTTGCAACACGATTTTGAGGGTTGAAAACCTAAAATTCCAAATTGCGCCACAAAATTACGAAATTTTTTTGTAATAATATGGCAAAGAGATAAAAATTAAAGAGAAATTTCCGTAATTTTGCACTTAAATAATTTTTTAATCAATTTTAAACAATAAAATCAGCATTATGGGAAAATTTCTTTCTGACTTTAAAGCCTTTGCGATGAAAGGCAACATTCTCGACATGGCTGTCGGTGTTATCATTGGTGGCGCATTTGGCAAAATCGTTACTTCGCTCGTGAATGACATTATTATGCCATGTGTGGGAAAACTAACCGGTGGAGTGTCTTTTACTGAGCTTAGTTATGAATTGACTGCTGCATCGGTTGATCCTGCAACGGGAGAGGAGATACCTGCGGTATTACTAAAATATGGTATGTTTATCCAAAATGTTGTGGATTTCTTGATTATCGCGTTCAGTATTTTTATTGCGTTGCGTGTGATAATGAAAATGCACAAGAAAAAAGAAGAGGAAGTCGCAGCGGCACCTCCCGCTCCTTCAAAAGAGGAAGTGTTGCTTACTGAAATCCGTGACCTCCTCAAAGAAAAAAAATAACAATAATCTGACTTTTAGAAACAACCGTGCGTCCGATTTTTCTTATTGGATATATGGGTTCGGGCAAGTCAACGCTCGGACGTGCTGTCTCTGCTTTGTCAGGGTTGCAATTTGTTGACCTTGATAATTATATTGAGGGGCGTTTTCACATGTCGGTCAGGGAGCTGTTTGCTCAACGTGGAGAGGAGGGATTTCGCCAAGTGGAGCGAAACATGCTACACGAGGTTGCCGATTTTGAAAACGTAATTGTCGCATGTGGCGGAGGAACCCCATGCTTCTTTGACAATATGCAATATATGAATGACCATGGGATCACGGTGTTTCTTGACACGTCGATTGACAAACTCCATTCTCGGTTGATGCGCGGGCGACATAAACGCCCGCTCATTGCCGATAAAACCGATGATGAGTTGAGACAATTCATTATCGATGCTCTTGCTGGGCGTATGCAACACTATTCTCAGGCTCAAATCTCGTTTACTGCCGATGAATTGGAGTGTCGCAGTCAAATCAGCGTTACGTCACATCGTTTTTGTCAACAGTTATCAATACCATTTGAGCCATGAGCACACGCCGTAAATTTTATGTTGTATGGGTAGGCTTTCATCCCGGCATTTACGATTCATGGGAAGAGTGCCAAGCTCAAATCAAAAACTTTCCGGGAGCTAAATATAAGTCGTTTAATGATCAGGAGGCAGCGACGCTTGCCTATCGCGGCGACTCATCAGAGCATATAGGGATATTACGCTCTATCGCCAATCATCCCAAGGTGAAGGTTAACTATGAGGCGTTTCCCGAGATAATTTTGGATAGTATAGCCGTTGATGGAGCGTGTGCCGGAAATCCAGGGCGAATGGAATATCAGGGTGTGAATGTGCGTACGGGTGAAACCGTTTTTAAAGTAGGGCCATTGGAAGATGGTACCAACAATGTCGGTGAGTATTTGGCTTTAATCCATGCTTTGGCTCACCTTGATAAGCAAGGTGATCGCACTACTCCGGTTTATAGCGATAGTCGCACTGCCCAATCGTGGTTGCGACGAGGCCGTAGCAACACAACACTAACACCAACCTCTCGCAATGCGCGTATTTTTGAAATGTTGCGTCGTGCTGATGCGTGGCTTGCGGTGCACCCCAATCACAATCAGGTGATTAAATGGAATACCGAGCAATGGGGGGAAATTCCTGCCGACTTTGGCCGAAAATAATAATATAATTGTATTCATCCCTATATTCATTTTTGTAGTTTAAACCTAATAGGGAGTGTGAACCATACGTTTACGGGTCTTCCGTTTTGTTTTCCCGGTCAACAATTTGTGTCCGTATGCTTGGTGACCTACGTCCCAAACGATTCGGTCGTATGGGGTGTCAAATACATAATGCAATGCCACTGTCAACACTACCGCACCCATACTTGAGGCAAAATGACCGGGATTGTCAGCAAGAGAGTTTATCAGAAATTCTCTAATCTCGGCACACACTTGAGGCAATTGTTCTTGAGACAAACGGCGCAAATCTGCCGGCGAATCGATCTTCGGCAACAACCGCACATCAATACTT
>JAFQKI010000012.1 GCA_017396945.1 Muribaculaceae bacterium | reverse complement strand
TCCTCCATCAACGCCTCTGCCCGGTCAAGCTCAGACTCATAGCGCATAGCTCCGCCACATGCCGCAAGCAGTGTGACTAAGCATAATAATATGACTGCCGTTTTGAGTTTCATCACCACAAAGTGAGTCATTTATTTTCACCACACGCAATCAGAAAGACGGAAAAACTTACGACAATTCAGTCTTACAATGCTTATGCGGTGGGAATCTCTATGCGAAAGGTTGTGCCACGCCCCGGTTCTGATGACTTGACAAAAATTTTACCTGAATGGTATTGCTCAATGATGCGCTTGGCAAGTGTCAATCCCAAACCCCAACCGCGTTTCTTGGTGGTATAACCGGGGTTAAAGACGTTTTTGAAGTTTTTGCGCGAAATACCCTTACCGGTATCGGCAACTTCGATAAATCCTCTACCTTTATCAATGCCTGTTGTCACGGTTATGGCTCCAGAGCCTTCCATGGCATCAACAGCATTTTTAATGAGATTTTCCATTACCCACTCAAACAATGGTGTCGAAGCCATTACATCGACCGACTGTGGTGTCGTGTTAATCGTTAAAGAGATGCGGGAGGAGATGCGGGAAGACATATAGGATGATGCGCGCTCAACCACCTCATTGAGATTTTCAGGCTCCATTTGTGGTTTTGACCCGATTTTGGAGAAACGCGAAGCGATGGTACTCAGTCGGTTCACATCCTTGTTCATCTCAGCAACAGTCTCTTTATCAATTCCTAAGCTCTCCATTAATTCCATCCATGCCATGAGCGACGAGATGGGTGTGCCAAGTTGGTGTGCGGTCTCCTTTGACAACCCTACCCACACTTTGTTTTGCTCGGCTTTCTTAGTTGAAAGCACCGCAAAATAGACTATCGCCACAAATACAAGCATTACCACCAACTGTATGTAGGGGTAGTAGCTCAATCGTTTAAGCAACTTAGAGTCCTCATAATAGAGATATTGCTTAAAGTCTTCGGCAATCGGAATTTCGATGACGTTTGACGTGTTTTGCAAGTCGGCAAGTCGCTCTTTTAAAAATGCCTCATTGGCTGGAGACAAATCCAAATAGTTGTCGGCGTCGGGCGGTTCAGGCAAATCAAAATTTCGATAGTCGATAATGTTTCCGACCTCATCGGTGAGCAATACCGGAATCGTGCGGTTGCGCTCAATTATGCTGAAAGGGAAATCGGCATTTCCTCCGCCCTCAAAGAGAGCGGAGTTTACCATTTCCTTAGTGGCATCGGCCCATATCTCCATGCGGTCACGCTCTTGCTCGGCAAGATCTTCAACTAAGTTGTTAAAGATATACAGCACACAGGCTACAAGAGTCACCGCGACTACGAGAAATGCTATTTTGCCATAACGACGTATGTCATAAATGTTTGCCATACCTGAATAACGCAAACCGTTACGATTTATTGCAGATTACTATTTTGACACAGCAGGCGCAAGGACACGCAAATTGTCGCCGGCATCATTAACGATTGAGCGATAATAACGCTCATCATATCCGGGGAACATGGGGTATTCTGGCATACCGTCGGCAGAACGCAGAAACTCCTCATCTTTCTCACGTTTCACATTTCCATCGAGATATTTTACCAACAGATAATCACCGAGTTGCTTGTATTGCGCAACATATTTAGCCGACCAAGAGTATGTCATATCTTGAAGTCGCTTAACGGCTGAAGTCTCATCCATTGCGATAACTTCACGCTCTACAACGCTTACATCGGCAGCTATCCCATTTTCAAGCGCGGCTTGTACACGGCGCACGTCGTCAATCATCAAGGAATAACGATTGTAGGTTTGATTTGCCACATAGTTGGTTACCCAGAAAGCGGCATCCCAAGAGATGTTATAAAGGTCGCCATTGCCAACCGCAAATTCATGGGGAGGAATGGTAACACAATTATAAACCGGAACATATACACAAGTGTTGGCATCATCGACACCAAACCATAGCACACCTTTCATGTAGTGAGGCACATCGTCGCGCAACTGAGCTACAAACGAGAATCCTGTTTGCTGTGTTGCGATTGCACGTTCATGAGTGTATGTCACGCTGTCAACTTCGTATGTCAACGGACGCCAACGATAAGGAAGTCCCCATGAGCCGGCACCTATATCGGTGGTCATATCCATGGGAGTACCTTCAAAGTGATCACGCATCATCCATTGCAAATCGCTCACAGATACTTTTTTGGTAGGTTTAACCCACAACGGCAATGGCTCTCCCTCGCCTTTCATTACCCAATCGAGATAGGTATCAACACCACCTTCGGTAAATCGGTTGTAATAGCTCCACACACGAGCGTCGCAACCTCGCAACGCGCTATAGTCGGTAATGGCGTATGCAAGTGAGAAACTGAAATCCTCATCTTTGCCTGAGAAATAACCTTGCTTGCGAGCAAACGAGATCACATCTTTGGAGTAAATACAATTCTCTTTGTCTTTAAGGGGAAATTGATGAATGCGAGAGTGATTGGCATGTCCTGAAATGCAATCATCGGGCACTCGCAACGCAACCCACACCGCGCCACGTTCAACAGCACCTTTTCCGATAAGCTCCATTATCCACACCTCTTTGCCATCGGCGATAGAGAATGATTCTCCCGAACTTGCGTATCCATATTTCTCGACAAGCGATGTCATCACCTTTATGGCATCACGAGCGGTCTTGGCTCGTTGAAGTGTGATATATATCAATGAACCATAGTCGATGAGTCCTGTCGTGTCAACAAGCTCTTCACGACCTCCCCAAGTGCTTTCAGAGATTGCCAATCCATGTTCGTTCATATTGCCAATGGTAGCATAGGTGTGTTCCACTTCAGGGATCTCTCCAAGATAACGACCCGTATCCCACTCAACGACCTTGCGCATAGCCCCTTGGGGGTGGTCGGCAGCAGGTTGGTTGTATAACTCGCCATAAAGCGTATGGCTATCGGCCGCATAGGTAATCATCACACTGCTATCGGCGGTCGCATATCGCCCAGCGATAAGACTTGTACACGCAATTGCTGTGGCTACCGAAGCCACCAAGCATGCAAATAGAAAAAGGACTCGTTTATTCATAATTATATCTGATTTTTTCAATTAAAATTCTTTTGTTTTAATTTCGATAATCACTTCCGAATCGGGATACCAAAGGAAGCCTTTTACTTGAGCATATCCGGCATCGGTGAGAGCTTTCATATATTTTTCGACTTGAACGGAGTATTCCACCGGGTGTTCATCTCCAAACTTATAATCAACCACTTCAACCGTTCCATCGGCTGTCCACACAACACGGTCGGGACGTATATCCTTCTGATTATGTCGCAAAACCGGTCTCTCGCAGATTATTCGCTCATAGCCGTTAAACCACCTATCGACACGTTTATCACTGATTATCTTTTCAACATAGGCGATAGTTTCACAGATTTGCCCTTCTGATAGAAACTGGCGATAGGCCTGACGACGCACTGCTGTCGAAATATCTTCAGGACGGCGTATGCGACTCATTACGTTATGCAGAAATATCCCTCGCTCGCGAGCTTCATTGGTATCACATATATCCTCAATGCTCACTTGATTCCAAATTTTTTCGCCATCATTGGAATAATAATCGGGCATCGGCAGTTTTTCATCTTTTTTAGTTGACATTTCTTTTGTCGCTGTGGTCGGGGTTCCTATCTCAATCGAACCATTATTATTGATATCGCTCAAATCAACATATATATCACAAGCACTCTCAACCGCCGACAACCGAGACAAGCAATCATCACAAAAACGCTTATTGGCAAAGCTGAATGCCTCGTTAATGCAACTCCCGATTTTTACTTTTTTATCAGGGTCATAACTATCGGGACATGAATATGTCACACTCAATTCATCGACAGCACGCGTAAATGCCACATACGTCATGTTGAGTACATCGACAATCTCAGCCCTGCGATTTTCGAGATATTGCGTTTCAAATTGCGTCCCAAGCAGTTTCTTAGAACTCTTCAGTGGCAGTAACGGCGGGACTATCTCTGATGGAAACTCCGGGAAACTTGGATTTGCAAACCATTCCAAATCTTTCTCAGTGGTCATCTCCCAATTGGCAAATGGAATGTGTACACACTTAAATTCAAGCCCTTTAGACTTGTGTATTGTCATTATTTTTATCGCATCCAAATCTGATGACTGAAGACATGCCGATGATGCCGACTTGTCCCACCAACGCAAAAATGAATGCAGATCTCCATTTCCCAATGCATAATAATCCACTACAATATCCTGAAACGCCGATAGGAACACGTTTTCACGATGCAACGCATCGGCGTGAACAAAATTATCAATAATGCGCTCAACAATCGAAGGCAAATTGACGCACTTCATATCTACGATTTTCTGAGCGAGTTCCTCAACCGCTGTGGTTTGTCCCAACGCTTTCAGTAACGCCTCAGACGCATCAAAACCGCTATTTACAAGATACTCATAACGATTTTGTACTCTCACAATCTCACGAGCCGATCCTCTACGCACACTTTTGGTCGATGCCTCTTCGGGGATATCTATGATGCGCAATACACTTATAATCAACCTGACCATCGGAGAACTATCAATGCGCAAAGCTTCATCCGAAACGATTTCAACGCCGGAATACTTAGAATCATTAGCCAGATTATCAAGCAGATATTTTGCAACCTTGGCAGCCTCTTTGCGACGATTAACAAGCACTGCAATGTCGCTTGGCCGATAGCCTGAATCAAGTTGGCGTTTAATATCTTGAAACATCATTGACAACGATTGCTCGTCAAAGTCAACATCCCTATTATTCACTCTCGTGAATTTCACATATCCATGGTGTGCAACGTGTTTTGGAGCGATAAGCTGTGTTGTGTTGCGATATATATCCTCAACTCCAAGAAGTTGCGACAATGCCATGAAAATAGTGTTGTTAAACCTCACCACATCGGCTGAACTGCGCCAATTGGTATTATCAGTTATATCAATGCCACGCTCAGTGTAATTGGTCGGAAATTCACGCATCACCTCCTCTCGCAACAATGATGGATCGGAATTGCGAAAACGATATATACATTGTTTCTCATCACCGATGATGAGATTGTCGTTATTATTTGACAGACTTTCGGCTACAAGGGGGCTCAGGTTTTTCCATTGCAATTTAGAGGTATCTTGAAACTCATCTATCAGGAAATTATGTAACCTAACCCCGACTCTTTCGTAGATAAATGGTGTCTCATCCTCACTGATGATGCGACGCAACAAGTCGTTGGTATCGGAAAGCAATATCAGATTGTTTTCTTTGCGAAAGTCTCTTACAAAACGCAATACATCACCAAACAGCCCCAACGCATAGAGATTGCTGCGCACTACAGCTATCATTTTCAACTCGCCAAGCAATGGCACAACCTGACTCATATTGGCGACCACCACATCAGTCAAGCCTGCCGGAACAGCATTTTTCTTTGTGTATGTCACATTAAACAACGGTTTGTCCCCGGCAATAATGTTGAGTACCGTAGCGCTGGGATCTTTAGGCTTCCCTCCAGCCCAAGCTTTGATAGCATCAATCACATAACGATTAATCGCACCATCCAAAGGGATTTGTTCAGCATTTAATGCGTCAAGACACGCATTGCCATTTTGTTTTATCGTGTTTTTTATCTTCGATAGTTTTTCAACCAATTTCTCTTCAAACAGAGCTATGCGGTTTTGATCTTCGAGATAATTGATGATGTGCTCGGCATTGAGTTTAAAGTTCTCGTCACACATGCTTGTGACAAACTTTAATATCTCGTTATGTAGCGACGAGTTGCGGTTGAATAAGTTAAACCCTTGCCCATCATTTAGTTTTTGCATCATGTAGCGTTTAAGCCACAGCGCAAGTTGTTTGGATTGAGTATCGTTCCTATAATTAATTGCATGAAGCATCTCGTTGACTCCGGTTGAAATCGCATAGGTGTCGTCAATTTCAACTTCGTAATTCCCAACGAGATCGACCTCATAGGCAAAGGTGCGCAATACCGTTTGAAAAAAAGCGTCAATAGTGCTTATGTTGAAGAATGTGTAGTCAAACAATAATTGATTTAATGCTTTGTCGGCAGCCTCTTCCAATTCTGCTTCGCTACACTTGAAAAGGGCGACAAGACGATCGGTATAATCACTTTTTATCTCATCTACTTGACATTTTTTATCTTTGGCAAGTTCTTTTATGGTAGAGGGAACTCGCGCCAATATCGCAAGTTCCTTGACAATGCGACGTTTCATCTCATCGGTCGCCTTGTTGGTAAAGGTTATGGCGAGAATTGAGCGATGGGCTTCGTGAGCATCCTTGTTCAACCGATATTCGCCGGTAAACTTGTCTTTAACGCCAAGCACAAGTTTTATATACTCATAGGCAAGAGTAAACGTTTTTCCCGACCCTGCCGAAGCCTTATAAACCGTCAACATAGCTCACACCAATGCTTATATGTCAAATCACACGAGCCTTATAACCCATTTCCGACAGCAATTTCAACACATCATTGCGTCGGTCTCCTTGAATTAGGATTTCACCACCACGCGCCGACCCGCCTGTGCCAAGTCGGGATTTCAATTTTGCCGCTATTGCCGATACCTCTTCATCATCAATAATAAAACCGGTGACAATTGTAGCCATTTTGCCGGCACGACCTTTTTTTTCCAATACAATATCAAGTCGTGGTTGGCGAGGGCACTCGTCAGTCTCCACCACTTGAATTTCTTCCCCTTCAGGGAGATCGGGATTTGCGTCAAGGAAGGATTTTAAACTATCTTGCCAATCTGCCATAAAATTATTCTTGGATTAAATGGGTTTCATCGACATCAAGCGGTTCTTCTACAGTTACATCTCTAATCGGATTAACCAATTTTGTCAACATGTCATAATGAGCATATTCCTCAGGCGACAACGCCGAGTAGTAAATCTCAGCCGAGTCTTTGTTGATATCAAACGCTTTGTTGTAGCAGCGAGTTGCCACCGCCGTGTTTTCTTCCTCTCTGGAGATATTCACGTCAGCGAGTTTCATATAAATAATTGACAAGTGACACCATTGTGTAGCATACAAATCAGTTGTGACTTGCATTAAACTATCACATGTGTTTTGCGCAGCCTCATAGTTTTGCGCAGCAATGGAAGCTTCGGCATAAGCCAACGAAGCCGCAGTGTCTTGAGACTGGTTTTCCGAACAAGAAACCAAAACCATTAATAATGTTACAAGCAATAATAATCCTCTCATAAATGGCTTTATGATTTTTATATAATTATTTCAAAGCAATTTTTCCTGTCACGCGCTCACCATTTTCAAGTGTAGCAACAACTACATAAATGCCGGATTGCACTTGCGACGCGTCTAACTCATTGCCACCGACCGACGCTACTTCAACACCGGTTAGTGACACAAGCGAGATACTAACAGCATTACCATTTGACACTGTCACATCTCGACCTTTTACCACGATTTCGCAATCATCAATATCGGCAACTACATCGTCAATAGATACTGTAGCCGTGGCAGTGTATTTTGCCACACCTTGCTTGGGAATGAGAACCCACAGATGTATTTTATTGTTGTCAACGCTTGCAATTGCCGTTGTTACAAATGTTCCGTTTGAGACACTTGCTGCTCCAAGTTTTGCAAAGCTATTGAGTTTGACCGCCGATGTTTCTCCCGAAGTTACGTTGATAAGATTTAAATAACCTTGTTGCACGGTTGTTGCATAAGTTACTACCGCGGCAAGATTATACTTGCCAAATGTAAACGGACAATAGCTTGTGCCATAAACGTTATCGTCAACCGCTGTTTTAGACAACTCTCTGATTAAAGTCCCTGTAGAGCTAAACAATGCGGGAACACCACCCTTACCGGTAGCCCAGAATGTGCCGTCGGAATTGGCGCGCACCTCTATAACCGCCGCAGTTCCGCCAAGGTCATAGGCACTGCCTGAAGCATTCTTCAATGTGATAACCTGGGGTGTAGTTGATGCCTTACCATTAGTTATGGTATATACATATATGCGACTGAGATAATCGCCATTTGACGCAAAATAGATTTTACCATTGTTGATTGTTCCCGAAACACTCATCACATCACCCATGCGTGCGCCGTGATTGCTTGATGTTTCAAGCACAAGCGTAGGAGTCGAAGAGTCACCGCTCCAGCTATATACTCGCAAAGTGCTTGTAGCGCCATAGGCAAGATTACATGCTACAATTGTACCATCCATATTTGCAACTGAGGCAAATTGATATGCGTCATTTGCAATGCCCGACGACGATAGCGAACCTTTCAACGCTCCGGTCTTAGCATTAACGATGCGTATGTAGCCTGTTGAATTATCGGGATCGCGTTGCACAACATAGAGGTTGTCGCCTTTGAGTGCCATGTTACGGGTATAATCATTTGCGGGGTTAAACCAACTTGCCGAGTTGCCTTTTACTGCCGAGTAACTCCAATCTGTTGAGAAAGTCGTTGGTAAAGACATCTCAGTTGATGTGCCGGGATTTCCGGGATTATCATTTGAAGAAGTGAGAGTTACAGAGAAGTTAATCTCTACTCGTGATGAACCGCTTTGCACAGCCACATATCCGGAGTAAGATCCTGCACCAAGAGTGTAATTGGTGTTGAGTTTCAAACGCAACTTTCCACCGGTGCGCGCATTCCAGCCCGATAGCGTAGAAACAGTAACTGCCGAAGAATTACTATTATAAACAATGTCGGCGGTCAAATTAGTACCTGTTATAGTCACGTCAACGTATGGAGCCGATGATGAACCATATTCGCCGCTAAGAGTAACATTTGTAGTGCTTGCGGTAAGTCCCGATGTAGTAGTACCGGGGTTACCTGGTGTGTCATCGTCTTGTACATTAAATGCCATCATTTTTTCATACATCTCGATAATGGCTTCTCCATATCCGGCAGCTGAAGCCCATTTGCCCGAACCGAGATCTTCCCAATTTGGAGCGATACCACGAGTCACATATTTGAAACGAGGATCGACAAGCGTTTCTCCGGCAGGAAGTGATTTAGTACAAGCATAGGCATAGAGATGTTGTATCTGAGCGGTTACACCCTCTTTAACTGTCGCAAATTGACAACCTTTTTCTCCAAGAACGGTAACACCAAGACCACAATAGTTATGGTCATCGGGGGTAACGGCAGTTCCGCCTGTGTATTTAAACCATCCGGTCTCTATGATTGATTGACACAACGCAATGTCACCACGAAGTCCATAAACTTGACCCACCGCATGGAAATTTTCCGCTATTGAGCGGTCAAATGAACTATTTTGAGACTTTACAAATTGATACATTCTCTCAACCGAAGCCTGAATGGTTCCCAATATCGGGGTATCAGCCTTGGCACTCATAGTGCATAGTGCCAAAAGCACTAATAGGGAGCAAATTTTTCTCATTATGATAGTATTTTGTCTTTTATTGTTAATATAGCAATTTAAAATAAATTGCAATATTACAAAAAAAAACTCACATTTGAAACCCCCTCCATCACAATCTCCTTATAACACCCATACAAAAAAACAAGAGATTTATAAATCTCAACGACATAAAATTTTTAAACAAGAACCTTGGTTTTATTACGAGAGAACGAGGTGGAAGTCCTCAATCATTGTTTTGAGGTAGGGATTGGTTTCTACCATGTGAACGAGCACTTCTCGGTCGTTCCACACATATGGGGCTGCTTCTCCTTGGTTTTGTTCAACTTGCAGTGTTATCATATCATTGCCGAGGGCATTGTGTATGTAGCTGTGCAATTCGGGAAGCGATTGACGCATCAATTCCAACTGTCCGGGATTTTCAACCATGATGACATATCGGTCACCCTCAATGCGTTTGGGTCGGGCAGTGCGCATCGTGTTTACCAAAATGCGTGCCGTTGGGTGTGATGAGATGTAGGTTTCCCATGTAGCATCGAGCATCTGCTCGGTATAAGGGTTTTCGCGCTTCAGCTGTGGAGACTGAGCGACGACTTGCTGTTGAGTCTCGGTCTTGTTATTGCCTTTGAGAGACAATACCGGGGCTTTCATCTTAATGGGTGCCGCAGGGCGAGAAGGCGCAACGGGTGCAGGAGGTGTCGCGATCGGTGGCACATAGGTCGATGCCTGAGATGGCACTTGTGGTCGCTGTGGAATTGGGGTGGCAGGTGCTACCGATGGTTGAGGCGTGGCGGTTTGAGACTGAGCCACAGGTTCAATCTTTTTCAACTGCCCCTCTCCGTTGCCACTTTTATTGGGGGAGGGGCTGAGCAGTTGGCACAACTTAATGAGTGTCAACTCCACAAGAAATTGTTTGTTGGTAGCGATGCGATAATTAAGGTCGGCATCGTTGCAAAGGCTCATAGCCGAATATATAAACTCTATTGGACAACGGCGTGCTTGCTCTGCCATCATCGCGCGAGCTTCGTCGCTCGCCTCAAGCAGACATATCGTTGACTCATCTCGTGCAACCATTAGGTCGCGGAAGTGAGCCGCAAGCCCATTGATAAAAAATTGGGAGTCAAAGCCTCGCTCGCGTATCTCCTTGTAAATCAATAATGCCTGTGGCACATCGTTTTTCAAGAAAGAGTCAATCAAGCGGGTGTAGTATTCATAATCAAGTATGTTGAGATTTTCTATCGTGGTGTGATAGGTGACATTTCCCATCGAGGAGGCTGCCACTTGGTCGAAAATCGACAGCGCATCGCGCATCGCGCCATCGGCTTTGCGGGCAATGACGTTGAGAGCGGCAGGCTCAGCTGTAATCCCCTCTTGTGAAGCGACATAGGTAAGATGATCGACCATATCTTGGATGGTGATGCGGTTGAAATCATAAATCTGGCAACGCGACAGGATGGTGGGTATGATTTTGTGTTTCTCGGTTGTCGCGAGTATAAACACCACATAGGCGGGTGGTTCCTCAAGAGTTTTGAGAAAAGCGTTAAACGCCTGATTTGACAACATATGAACCTCATCGACGATAAACACTCGGTAACGTCCATTGGTGGGAGGCACTTGCACTTGCTCTACGAGCAGCCTGATGTCTTCCACGCTATTGTTTGAAGCCGCATCAAGCTCAATGATGTTGAGCGAGCGACCTTCATTGAAATCACGACAAGAATCACACTCGTTACAAGCATCACCTTCGGCGGTGCGATGTTGACAATTGATTGTCTTGGCAAAAATGCGGGCGCAAGAGGTCTTCCCTACTCCACGCGAGCCGCAAAAGAGATAGGCATGAGCAAGACGGTCGGTCGCAATTGAATTTTTCAACGTCGCCGTCAAAGCCTTTTGCCCTACGACCAAGTTAAATGTCGAGGGACGATATTTACGTGCCGATACTAAGTATTTTTCCATCAGTCCACAATTTCTATAGACACAAAGTTAATCACTCTTGAGCGTTTATGCAAAAGTTAACAATAAAAAAGCGAGGTGAACATCTATTCACCTCGCCATATAATACTTAAAATTTATTATTCAACATTAAAATCGCCAAGGACTTTAACAGCTTCTTCATCTCCCGACATTCCGATTGCCATAACAATACCGACAACTTTAAGTTTTTCTTCATCTGACATTGATTTCACATCATCTTCAGAAAGTTCTGTGATACATTCTGCTGCTTTTACAAAATCTTTATCCTTGATAGCTGCTTCAGCATCTTCTACGGGATTTCCACAAGCTGTCATCAACAAAGCAACCGCTGCGGCTGCAAACCATTTTGAAATTTTCATAACTATATTAATTAAAGGGTTAATAAATAAATTTCAACATTACTTTACAAATATATAGTTTAAAATATCGGTTTGCAAATATGACCAGCGATGCGCGTCAGTTTTTAAGGTTTTTTAATACATAAACAACGGCCACCCCCGGGTAGCCGTTGCAAACAGTTCATATTGAGTTATCTCTTTGCTTAGATGAAGGTTATCTCACAAATTTAAGAGTTTCAACTCCTTCAACTGTAGCGACGCGAATGATATATGCGCCTGATGCCATGCTTGAAAGATCGAGTGAAGGCAATTCGGTCACATCAAGAGCTTTCACAAGCTTGCCATCAAGGGTATAAATCTCAATGTATGTAGCGATGCCACCAAGCATGAGTTGATCATCGGCAGTCACATAGATAGTCGCTTGCTCATCTCCCACAACACCATCAATACCGGCTTCAGAGCTATACACAAACGAACGCACAGCAGAGTATCCTGTTTTTTGAAGTGTTGTAGATGAAGAAACACCATACTCGCCATAAGCGCGCACATAATAAGTTGTACCATCCTTAAGTGAAAGCGTTCCCATATCGGCAGTAGCTGTGGCAAAGTCTGATAGTGTCAACAATTTAGATGAACGAGAAGGGAAAGATGTAGAAGTAGAAATCTGCACTTTCACTTGACGATAACCCGACCATGGATTGAGTCTCACGGGCTCATTGCTATACACAGTCGCGCCATCGGTTGCGGGATAAGCGATAACCGGAGCATCGGTATAAGACTTTTCCACTGTTTTGAACTTAACTGTCGCACTTGTCAACTTCTTCTCACCACTATACACTGTCACACGAGCGTAATAGTCATAATAAGATGACAATTCAGACGCGGGAACTGTGATGCTATTGGTTGTAGAAGTTCCTGTGTAAAGAAGGTTGGCAAAGTCTTCACGGTCGCTGACTTCCCACACATATTCCACGCCTGATTCAGCTGCGGAACATTTCAAAGTCGGGGTCATAGACACACCGGTCGCTCCATTGGTAGGATAAGTCATTTCGATAGGAGCAGGCACAAATGATTGAACAGCCGAAGTAGAACCTTGCGCGTTGGGGGCAGAGTTGGTAACTCGCCAATAATATGTCTTGCCATTTTCGAGCCAAGGGAACACCGCGCTTGACAATGAGTTGCCGGCAGCTTCGCTTGTTCCTAAAATTTTGGTGAAAGCGGCGTCGGCTGCAACTTCAACAACACCGCGAGTACCACCCGACCACTTGAATGAGAACAATGCGGGAGCTTTGGCACCATTAATAGGGCTAACCAAAGTAGGAGCTGCGATAGTTGTAGCGGTTTTGCCCACAAACAACGGCGCATACTCATTACCATAACGGTCATAAACTGCTACAGCCCAACGATATCCTGAGGTCTTGTCATCGGGAATCGTGTAAGAGTTGGCATAAGTGATAGCTTGAAGATATTCGCGCTGACAGCCAAATTCTGCGTCAGTGACACTGTTTGGAACAGCATAAATAGTGTAACGCATGCCGGAAACCGCATTCCATGAAAGGGTAGTACCTGAAAGTGTCACATTTGACACCATCGCAGGTTTCTTGGTATTGTTCCAAGGACGCAAAGGTGTAAGCACTTTATTTTGGAATACATTGGTTTTCAAGATGTCTCCAAATGTTTGGCGAGTACCACCATTATATTTTTCAGAGTAGTTTACATATCCGCTATATTCAAAGAATACCACACCCGATGTATTTTCAGGTGTTTTGTCACGAATCCAGAGAATTTGTTGTAGAGACTCCTCTGCACCATGAGTATTCAAGTCGGTCAAACCATCGCCTTTGAGGTTTACACTCTCATAGAGATGACGGCCAAAATGGTGAGCAGTAGAACCCCACCAAGATGTCAAGCCAACGAAATCAGAGCTTGAACCAATAGTCCAATACACTTGCGGAGAAATAAAGTCGAGAGTTCCCGCATTTAACCATGCCACAGGATCGGAATAGATAGTGTTATATTGCCAGTCGCCTTCAGGACCTGCGGGAAGACCATATTTTGAGATGTCCGGCGGATTGGCAGAACCGGCTGGAGAAACGCCAAAGCACACATAAGGTTTGGTTGACTTAATCATTGTGTAAACGTCATTCAACATCTGATTAACGTTGGCACGACGCCAGTCTCCCATCGACATAGTTGTTCCGCTCGCTTTATACTGAGCGTAGTCGGGAGCTGATGAAGACTCGCTTGTACCGCCTTGTGGATAGAAATAGTCGTCAAAGATGATACCGTCAACATCATATTTTGTCACGATTTCCTTGCAGACGTCAACAATGCGTTGGCGCACCTCTGCGATACCGGGATTCAACACACGATTGTTGCTGTTACCATCCATCAACCATTCAGGATGAGAGGTCTCGTAATTCAATTCATGAGTACCCCAACTTCCTCCCTTGTTGGCATGATAACGATAGGGATTTACCCAACCATACACTTCGATGCCACGCAAGTGAGCTTGCTCAATGATGTAGACAAACGGGTCAAACGCAGGAGCTACACCACGAGTTCCTGAGATGTTTTTTGACCATGGCTCGTATGAAGACTCATAGTTGGCGTCACACATAGAGCGCACATGGTAGTATAGCACATTAATGTTTTGTGCCTGGAACTTGTCGAGCTGATTGCGTAGGATGCGTTTGTGAGACTCGGCGTTTGCTGTTGTAATTGCCGAAGAGGGCCAATTGCTGCCAAGAAACGGCGACATCCATATCGCGCGGTGCTCACGCTGTATCTCTGCATTGGCTGAGAATGCGTTGCACACAACCATTAAAGCTACAGCCACAAGACCGATGTTTCTAAAAAATTTGTTCATAAAGTCAGTATTTAAGGGAATTTCTAAAGTTCCTTAATCGTTTTTCAAAAAAGCAAAGGTAACCGCCTCTATAAAGCGGCAGTTACCTTTGAATTAGATATTAACCTATCAATCGGAGAATCCCCGATTAGAAAAGTTTGCTCTTAGTAGGATTGATTACAATACCGAAACCAAGGTCAGAAGTTTCACCATATTGATGACACTTTTGATCTGCGGGATCATAGTAAACGATACCTGAGTGGAGACCGGCATTATCGCCACCATCGTTGTTACGGAATGCGAAGTAAACCTTTCCGTCTTCAGCCAAGGCAAATTGACAAGTGTGGATTTGCTCATCAGCGGTAGTGTTTTCAGGATCGGCTGCAAGAGTAACTTTTGCGACAGGAGAAGCGATTTTGCCACCATCAGAAGTAGCATCAGGCAAATTGTAGGCATAGAAACCTGAAGAAGCAGGCTCAATACGCCATACATAAATCATCTTAGCTTTTTCGTCGATAGTAAATGTACTCAACTTGATACCGCTAAACACGATGGGGAAAGGCATTGCCGCTGCACTCGCATCTGAAGCGGTAGCGTAGATGTCGTTTTGAGTGAAACGGTAGATACCGTTACCAGAGTAGTTTTTACCCCACCACCAAGTACCATCTTGTGTGCGATACAAGTCAACGCTGATAGCTCCATAAGCGATACCACGGTTGTAATAAGGAATCAAGTCATTTTTAACGAAGTAAGAACCACGGAATGAAGCATCACTCTCGCTTTGAGTCTCTACAGCGCCACGAGTTTCCAAAGGAATAGCTGTAACGCCATTGTTACGGTCAGAATAGTAGAGTTGACCATTGTAAACAAAACCACGGAATGGGTCCATAAACGCAGCTTGACCTTCGTTGGTAACCATTGTGTTAACGTTTGAGCCATCAACACCCATAGCAGTAATTTTACCATCACCGAGGTTATCGCTCTCGTCGTTCACATAGTAGTATTGTTTACCTGCGTCAAGAATATAGATCCAATGGTTAGTTACTTCGGTCTCATCGTCAGCGATAGCTTTTGTTGAGCCATAGCAAAGGTTCAAAGGCTTGTTACCTGCCTTAACACCCATGTCATAGGGGAATACTTTTGTTCCTGAAGCCGCAAGTACAGCGGGATCAATCAACTTAAGTGCCTTGATATTACCATCTTTTTGTGCATAGTAAAGAGTTGGAACCTCTTCGCTGTAACCAACTTGTACATTGAGATAAGAATCTTCCAATGGACGATTTACACCATCAATATCAAAGTGAGTTTGAATGAGCACTTTTTGAGAACCTACGTGACGGAATTTAACTTCACCCGGATAGTCAACATTACCATTTTCATCGGCATAACCAATAAATTGACCATTGGGGAATTCAACACCATTGGCATCAGTTGTGCCTTCAGGGAAGTTCCATACATATTTAACCTTGAGATTTTCAGGGTTAGGCAATTCGAGATTAAAACTTACTGTTGATTTATTAATTTCAAGAATTGAATCACTTTGATGAGCGATAGTCAAAACAGGAACGATATCATAAATCAAGATAGGATAAGTCTTGCTACCAACACCATCAATTGTAAGAGTCACGTTGTAACGACCTGCCTCTTTGTATTTGATAATAGGGTTGTTGATATCAGACATATCAACTACTTCAAATTTATCTTCGGGCACACCGAAGTTCCAAATAACATTACCAGTCTTAGCCGATGTGTTATGGAATTGAATGTTTGATACAACATAGTAATCCACAACATAGGTAGTATCAGCCACATTATAGGTAAAATCCACATCGGGATCGGGGAAATTCTGAATGTCAGCTTCCGGCTCAACGCAAGCAGTCATAGCAAACGCTGACACCGCCAAAAGACCTAAGTTTTTAAGAAATTTCATAATAGTCAGCGATTAAATTAGTTAATAGTGATTTCATAACTTGTAGAAGCGACACCCACATTGCCATCGGTATCAAACACTTTAAATGAAGCAAATACCGAGTAATCGCGGGTAAACGTTACCGCATAGTTCTTACCATCATAAATCCATTCTTCAAACTTGATGACGCTCAACAACGCTGCGAATGCGTCAAGATAAGATTCGCGAACAGAAGAAACGATAGCACCTTTATCGTCATCGTAACGACAGAACACCCATTCAGCTGCTTTATATACAGGATATAACACCACTGTAGAGTCTGCATTTAAGATAACCGAACCATCTTCGGCAACAGTCACTTCGTCTTTAGTCACTTCGGTAACAACAACTGAGCTGTCTGCTGCAATTGAGTTATAGTAGTAACCAGTAATTGCTTTATCACTGGCTTCAGTAGTAGAGAACCAACGATCAGATTTATCAGCAATAGAAGCACTTGCGTCACCCTCTTGGATGTCAATGTCTGTAGGAAGATTAGTGCCAAATTGTTGGTTGATTTGACCTACAAGCTCGTTAGAGAACTCATAGTTGCAATAAACTGTACGTAACGCGTTATAATAATTTGGTGCAGTTACGGTATCGGTCATATAACCGATTACAGTTTCTTTAAACTCATCGATAAATGTAGCAGGATAATACATGTCAAAACGTTCTTGATCCCACTCGGTCAAGTTCATCCATGTAACAGGAGATAGAGTGCGAGAAACAGGCACAGAGCCTACAATCTCATATTCATATCCATTCCATGCAGCCATTTCGTGGGGGAACGAAGCCATGACTTGTGAAGCGCGCACAGTATCAATACCCGCAACAGTCTTAGTATATGAAAGACTGGTTCCTGCAAGCATAACTGTAGCGGCAGCACTTTCCTCACGAGCTACATTATACCACACTTCACTGCGAAGTGGGGTATGACCTTCTTCAGTATAGTATTTACCTTTAAAAGTGAAGTTTTCACCGGCTTTACAAGCGGTAGAACCTACTTCCCAATAGCAGGTAGGCACATACTGACCAATTTGCAGATTATCGGCTATAAGGTCATGCTTTTCACAAGATGAAAGCACGAGCACACCGGCTGCCAAAAGTCCTAATTTAAATTGTATTTTCATAATTGATAAATTCATTTTGAGGTTACACTTGTAAAAACTGATTATTCTTCGGCAGTGAGAGATGTGCGAACACCATAATCAAGCGCCCAGTTCATCGGTTTCTGCAACCATTTGTGGTTTTTGTAAGCACCAATGCGCATAACTTCATTGGGGTTGTAGATTTCCTCGGTCTGCGGGTCATAATTGAGACGTTGGATCCAGGTATTTTCCTTTTGCTCGGTAGTCAAACCATCAACCCAATATGCTGAATACAAGTTATAGGGACGACGGAGAGTAGGATAAACGATTTCTTGATTATCACCGATACCATAACCATTACGGTTGTTGCTATAGTGATAACGACGCATGTCGGTCCATTGCTCAGGTTGCATATACATCGCGATATACTTTTGGGTCATCAAGTCAGAAAGTGAATATCCGTCAGGGTTGAAGTAGTAACGACCTTTACCGATAGCCGAAGCAGGTTGAGTACGACCTTCTTTCACATCATCCAAGAACGCATTGACCCAACGATTCCATTTTTTTTCATTGGTGTATGCGACACCATCCTTACCGGTAGGCCAAAGACCTTCATTGTCGGCTTGATAACGTATCAAGTGACGTTGGATATTCCAAGTTGTAGCTTCTTTAGAAAGTGCACATGCTTCTTCTTTTTGTCCTTTCCAATAAAGAGCTTCTGCTTTAATAAAGTAAAGTTCTTCCATTGTAAAGAGTGGGTTATAACCATCATTGTGAGCATAAGCACCTGAGAACATCACAGGATAGTGAGCTTGCTTGAATGTAGCACCCGCACCGATATTGTTTTCAAGATAACGGAGACGAACACCTGTCGATGTGCTTGAAGCAGAGATAGGACCGGTTTGAGCAACAAACAATAGAGAAAGACGTGGGTCAGAACCGAAACCATTTTCTTTGTTTGAAGGTTCAAATTGACCTTGTTGAGTTTCGTGACCAGGAACTGTGATACCCATACAATCTTCTACAAAGAATTTAGAGGGCACAGCAGTTGTCAACAAGTTGTCGCGAGATTCCCAACCGTTGATTTTAGGCATTGCTTCACCCCATGGGCAGTTTTGCTCACCTGTACCGCCATCGAAGTTATAACGAGGCTCATTACCAAACCATTCGCCATACATCAAGTCGCCTGAACGCCAGATTTCGATAGCTTTGTCGGCTGCCGCGATGATTTGATCACACATTGCCGAGCTACGGTCGATGTTAGGAATGTTGCGGAGCAACAAACGTGCTTTAACCGCATATACCAAACCTTCCCATTTTTTGAGGTCACCGGCATAGATGCGATCTTGACGAGCATCTATAGTGCGGTTACCATCGGCATTAACGATAGCCTCATCGGCATACATTGCTTCAAGCTCGGCGATTTCTTTAAACATCCAGTCATAGATGTGAGCTTGAGTCTCATAGCGAGGAGTGTTAGATTGATAAGCTTCTTCCAAAGGCATATCACCAAATGCGTCGGTGGTCAATTGAGTTGACATAAGACGGATTGTGCGGGCGATAAGCTCATAGTTGGGCGAAGCCATTTTTTGAGAGTTCTCAATGAGGTCATTGATATTCACACCAAGGTCGTAGTAGTGACGACGCCATTGTGGGTGACGGTTGATAGAGATAAACTCCCAACCTTGCTTGTATGGATATGAACCTGTTTGGCTTTTACCCATAGTGGTAAGCGCCTGAGAAAGGTACACATTATATTCTGCGTGGTCATATACTGTTTGTTGAGCATAGAATACCACAACTGGAAGACCTTGGTCAGCCGAGTTTTCGTGAGCGTTGTTAGGAGAAACATTCTCATCAAGAATGTCTTCACAGCCTGCTAACGACATCCCGAGCAGAAGTGATAAAGATATTGTTTTTAATTTATTCATAGCTGTTTTAGAATGTTACGTTAACATTGAAATTAAAGCTGCGGAGTGTAGGAACGCTGTTGTTGTCGATACCCATTGTACCAGGACCACCTACTGCAGTAGGCATAACCTGAGGATCCACACCGGTATATTTAGTCAAGAGGAAGAGGTTACGTCCGGTCAAAGAGCAACGAAGGCCTTTGATAGGATTGTTTGAACCAAGTTTCTTCATCAAGTTTGAGAAGTCATAACCAACAGTTACATAGCTCAAACGTAGGTAAGAACCATCTTCGATAAAGTTAGTAGGAACTTTGTCATAATATGTACCATAATTGTAGCTATCAAGAATGATAGGAGTAGTATTAGGACGATATTCGGTTGCGTTGCCTTTTTCATCCCATGCGCAAGGAACAACACCATTGAAGATCACTTCACGGTTGCGATATTTTTCCCATGCTGCAGCCATACCATTGCGAAGCAAGTCACGACCGGTCAAGTTGTAAACCTTACCACCTACACGACCATCAAACAAGAATGAAACCGAGAGGTCTTTCCAAGTAAAAGTAGAACCGAGACCCATCAAGAAATCAGGCTCACGATCACCAAGGTGAAGAGAGTTAGAACCTGAGATCATTGGATAACCGTTTTCATCACAAATGATTTGACCATCTTCAGTACGTTCGTAGTCTTTACCTACCATAGCAGTGGTAGAACCACCTACAACCGCAGAACAGTAAAAGTCGGTACCCAATTGTGTAGCAAGATATTCTTTTTGATCTCCGGGGAGTGAACGAAGACGACCACGGTTGAAAGAGAAGTTGAGGTTAGCAGTCCAAGAGAAGTCTTTGGTTTTCAAGATGTCTTGTGACAAAGTAGCTTCAACACCATAGTTTTCAACAGAACCAGAGTTGAATGTTTGAAGAATCATACCTGCAGAAGGTGACACACGCATTGTCACGATTTGGTTGTCAACTGTAGTTGAGTAGTATGCTACGTCCAAACGAGTTTTTTGGTTAAAGAAACGCAAGTCGGCACCAATTTCCCAAGAGCTTGTCATTTCAGGCTCAAGATAAGAGGCTGAAGAAACTGTCGCTGCAGTACCCCAACCACCATCGGGGAATGTGGTCCATTGTTTGAATGATTTAGAGAACAAGTAAGAAGGAGCGTCCTTACCTACCTTTGCCCAGTTACCACGGATTTTACCATAAGAGAACCAATCGTTTTGCAACTTGAACAATTCAGAGAAGATAACACCACCGGTTACAGAAGGATAGAAGTAAACGGGGTCACATTGAACAAGAGTTGAAGAACCATCGACACGACCTGTTACAGATAATTGAATCATGCTCTTATAGTCAAAACGGATTTCTCCGAAGTATCCGAATTTGTTCTTTCTTGTGTGGTTCAAATATACTTGATAGTCACCTGTACCATAGTGTAGATACTCGTCATTTAAGTTGTTCATTGAGAAGAAGTCTCCACCAAGAACGAAGTCATAACCACCCATTTGAGCAGAGTAGCTTGTAGTTTCAGAGTATTCACCACCCAAGAAGAAGTTCAAGTCAACATTATCATTCACATTCCAAGCATAGTTGGCTGTCAATTGAGCAGTCAAACGTTCGCTACGAGAGGGTTGGAATGTATATGTACCGCTACGCAATGCCAATTCACCTGCGTCGGGTTTATTTTCATCAGAAAGATCGGCAAAGTCATCATCGGTAAAACGAGGATGAGTATAAGACTCGTATGAGCTGTGACCCTTGTCATAACCTACTTTACCGGTAATAGTCAAGTTTTCGATAGGAGTGTAAGCGATTGAACCATTGATAATCACACGGCTTGATTTAGATTCTGAATCATCCATGTAACGACCATAGTAAGGAGATGTTGTAGCATCTACACGGCTTGCGCCATTAAGTACCGACCAATCATCATAGCGGTTTGCCCAGTTAGGCATTCCGTTAGGCAATGCGTAGTCAGACATATCCTTGTTGATCGCCCAACCATAAACAGTTGACATTGAGTTACCAAAACCACGAGAGGTAGTCTCAATATAGTTGGTAGAAAGGATCATCTTAACCTTATCAGAAGGATTAAACTCACCTTTTACATATACACCAAGACGATTTTTATAGTCATTGGGAACTACACCTTCGTTGTTCATATAGTTGGCAGAGGCGTAAGCTGAGAATTTTTCGTTACCGCCTGAGATAGAAAGGTCATACTTTTGCATGAAACCTGTACCAAGGAAGTCACCTAAGTTATCATAGACAGTATCTTCAGGACGCAAGTGAGGACCCCAACCACCTGACGCGTTAGTAGTGTAGATACCACTACCACCACCGATGTATTTGCTTTGAAGATCGGGGGTATCCATTACATTTGAAAATTCCCAACCACCTGATGCAGTTACGGTGATTGCACCACTTTTACCACTCTTGGTAGTAATCAAGATAACACCATTGGCACCTTCTTGACCATAAAGAGCAGATGCGGCAGCACCCTTAAGCACCGACATTGTTTCGATATCGTTGGGGTTGATGTCGGCAGCGGAAGAAGCACCTCCACGAACAGGCATACCATCGATCACGAACAAAGGCTCGTTGCTTTGGCTTTGGTTAATAGAAGAGATGGCACGCACAACAATCTGAGAAGCAGAGTTGGGAGAACCACCGGCCATAGACACTTGAACACCGGCAATCTTACCTTGAAGACCGTTAACGAAGTTGGCAGATTGACCTGCGGTAACTTCATCAGAGTTCAAAGCTTGAACGGCGAAGTTCAATTTTTTCTTTTCTTGAGTTTGACCCATCGCTGTTACGACAACGGCATCGAGGACTTCTGATTCCTCTTCCATTACCACATCAACAACACTACGACCCTTAACAGGCTCGTCTTTCGGGGCCATACCCACAGAAGTGAAGGAAAGAACTGCATTTGCATCCTTAACTTCAATCACGTAATTCCCATCCACGTCGGTCATAACGGATGCTGCGCCACCTTTTTCTTTAACGGTAACACCATACATTGGGTCGCCGAAAGCAGCATCAGTAACCGTACCTTTTACAGAGAAAGCATAGCTTACAACCGTAAAGAGGGAAAACAACAGAAACAATAGCTGTTTTTTCATAATTACTTTAAATTTGTTTATATTCAAGGTTATTATTCACTTGCACTTTAATATAAATAGGCATTAGTCTTACTACATTTTCCAGCACCAAAACAAGCACAAACACCAATATTGCTAATGCGCTCATTTTCTGTTTTTTAACAAAACCATATTTTCATGGCACATTTTTAGCATTTTAGAGTCAGTCACTGTCAATTAGGCACTTACATACAATAAGGGCTCTGCCAATACCTTTTACAGACACGTCTGTTTAAGCGGTATTTCGTTCAAAATTACCACAATTTTTCATACTACAAGCACATCGTTAACCATTGTTTAGCATATTTTGAAATTATACATATTTTTTCACATTCCGCGAAGTTACTCTTTTTTTATTCTTCACATCACCTGATATTATATCACAATTTATTATTATCTTTGTGGAGATAAAATCAACAGCAATAAAAACAGATACACATTATTATATTATAGTATGCGTATTGATATACTCACTGTGTTGCCCGAAATGATAGAGTCACCCTTGGGATGCTCTATACTCAAGCGTGCTCAGGACAAGGGTCTCGCCGAGATACATATTCATAATCTGCGAGACTACTCAACCAATAAACATCGCAAAGTCGATGACTACCCATTTGGCGGAGAAGCCGGGATGGTGATGCAGATTGAGCCTATCGACAGGGCAATCTCCAAGTTAAAAAGCGAGCGGAACTACGATGAGGTGATATTCACCTCTCCCGACGGAGAACTATTCAACCAACCAATGGCAAATAGTCTTTCGATGCTCGACAATATCATAATTCTGTGTGGGCATTACAAAGGTATTGACTATCGCATACGCGAGCACCTGATCACCAAAGAGATTTCCATCGGAGATTATGTACTTACCGGCGGAGAGATGCCCGCCGCGATAATCGCCGATGCGATTGTCAGACTCATCCCCGGAGCTATCGGCGATGAACAAAGCGCTTTGAGCGACTCGTTTCAAGACAATCTGTTGGCTCCCCCGGTTTATACCCGTCCGGCGGAATACAATGGGTGGAAAGTTCCCGACATTCTACTCTCAGGGCATCAAGCCCGCATCGATGATTGGAAACATGAGCAAGCCCTTGAAAGGACTCGTCGTCTGCGCCCCGACTTATTGAAATAACCTCATTATTAATCACATATCACCTTAAATAGCAAAATGAAATCACTCCCTATTCTCAAAAACGACCCATGGTTGGAACCATTTGCCGATGCGATAATCGGACGACATGAAGACGCTCTGCGCAAAGAGACGGAACTTGTGGCAGACGCAGGTACGTTGACTGATTTTGCCAATGCGCATAAATTCTTTGGGCTACACCGCACCAAATCGGGATGGGTTTTCCGCGAATGGGCACCAAACGCAACCGACATTGTATTAATCGGCGATTTCTCTAATTGGCAAGAGTTGGTAAAGTACCGACTGAAACATATCGGCAATGGCGTTTGGGAAATAAATCTGAAAGAAAAGGATTTAAAACATGGTGATTTATATAAAATGATGGTTCACTGGGATGGTGGCATGGGAGAACGCATCCCCGCATACGCCAACCGAGTGGTGCAAGACGAAAAATCGGCGATATTCTCAGCTCAAGTATGGGAGCCGGAAGAAGCCTACAAATGGAAAACTCGCCGTTTCTCATCAAAAACATCCCCTCTACTCATTTATGAATGTCACATAGGTATGGCACAGGAACGTGAGGGCGTGGGAACATACACCGAATTTCGCGACCTGGTACTTCCCCGCATAGCCAAAGACGGGTATAACGCCATACAGATTATGGCAATACAGGAACACCCTTATTACGGCTCATTCGGCTACCATGTGTCAAGTTTCTTTGCCCCCTCAAGCCGCTTTGGCACACCTGAAGAGTTGAAATCGCTTATTGACACAGCGCATTCAATGGGCATCGCCGTAATCATGGACATCGTACACTCCCACGCCGTAAAAAATGAGGTCGAAGGTCTTGGACGTCTTGACGGCAGCTACAACCAATACTTCTATGGCGATGACCGTCGCGAGCATCCGGCATGGGACTCATTGTGTTTTGACTATGGCAAGAATGAAGTGTTACACTTCTTGCTGTCAAACTGCAAATACTGGATTGAGGAATTTCGTTTCGACGGCTTCCGATTTGACGGGGTCACCTCTATGCTATATTACAATCATGGTTTGGGTCAGGCATTTGGCTCATACGACGACTATTACAATGGCGGACAAGACACAAATGCCATCACATATCTTACACTTGCCAACAAATTAATTCACGAACTCAATCCCAAAGCAATAACTATCGCCGAAGAAATGAGCGGAATGCCGGGACTCGCTATCCCGGTAGAGGATGGTGGTATCGGATTTGACTACCGCATGGCGATGGGCGTGCCCGACTATTGGATTAAAATGCTCAAGGAGAAGAAAGACGAGGATTGGCATCCGACTTCTATCTTCTGGGAGTTGACCAACCGACGCGCCGATGAAAAAACCATCTCTTATGTCGAAAGCCACGACCAGGCATTGGTTGGCGACAAAACTGTGATATTCAGGCTCATCGACGACAAGATGTATTGGCACATGATGAAAGGGGACGATGACATGACTGTAGCTCGCGGGATCGCGCTACACAAAATGATACGTCTTGTGACTCTTGCGACCATCAATGGTGGCTACCTCAACTTCATGGGTAATGAGTTTGGACACCCCGAATGGATAGACTTCCCTCGCGAAGGCAACGGATGGTCATATAAATATGCTCGCCGACAATGGGATCTCGTTGACCGAGAAGAGTTAAAATATGGCTACCTCAACGACTTTGACAACGCAATGATTGATATAGTCAAAAGCATACGTGATTTCCAAGCCAAAAGCGTGGAGAAACTATGGGAAAAAGATGACGACCAAGTGCTTGCGTTCAAGCGTGGAGACCTCGTGTTTGTATTCAACTTCAACCCATTTAAGTCATTCTCCGGATATGGCCTACTCGCTCCCAAAGGCGAATATGAGGTAGTATTATCAACCGATAACCCACAATTCGGCGGCTACGGCAACATCGACGAGACAATTTCACACTTGACTCAACACGATGCTCTCTACAGTCCGCTCGGCGTGGAATGGCTGAAATTGTATCTACCCGCACGATCAGCACTTGTACTCCGCAAGAAACGCGCTCGGCGTGTCAAAAAACAATAATAACCAAGCCCGGCAACAATCCAAATGCCGGGCTTTATTATTTCAATACCCCTATCCCATCCACCTAAAGAGTAATTAGTTGGCAAGATGCAGATTTTTTGCTAATTTTGCATGTCGAAACAATATACTATGAGTGCGATAGACATCCTGATAATTATAGTTATTGCCATTGCGGCAGTTTATGGAGTGAGAAAAGGCATGATTTCTCAACTCGGATCGATTGTAGGCATCGTTGCAGGCATTGTGGTGTGTCGCTTGTTTGGCGAGACATTTGCCGAAGTTCTCGATTTAAATCTGACCGACGCGACTTCCTCTCCTGAGACCTCGGCATATCTCAATAGCGCAATAGCCAATTTGATATTATTTGTAGCGGCATATTTTGTAGCAAAACTATGCTCCGGAATAATCGCCGAAGTCGCAAAATCGCTATACCTTGGCATCTTTGATAAAATAGGCGGTATCGTTTTCGCCATATTTGAATGGCTCTTAGGGTTAAGCCTATTGCTTAATCTATGCCAAGCATTTTTCCCAAATGTTCACATGGTTTCATCATCATCGGGAATTGCCGATGAGCAAATCATGAACTTGGCTCCAACTATTTTAGGCTCGGAGACAGCTCAAGAAATGTTTTCAGCAATTGATGAAATTTCAGAAAAAGAATAAAAACTTGTATCGTTTCAAAATTGTTGATAGATAAATCTCTCACACGCGATGAACAACGATTTAGATAAAAATAAAGATAACACAAAAGAAAATGAAACACCCAGAAGCGAAAGTCGCGAGATTATCGACGACGTCACTTCGAGTGAATATAAATATGGGTTTGTAACCGACATTGATACCGAAATAATACCCAAAGGCATCAACGAAGATGTTATACGCCTCATATCGGCAAAAAAAGGGGAACCTGAATGGTTGTTGGAATTTAGATTGAAGGCCTATCGCCATTGGTTAACACTCGAAATGCCCGATTGGGCACATCTCAAAATACCCCCTATCGACTATCAAGCCATCAGTTACTATGCTGCCCCACGCAAGAAAGAGGGACCCAAAAGTCTTGACGAGGTTGACCCTGAACTACTTGACACGTTCAACAAGCTTGGCATTCCTCTTGAAGAGCAAAAAGCATTGTCGGGTATGGCAGTTGATGCTGTGATGGACTCGGTATCAGTAAAAACCACTCACAAAGAGAAACTTGCCGAACTCGGCGTAATCTTCTGCTCTTTCTCTGAAGCCGTAAAGGATTACCCCGACTTGGTGAAACGCTATCTCGGCTCGGTAGTTTCATATCGTGACAATTTCTTTGCCGCCTTAAACTCGGCGGTATTTTCCGATGGGTCATTTGTATATATTCCCAAGGGGGTGCGTTGCCCGATGGAGTTGTCAACTTACTTCCGCATAAACGCATCCGGCACAGGGCAGTTTGAGCGTACGCTTATCGTAGCCGATGACGATGCCTATGTAAGCTATCTCGAAGGCTGCACCGCACCGATGCGCGACGAGAACCAACTTCATGCCGCAATCGTTGAAATCGTGGTAGAAGACCGCGCCGAGGTGAAATACTCTACCGTTCAAAATTGGTATGCCGGTGACAAAAATGGCAATGGCGGCGTGTATAACTTCGTGACCAAACGCGGATTATGCCGTGGCGACCACTCCAAATTGTCATGGACACAGGTAGAAACCGGTTCGGCAATTACCTGGAAATATCCAAGTTGCATCCTCGCTGGTGAAGGATCGGTAGGCGAATTTTATTCAGTGGCAGTAACCAACAACCACCAACAAGCCGACACCGGAACAAAAATGATACATACCGGTCGCAACACCCGTAGCACCATTGTGTCAAAAGGTATTTCGGCCGGATATAGTCAAAATTCATATCGCGGATTGGTAAAAGTCGCCCCAAATGCCGATGGATGTCGCAACTACACTCAGTGTGACAGCTTGTTGCTCAGTTCTCATTGTGGTGCTCACACATTCCCCTACATCGACATCTTAAACGATACGGCAGTCGTCGAACATGAGGCGACAACCTCAAAAATCAGCGAAGACCAGATATTTTATTGCAATCAGCGAGGCATCCCCACCGAAGAAGCTATCGCCTTGATTGTAAACGGATATGCCAAAGAGGTGATGAACAAGCTCCCAATGGAATTTGCCGTTGAAGCTCAAAAATTATTGCAAATCACCCTTGAGGGATCAGTAGGATAAAAACATTTTATAACGTAAAAACAAACCATTATGGACAACATATTATTAGATGTAAAAAATCTTCATGCCGAGATTGACGGCAAAGAGATATTAAAAGGGATAAACTTGACCATACGCCCCGGAGAGGTACATGCTATCATGGGGCCTAACGGTTCAGGGAAAAGCACTCTATCATCGGTACTTGCCGGAAATCCCGCATTTACTGTAACCGAGGGAGAAGCATACCTCAGAGGCAAAAACCTGCTTGAGCTATCCCCCGAAGACCGCTCACACGAAGGGCTGTTCCTCTCATTCCAATATCCGGTCGAAATCCCCGGCGTGTCAATGGTAAACTTCATGCGAGCGGCGGTTAATGCCAAACGCAAATATCTCAACGAACCGGCTCTATCGGCAAGCGATTTCTTGAAACTTATGCGCCAAAAACGCGCTATCGTTGAACTTGACAACAAACTCGCTTCTCGTTCAGTAAACGAGGGATTTTCAGGGGGCGAAAAGAAACGTAATGAGATATTCCAAATGGCGGTACTCGAACCCCGATTGTCAATCCTCGACGAAACAGATAGCGGACTCGACATCGACGCACTGCGCATCGTTGCCGGTGGGGTAAACAAACTCAAAACCTCTGAGAACGCAACAATTGTCATAACCCACTATCAACGATTGCTCGACTATATCAAACCCGACTATGTCCATATCCTTTACAAAGGTCGCATCGTTCACAGCGGAGGGCCCGAACTCGCACTCGAACTTGAAGAACGAGGCTATGACTGGATCAAGAAAGAAGTTGACAATCAGTAATCCACTCTTTAAAAAGCAAAATCATGAGTTCCTTAACTCAATATATCGAACTATATAAAGGCAACCAAGAGGCTATCAATCTTCACTCGGCAGAGGTAATCAACCGACGTCGTGCCGATGCCGTTGTCGCGCTTGAGGGAAAAAGATTGCCCCGCAAAGGAGATGAGGGATTTGAAAAAACGTCGATTGACACAATGATGTCGCCCGACTTTGGCGTGAACATCAACCGAGTAAATATCCCTGTGGATATCGCCTCATCATTCAAGTGTGATGTCCCAAACATGAGTACATTGATGGCAGTAGTCGTTAATGACTCTTTTGTTCCTACCACTACCCTACTCAATAATCTCCCCAAAGGCATCATCGTTGACTCTCTCGCTGCCGCAGCTAACAAATATCCCGACTTAGTGGGTCGTTATTATGGCACACTCGCACCAATCGAAAATCCCGGAGTGGCATTAAACACTATGCTTATGCAAGATGGCGTATTTATACACATCGCCAAAGGGGTGAAGATGGAAAAAGCCATACAGTTGGTGAACATATTTAACGCCCCATCTCCATTGTTGGGAATGCGCCGTGTGTTAATCGTTGCTGAGGAAGACTCTCAATTGCAGCTCCTCATTTGTGACCACACTCAAAATAATGGACATCGCTATCACTCATCACAAGTAATCGAGATTTTTGCCGGCATGAACTCCAAAATAGATATCTACGACATTGAGGAATCATCGGCGTCAACATCAAGATATTCTCAACTCTATGCCCGACAAGAAGCAGGAGCCAACTTGCTCATAAACGGCACTACGCTATATAATGGAGAGACTCGCAACGACTACAGCATCGATGTCGTTGGTGACGGATGCGAAACCACTCTTGCCGGAATGGCTATCGGCTCAGGCAATCAATTGATTGACAACAGTTCAAACATAAAACACTTTTCCTCACATTGCCACAGCAACCAACTATTCAAGTATGTACTTGACGATAACGCTGTCGGAGCATTTGAAGGAGCTATCCTTGTTGCCGACGGAGCCAAATATAACGAGGCATTTCAAACCAATCGCAACCTACTGGCATCACGTGACGCTCGCATGCACACCAAGCCACAGTTGGAAATCTACAACGACGATGTGAAATGCAGCCATGGCGCTACCACCGGACAACTCGACAATGATGCCCTATTCTATATGCGCAGTCGCGGAATACCCGAAAAAGAGGCTCGCATGATGTTGATGCAGGCGTTTATGGTCGATGTGATTGATACCGTGCGTCTTGATGGTCTTAACGACCGCTTGCGCCACCTTGTTGAGAAACGTTTTTATGGTCAGCAAGTACATTGCTCTGATTGCGGAGCCGCTTGCCATGAACCAAAACTATAATATATTGAACAACGGACTATGACTCAATATGATGTAAACGCGTTGCGCCAAGAATATCCAATCCTTGAGCGTGAAATTTATGGCAAAAAATTGGTTTACTTCGACAATACCGCTACCTCACAGACTCCACGCTGTGTGGTGGAAGCTATCGAGAATATGTATTACACCAAGAAAGCCAATGTGCATCGCGGTGTACACACTCTCTCGCAAGAGGCAACCGACATGCAAGAAATGACACGCGAGCGCGTACGCCAATTCATCAACGCCATGTCCACTCAAGAAATCATATTTACTCGCGGTACAACCGAGGCTATTAATCTCGTAGCTTCATCATTTGGCAACTTCCTTGAAAACGATGATGAGATTATCGTTACTGTCATGGAACACCATGCCAATATCGTGCCATGGCAGTTGCTTGCACAACGCAAACGCATTCACTTGCGTGTAGTCCCCATTGACGCAAATGGCAACCTTAACATCGACGCATATTGCCGTTTATTCTCAGAACGCACCCGATTTGTCTCCATCTGCCACGTTTCTAATGTTTTAGGAACTGTAAATCCCATAAAGGAACTGATCGCCGAGGCCCACAAACACCAAGTACCTGTGCTTATCGACGGAGCGCAGGCCATATCACACATGCGTGTCGATGTGCAAGATATTGATGCCGACTTCTATGCTTTTTCAGCCCATAAAATGTATGGGCCAACCGGAGTAGGTGTTTTATATGGCAAGAAACATTGGCTCGAAATGATGCCACCCTATCAAGGTGGAGGCGAAATGATTGGTCATGTGGGGTTTGACAAAACCACATTTGCCGAATTGCCTTTTAAATTTGAAGCCGGCACACCCGATTTTGTCGGCATTGCCGCGTTGCGTGAAGCCATTGACTATATAGAACGTATTGGCATCGAACAGATTGCGGCTCACGAACATGAATTGCTTGAATATGCCACCTCTCAAATGATGGAAATCCCCGGCATGAGGATATTTGGAACAGCCAAGAACAAATGCGCACTGATATCATTCCTCATCGGCAACGAGCACCATTATGACATCGGAATGTTGCTTGATAAACTCGGCATTGCCGTGCGCACCGGTCATCACTGCGCCCAACCACTGATGACCTCACTTGGCATAGAAGGTACTGTCAGAGCATCATTCGCACTATACAACACTCGCGAAGAAATCGATACATTTATAGCTGCACTGCGCCGCATCTTGACAATACTCGGTTAAAAACTTTTCTACCTTATCTTAATACCGCGTTAAATAACGTTAATCATAATATTCAATACAACGCTATCTATTTTTTGTATATTGCACATAATTAAAGTCCATTTATAACCCTCAAAACGAGCGATAAGGCTATCATTAATGGTGGGACAGTAGAAGTCGGTGGAGTCCTCAATATCGAAGCTTCCGAATTTGAAGTTCTAAAATCCATAACCAATAATGGTGGAACTATAAATCTGATAGAAATTAATTAATTTCTAATATAATACTAAACGAAGGAATTATGAAAAAGGCAATATTATCATCAATAATAGCGCTTTGCGCTGTGTCAATGTCGGCGCAAGCGAGTGAGGAATATGTTCCGTTGGTGCGAGAGGGAATGAAATGGGAATGCGGGAATAATTACATCCATTGACAATGAGACAATTGCGAGTGTTGATGTTTATAGCGTTCAAGGCGTTTTATTGAAGCAAGGAGCTTCGCCCGAAGCCGTCACCTGTCTTGCTCCGGGATTGTATATCGTAAAACATTGTAATGTCTTGGGAGAGTGCGTCAAAACAACAAAAGTGGCGGTGCGTTAATTAAAACAATAGAATTGCTGTATTATAAAATCGGGTGCATCAAAAAGATATGCACTTGTACGATACAAGGATTTAAATTTTGATGCACCTCATGTAGATTAACCCGAGCCGGTGTTGAATTTATTCCTCTTCGATTGGCTCAAACTCGTCTTTGCCCACAAAACATTCGGGACACACCCAATCATAAGGTAATTCTTCAAAAGGAGTACCCGGTTCAACACCATTTTCAGGGTCACCCACTTCAGGGTCATAAACCCAACCACACACCATGCAACGATACTTTTTCATAATCATTTCGAGTTTAAATCAGTTAAAACTATTTATTAATAGTACACCCACGCAACCCGAAATGTTCACTCGGCACAATTATTTTAAAATTATGCCCCTATCGATTTTGCCTTCAAGTCAATCACTTGCTACGCAAACAAGTGGAGAATGGGGCACAGTTTATGTAATGAAGCCGAAGAAAAAAGTAAAAGCGGAAAAGCACGTTTACTATTCCGCTTTGTACCCTTGTCCGATATTTTTACGAACCAATTTTTAGAGGACTTAGACAAGATATGGGAACTTCGACATTGGATACCAGACCCAACTAAAGCAATCAACCCACATGAATATCATAAACGAATTTTCGCAAATTCATGACACGCTATAGTCGCATTTTTGTATGCAATAAGCCCCTATTTATGGTGTTATTCTGCGTATCTTCTCTCTGAAAATCTTATTTTAGTAATAGAGATAGGAAAAACGGTTTTTCGTTTTAATCCTGTAATATTTTGTGAAAATATATCTTTACTATGCTTATTTTTTCGACTTAATCAACTATTTATTAGTAAAACTGAATTAATATGAGACTATCTCGACAATTAGGAGATGCTACAAAGCAACGCATCAGCCAAAGGCTCAAAGGTCGAGGATTGACCGACAGCCATAAACAAGCCATTAGCGATGGCATGAAAGCATATTGGGCGACTATCCCCAATAAGCCAAACGATGGAAATAATGAGATTAAAAACAATATTTACAATGAAAATCAGTGCTGACAAAGTAAAACTATGCTACACACTTGATGAGAACTCTCCATTATATGAATTAATGGAAACACCACTTGATAATTACGAACTCCCACATTGGGGGTTTTACCTTGAAAGGACAGAGGGTAAATACTATAATCACATTTATAGGATTATCTACCTAGAACGAACAAGCAATAGCCCAAATAGTGAGTATGACATGCAGTGCTTTGGTACTTTGCGTTGGGGATTGAAAGCAGACAAAGAGAGCGAAATGAGTAGTTTCGTGTGGATAGAAATAGACAACAAGCAACTATACCTCAACTATAAACTATAACACCCACAACCGCCTCGTTTACCTCGACTACATTGAGGGAATGTTGGGATTGAAATTCCACAACCTTACACGCCTTGACCTCGCTTTCGATGATACTCGCAACCTCTCCAAACGCATAATTCGTGCCATTCGTAATGAGGCTCTTATCCCCATAGTCAATGGCACAAAGATAACAGATAGGGATAAACTCCTTGAAGATATACTCTACATTGGTGTTGGTTCTTGTTGCAGAATTAAGGAGTATAGCCTCATCGTCCAGCAGAAGAATGGCGATTTACGCCTCTCTGCCTACAATAAGAAACGAGAGATTGAAAGCAACAGTGGCAAACAATACATCGCAGAAGCAAATGGCAACCCCAACTACCTTTTTCGTTTAGAGGTTCGTGTAAATGGCGATACCTTGCGAGAATACTTCCAACACTTTGGTATAGATTACAATCCTATGCGAAGATTTCCTTTGGCGTTTATTCCTTTATTTCTCAAACAGAGTCTTACGCTTCCAGACTGTCAAAGGCAGACAACCCCTCGATATCCTTTATGTTGTTGCGTAGGGTATTAGTAAACCTCCCTATGGATACATAGTATTTTACTCTAAATGCTTGATATAATAGAGAATAATCTATATTAAACCTATGTGTAATTTTTATAGTTATGTTTCAAAATAAAAATGTATCAATATAACCTTAAATTTGGTCGTATTGATACATTCTTTTTGTGTTATTTTAATCTAAAAGATTAGATGGGGATTGTACTTGTTTCACTTATTTCTTTTGCTCGCTTTTTATTTTCAAGGATTTTTGCCATACGAATACTATCTTCTCTCATTTCTTTTTCGTATTCTCTTTTTTGGTCTTCCGCTTTTCTGCCAAAATAGCTTTACTCTGATATTTAATTACACTATAATAATGGGGGGTTTCAGTTATGGTACTATAATCATTGTTGTAATAATAATATACTCTATCATTATACCCCTTTCTATCCCAAACTTCTTCAGCATCAGTTTCCTCTGAATAATCAATTATAGCATCAGACCATTCCCAATCATTATATTTGGTTTCTCCATATTTTAACCTGTATAATTCCCATAAGTCTTTTCTATCAATCCAGATACTTCCCAAATTTATCACTAATGTATGTAACTTATCATTATAATACTCTAATGCAGTAATTTTAAATGCATAAGTACTACTATCTGCGTATATTACATCTCCAAATGTCTGTTTGTATTTTTTTAATTTCTTTGTTACAATTTCTTTGCTGTCACCAAATTCAATGCCAGCAAATATTGTATTATTGAATTTGGATTTTGCCCTTTCTTTTATTATTAAGTCTATCGAGTCTATTTCTTGTATAGTTGTAAGGCGTCTATGTCTTTCTTCATATTCTTCGTATGGTGAAACTGTAATAGCATCAATTGTTATCCACAGTATTGGGTAGAATATTAACCATATTACAAGAGAAACAAAAAAGTATTTAGGGGTATTATTTTCATTAAATTCAAAATCAAATCTTACAGATAGGTCTCTATAGCAATTAACAAGAAGAAAAGGCATTATAATGGAAGAAATAATTCCTATTATTATTGCATGTGTCGTTAAATTATCCATATTCTAGTTATTTGTTGCAGTTTAGCAAATTTTCCAATTCTGCCCTGCTGTTGAACTGATAAATTTTTCCTCTAATCTTTACAAAGCCCTCTACAGCCTCATCGCTCATAGGTTCAAACAGGCTTTTTACACTAACTCCAAGAGCAATAGCCATTCTTTCGATGGTATCAAGTCGGGCATTACCATACATTGCTCTATTTAGACTGCTTGCATCAATTCCCATGGCGAAGGCGAGGTCTTTAAGTTGCATCTTGCGTTCCTTGCAGATGCGTTTTATATTTTCTGCCAATATCTTTTCCATGTCAAACAAAAAATTTCTGCAAAGATAGCACTCAATTGCTTTATATTCCAAATATTTTAAATAAAAATTGAAAATAAATCAATTTTTATTTTGGTTTTAATTATCTTATATGTATCTTTGCCTCAAAATAATTGATATATAATACAAATTAAGATAAAAACTGTAATATTTGCAAGAGTTAGCACTAACATACAAGAGTACGACCGACAAGTAAACGAATTGATAGCATTAGCCAACGATAACGGTTGGAGTGTTGAGGCTATGTTTGCTGAAAAGATTTCAGGAGCAAAAGCCAATGCAGAGCGTAGCGAGTTGCTTAGCATGGTTGCTTATGTCGAGACGAATAGCATAGACAAGGTGCTTGTAACAGAACTCTCTCGTTTGGGTCGTGATACCTTACAAGTATTGGAGGTTATTGAAATGCTGAACAGCAAGGGTATTTCGCTGTATATACAGAACTACAACATCGAAACGCTAACAGCAGAGGGCAAGGTTAACGCCATGAGCCAATTTTTAATCACTATACTTGCCGAAGTGGCGAGAATGGAACGAAAGACCATTCGTGAGAGAGTCGCAAGTGGGTACAAAAACTATCGTGAAAACGGGGGTAAAGTGGGTAGAAAACAAGGGTATCGCAAGAGTGAGGAAGCAATGCGTGAGGAGTATAGTGAGGTGTTTAAGTTGCTGAAAAAGGGCATAAGCCTCCGTAACATCAGCAAGATAACGAATGTGAGTGTAAATACTATAAGAAAATGTAAGGAGTGTGTAAGCGTATGAGGTAGAATGTGAGCAAGTCCACTGTATAAGGCAAGTAGGTAAATGGCATACCAAAGGTTGTAATGGAGGTTTTAATCTTCTTTATTGTAAGATTTTTATTACAGTCCAATGGGTAAAAAACAAAAAATAAGCCACAGAGTGCTGTGGCAGGGTAAATATCAATTCTAATGTTAAGTTTAGATGTATGCAAAAAGATTTTGAAGAATAATAACAATGAAGAAGTTAAGATGATTAGGGAGTACCTTTATCTGTTGGCATCTCTCCAAATTGAAAGCGAAAATAATAGTGTAAATAATAGTTGTCTATGAGAGTAATTTTATATTGTAGAGTAAGTAGTGACGAGCAGGCTGATGGCACAAGCCTTGATTTTCAAGAACGAGTATTGCGAGAATATTGTGAGAAAAATAAACACGAAGTAATCGCGTGTTGTCGAGAGGATTTTTCGGCGAAGCACCACGACTTTCGTCGACCTCAAATGCAGTGGTTGAGGGAGTATTGTAAAAAACATACGCGAGAGGTTGATATGATACTATTCCTACGATGGGATAGATTTAGCCGTAATACTGAATTTGCACATGTTTTTAAGCGGATATTCATGGACGAAATGGGTATATTGTTTAACTCAATTGAAAATCCTATTGATTTTGACTCAACCGAGTGGAGTACCTTGTTTAATCTATATGCTGGAATTGCCCAAACAGAGAACGCTAAAATCAGCCGTAGAACTCGTGATGGAATTAGGGAAACACTGCTGAAAGGCAAGTGTGCAAACAAAGCCCCAAGGGGTTATAAGAATGTCAGGACAAGCAAACATGTGACACATGTTGAGATAGACCCTTATCATGGTCCTAAGGTAAAAGCAATATTCCATGAGATAGCCAAAGCGATTGAGACCCCTAATTATATCCGTAAGAAATTTGCGAAATCAGGTTACAATGTACCCGAGGCATCTTTTTTTGATATGCTCCGTAATCCTTTTTATATGGGTATGATTAAAATCCCTAAATACAAAGACGAACCCGAGTATCTGATAAAAGGAATACATGAGCCATTAGTTGAAGAGGAGACATTTAACAAGGTGCAAATGCTGTTGGATAGGAAGAAGCAAAGACCACCAAGGTTGGCAAGAAAACCTCACCCCGACTTATTTTTGCGTAAATTTTTAATATGTCCTGTATGTGGCAAGCCTTTGACTAGCTCAAACAGCCGAGGCAATGGAGGTCTATATGCTTATTATAATTGTAGTGCAGATGGAAAACATTTTAGGATAAGGGCAGATAAAGCAAATAATCTTTTTGCAATCACTTTTTGGGCTTAAAGCCAAATAGCACCATTCTAAATCTATATAATGAAATATTATTAGATTTAAAACACTCTAATGGTGCAGAACAACGAAATAAGATAAATAAATTGCATAAGGAGGCAGAAACTATAACTGCACGATTAAATCGTATCGAGGATAAATATGCTGATGGAGAAATTGACTCCGATACATTTTCAAGAATGTCAAAACGATTATCAGTTGAATTTTCAATAATAGACGAACAGATAAAAACACTAACAACCCCTAACCGTAGTATTATCGAACCAAATTCGGCTAAGTTGGACTATTCTATTGCTCTGATAGACAACATGGAGGCTTACATGCGTGATGCACCTGTTGAAGTGAAAATTAAACTGATTGGTTCGATGTTTCCCGAAAAAATCGAGTTTGACGGAACGGATTATCGAACCAATTCATACAACAAAGTGCTCGACTTAATCTATCAGCAAACCAATGAGTTACGGAGGGAAATAAATAAAAACGGAGAGAGTTTTTCAACTTTCTCCGTTTCAGTACCCAGACCCGGGATCGAACCGGGATGGGTTGCCCCACTGGTGTTTGAGACCAGCGCGTCTACCGATTCCGCCATCTGGGCTTAACGAGTGCAAAGGTAAGGAAAGTTTTTGGAGCGTGCAACACTCAACGTTATTTTTCTTCAGAAAAACGTCCAAAAAGGCAAAATTCCTTACTACATTACTCTATATTTCATAGAACAAACCAATCATCACATTGCAGCGACAGCGATTTTCTTGGTCTGCGTATCAAAATTCTGTCCGTCGGTAGAAATTTCAGCTTTATACAGATATATACCACGATTTACACGCCTACCCGCCATGTCGCACAGATCCCAATTAATAGGAAATGTTTTAAACATATCGCTTTGACCTGTCTGTGTCACACTCCACACCTCTTGCCCCAAAAGGTTGGTAACAAAGAGTTTCACGGTTATCATCGCATCGGGACGATCGTGTTGCAAGTAAAAATTGGTTTCGGTCAACGCCGGGTTAGCGTCGGCATAGACATCATAGATAACAGGAGCATGCCCTTTCTCAACAAAAAAGTCAATGGTTTGAGACGCGGAATTTCCTGACGTGTCCCATATTTTCAATTTCAGAGAGTGATTTCCCTCCAAAAGATCCTCCACGGTATAGTTAATCACCCCCGACACAGCCTCATTATCGACATTGGGAGTATAGAATTGCGACACATCGGTATAGGTTTTGCCATTATCGAGTGTCAACGTCATTTGATGACCGATACCTGCCGATGATAGGTTTATACCGACATTGTCAGATATCGCCGCTATTATCATAGGCGACTCATTGACAACATCGCCATTAGCAAAAGTCTCGTGGTTGACATACAACACGTCGATCGATGGTGGTATTGTATCAATCTCGGCTTGCTCATCATAGCCATATACAAAGAACTCACGATTGCAACCAATGGCCTCAACATTATTATCGGAACACGCATAAAGGCTTAATGTCGCATTGCGGAAGTTATCAGTGATTTCAGATGGCATGCTAACCACAATGTTAAACTCACCATTTATAACCGAGTCACGACCGACATATAATTTATCGCCTTGGGTATCGAAAGTCACTTTTTTGCCATTCTCACCATTTCCGTTGGTTGTGATACTTTGCTCGGCATCATAAATCGTAGCCGAAATAAAACCATTGAAATCAGTCATAGGCATACCGGTGTAATCATAAATTTTCCCGGATAAGGTGACTTGTTGACGAGCCATTATCGTCGGTTGGTCACCGGGAGCAATGAGACTTCCATTGATAGCCTCAAGAACGGCATACGATGATGGAGATGTCAGACGCATTGCCGGGTCGCCCATCAATACATATCGCAATTTGTTTGAATCTGACAAGCGTTTCCCTTCATTGTCATAAAAATTATCTTTACCCAAACGGTATATTTCACCAAGCGTATAGGGGCGACCTGAATCATCGCGAGCAAACACATAATTGGCAAAGCCCGATGAAAGCGTACCATTATTTGCGATAAACACCGGACGATTGGCACTAATCATTGCGATGACCCCTCCGTTGGGATTCTGCCACAGAACCTCTGCCCCACTCACGGCGGTAGCATCCCAACGCAAAAACTCACAAGTGGCGGCATAAAGCACCGGATAGTTGCGCAGATATAGATTATTGATGTCGTCATAGGTCAACTGCTTCTCATGAGACAAGGAGGTAGTGTTGCCGTGACCTATATAATTCCACCAAACAACCCCCTCATCAAGATATTTAAACATGCGTTCACGAGCTTCAGGATAGGTTTTCCCAACTTTCTCAAAAGCGTCAATATACACTTTGTTATACACATATTGTTGACCGGAATATGAACTCATGAAGTTTCCAAACATTGATTCACTCTGATATAAGTGAACCGCATTATCTTCATCATCCGATAATATCATAACTTGATTTTTCCAACCTGTCTTCTTGGAAGAATTTACATAGCGATATAGTTTGTCCACAGCACTCTTAGCCTCATCCTTAGACCTCACCGGCATACGTCCTACAGCTATACAATAACGATCGGACGACATTGTAACTCCGGAATTATCGAGAAGAAACGCGAAGAAATCGTCGGTTTGAAAAGTTTCATTATCATTAAGTCCTTTATCGGTTTGCCATGTGGGCATAGTGGGGTATCCCAAAGCCTGCACTGTCGATGTCAAATGTCGGTTATCAAACGTTGTGCGCCCAAAGAACAACGCATACTTCAAACGACGCTCACTATTATTACCTCTATCCCACAACATCTTCAGCATGCGACGGAATGCACTTGCATCGGGAACTCCCGAAGCAAATTCATTGAAAACAACATCTTGAGTCACAACTGCGACATTGAGAGAGTCGGCAGAATTGCGATGCAACTCCGCGATGCGTTCGGCTTGATTTTTCCAATCAGCAACAGTGAAAATCACCATATCAGGCGTCTCCATAGCGTGAAGATTTTGATTTGACACATTCTGCACAAACGTTGGAGAGGGAAGTGTGGCACTCTCATTCCACGCCACATAGTTGCGCATTCCGGTATAATCGTTGGTCCATACAAGTGTAGATCCCGATAACGATGTGTTCAACTCCTTAACCGACATAGGGTCGGTAACATCCCACACATGAGTTGTCGATTGAGCGTCGGCAAGAGAAACCGCGGTAGAACCGGCAGAAAAGCGCAAATAGCCATTATACATTTTCAACTTGCGCTGATAATTTATCGTGAGATAATTAAGTCGGGCATCATAAATAACCACAGAAGATTTATAAGTCACTCCCACCGATAAATTTTCTCCCGGGGCTGCAAAAGAATGAGCAGTGATCCCTTCTTCCCCATGAAAATAGCCGGCTGTATTTGTCGTTTTTATGCGGTCGGAATTTACCGACGGAAGTCGCGCACCATTTACAGTAAATTGGACTTCTGATGAAGCCGCATAAGTCTTTGCCATAAACGCACATTCCATCCAAACATCAGATCCATCCACAACATCGGTCAATTTAAAATCAAATGATCGCGTAGGCGTGAATTTAAACTCCTCTCCCAACAGATAATGACCTGTCTCTCCGGGAGAATAAACATCCTGCTCATGATACAAGCGATCGTTAAATGTTTCGATTGGCGTAGTATTTACCTCGGCTCGCCCCATTTTGGGCAATTGAGGTTGTTCAGCATCTTTATCACTCAAGAAATAATATCCAACTGTAGAATAAGGGTTTAACGATTGAACATATTTTGTTGCATTCATTGTGGAGACATTCCATTTATCAATCCCTTGAGCATAAAAAAACAATCCGCGCTCAGTCGTTAATGATTGCACCATAGGCAAGTCATCGACATAATTGGAACGTGAAAGTTGGTCGGGAATGCGCCCACCACCATATCCATATACTCTCACTTTAGAGGGGTCGGCAAATCCCCAATCGCGCAACTGAGAAGAAGTAATCATATACATACCACTCTCCGTAACACTGATTTTAACCCATTTGCCATCACTAAGCACAGAGTTTTCGGCATAGGTATCAACAGGAAACGCTTGGGAGTATTGAGTATTGCAAAGTGCTATAAATACAAATAATGCACAACGCAACAACTTTATTTTAAATGATTTCATTTTTTATCTACTTATTTTACTATATCATAGTATAAACGTAGAGTCTGTTTAAATTATTGTATCACCGACTAAAGCTGTATCAACGTGAACGATAAGCAATAATAAAGCATCGCAATAGAAGTCATTCCCAATAACGGGTTTAATGCTCGACCCGATAGTTTTTGCAACTTCAGCCATATCATCACATGAAACAAAAGATATAACAATGGCAACACAGATGACACTAATGACGACATCCACAATTCCGACATCAATGCTACTGCAATAAATCCATTTAGCAAATATATCGACGACATGACTTTGCGTCCCAACAACACCACCGAAGTGTGTTTGCCCACCGATGCATCATCTTCGCAGTCTCGATAGTTGTTTACAATTAAAACATTCGCACCCATCAACCCGGCAGAAACCGATGCGAGCATCACTTGACAATCCCAATCAAGAGATTGCACATAATAGGTGAGATTTACCGGTATTATTCCAAAAAAGAATACTACTGCAACCTCCCCAAGTCCATGATGAGACAATGGGTATGGACCCGCGCTATAGGCGATAACACCTATCGCAATCGCCACACCAATGGCAATCAACCACCACCCGCCATAAGTGATCAGACAACACCCTATTGCACAAGCCATCGCGAGCAGCCCATAAGTGGCTCGTTTCATTGCCTGTGGAGTGATGTCCCCTTCTGTCACACCACGACGAGGACCCTCACGACCTTTGCGATCAAGACCTCCTTTAAAATCATAATACTCGTTTGCAAAATTTGATGCAATCTGCGCCAACAAAGCAAACAATATACATAAAACCGCCGGAACAATGTTAAATGTCCCATTTTTAACTGAAAATCCTATCGCAAGAATTACTCCTGAGAGAGATACCGGCAACGTGCGTAGTCGCATCGCCTCAACCCAACATCCTATTTTATTCATCCTGTATCTCATTTTTCAATGATGAAAAAGTGGCATCATCGATATTAAAACTGTTTATCACCGCTTGACGTATGCGTTGCGCATCTTTTCCATCCTCTTTCAATATATATATTATCGATTGCAGATAACCATCTTTTCCTTTGCGGTTTACACCACATAATGCTGCCACATTGCTTGATGCAATCATCGACTTTTGATTATACACACGCAAAATCGATTTATAATCACCCGCATCGACATATTTGTGGAACTCACGACAAAACGCCTCATACAAGCCTCTTGGATTTATCTCTTGTACAAGGTCATTTATGTGATCTTCAAGTGAATTTATATTGGTAAAACGACCATCTATGCGATGTTCAACCGTACGTTTCACCCGATGACGGGTGTGCAACAATGCTTGTTGACGCAAATCTTGACGAAACTGATCAATTATCGACATTTTCACTTTACGAAACACCTGATTGGCATCTTTGCCATGACGATGAGCCACAACACGCACTATATTTTCAAGCATAAGCAAGTTTTCAATCTCGGCGACATCGGGTACAAGGATTTTCTTACGTCTGAGATATTGCACCTCACCCGCATCACGACGATCCCTATCCACAATACCATAACTATCCATCTGGTGAAAAGCCACCAAATCGTTAAAGGCACGCGTCGCCTCTATCACTTTGTTGCAACTGCCCAAAGGCTTGACTGTAAATTGCGGGAAAATCAAAGGATATAGCTTGCTGTCAATCGAGCGGGTCTCATCCCCTTCAATAAACAACACCGGCTTGCGTGCTCCAATAATCGTGAGATATATATCATCCGACAGCCCGGCATGAGACGGAAGCACACGATAATCCCAAGTAACCTTCTCTGCATCATAATCGCGCACCCAAATCACTGCGCTGTCGGTGCGTGACGATGCAAAGTCAAGGTCATGAGTGGTATATATAAACGTACAATCGGGTCGCAACTCCTCCAAATGGTTCCACACCGAGTGCATTATCGATGGGTGAAGAAACATTCCCGGATTATCTACAAATATCGCAGCCCCTTCCATTGCATATAATATCGCACCGGCATAATACATCACCGCCTTTTCTCCTGCCGACAGTCTCAGTGATGAGTAGGCTTTGTGATCCTCCTTACGTGTAAACAATAATTTGCCATTCTCAACAAGAGCCTTATTCCCCGGGAAAACATTTTGCCATAAAGCTATTACTTTATCCAAACGTGTAGGCATCAACCTTATCGACGGGTCGCTCGCCACATTCACTTTATAGGTCATGAGATTTAGCATCTCATCGTGAATGAGCAGTCTCATCAACCGCTCAAATTGAGACGTGGCTCTACTATCAATTATAATATCGGTATCGGAAAATGCTTTATTATATAAATCGTCTATCGACCCTCTCAACTCATCATTTGCCCTGGTGTCATATAATGCTTGCAAAGCCGACATACGGAACGACCGATTTTCCATGCCTGAAATCAAATAATCGGCAAAACGTGTTTTTCCCGCGCCATTAGCGCCCACGATAATCACCTGACGCGCATCAAACGTCATATTTTCTCGTTCACCATTCTCTCTTGGAGGCAATAAAATATCCATAAACTATATAGATTTGAGGTGAAGTAATAACTCAATTGTAAAGTTACACATTATTCCCGATTTTCCCAACCAAAAAAGTCCAAAACAACAAGCAATCCTCAATTTTATATCTTCATTTATTGTTATAACAAGTATGCAAAACATTAATAATCACATTTAATTACATGAGAAAACAATAAAACGGCATATTTTGAGTTAATATAATTAGTTATATTTTGGAAACATGAAAAAGATTTTTAAATCACTTACAATAAGCGCATTAGCGTTTTTACTCTCTGCCCCAATCGCAATGGCGCAGAAAAACGAATTTAATCCCGTCCAAACCGGGGTGAACTCTCTTAACATCGCTCCTGATGCCCGCGGAGCCTCAATGGGCGACCTTGGTGTTGCGTCTGACCCCGATGTGAACTCTCAATACTGGAACCCTTCAAAATATGCGTTTGCATATAGCCAAGGCGCTGTGTCACTCAGTTACACTCCTTGGTTGCGCAAACTTGTAAATGACATCTTCCTTGCCAACCTTGCCGGATATTGGAAACTTGGGAGCAACGACAATCAAGCGCTTAGTGCTTCATTGCGTTATTTCTCATTGGGTGAAGTAACCACCAACGACAATAGTGGCGGTAGCATACAGACACTCAATCCTTATGAAATGTCGGTTGACTTGGGTTACTCACGCAAATTGTCAGAAAAATTCTCTATGGGGGTCGCATTCCGATATATATATTCTGACCTCGGATTTTCCGACTCTTATGCCGGCGATCAAACAAACGGCGCATCGGCATTTGCAGCCGACATCTCCGGATATTACACCTCCTATCCGATAATCGGTCGCAACGAGTGCCAATGGTCATGGGGTTGGAACATCTCAAACATCGGCTCTAAACTATCTTACAATAATGGTGAAGACCCTGCGTTTCTTCCAACAAACTTGCGTCTCGGTACATCATTCATGTTCCCGCTTGCCGACTATCACACATTGGCATTGTCGCTTGACTTGAACAAATTACTTGTACCCACTCGTCCCCGTGAATCTGACTATGACACATCTACTACTGAGGGGCAACAAGCATATCTTGATGCACTTGAAGATTGGGAAAACATGTCGTCAATCTCAGGGATATTCAAGTCATTTACCGATGCTCCAGGAGGGGCCTCTGAAGAGCTGAAAGAAATCACATATTCACTTGGTGCTGAATACTCTTACAACCAACAATTCTTTGTGCGTGCCGGTTATTTCTATGAACATGCCGACAAAGGCAATCGTCAATACTTTGGTTTCGGCGCTGGTTTTTCACTCAATGTGTTGCGTCTCGATGCCTCATATATGCTCGCGACTGCGCAAACCTCTCCACTTGACCAAACCCTCCGCTTCACACTCACATTTGACATGGAAGGGTTGAAATCACTTCTCGGCAAATAACATGGCTTCAATAAGAATAGGTCAAGGAATGGATGTCCATAGTTTTGCCGAAGGGCGAGATTTATGGATTGCCGGAGTAAAGATTCCTTATCACCTCGGGCTTCTGGGACACAGCGATGCCGATGTGGCTTTACATGCCCTATGTGACGCGTTGCTCGGAGCCGCCGCAATGAGAGATATTGGCTACCACTTCCCCGACACCAATCCCGAATATAAAGGTGCCGATTCACGCGTATTGTTGCGTCGCGTCAGAGAGATGCTTACAGATGCCGGCTATTCAATCGGCAATGTAGATGTCACTATTGTCGCACAAGCACCCAAAATAGCGCCACACATTCCGGCTATGATAGAAACAATCGCAGCCGATTTGCAAATTGCAACCGACTGCGTATCTGTTAAAGCGACCACAACCGAACGTCTCGGTTTTACAGGACGCGGTGAAGGCATTGCATCACTCGCCGTTGCCCTCATCTCAAAAAACTAAATCATTCGTCAACAACCACTTTGGCAAGATACCACTTGCCACCGATGCGTTTGAACTCAAACGTGTGGGTGCAATATGAATCTACCCATCCACAATCGAGATAAGCCGAATTGAATTGCAATTCGCCCCATGCCTGATAAAACATGTCATCATCTTTTGCAAAGGGGAGTTTTGCCGTAAAATTTTCAGGAACAAGTAATTCGGCATACTCACTTTTTTGAGCCTCAGTCAATTTTAATCGAGAATTGAGAAATTCTTGATCTGTTGAGAACTTAGCGATAAAATCATTAAATGCCTCTCCGCCTTGATTGCATGGAGTGGACGGATTGTTAAATCTCGCCACTGTCTCTTCAATCTCAGCCACTGTCTGTGCCTGCATAACAAATCCAACAGCGATAAATGCGATAATTAAAAGAAATTTCTTCATAAGTATGAGGTTAAATTTATGCCAATAAAGAAATCAACACAATCATAAATGTTGACACAACAATCAATAATACCAACGACATTATCAATCCTGCGATTGCCAAGTTAGGGTAACGGCGTCCAAGCCCAAGGATTGACAATACAACCCCTGCCACAGCCGATAGAAGTCCAAGCCACTCCACAACCGTTGTTTCAATACCGCTTGCAAGGAGTTGGCACACCCATGCGACCAATGCGGCAATAAATCCATACAAACCAAAAGAGTCTCGCGAACTCCCCGTTTGGGCAGTTTGAGATTTCTCAATGTCAATATCTGTTTTTTCTATATCTTCCACGTTTTTGAATATAATTAAGTAGTTTCTGCAAATTTAATGTTATTTTATCGAAAAACAGTCTTAATTTCACTCAAAATTGTAATTTTGAAAAAAAATCAGTAAGTTTGCCCTTGACAATATCCCCTTTCTCCGATGGAAAAACTGATGCAATACATCTGGCAACACCGTTTGTGGGTTCAACAAGATATGCACACCGTTGACGGACGTGCAGTGCAAGTCATTGACCCCGGACGCCTAAATACCAACGCAGGTCCAGACTTCTTTAACGCAAAAGTACGGATTGACGGAGAGATGTGGGTGGGGAATATCGAGATACACCCTCGCGCAAGTGATTGGTTTCGCCATCATCATGATAAAGATGAGGCATACGATTCAGTCATACTTCACGTTGTAGGCAAGGATGATATGCCGGTGCATCGTCGCAATGGCGAATTAATTCCTCAATTGCGCATACCGTGTTCACCCCAATTCAGTGAAAAATATCATGAACTTGTGGGAAAAGCGTCAACCGAACTGCCATGCGCAACTGAAATTCAAGAAATTCCCACAATATACCTCACCGATTGGATTTCCACTCTTGCCCATGAGCGATTATATCGCAAAGCCGAACGCATAAACTCCTTATTGGAGCGTTTTCATGGCAGTTGGCAAGAAACATGCTACGTTACCATTAGCCGAAGTCTCGGTTTCGGCATCAATAGTGACGCTTTTGAACGACTTGCATTGGCTACTCCACTATCGTTCATGCTCAAACATAGCGATTCCCTACTAAGCATAGAGGCATTGCTATTTGGACAATCAGGATTATTAGACGATGCCCCAACCGCCGACGCCTACACTCTGCGATTGAAAGAGGAATATCAATTCCTTGCCAACAAGTTTAACTTAAACCGACCTCAATGTTTAGGGTGGAAGATGGCTCGCATCCGTCCTGGTAATTTTCCACATCGGCGCATCGCAACATTGGCGGCACTGATTAATGGTGGTTTTTCATTGACCACAAGCATTCTCGAAGCCAAAGATGAAGCCTCGGCTCGCGACATATTTAATGTTGAACTGACAGGATTTTGGGCGCAAAGATATTCATTCAACCCGACATCGGCTCGCTCTCCCAAAGCACTTAGCGACAGCTCGGTTACAATCCTATTAATCAATGCGGTGATACCATTGATGTATGCCTACGGATTGTCACGCAACGACACCGCAATGTGTGACCGCGCAATCTCATTGCTACAATCACTCAAAGCCGAGCAAAACTCTATTGTGGAATTGTTTGTCAAAGCCGGCATCAAATGTCCCGACGCATTCACCTCGCAAGCACTCATTCAGCTACGCCGAGAGTATTGCGAGACACGCAAGTGCCTATATTGTCGCATCGGTCACCGCATGCTCGCAAGAAAAGCCAAATCAGATTGACAAGCGACGCAACGTGTTAAGCAAGTCGCGATTTATCGGCTTGTCATTCTTGATTGCCTTGCTAAACGGCACATACACTATCTCATCATTTTTAACACCTATCATCACATTGCGTTGATCATCGAGCAATGCGTCGATAGCAGCCGCTCCCATGCGAGAGGCGAGAATGCGGTCATGAGCCGTTGGCGAACCACCTCGTTGCAAGTGTCCGAGTATAGATACACGCACATCATATGCGGGATACTCATTCTTCACACGTTCAGCAAGCGCCATAGCTCCACCTGTAACCGGACTTTCTGCGACAAGCACGATTGATGAGTTTTTACTCTTACGGAAACCATTCTCAACAAGCTCAGCCAACTGGTCAACCTCAATTGAGATTTCAGGAATAATGGCGGCTTCAGCCCCTGATGCGATTGCGCCATTGAGTGCCAAGAAACCTGCGTCTCGTCCCATTACCTCAATAAAGAACAATCGCTCGTGGCTTGTTGCCGTATCACGTATTTTATCGACACACTCCATGATTGTATTCAATGCCGTGTCGTAACCTATCGTAGTGTCGGTTCCATATAAGTCGTTATCAATTGTGCCGGGAAGGCCTATAACGGGAATGTTAAACTCATTGGCAAAGACTCTCGCACCTGTAAGTGAACCATCTCCACCTATCACCACCAAAGCATCGATGCCATGACGTTGCATAGCCTCATAGGCTTGGCGACGCCCCTCCGGAGTTTGAAATTCCTTACAACGAGCGGTTTTAAGGATTGTTCCCCCCATTTGTATTATATTCGAGACATTTTGAGTCTTAAACTCCACGATTTCGTCGGTAATCAGCCCGCGATAGCCACGATATATACCTTTAACTTTAAATCCTGCAAATATCGCTGAACGAGTGACAGCTCTGATAGCGGCATTCATCCCAGGGGCGTCACCTCCTGAAGTGAGTATTCCCACACATTTAATATCGGCCATGGTATTACTATTTTTATTGTTTATTTAATTCTTACTTTTATTTTGCGCAACATTCAACGAATGTTACTTTTACAAAGATAACATCTTTAATTCAAAAGTCGCAATCCCCAAGTCATAATTTATTTAAACAAGGGTATTAAAACGAGAAAAGCCGGAAGCAATTGTTTCACCTCCGGCTTAACATCAATCCCTTAATAAGCCCTTAGCATTCATCTTCTTAAAGAAAAGGAACCTATATATCATTGATTACCAAACTACCGTAAATCATTATACTCCTATTAGTCACTTTGGTGTCAAAATATAACCTTCGGAAACCTAATACCTCACAAAGGTAATATCTATTTTTAAATAAAAAGTTCCCCCCTAAGAATATACAAGTAAATAATAGGAACATCTTCGCTCGACCTATTGTGACCAAAATCTATTTCACAATAAGCGTAATCTGTTTGAATTTCAACTAAAATATATTATCTTTGGCAACCTTAAGTTATGTAGTTTGAACGAAAATATGAATTTTGTAATCACGATAAGTCGCAAATTAGGCAAACCGCTTGCATCAACACTTGGCACTAAATATTACGACAAAGAATTCCATATTGAAAAAACATAAGCTAAATGACAAAACAGGAATCTATAATCATAAAAGGAGTAGTTATATTGTTCATGATTTATGGGCACTTGTTCTTGTGCCCTGAATGGAGTGGAATGATGTATGACCCAATACTTCAGATCGGCACTGTATCTTTTGAATACATATTGACAAGAGCCACTGGACCTGTTGGCTTTTATCTATTATTAGGCGGATATGGTATGTATTACATATACACTAATAAATATATAAAAAATCAATTGCCAAGAATAAGAAACCTATATGTGAATTTTTGGATTGTTTTATTCTTATATGTATTAATAGGTCATATAGTAAAACCAGATGTATATCCAGGAAGCATTAAAACCTTAATTTATAATGCGACTGGATATTCCACAACTTATAATGGCGAATGGTGGTTCTTGTTGCCATATTCTTTAGTTGTTTTATCGTCTTATTGGGTGTTCAAACTTGTTGATAGATTTAATCCTTTATTAGTGATTTTGGGTTGTATATTTGGATTATTTGCGACTTCGTTTATTATAAGCCGATTTGGCTCGCAGTATTTGTATTCGCATCATCTTATATATAATTTATTTCTATATTTCCATTTGTTGTGGGAGTTTGTAATAGGTGCAATGTTGCTGAAAATGGATTTTTTCAGAAAAGCAAAATTAAAAATTAAGAAGTATTTATCAAGGAATATATATGTGGTGTGTGCATTAATCTTGTTAGTTGCTTTGCGATGTTTATTTGATACAAGTGCCGTTCATATATTCTACATAATCGCATTTATCGCATTATTTTTGTCAATCTCTCGGTGGACATTTCTTGATAAATGTTTGATAATTTTAGGCAAAAACTCAATGAATATGTGGTTTATACATACTATATTTTGTTATTACTTATGTAAAGATTTTATATATGGATTTAGATATCCAATAATAATCTTTATTGTTACCACATTACTGAGTTTGGGCTGTGCGATAATGGTAAATAAATTATCAAGTCTTGTGTCGCCTAAGAACAGAAAATAGTATAAAAAATGAAGACCCAACAAGAAATACATTGTTAGGTCATCATTGTAATTCAGTAAAAAATAGCAGGTTACACTTATTATAGTGAATTAATACTCGTCTTCGTTGAAGAAGAAGTCTTCTTTGCTGGGATAGTCGGGCCAAATATCTTCGATACATTCATAGATGTCGCCTTCATCTTCCATTTCTTGAAGGTTTTCTATGACTTCAAGTGGCGCGCCCGAACGCATTGCATAGTCGATCAATTCCTCTTTTGTTGCGGGCCATGGTGCGTCCTCAAGTTTTGACGCGAGTTCAAGTGTCCAATACATATCTTAAATTCAGTGTTTAATTTTTAATACTACAGAAAATTTCAGCAAAAGTAGTCATTTTCTTATAACTAACAATTTTTATTCCAAAATAATTCGTCAACATTCTCATTTATGTTGCAAAATCTCGCCAGAACAAACATCAAATCACTCAACCGATTGATAAATTTCAAAACCAAGGGATTTATCATTGACTCATCTGAAAGTGAGATAATGCGTCGCTCACAACGACGACACACACAACGACACACGTGAGCCGTAGCTGCTGCACGTCCGCCTCCGGGCAATACAAAATTTGACAAGCGAGGCAATTGCGCGTCAATTGCATCTATCGCAGTCTCCAATCGATTAATGTCTCCGTCATTTAATCCATAAACCGTAGTCGGTTCATTGTTGGGATTGTCTGTTGCAAGATAGGCCCCGATATTGAACAGTTTGTTCTGAATAAAGATTATCAAATCCTTATATTCAGCCGGCATTGAATAGGTCGCAAAATAGCCCAATTGAGAGTTCAGTTCATCGACATCACCGTATGCATCTATGCGTATGTCGTTTTTTTTCACTCGCTTTCCACCCACGAGCGAGGTCAAACCGGTATCGCCGGTACAAGTATATATCACACTCTTAGACATCTTTATAAACTTTTTAATGGTTACTTGAAAACAACCAAAGGGAGCATCTTATCTGATGCCCCCTATCGGAGTATTCTTCATTTTGGATTACGCCGTTAAATTATTTTACGGGAGCCGCAGCTTGTTGTGTTTGCTCTACTGCTTTTGTTCCAACCAAGTTATCTTCAGTAGAAGTAGTAGGCTGCACAAATGCCGAAAGAATTGCCAACACACACACGATACCGGCGAGTGTCCAAGTTGTTTTTTCGATAAAATCGGTTGTACGGCGAACTCCCATAATTTGGTTTGAGCCTGCAAATGATGATGACAAACCACCACCTTTTGATTTTTGAACAAGCACCACAATAATGAGTAGCACCGATACAATTACAGATAATACAATAAATAGAGCTTGCATAATTATATCTAAAATTATTTGTTATTTTTTGTGTTATATTGCTGATTTATGATTAGCTTTTTCAAAAAACGCAATTGGTCTGCAAAGTAAATACTTTTTTCCGGATAATTCAAACTTAAATTAGTAATAATTTCAAAAGCTTTGGAATATCGGCGTTGTTTTATGTAAATTTTAGCCAAACTTTCACTCAAAAGCGTGTCATCTGTCGCCTCAGGAGCATTTACCGGACTATTGTCAACAATTTTTTGCTCCGGCTCAGGTTCCACCTCTGCAACCGATGGGAAATGACCTTGTTGCTCACGGCTTTTCAAGATAAACGCATTTATCAACGCATCTTGAGAATTACCTGCACTCTCCTCAGGAGCAGGCGCGTTTTTCTCCTCTTCCTCGGCAAGCAGTTGGGCATAGTCGGGAGTCGGGTTGAAAATCAATCGCGTCAACATCTCCTCCTCTTTAGGATCGGGGGTTCCATAGGTGTTTATAAATGTATCAATCGCATCGGTAGTCGAAATGTTGACTTTTTCTTCATCGGGATAAAATCCGACCCAACGAGATGTCTCCTCATCGATTAATGCGAATAACGCCTCTTTATCGGCGGCATTCAGCACCAAACGGCTTGTTAACTCGGCACGCCGTTCCGTAGTCAACTCACTGCCATTACGTTTAAGCAATAGTGTCGCGGGCAATGTGAAATATGGATAATCCTTTGACAAATCCTCTACCCATTTACAATCGATAGGCAGTGTGGGATTGTCGAGTATTGCCGATAATTTTTCCTCCAAAGTTTCAGCCATTACCAATTACCTAATGTTGCATTAAAAATTAAATCGACAAGCTCTTTTGAAATCTGCTGACACAATTCATCTTGTACATCGGTCAGCATCTCTGAACTATCAAAATCTCGATATGCCGAGAATGTTTGGTCAATATCATTCCCCTCTTGCTTTGTGTCGGTATATTTAACCCTAACGGTAATCGTTAGGCGGGTTTTTGATGCGTACGCATCTTCGGTTACCGCTTGCGGAGTCAAATTATAGCCGGTTATTTCACCCTCGATTTCAAGGTCTGAAGCTCCGTCAACCGTTTGCAAACGGGTGTTGCGAGTGATGTAATCAAGCAGTTCGTTTTCAAACGTCTGTTGCAATGGCGGATAAACCAATGCCGCACGTATCGGAAATTCCGACACCCTGATTGTGTGATAAACATTATAATCAAGCGCCGCGCCATTAAACTTATAGCTGATGCGACAACTTGATGCAACTAACATCAATAACGCCACAACCGACAATCTGATGCATATATTTTTGTTTAATACCTTTCTCATAATTGTGCCAATCGTCATTCAAGTCCATATTCCTTTATCTTGCGATAAAGAGTGCGCTCCGATATATTCAACTCTTGAGCAGTAGCCTTGCGACGACCGCCATTGCGTTCAAGCGAGCGCCGGATTGTCTCGCGCTCGGTATCCTCAAGAGTCATCGACGACTCAGGATTGGCATCCGATACCTCACTATATATCTGTCGCTCTACAGGGGTCCCAACCACATCGGTCACTTTGGGGTGAAATTTCACCAACGAGCGTGGAGCATCCTCAATTTGAAGTGGTTTGCTCTCCTCTATTTCTTCATTTCCAATTATCGACGCTTTCAACTCCTCAATCTCGTGTTGAAGTCGGAATATCATATTAAACAGCAATTCACGTTCTTTCTCATAGCTATGACTATGCTGAGTCGTTACCGTCGGCGCATAGATTGTCGCATTGCGAGGAATATAACTTTCCAAAGCGACATCATCAACCAAGCTACCAGCTTCAAACAATGAAATCTGCTCAATGATATTTTTCAATTGACGCACATTCCCCGGCCAGCGGTAATGCAACAACAATCGACGTGCGCTGTCATCGAGTGAGATTGCCGGAGTGCGATATTTCTCGACAAAATCAGCGGCAAACTTGCGAGCGAGCAACAATATGTCGTTCCCTCGGTCGCGCAATGGCGGAATTGTAATCAACACCGTTGACAATCGGTAATACAAGTCTTCTCTGAATTTGCCCTCTTCAACGGCTCGCAACATATCCACGTTGGTCGCCGCAACGATGCGTATATTGGTCTTCTGAACCGTCGATGAGCCCACTTTTATAAATTCACCACTCTCAAGCACACGCAATAAGCGTGATTGTGTTGTCATCGGCAATTCTGCCACTTCATCAAGAAATATCGTGCCGCCGTCGGCCTCTTCAAAGTAACCTTTGCGTGACGATATCGCACCGGTAAATGCCCCTTTTTCATGTCCAAACAACTCTGAATCGATAGTCCCTTCGGGTATCGCGCCACAGTTGACTGCGATATATTTATTATGCTTGCGAGAGCTGAAATTATGTATGATTTTTGGGAAAAACTCCTTACCGGTACCACTCTCACCATTAATCAACACCGACAAGTCGATGGGTGCTACTTGTATGGCTCGTGATACAGCGGCATTGAGTGCGGGCGCATTACCCACAATGCCAAGTCTTGACTTGGCTTGCAACACTTCAGGCGGTATGTCGGTAAAATCTATTTGCATTGACGTAGAGCGTAAGTTTTATCTTTAAGAAATTTTCCAAGTTCCTCAACTGAGCCGGCATGAGCCAATTGCTCTTCAACAGAGATAGGGTCACCGATTGAGATGTGGAGTGTTTTACCCTTTTTGCGGAACACCTCTGCCGGCAATCTCAATGTGCGTAATTGCCAGCACACAACACCCAAGAAATTAAACCACCAGCTATTGCTTCCATGGAAATAAATGGGGACCACAGGAACTTTCATCTGCTGAATGAGGCGTATGATTGTAGGTTGCCAATCACGATCCTCCAATTCTCCTTTGATATTTACCTTTGACACCGCTCCGGCAGGGAAAAATCCGATGGGATTTCCACGACGCACGTGCATGATTGCTTGTTTGATACCATTCATCGACACCGCTTTTTTCTTTGGATCGTCTGATGCCAACGCATCAACGGCGATAAAATTGGGACGCATCGCCGAAATATAGTTCAATACCATGTTGACCATCACTTTAAACTCAGGGCGACGGTTTCCGACGACATTAATCAACGAAATGCCATCGAGAGCCCCAAACGGGTGATTGCTCACTGTGATAAACGCTCCCTCCGGAAGATTGTTCAACACCTCCTCGTTGTCTATTTTGAGTTTTATATCCAAGTCACGCAATAATCCATTGGTGAACTCATGCCCCGGAGTGTGACAATTATCGGAGTGCAGTTTATTTACCTTGTCAACCGACAAGAATTTAAGCAATCCATTCACAAATTTCTTTTTGCCTTGAAGTTTTGGCACCATCTTGGCAATGTCGTCATAATCAAGAACGGTAGGCTTGACAGGTGTTTCGTTGCTATCCATTTATTCCTTTAATAATTATCTTGCAAAATTACGCAAAAACCCGCTAATATCAAAAATATCACCACCTTTGTAAACTATTATCGACTTTTTCACCCAACTTTACATCACTCTTTCATGACCACCTGATTGCCAATCACACGGTTTTACTAAAAAAGAGGTTGCGAGCCGTCAGTATCAGCTCCGCAACCTCCTCCATTACAATTATATCTAACACCTCTCCCCTTTGTATAATGGCATAAAAAACGCATAATCCTCATTAGCATTAACAATATCTAACGTTTATATGCCGACGTTTTGTGCCATTGTTGCCCATTTTTTACTATCTTTACACCGTGTTTTAATTAAAATATCAACCTTATGAAATATCTATATTCGGCAATCGCCTTTTTGGCTATTTTACTGTGTAACTCAACAATTAAGGCGCAAGACGTAATCGTAGGCGCTCAACAAGTAGATAAATATATCCTTCTTCTTGCCAACAAGAAAGTGGCATTGTTTTCCAACCACACAGGCATGGTGGGAGATCGTCACACTCTCGATATTATGCTTGAAAACGGCATAAACGTGACAACAATTTTCTCCCCCGAACATGGGTTCCGTGGCAAAGCCGATGCCGGTGAACATGTAAGTAGTTCGGTCGATCCAGTTACAGGCATCCCCATCGCATCGCTCTATGACGGCAAGGAACGTATGCCCGCCAAAAACGTGATGGACAACATCGACGTTATCGTTGTTGATATTCAAGACGTTGGGTTGCGTTACTACACCTACTATTGCTCAATGGTTGATTTGATGAACGCAGCCATTGCATATGGAAAATCATTTGTAGTGCTTGACCGCCCCAACCCCAATGGTATGTATGTTGACGGACCTATCCTTGACATGAAATTACAATCGGGCGTAGGACGTCTCCCCATTCCTATCGTTCATGGCATGACTCTTGGCGAACTCGCACTTATGTGCAATGGTGAAGGGTGGCTAAAAGATGACAAAACAGTGGAACTGACCGTTATCCCCTGTCTCAATTACACACATCAAACTCGCTATATTCTCCCCATTGCGCCATCACCCAACTTGCGCACAATGAAATCAATATATCTCTATCCTTCAATATGTTACTTTGAGGGAACTGCCGTAAGCCTTGGTCGTGGTACCGACGCGCCTTTTGAGATATACGGACACCCCGACATGACCGGATGTGATTTCTCATTTACTCCTCGCAGTGTTGAGGGGGCTAAAAATCCGCCACTACTCGACCAATTGTGTCAAGGTCGCGACTTGCGCAACCTTGATGATGAAGATATTATCGCCGGCGGTGTAAATCTTGAGTATCTCATTGATGCTTACCGACACCTCAACCTGTCAATCGACAAGTTTTTTGACAACGGATACAAATATGCCGGTCACGAGGTTTTCTTTGAAAAACTCATCGGCGACAGCAACGTGCGCAACATGATTGCCGCCGGAGCCACCGCTACCGAGATAAAAGCAACTTGGACCGACGATGTCGTTCGATTTAAAGAGCAACGCCGCCCCTATCTTCTTTATGCCGAATAATAACCAAAATAATTGATACACAAATCATGACTCCAGCAATCGTAATATGCACAATCATAGGCTATTTCTGCCTATTGCTTTTAATCTCTTATTTCGCTTCTCGCAAGTCTGATAATGCGACATTCTTTACCGGCGACCGCAAGGCTCCTTGGGCGCTTGTATCATTTGCCATGATCGGTGCTGCCATTTCGGGGGTTACATTCATTTCAGTGCCCGGCATGGTGGTTGGCAAAGGTTACTCCTACTTGCAGATGTGCCTTGGTTTTATCGTAGGTTACTTTCTCATTGCCTACGTTCTTGTGCCAATGTTCTATAAACGCAATCTTGTATCCATATACGGCTATCTCGAAGAACGTTTCGGGGTATCAACCTATCGCACAGGCGCATGGTTTTTCTTCGTATCCAAAATGCTTGGAGCCTCAGTGCGTTTCTTGGTCGTTTGCGTCGTGCTTCAATCACTCGTTTTCGGGCCATGGGGTGTACCATTTGCCGTTAATGTGGTTATCACAATCGCCCTCATCTGGCTATACACCAAGCAAGGCGGTGTAAAAACCCTCATCTGGACCGATACCCTTAAGAGTTTCTGTCTCATCTTCTCAGTGATACTTTGCATCTGCTTCATCGCCGGCAACCTCGGCTTTGACTTCTCCCAACTTGTTGCCGCTGTTTCGAGCGACAGCACTTCGCAAGTATTTTTCTTTGATGACCCCAAAGCCGGAACCTATTTCTGGAAGCAATTCCTTGCCGGGATATTTATGGTAATCGCCACAACCGGTCTCGACCAAGATATGATGCAACGCAACCTCGCTTGCAAAGACTCAAAAGAGTCTCAAAAAAACATGATTGTGAGCGGAGTAATGCAATTTTTTGTAATTGCGTTATTCCTCATTCTCGGTACGCTCTTGGTTATGTACATGAACCACAACAACATTGCGATGCCTGAGAAGACCGACGACATCTTCGGTATCGTGGCAACATCTTCGGGGATGCCTATTATTGTAGGAATACTTTTTGTACTCGGTCTCATCTCTGCCGCATATTCAGCCGCCGGTTCGGCGTTAACATCTCTAACCACTTCATTCACCGTTGACATTCTCGATGGGCAAAAGCGTTATGACGACAACCGCCTGACCAAAGTGCGCAAAGGAGTACACGTTGCCATGTCAGCAATCATGGGTTTAGTTATCATCGCGTTCTACTATCTCAGTGACCAAGACGCCATCAGTGCCGTTTACACATTGGCTTCTTACACTTATGGTCCGATACTCGGTTTGTTTGTATTTGGCATGTTCTGTGGTCGCAACGTGCGCGACTGCTTTATCCCCATTGCCTGCATCGCAGCTCCGGCACTTTCTTGGGTAGCACAATATGCGCTCAAACACTTCTTCAATTATGAGACAAGCTTTGAACTACTCATCATCAACGCCCTCTTCACTATGGTAGGTCTGTTGATGTTCTCTTCTAAAAAAAATTAGTAACATTATAATTCTCGTCCAAAAATGTCTAAAGATTTGTTTAATCGTTATATCTGGATTGTCGATACCATAAGGCGTTATGGCAAAATAACTCGCGAGGAGCTGAATGCCCGATGGAAACGCAGTCCGTTCTCCAATGGCGAGCCATTGGCTCGACGTACATTCTATAGTTATAGAATGGCGATTGAGGAACTTTTTCAAATAACGATCGAGTGTAACAACTCAACGTTTGAGTACTCTATAAAACAGGATGACGCGCAATGTGAAAGCATGACAAATTGGTTGTTAAACACCACTGCAATGAACAACATACTCAGTGGTTCGCGAGATGTTGCCAATCGCATTTTCATAGAAGATGTTCCCTCGGCACGACAATACCTGGCTGTGGTCATCGATGCCCTTAAAGAGTTTCACCCGCTCCGATTTACTTATCAACCGTTTTCTCGCAGCACCGCTACTCCCAATGTTGTTATTGAACCTTACTTCTTGAAAATTTTCAAGCAACGATGGTATATTACCGGACGCAACGTCAAGGAAAATACCATAAAGACCTATGCACTCGACCGCATGCATGATGTCACGCTTGAAAGTGACACATTTACAATGCCCGAACATTTTGACGCCGAGGCATATTTCCGCGACAGTTTCGGCATAATGTTCTCCCATGGAGAGGCAAAACACATCATGATAAAGACCACTAACCAACAAGCCAAATACTTCCGTGCTTTGCCGTTACATCACTCTCAACACGAGATGATACACGACACCTACTCGGTGTTTTCCTACAAACTGCGCATCACCAACGACTTCGTCCAAGAACTCCTCTCCTATGGCCCCGCAGTGCAAGTAATCGAGCCACCTGAATTGCGAGCAATCATCACCAAAAACCTTGAGGAGGCATTGAGTCTCTACAAAAAAGCTCCCACTGAACAACCAAAATCAAACACTGACGTATCTTAAAATAATAAAGGAGGCGATGTCGCCTCCTTTATTATTGCTATAAATAAAACTTAACTATGCCAATTGTAACTCATTTATCGTTACAATTGGTTCTATTACCCACAATTTTTCGTTAAATCTTACAAAAACACACATTATTGCATAATTTTATAAAAATTTATTTTTACCTTTACTCAATTTTATTTACTAACCATTTTTATTCATTTAATAACTTAAAAACATCATGAAAAAGTTCTTTATCTCGGCTTTTCTGTTGTGCTCAGGCGTGTTGAGCTACGCTCAATTGCTTTCGGTTGAGTCTATCGACAAAGTGACTCTACCCGACGGTGGTGCCGTTACAAACGCAACTTTAAGCCCC
>JAFQKI010000011.1 GCA_017396945.1 Muribaculaceae bacterium | reverse complement strand
CTTTTAGATAACATCGCATCGCGTTTAAATAGTTTTTTGCGTTTTCATTTACGCGACCGAGATAAAATAAGGATAGGAATTGCTGATATGGAGTGCCGTTATTGTTATAGTATTCTACGGCGATAGATATAATCGAGTCGGTGGTCAGGTCGATGTAATTTTTGTCTAATGCTTGGGAATATAGCAGAGCGAAACGGGCGCGCTCCTCTTCGCTCTCAATCGAGGCGATATCGGCAGATTTGACGCTCTCAAGTACTGCCAACGCCGAGTCGGGACGCTCCTCCATCAACGCCTCTGCCCGGTCAAGCTCCGCCTCATAGCGCATAGCTCCGCCACATGCCGCAAGCAGTGTGACTAAGCATAATAATATGACTGCCGTTTTGAGTTTCATCACCACAAAGTTAGTCATTTATTTGAAGATATGTTGAAGTTTCTCCTATCTTTGTCTCACAAAAAAACTCAGTATTCCTTCTCGGAACACTATAATAATGTGGATTATAAATTATAGATCGATTGCTATGACTTTGCGGTGGCGCATCGTGCGTCCCATTTGGTTGATGTTGTGGCAATAGAGTGTGTCTCCATTGTCGGTTGCATATCCCCAATAGTAGCGTTGCATAGGAATTTCTTTTTTTGCGGAATTTTTGCCGATAAAGAGGTTTAGCAGGCGGTCGGTCGGGCTGCTTGCCGCCATTGCATCGCCGGTAGAGATTGTCAGCTTTCCGTCAGTAGGCTTGGTCGTGATATAATAGGGGAATTGTCCCATAGCTTCGGCTGTGCCGGGGATTTTATCCCATTCCTCAATAGGTAGATGTTTGTAGCGTGTGGGTAGTATGAGGATGTTTTGCTCCTTGATATATCCATAGTGGTAGCTGTAGCAACGATTTCCGTAGGCCGATGCGATGGATTGAGGCACGTTAAATGTCCACCATGGGGCGTCACCTGGATTGATAAGGTCGATATAGGCTACCGGACGATTGGTTGTTTCTACTTGCCGGTACATCTCTCTTATTTCGGCTGAAAAACGTGTTTGCCAAATAGTTGTGCCGATTAGAGACGCTAACATCACTGTGGCAGACAGAGTGCCTATTATAAGATGAGGTCGTCGCCACCATTGATATGTTGTAACAAGTATTTTTAATGTTAGGATTATCCCTATAAGTTCGACAAACCACAGCCCGCGATGAACTGTGCCGCTAACAATGGCGATGATATATGCGGCAATCATCGCGATAGTCAGCACAATCTCTTTTTTGAAGAATTTTATTACATATTTCCAACCATTTGTAAAAATGGCGATAATAGAAACTATTGCAAGAATATAGATGGAGTATATCTGAGTTAGGCTTATGGCGAAAACGTGTAGTGGTGAACCGTTAGATTGCTCTACTACATGATTTTGCAGTCGAGCAAAAATGCCAGGGGTGAAGAAGCAAAATGCCGCGCCTAAGGCGAGTAGGGTAGTAAGCAAAATGCGTCGCCTCCGATCGGTCTTGTCGAGCAATATCAGCATTGTCGCCCCCGTGACAATGGGAAAGGTGAATCCCTCATGCATTGTCCCGGTTATAAAGGCTATCAGCCATTGAGAGTGTCGCAATCGGGCAGGGATTATGTTGTCGGAGTATAATAACCTGATGAAGAATAGGCACGCAACAGAAACCCACACATAGTTAAACAAAAAATCGCTCGACAGCATGTTGTCATACCATGGCAGTAGGACCCAAATTGCCAATGCGGTTACTCCCGCAAGCAAGGGCGATTTCAGCGTCTTGCGTCCCCCGATTGTAACAATTGTCATCAATACAAGTATTGCAATCATTAAACCATGGGCGATGTCGGTGACTATATTAGGAATTAAGTTGGTAAAGCATTGGACATAGTTTGGCAGACGACTTGTCACCATTGTGTGGTGGTAATATACAGCTTCACAAGCATCGCCAAATGTCTCGATAAAAGGTCCCTCGTTGTACCAAAACTCAATCCCTTCTCCGGGCATGCGTTTGTATTGCAGGTCATCGACCCATTCAACACCACTATATTGCCATGCTGAGGCAGCAATCGCAATGGCGATTAGCAAAATTGTGATAGGAGTATATGATGATTTGAAAAGTTTTTTCATGGTGCATGGTTATTTGACAACATCTATTTTTAGTATCTCTCGATTGGAGATTGTGCGTCCTGCGCTTTCAAGCAGATAAACGTAGATGCGATTACCTTTAGCGTCAAACGTCTGATATGGGTATGCTTTGATTGTGCGTTCCGCGGTTTCTCCACTTGATATTGACGCCAAGAATCTATCAATTGGTGACATTGCCGGTAATGGCTTGCCTACTGTGAGTTTTACTTGCGATATGAGGCTGTCGGTGGTGCATAGGAGCGGATATTGACCTCTGAAGGGATTGTCGCCTGGAATTTTATCCCATTGCTCAAAATCAAGATCTTTGAAACGTGCCGGCGCGAAAACCGCATGAGTAGTCTTGTTGGCGTATGACGATATGGTCAAGATTGCCATATTTGAGTCATAGCAGTATTGGCGAGGTATTGCCATTGTCCACCATGGAATTTGTTGAGGAGATGTCAAATCGACGAATATGCATGGACTATCGCTCGCAATAAGTTCCTTGAGCATAATGCGTTGTTGGCTTGATATGATATTTTGCCAATAGCATAGTCCGGCGAGGAATGACGTTGTTAAAGTTAGGAGTATGACTGCGAGTAGTTGTTTTGTCTGTTTTGGGAAGTTTGGAAATGCGATAGGAAGTGTTTTGTAAGTAATTATTGTTATGAAAATCAGTGCGATCCACAAAGCTCTATTTCCCATTGACGCCATTATAGAAATAGCAAATGATGTCGCAGCGCCAAGTATGTAGGGCGAATGCTCTAGTAATAATGAAACAACAGTTTTAAATCCTTGTTTAAATGCTATTGTGCCGAGCAAAAAGAGATATATCCATAGGATAGTAAATTGGCTGAGATATCGAGTGATATAATATGTCATACTCACTGATTGGTGTTGCTCTGAATGCTCAAAGAAACGGCCAATCGTGCCTGGGCCGGCGCAGAGCAAAGCGCCGAGTGCTAATGCTCCAAGTAATACCATGCGCTGTCGGCGGTTGTCCTTGTCGATTATTAGTATGGTGATACATGCAATCCCGGTGGGAATAGTAAAGCCTTCATGCATCCAAGCTGTGAGGAATGCCAATATGCAAGCTCCTGTTAATTGCCTATTACTTAGATTGTTCTGCTTAAAAATTAGCAATAATGACAATGTCATGACCGTTGTCCATGCATAGTTGAATAGGAAGTCGCTCGATACCATATTATCGTGCCATGGCAATATAATCCACATCGATAATGAGACCAATGCGACCAAAATAGGCGATTGTAACGCCTTCTGCCCATTTATACACAACAATATGAGAATCATCATCGAGGTAATCATTATCGCATGAAGTAGATCTGGAACCCACGATGGTAGTAGCATCGAGAAGATGCAAAGGATGTTGGAGAGCCGGCTGTTTACGTTGTGGTAATGGTTTATTGATGACCTGATTGCGTCGTCAAATGTTTCGAGTTTGTCGCCAAAACCGGTCCAAAATGCACCGACTTCATCGTCAAGGGCAATCTGCATATATGCGAAGTCGTCGGAATAGGGCGATGCAATCAGTTGCCAACAAGCACTCCCCGCAAGTATTATGACCATTGCGAGAATAAAAAACTGATATTTTTTTAGCTTTTTCATTGCCGGCATCACGCAAAGATACTGAATTTGGAGGAAAGATTAAAAAGATAAAGTAAAGAAATAAAAATAGAGATAGGTATAAAAAGAAAAAGTTGGGCACTTGGTGTCCAACTAATTTCTTTTCGCTGTTAAAATTGTGCTATTAATTATTCAGCAACTACAGCAGAATCAGCAGCAGAGTCAACAACTACTTCAACAACTTCTTCAACTACAGTTTCTTCAACTACAGGAGCAGCAGAAGAATCAGCAGAAGAATCGTTACCGCAAGAAGAGAACAATACTGAACCACCGAAACCTACGCTGAATACAACAGCAACTAATAAAACTAACTTTTTCATTTCTTTTTTAGATTAAATAATAAAACAATAAATTATTTCTTTTCAAAAACGCTACAAAATTACTACATAAATTTGAACTGACAAACATTTCTTATATTTTTTTTTGCGGTTTTTTTGATGTATTTTGCAAATTGCTTTGTTTATGCGGTCTTTAACGCTATTTTTTAACATTTAACATTCGACAAAACTTCAATCTCATTGTCCATTATTGTGAGTTACTACGGCATTTGCCATTGCTATCGCCTTTGTAATATGGTCGCAAATGTGGTCTTCGCCTATGAGCTTGTCAATGTTGGCGTTATGGAGTACGTTACGCACATTCTCGTTTACTCCCGACAATACTATATGTATGTTGTCGCGTTGTGATGAATTGATGAGTATCTCAAGGTTGTGTAAACCTGTAGAGTCAATAAATGGCACTTTGCGCATGCGTATAATGCGAACGATTGGTTTTTCGCTTTGGGTGCTGCGCATCATTTCGTCAAACTTTGTGGCAACACCAAAGAAGAATGGTCCGTCAATTTCGTAAACTTCAACTCCTTTAGCAACATCAAGTACTTCATGATTGTCGATGTCGGTGCCTTCGGCGATGTCAAGTTGGTCGCTATAAACTTTGATTTGAGTATTCTCCATCACGCGACGCAAGAACAATACCACGGCGAGTAGAATTCCTATTTCTATGGCGATTGTGAGGTCAAATATAACAGTGAGAAAGAACGTGACGAGCAGTACTGATATATCGCTCTTCGGGGCTTTGAAGATCCCTACAACGGTGCGCCATCCACTCATGTTATATGCTACGACAACAAGAACGGCTGCAAGGCACGACATTGGCACGTAGCTGATCAATGGCATGAGGAATAAGAAAATGAGGAGCAATACGATAGTGTGAATGATACCTGCAACAGGAGTGCGACCTCCGTTGGTGATATTTGTCATGGTGCGTGCGATTGCTCCGGTTACCGGAATGCCACCGAAGAATGGGACTGCAACGTTGGCAAGACCTTGCCCTATAAGCTCGGTGTTGCTATTGGTGTGGGAACCGGTAACACCATCGGCAACAGTCGCCGAAAGTAATGACTCGATAGCACACAATACCGCGATTGTAAATGCCGATGACATTAGTTGGTTGATATCGCCCATTGATAGGTCAAAACCATGAGGCGTAGGGATGTCGGTAGATAGTTCTCCAAAGCGGTCGCCGATTGTATCTACATTGATTACGCCACACACTTCTTTTAAGATATATACAATGACGGTTACTATGATGATTGCTATCAATGCACCGGGGAGCTTTTTCGAGATGCGTGGAGTGAAGATGATTATAAAGAGTGATAATAACCCTACTCCCAGAGTGGCAAGGTCGATGTTGCCGAGGTTTTGGAAATATACCCCCCATTTAGGGATAAACTCACTTGGGACGTTGCTGAGACCAAGCCCTAAGAAGTCGTTTATCTGTGTTGAGAATATCGTTAACGCGATACCGGCAGTGAACCCTACAACAATAGGATAGGGGATGAATTTTATCACTGTGCCGAGATGAAACAATCCCATTGCAATGAGTAGCAATCCCGCAATAAACGTGGCTATCGCCAATCCTTGCAGTCCATACATTGCGATGATGTTGTAAACGATTACGATAAAAGCTCCGGTTGGACCGCCGATCTGTACGGAGTTGCCACCACAAGCCGACACGACAAAACCTCCGATGATGGCGGTGATAAGCCCGACGGTTGGCGTGACGCCAGAGGCGATACCGAATGCGATAGCTAATGGCAAAGCTACAATGCCAACAACAATCCCGGCAATGAGATCGTCTTTGAAGCGTGACATTGAGTAGTGTCTGAGAGAAGAGAGTAATTTGGGTCGGAAATCAATTGAACCTGATAATTTCATAAAAACATAAAACTAATTAATTGTACCTATGTGTTGGTCCGGATTCGGAAGGCAAAATGTGTCGCCGGATTCGGGCTCAATTTTTTCGAGTTGCAAAGTTACGATTTTTTTGTGAGAATATGTTCAAATTCCACAAGATTTGTGAAAATTATGAAAAGAAATAGCCTGTCAATCATGGAGAGTGGCAGGCTGTTGTGTGATTTTATCCGATTTGGGATAATCGTGGGATGCTTATTCCCTATCACTTATTCTTGGTTTTTCCTTTTGACTTGATAGGAGACAAGTCTAAGTCTTCTCCCTCTTTGAGGTTTATCTCATTGTGCTTTTTGTCCAATACTTTATATTGAAGATATGCGAGAGATTGGTCGGGCATAATACGGAATTTGAACCCTCGTTTCAATCTCCATCTGCGATAGATTGACAAAATGCCTTTTTTAAGGTATGCATCAACGTATGGATGTACATACATGATAAACCTTTTTTTGTGTAAATTATCGATTAGATAATCGATTTTTTCTTTCAGGGTGTCGGTAAACAATAGTGAGGGCTGAATTTCTCCTTTGCCCATGCAAGATGGACAGCTCTCTGTTGTTGTGATGTCGAGTGCCGGGCGTACGCGTTGGCGTGTAATCTGCATCAATCCAAATTTGCTGAGCTGTAGAATGTTGTGACGGGCTCTGTCGTTTGCCATCAACTCTTTCATGTGTTCATAGAGTTTTTGTCGGTGCTCAGCTTTGTTCATGTCGATGAAGTCAATGACGATAATACCGCCCATGTCGCGTAGTCGTAGTTGTCGTGCGATTTCGTCGGCTGCTCGCATGTTTACCTCTAAGGCGTTGCTTTCTTGATCATTGGATGCCTTGGTGCGATTGCCTGAGTTTACGTCAATGACGTGTAAGGCTTCGGTGTGTTCAATTATTATATAGGCTCCTGATTTAAATGATACGGTTTTGCCAAAAGAGGATTTAATCTGCTTGGTGATGTTGAAGTGGTCAAATATAGGCTCGTCTTTGTCGTAAAGGGTTACTATATCTTTACGCTCAGGAGCGATTAGATTGACATACTTCTCAATCTGTGAATGTACCTCGGCATCGTTTACCTGAATGCTCTCAAAGGTGGGGCTGAAAATATCTCTTAATACACTTACGATGCGACTCTCTTCTTCAAAAATGAGTTGGGGCGCTGTGGCTTTTTGAGCTTTTGCCACTGTGTCTTCCCAACATTTAAGAAGCGTTTTGAGCTCATGATTTAACTCGGCTACGCGTTTGCCTTCGGCCGATGTGCGAATGATTACTCCAAAGTTCTTGGGTTTGATGCTTTCGATGAGTTGGCGCAATCTTAGTTTCTCTTCGGTCGATTTGATTTTTTGCGATATGGATATTTTGTCGCAAAATGGGATTAATACCAAATATCTGCCGGTAAAGGTGATTTCGGTTGTGAGTCTTGGACCTTTTGACGAGATTGGCTCTTTGACGATTTGCACCATTAATTCCTGCCCTGCTGTTAGCACATCGCTAATAACTCCTTGCTTTGTTATTTCTGTGCTAAGTTTGCTTTTGGGGATGGCGGGAATGCGTTTTTTGTCCTCAAGGGCTTGTTGGATGTAGGTGTTGTAAGATGAGAAATGGGGACCAAGATCTAAGTAATGAAGAAAAGCGTCTTTCTCGTAGCCCACGTTGATAAACGCGGCGTTAAGTCCGGGCATCAGCTTTTTTACTTTTGCCAAGTAAATATCGCCAACGCCATAGGCAAGATTTCTCGACTCTTTTTGTAGTGAAACAAGTCGGGAATCTTCCAATAAGGCGATTGACACCTCGTTGGGTTGTACATCTACAATAAGTTCACTTGTCATTCTCTTAGATAACTACACTCTCGTGTGGCAAAGGCTGTCACGACGGTCGTGTACATAAATTAATTAATGTTTTGTGATTTCTTTAACTAACACAAAGAACAAACTTAACCGGGTTATTTAAAATAAGAATACCGCATCAAGTTTGTTCTCCGTATAGTGTTCTCACAAGAAAGAAGCAGTCGCCTTATTTCTTTTTGTGACGGTTCTTTCTTAGACGTTTTTTGCGCTTGTGAGTTGCCATCTTGTGGCCTTTTCTTTTCTTTCCGCTTGGCATTTTACGCTAAATTTTATATGTTAGAAAATAGGATTAATTGTCTCGAAATATGGGGTTCTAAATTAACCTTTAACTTCTTCCATGAACACTTTTGCGGGTTTGAACGCTGGGATTTTGTGTTCGGGGATGATGATAGTGGTGTTTTTAGAGATGTTGCGAGCTGTTTTTTCAGAGCGAACTTTCACGATGAAGCTACCGAAACCTCTCAAATATACGTTTTCGCCGTTAGCGAGAGAGTCTTTAACAACTTCCATGAATTTTTCGATAGTTTCAAGAACATTAGCTTTTTCGATGCCGGTGGTTTTTGAAATTTCGCTTACAATGTCTGCTTTAGTCATTTTTGTTATTCTTTATATTGTTATTAAATTCGTTGATTTCTAAATGGTTATGCTTAAAAATGGCGTGCTGACCAAATTTGCAACTGCAAATATCGCACTTTTTTTTCAAATAGCCATAATTTTAACCTATCATTTTTTAATAATTAGCATAATTGCATACGATTAGAACTTTTGCATGTCAACCAATCGTTTGTAAAAGCGATTAAGTGCGATTAGTTCATCGTGGGTTCCGCTCTCAACGATTTGACCTTCGTGCATTACGCATATCATATCGGCGTTCTTGATTGTAGATAGGCGGTGTGCAATCACGAGTGTGGTGCGATCTTTCATTAGGCGGTCGAGGGCTTGTTGAACAAGTTTCTCGCTCTCGGAGTCGAGTGCCGATGTCGCTTCGTCAAGAATGAGGATAGGTGGATTTTTGAGTATGGCGCGAGCGATTGATACTCGTTGTCGTTGTCCGCCGGAAAGTTTGCATCCCCGGTCGCCGATATTAGTGTTGTATCCATCTTCCGATGCGCTGATAAATTCATGGGCATTGGCAATTTTGGCGGCTTCAACAACTTGTTCCATTGAAGCATCTTTCACACCAAATGTGATATTGTTATAGAAAGTGTCATTAAATAATATCGCTTCTTGGTTCACATTTCCCATCAGGGCTCTTAAATCATAGACTTTGAGGTCTTTAATGTTTACTCCATCGATATAAATTCCTCCTGAATCAACGTCGTAAAAGCGAGGAAGAAGGTCGGCCATTGTTGACTTGCCTGAGCCTGATTGACCTACTAATGCGATTGTGGCTCCGGCTGGGATTTTGAGGTCAATATTGCGTATTACAGGGGTGTTGCCATAGCTGAACGTTACATTGCGATATTCGATATCACCCTTAAATTCTGTGATCATTTTGGGCGATTTGGGGTCTTTAATTGGGTTGTCGCTACCGAGAATTTTATCGACGCGTTCCATTGACGCAAGCCCTTTTTGTATTGCATACATCGCTTTCGATAAGTCTTTGGCGGGGTTGATGATGCTATAGAAAATCACCATATAATAGATGAAGCCTGCAGCATTGATGTCGGAATACCCTCCAAGGATGAGTGTGCCGCCAAACCACAAAACGATGGCAATGGCTGTAGTGCCAAGGAGCTCGCTCATGGGGTGTGCCAATGATTGACGACGTGCCACATTGTTGGAGATATTGTAGAACTTTTGTGTGCCGTCGTGAAATCTTTTCTTCACTTTGTCTTCGGCATTGAATGCTTTAATGATGCGTAGGCCTCCGAGTGTCTCTTCAAGGAACGACATGATGAGTCCCACTTGATTTTGTCCTTCAAGAGATTTGCGTTTAAGTCGTTTGCCCACTTTTCCCATCACGTAACCGGCTATGGGGAGTAGTATCAGTACAAATGCTGTCAATTGCCATGAAACCATAAGCATCATTGCCAAGCACACGATAATCATCACCGGGTTTTTAAACATCATATCGAGCGAAGCCATGATAGAGTTTTCCACTTCGGTGACATCACCACTCATTCGTGCTATCACATCGCCTTTGCGTTCTGAAGTGAAGAACGCGATAGGGAGTGACACTATTTTGTCATATACGCAATTACGCAAGTCTCGCACCACGCCCGAACGTAATGGGACGATGAAGTAAGAACTGAGATATGTCGCACCGGTCTTGAGTAGTGTCATAATTACCAGTGCCACAGCCAGCATGGCAAGAGTAAACGATGCGCCATGTTGAGATAATATCTCCTGAGTGTAGTAATAAAAATTATTGATGATTACGTCTTTGGCGCTACCGCTATCCCATGGCATAAAAGTATAAGTGGCTTGTTTGATTTCAAACAACATCTCCAAAATTGGGACAATGATAGCAAACGAGAATAGTGTCAGAAATGCCGCTAAGATATTGAAAATGATATTTAGCGCTATGTATTTCTTGTAGGGAGCGACAAATCGCCTTAATATCTTAAAAAAATCTTTCATGGTGCAAAGGTAGCAATTTTAATTCATAATGCTTGACTCAATAGGTATAAAATGCGATATTTGGCGGTTTTATAACAATAAAAGGCGCTCGTCTGAGCACCTTTTATCTCTGATATGTTGATTGTGGATTATAAAGCTGCGTCAATCATTGATTTTAGAGCGTTGAGATCGACAAGGCCTACATTTGTTGTCTTTTTCCCATTTGCGTCGATGATAATGATTGTAGGCATAGCTTCGATGCCGTATTGATTTGCTAATTCTTCATTTGCGTCAACATCAATTGAGTAAAACTCGGCTTTGCCGGCATATAATTTCGCTGCTTCTTTGTAGAGCGGTTTTAATTGTTGGCAAGGACCACACCATGTAGCGGTGAAATCAAGTACCGATACAACACCGGATTTGGGCGTGAAATCGTTGTTTGTTACTTCGATTACGCCTGTTGTTGCGTTTGCGCTATGATTTTCACATTCGTGATTGAGTCCTGTGCATTCGTGATTGCCTTCGTGATTGTGCCCATCACAACCATGGTGGTTGTGTCCATCGCAGTTATGGTGACCATTTTTTACCCCTTCGGGGCAGAAGTCGTAATTGCCGCAATCTTCATGGCTGCCACAGTTTTTTTTGTCGTGTGGACATTCTTTAGTTTCTTTGTTGTCTTCAGAGTTGCTTTTGCTCCCACAGCTGGTTAATGTCATGCCTGTGCAAATAGTTACAGCGGCAAGAATAAAAAGAATTTTTTTCATTGTCTTGTGTCGATTTAATGGTTAAACAAAAGAAGCAAAACGCTATTGCCTCATAGAGTTGGTATAGGTTCTGCTTCTTGATGTTATTTTAATTAAAAATTATGCGTTGAGCGCTGCGTTTGTGTTGCGTACGGCAGCTGCACTCTTTGCGAAGAGTTCTTTTTCTTCAGCGTTGAGTTCAAATTCAACGATTTTTTCGATGCCGCTTTTGCCAAGGATACAAGGAACGCCGATGCAGATGTCGCTTTCGCCATATTCGCCTTCAAGCATTGCGCTACAAGGAATCATTTTCTTTTGGTCGTGGATAACAGCTGCAGCAACTTGAGCAGCAGCAGCGCCTGGAGCATACCAAGCTGAAGTGCCAAGAAGACCGGTAAGGGTTGCGCCACCTACCATTGTGTCAGCGGCAACTTTCGCGAGAGTGTCAGCTTCAAGAAGGGTAGAAGCGGGAACGCCGCGATAAGCAGCGAAACGAGTTAAAGGAATCATAGTGGTGTCACCGTGTCCGCCGATTACCATACCTTCAATCTCATTGGGGTTGGCGTTGAGCGCTTGGCTGAGGTAGAATTTGAAACGAGCGCTGTCGAGTGCTCCACCCATACCGATGATGCGATTTTTGGGAAGACCGCTTGTCTTGTGGATGAGGTAGGTCATAGTATCCATTGGGTTAGATACGCACACGATAACTGCGTTGGGAGAGTATTTCAATACGCTGTCAGTAACTGATTTTACGATACCTGCGTTTACGCCGATAAGTTCTTCGCGAGTCATACCGGGTTTGCGGGGAATACCTGAAGTGATTACAACAACGTCGCTGTCAGCGGTTTTTTCGTAGTCGTTGGTTACACCTACGAGACGAGTGTTGATGTTGAGGATATTTGCGGTTTGCATGATATCCATTGCTTTACCTTCTGAAAGACCTTCTTTGATGTCAATCAATACTACTTCATCAGCAACACCTGTTGTTACCAATACATTTGCACAAGTTGCGCCTACATTACCGGCGCCTACAACTGTAACTTTAGACATAATACTTTTTATTTTATAAATCGATTTATATAATTAATTTTTCAATAATCCATAGTGTGGACAATATAACAATGCAAATTTAGTGATTTATTTTGATAAGAATGAAAGTTTAATGATTTTTTTCTTCAATTCATTATTGATTTATCACTATTTGATTGCTGTTATCCTGACTCGCTTGTTTTTTATCTTTTCTGTTGTGATGCGATTTAAAACTTCGTTGAGTGATTGAGCGGGGATGGCAACAAGGGCGCAATGGTCTTTTACAACTATTTTTCCAATCTGTTGGCTTTCCAGAGCTCCTTTGTTGACGAGAAAACCGACGATGTCACCACGTGAGATTTTTTCTTTTTTTCCGGCATTGAAATGTATTGTCGCGGTTTCTGATTTTATGGGATTGTCGTTTTTTTCTGAGGGGGTGTAGTCAAAATCCCAATTTATATAGTTGGCAACGTTTTCATCTTCGGCAATGATTGTATAAACCTCTCCTGTCGCATCAATGCGTGCGGTGCGTCCGTTGCGGTGTGTCCAACTTTCTGCTGTAGGTGGAAGATGATAGTGTATTACCGATTGCACCATTTCGATGTCGAGTCCGCGTGAAGCGAGGTCGGTTGAAACCAATAATGGTGTCGTTCCGTTGTTGAGCAGGTCAATTGCTTTTTCTCGGTCTATTTGTTCAAGCCCACCATGATATAGTCCTACCGGATATTTCAGTTTTCGCAGGTGATTATGAACTCGCTCGGCGCTTTCTCGATGATTTACAAATATGATATGCTTGCCATTTGATAGCGATTGCAGTAATTTGTGTAATGTGTCTAATTTGTCTTTTTCGGGACTTGTAATGCGAGCGATGCGAGTGCGCTTTCTTGGCGCATCGCTTTTTGTCGAGAAGTTGAGTGTTATCGGTTTTTTTAATTTCAGAAAGTCGGGTAGCTCTGAGAGGGTGGTTGCCGAAGTTAGGATTGTTAGGCTATAACGTTTGATGTTGCGCACAATGCGTCTCATCTCATCGTGAAATCCCAGGTCGAGAGCCTTATCGTATTCATCAAATATAAGTGTGCGCACTCCCGATAGGTCGAGGTTGCCACGGTTTATGTGGTCGAGCAATCGTCCGGGGGTCGCAACGATGATGTCGGGTGGAGATGAGAGCGAGTTGGTCTCATCGGTCATTGAGTGTCCACCATAAAATGCCACGGTTTTGTAGCCTATTGCAATGGGGCGTATGACCTCGGCGATCTGGCTGACGAGTTCGCGTGATGGCGCGATGATTATACCTTGTGGTTTGCCTATTGGTTCAATAAGGTTGCGTAACAATGGAATTGAGAACGCAACTGTTTTTCCTGATCCGGTGGGGGAGATGATGATTAGTTCATTTCCATTGACCTTAGCCACTTGTTGTTGCATTTCGTTTAGAGCCGGAATGCCGAGTTTGCGTTGTATGTTTTCGATTATGATTGATTGCTTCATTTTTGAGCGAGGATTGATAAATAAAAAAGACTTCTACCGATGATTGTAGAAGTCTTGAATTTTTTGTGGGCGTTGACGGATTCGAACCGCCGACCCTCTGCTTGTAAGGCAGATGCTCTGAACCAGCTGAGCTAAACGCCCGATTGTCTCATAAAGACGATACAAAATTACTGCTTTATTTTTACTTTGCAAAATTTTTTGACGTTTTTTTGAGGAAATAATTTGAAGTGAGGTGAGAGGAAGACGTTATAAGCCGTTAAAATGGAGCGTTTGTGTGATGAATACAACCTTATTTCGTATCTTTGCACAATAATTAGGAAGAAGTTAATTGAGACGTTCTCGTTTAGATATAATTATATTACTTATTTTGTGTGCTATCAGTGCCGGTGCGACAACGCCCGACATTGACGTTGCGCAACCGACCGATACAACCGCTGTCGATACGGTGAAAATTGGTAGAAAGCCTACGTCTCGCATTCGTCGTCAAAAGGTTGACCTTGACAATCCTGTAATTTTCTCATCTAAAGACTCATTAGTTCTTATTGGGCAAAACTCGGTGTATATGTATGGTAAGGCAAAGGTTGAGTATGGAGATTTGACACTTGATGCCGACCAAGTGGAGATGGATATGGACCGTAGTACTGTATATGCGGTAGGAAGACCCGATACTACAGGCGAAATTATAGGCTCGCCGGTTTTTGTTGAGGGCGGTACTACCTATGAGACAGGTACAATGAGTTATAATTTCAAGACTCGCAAAGGATATATAACCGATGTTATTACTCAGCAGGGTGAGGGGTATCTTACCGGTGGGATTGCCAAGAAAAATGAAGATGACGATTATTTTGTTCAAGGCGGGCGCTACACAACTTGTGATAAGCACGACAATCCTCACTTTTATTTCCAGCTTACGAAGGCAAAGGTGAAGCCAAACTCCAACGTGGTGACAGGTCCGGCATACATGGTGCTTGCCGGCTTGCCGTTACCTCTTGCTGTGCCATTTGGTTATTTCCCGTTTACCGAGAAATACTCATCGGGGATAATCGTACCGACATTTGGTGATGACTATCAACGTGGTTTTTATTTGAGCGACGGTGGTTATTATTTTGCCATAAATGATAATTTTGATCTCGCTTTGACTGGTGAAATCTATACCAAAGGCTCATGGGGAGTGAAAGCTCGGTCTAATTATGTGAAACGCTATAAATTCTCAGGTAGTTTTGACATTAGTTTCTTAAAATCAATTTATGGTGATAAGGGTGCTCCCGACTATTCTAAACACACCAATTTTCAAGTCCTTTGGACTCATGCCCAGGATGCTAAAGCTAATCCCAATATGTCGCTGTCGGCAAGTGTCAATTTCGCCACAAGTGGCTATTTGCGCAATGATGTAAATAGTTATTATAGCAGTGGTTTTACTGAAAATACTAAGAGTAGTACGGTAAACATGACTTATCGTTTCCCGCAATCAAAATGGTCGTTGTCGGCGACTATGAATATCGCTCAACGCACTCAAGACTCTACATTGACCGTCTCGTTCCCCAACTTTACTCTCACTATGTCGCAAATATATCCCTTTAAGCGTAAGCGTGCTGTTGGAGATGAGCGTTGGTATGAAAAAATACGCATGTCCTATTCGGGGCAATTCCAAAATTCATTGACTGCTCGGCAAGATGAGTTTTTACAAAAAAGTCTTATTAAGGATTGGCGCAATGGCATGAAACACTCGGTGCCTATTTCGGCGACATTTAATGCGTTTAAATATCTCAATATCACACCACAGATTACCATCACCGACCGCATGTACACCAATAAGGTGCGTCGTCAATGGGACCCAAATGCTTCGGCCGAAGTGTGTGACACAACCTACAACTTCTACAATGTGTGGGATTTCTCTGCGTCGATGTCGATGGATACCAAGATATATGGCTTCTATCAACCATTGCCATTCCTTGGAGATAAGGTGAAAATGATACGCCATGTTTTCACCCCGACGGTTTCTATCAGTGGATCTCCCGATTTTGGCTCAAGTTTCTTTGGCTATTATGGATCTTATGAGTATCCCGATGCCAAGGGGAATATGCACACAAAGACCTACTCTTATTTTCCTAACAGCTTATTTGGTGTGCCGGGACAGGGTAGAAATGGCTCTGTGTCTGTCTCGCTTGCCAACAATGTTGAGATGAAAGTTAAGTCTGAAAATGACAGCATAGGTGAGAAAAAAATATCGCTTATCGAGAATTTCACAATTTCACAAAGTTACAATTTCGCCGCCGACTCGATGAATTGGAGTAATATAAACACTTCATTGATGTTGCGTTTGGTTAAGAACTTTAATCTCAATCTGTCGGCAACCTGGGATGTCTATACCTATCAACTTAACGAGGCGGGTAATCCGGTGCGTGTCAACATTCCTCGTTGGGAAGCAGGCAAAGGTATTGGAAGACTTTCAAGTACGGGTACATCATTCTCCTATACGTTTAATAATAGCACGTTTAGCCGTAAAAAGTCTAAAACCGAGCCTGAAGCCGATGACTCAGATGACGACTCTGCGGGAGGTGGGCATAGCCATGACGACAAAGATAGCGGTATAACCTTGAATCCCGATGGATATATGAAATGGACTGTGCCATGGAGTCTCACGCTTAATTATTCAATAGGCTACAGCTATGGTACGTTTAATTATGAGAAATTGGAGTATAATAGTAAAATTACACAAAACCTTAGTCTGTCGGGTAACATTCGCCCTACAAAAAATTGGAGTTTCAATTTTACGGCAAGTTACAACTTTGATACAGGTAAACTCGCATATATGAACTGTAATATCTCGCGTGATTTACACTGTTTTACTATGCGTGCAAGCTTCGTGCCGGTAGGACCATATAAGTCTTACAATTTCCATATATCGGTTAAATCCTCAATGCTTTCAGACCTCAAGTACAAGAAACGCTCTTCTGCATCCAATGGTGTTACATGGTATTAATACCCGACATTATTTTAGTTGCGCCATATTACACCTCGGCATTGGCGATTGAGTATTGTTATAGGCATTTTAGTATATCGGAAGACGCTTCCAGATAAAACGTGGTATGAGTCGCCAAAGTGCGACAGCGATGTGCCAACGCCAATCGATATATGCAATCCGCTTGCGTTTTAAAATGGCGCGCATGATGCGTGGTGCGGCATAATCGATGGTCATAATCATTGGATACTTGCCGTCGTCACTTAGTAATGGCGTGCGAATAAATCCGGGACGGATATCGGTAAAATCGATTTTCACTTTTTCAATGCCGGCGAGTTGCTCCAATGCGGTAATATAGGTGTATTGAAATCTCTTGGTTGCGCTATAACTTGCCGCCGCTCCCATCCCTTTTGTGCCAGCAACCGATGAAATCACCGCGATTTGTCCCGGTTGGCGAGACGGGTTTTCTCTGAAATAGCGATAAGCGGCATCTACTATGCGGGTAAAGCCCACCGCATTGGTCTCTACGGTTTTTACCTCAACGTCAATGTCAAGAGTGGTGTTTTGCTTTCCGATGCCTGATGCGAGAAACATAACGTCCATTCCTCCCATTGTGTTGATTAACTCGTAAAGCTGATTTGCGGCATTGGCATCGGTTACGTCGATACGTCGGTATTCAACTTGGGCAGGGTAGCGATCTTTTAATTTGCGCAACTCTTCTTCGCGGCGAGCGGCAACGCCAACGCGCCAACCTTGGCTGGCAAAATCATCGGTCAATCGTTGTCCAAGTCCCGATGATGCGCCTACTATTATGATTGTAGGAGTATTCATGTTATTGTTGTGTTGAGGTAGAGTCGTTTGAATGTTCCGAAGTGTCAATTTCGATGGTTTCGTCGATTATGACATCTTCGGTATCAATGTCGGGAACTATCGGTATAACATTTTTCTTTAATGGAATGGTGTACATTAGAGAGAAACTTGCCGATATAGAAGAGTTGCGGGAGCCATAGCCGGGGATATACCATGGTTCACCGTATGTATTGCTTGTTTCATGCAAAATCGAGTGGTATTTAACCGACCATCCAAGTGAAAAAGCTTTGTAAATCTGCACTTTCAAGCCGAGCGCAATTTCAAAATAACCTATGGTCGCAGTTTGAGACGGCAAATTATAAGGTTCGGATTCTCCCCAATAGTCTGAGCTTGGCACGATATCAGTTACTTCATAGCTGAAGGAGGGAGACAATCCATAGCGTACACCACCATAAAATGAGTATTCAGGTGATGATTTAAACATAAAGTTGTAATTCATTCCTATGCGGAAGTATGGAGACAATTTGCTTTTATAGGTATAATTGCCATCTTCGGGAGTGTAATTGGCTGAGCCCAGACCTATTTCCAAAATTGGTTTAAATCGGTTGTGTAGGCTTAGTTCGCCCCACACTTCGGCAATCCCATAGTCTTGCCCCAGTAATCTCATGGCTAGATCCCAAATGTTTAATCCCAAAGTCACCTCATGCAACAAAGGGTAGGTAAATTCCGGTTTCTTTTCTTTTATTGCGGTTGTGTCAACCCATTCTTTGCCGGTAATTGTGTCAATAAGTATTGTGCGACCATCAGCATCAACAGTTTCGACAAGCGACGCACGACGTTGAGCGTTAATGCGGGCTGTGTCGTTTCTGAAGTCATTTCGTGGCTGTGTCGCTGTTGCCTCGTTATTGACCGGAGTCACACGTCGTTGAGCCATCGACATTGCTGCCGATAGAGATATAAAACTGATTAATATGATTAATAACCGGTTCATTATTGCTCAGGCGATGCGGTTTTGAAGTAAATGCGGATACGCTCTGCATCAACGTTGGTTATCATTGAATCTATCAACACTACTGAGTCAATAAGGTGACAAGTATGTTTCATAGATGTTATCCGGTAGCGATACATCGCACCACACTCCTCCGATACAAAGTATGGTTTTGACGAGTATCCCAATTCTATCGTGTCGTTTAATGCGACATTGTTAAGCCCTTTATATGCATAGTTGATATAAAAGGAGGTATTGTTTTTTGTTGAACGCAAAGGTAGATACACTTGATATGCGCTTGTCCCTGACTCAAGTAGCAATGCGTCGTTAGGCGCATCCACTCCGCCTATGTTTAGTGAGTCAAGTGAAATTTGTGTGCCATTTTCACTTGAGTAAAATCCGGCGAGTGGAATGCTGCTTTGGTTCTCTGTGCAACCATCGGTGCTACAACTTGTCAGTGTTGCGATACAGAAAATTGAAGCGATTAGTGTGTCGATTAAAATTTTCCCCATTTTATTATTTCGCTAATCGGTTTGCGTTTTTTGCTTATAATGTTGTTTCCCTCTGACGGATAACCAATTGGAATAATCGCTATCGGGGTGAGTTCGTCTGGAATGTTAAATCGAGTGCGCAATAGCTTGACATCAAAGTTGCACACCCAACAAGTTCCCAATCCGGCGGCTGTTGCGGCAAGGCAAATATGTTCAATCGCGATTGATACATCTACGTCTGTGTGGTCTTTGCCATCTGACGCACGATGCCATGCCTCGTTATTGCTACCGCAGGCAATGATAAACTCCGGGGCTGTCTTTATCCATTCGCGGTTATAGCATTCGACTACAGCCTGACGTTCTTGGTCGTTGTTGGGGATTATAAACAGCCATGGTTGTTTGTTGCAAGCCGATGGGGCGAGATGTGCCGCTTCGATTACTTCAATAAGGAGTTCTCGGGTTACGGGTTGGTCGCTATATGAACGACATGAATATCGGTTGGTAGCTAATTGTTTAAATTCGTGGCTATTCATTATCGACATTAAGTTCTTCTTCTATTTCATAGTCATTGCGGCGATGAGAGTTTCTCGCTATTAGTTCGCCAATGAAACCGGCAAGGAATAATTGTGTGCCAAGTAACATCATTACAAGCGATAGGTAGAAATAGGGAGAATCGGTGACTAAAATGTAATCATGCCCGCTATACATGTTGTAGAGCTTCATACCTCCAACAATCATCACTGCGATAAGTCCTATGATAAACATTAAGCTGCCAAGTAATCCGAAGAAGTGCATAGGTTTTCCGCCAAATTTGTTGGTGAACCACAATGTCATCAAGTCGAGATATCCGTTAACAAAGCGGTCGAGACCAAATTTGGTTTTGCCATATTTGCGTGCTTGATGTTGTACAACTTTCTCGCCTATGTGGTTAAATCCGGCATTTTTTGCAAGATATGGAATATATCGGTGCATGTCGCCATACACTTCAATACATTTTACCACTTTGTTTCTGTAGGCTTTTAAGCCGCAGTTGAAGTCATGAAGATTTTTAATGCCGCTCACTTTGCGAGCTGTAGCATTAAATAACTTTGTGGGAATGGTTTTTGACAATGGGTCATAGCGTTTCTGTTTCCAACCCGACACCAAGTCATATTTATCCTCGGTTATCATGCGATAAAGTTCCGGAATTTCATCGGGACTATCTTGGAGGTCGGCATCCATTGTTATTACTACATCACCTTTGGCGTGGCTGAAACCGGTGTTGAGTGCCGGAGATTTGCCATAGTTGCGACGGAAACATACCCCCTTTACACAAGGGTTCTTTTCGCTGAGTTTTTTTATTACCTCCCAAGATTCGTCAGTACTGCCGTCGTTGATGAATAATACTTCATAGCTGAATTTATTCTCTTTCATTACTCGGGCAATCCACGCTTCAAGCTCGGGCAGTGACTCGGCCTCGTTATATAGAGGGACTATTACGGAAATATCCATATTTTTGAATGTGTCTGCTTATACAGTTTGTTAATATCCGGTGTAGCTGTGTGGGGAAAGACGTTTCAGCTCTGCTTTAACATCGTCGCTCACGTTGAGTGTGTCGATAAATTCGGCGATACTTTCGGCGGTAACGGTTGAGTTCACGCGAGTGAGTTCTTTCAATGTTTCGTAGGGTTTTGGATAGCCTTCACGACGAAGGATTGTTTGAATACCTTCAGCTACCACGTTCCACATTGAGTCAAGATCGGCATTGATGGCGTCTTCGTTAAGCAATAATTTGTTCATGCCTTTGAGGGTGCTTTGGATTGCGATAACGACATGTGCCAAGGGTACTCCTATGTTGCGTAACACGGTAGAGTCGGTTAAGTCACGTTGCAAACGAGAGATGGGGAGTTTTAAAGATAGGTGTCCGAATATAGCGTTCGCGATGCCGAGATTGCCTTCTGAATTCTCAAAGTCAATGGGGTTTACTTTATGAGGCATTGCCGATGAACCAACCTCTCCGGCTTTGATTTTTTGCTTAAAGTATTCCATTGAGATATATTGCCACATGTCGCGGTCAAGGTCAAGAATGATTGTGTTGATGCGACTCATGGCGTCAAACATTGCTGCGAGGTTGTCGTAGTTAGAGATTTGTGTGGTGTATTCCTCGCGTTGTATTCCTAGGTGATTGTTGAGGAAATCTGCGGCAAATTCACGCCAATCGATGTCGGGATATGCGGTAAGGTGTGCGTTAAAGTTTCCTGTTGCACCGCCAAATTTACCACTGATGGCAACTGCATCAAGCAGTGCCAATTGTTGGCGTAAACGATAGGCAAACACCATAATCTCTTTGCCAAGACGAGTTGGAGATGCCGGTTGACCATGTGTTTTGGCAAGCATGGGGAGTTCTTCCCACTCTTTCGCACGCATTTCGAGATGGTCGATTAGCTCCACGACCAATGGACGATATACATCTTCGATAGCTTCTTTTAACGACAAGGGTACAGAAGTGTTGTTGATATCTTGTGAAGTCAATCCAAAGTGAATGAACTCTTTATACTTGGCGAGATTTAGGTCGTCAAATTTCTCTTTCAAGAAATACTCAACCGCTTTTACGTCGTGATTCGTTATACTCTCAATCTCTTTGATGCGTCCGGCATCTGCTACAGAGAAATTTTGGTAAATGTCGCGAAGATCGACAAATACCGATGCCGGTACCTCACTCAGTTGTGGTAACGGCAATTCACACAATGCGATGAAGTATTCAACTTCTACACGCACACGATAGCGTATCAGAGCATACTCTGAGAAATACTCATCAAGATTTTCACACTTGCCGCGATAGCGACCATCGACGGGCGAAATTGCTGTTAGCGAGGTTAATTCCATTTTATATCTTAGTTTTTGTTGTTTAGTTATTAATGTGCAAATTTACAACCTTATGAGAGTTTATGCAATACCCATTTTCATAAATTATTGCCTTTATTGCAAGTAAATAATGCGTGAAGTTCATTAAATCGTATAAGAGTGTTGCCAGAGAAGCGTGACATTGATGAAATTACTTTCTCGATTGGTTTTTCTCGCATTGCTCCGCTTTTTGAGAAAAATTTGTCGGCATAGCAGATGAGTTTTTCAAGCAGCGTTTCGGGACAATACTCTTTAGCTGGTAAAGGGAGATTTTGGTTGACGATATCGTCAATGGACAATCCTGCTCCGGTGTGTCGTTCTGCAACTCTTGCAAATTTCTCGTCATAGCCCTCTTTGCGTAATAGATCGGCACCTATAATGCCATGGCGAATATATGGTTCTGAGCCGTGACAATCTATATCGGGAGCATCAGTCATAAATATCCCAATATCGTGGAGCATTGCTGCGGTTTCAACCTCTTTAGGATCCAAATCAAGCCTGCAATGTGCCATGATTTTGAGTGCTTTGTTGGCAACTTGTTGGCTATGATGCATAAAAATCCCGCGACACGTTGTGCCGGCGGGATAATACTTATCAATAATCGTCTGATAATCCATGGACTATCTGATTGTAGTCAGAGAATGGATGATGCGTTATTCAACGATTGTGTTCCAGCCGTGAATATCCTCCTCTTCGCCAAGTTGAATCGCACGCAATTTGTTGTAAAGCGCGGTTACAACTGGTCCTGGTTCTCCATTCTTTGAGATGATATATTTTTTGTTCATGTCAAGGTCATGGATTTCGCCGATGGGAGATGCGACAGCCGCAGTACCACATGCCGCAGCTTCTTGGATGGTTTCAAGCTCTTCCAAGGGGATTTGACGGCGTTCAACCTCGATGCCCATATCCTCAGCCAATTGTTGCAAGCTCATGTTGGTGATTGATGGAAGGATTGACTCTGATGCGGGTGTGATGTATTTGCCATCTTTGATTGCAAAGAAGTTGGCGGGACCACATTCGTCAAGATATTTCTTTTCCTTGGGATCCAAATATAATACGGCTGAGTAACCGAGTTCGTGAGCGCGTTCTCCGGCTTCAAGACTTGCGGCATAGTTTCCTCCGACTTTCCATCGCCCGGTGCCTTTGGGTGCCACGCGGTCAAATTCGCGCATCACGCAGATGTTGGTGGGTTTAAATCCGCCTTTGAAATAAGGACCTACAGGGGTGACTAATATGAGGAAAAGGTATTCCTTAGAGGGCTTCACTCCTACTTGTGCCGATGTGCCGATTTCTAATGGGCGGATATATAGGGACGCTCCACTGCCGTATGGTGGCACAAAACGCTCGTTGAGTTTCACCACGCGTTTTACCATTTCGGTAAATAGTTCAACCGGTATAGGTTGCATTTTAATACCTTTTGCAGAATTGATGATGCGTTTGGCGTTTTCTTCGAGGCGGAAAATGCGCACTTTGCCATCTTTGCCTCTAAAAGCTTTTAAGCCTTCAAAAATTTCTTGTCCGTAGTGGAGTGCGGTGGCTGCGATGTGAAGATTTACTGTTTCTGAAGTTGATTCTTCGATTTCGCCCCATTTGCCATCTTTGTAATAGCAACGCACGTTGTAGTCGGTGGGGATGTATCCAAATGATAGGTTGCCCCAATCTAATTCTTGCTGCATAACGATTAGTGTAATTATTATTACTGCAAATTTAGCAAAATATAAGCAAACGACGTCTTTTTATTCAAAAAAAATACTATTTCGATTAATTTTGATGACAAAATAATAAATACTATAGCGCAAATCTGCTGTTTGTGAGGCAATGATTATACGTGTAGATTAGGTGTTCATTGATATTTTGTGAGCTGTATTTGCGTTTATTGGATTTGGTGTGCTATATTATTGCACGGATACGTGGATAACTTTGTGAAGTAAATCTATAAATAATTGTATTATGAAAAAAGAAAGAATTGAAAAACATCGTTTCTTTATGCGCTTTAAAGTAGCTGCTGTGACTTACAATGAAGCATTATTTGTTATCAATGATCTCAAGCCTGGATCTATAATTGAAATGGAACGAGATGAAGGAAATAAACATGATGGGAATGCGATTGCGCTTTATTACGATGATTATAAAGTTGGTTATGTGCCTCGTGATAAAAATAGTGAACTCGCAAGTTTCATAGATATGGGTTGGGGCGAGATCTTTGAGATGAGAGTGAGTGCGATTAATATTGATGCACATCCTGAGCAACGCATTGAAGTTACAATCTTTGTAAATCGTAACGAAAAATAAAACAGACAAAGCAGTTGTGGCATCACATACCACAACTGCTTTGTATTGTTAACGATTATAGAATTATTCGTTAAAGAATTTGTCGATTACCGAGCAGATTTGCGGACATGCTGTCCCGTCGCCGTATGGGTTGGCGATGCGTTGGTTGTTGGCATAATACTCGGCATCATCCAAGAAACGGGCTGCTTCATCGACAATGAGTTGGCGGTTGGTGCCAACAAGGCGTATTGTGCCGGCTTCAAGCGCTTCAGGACGTTCGGTGACTTCGCGCATTACAAGCACCGGTTTACCAAGCGATGGAGCTTCTTCCTGAATGCCACCGCTATCGGTCAATATGATGTAGCTGTGAGTCATCAAATATACGAAATATAGATATTCGACAGGCTCAATAAAGAACACGTTGCCGTGACTTATGTTGCCAAATACTTCGTTGATGGGGCGACGCACATTGGGGTTGAGATGCATCGGGTAAAGGAAGTCAACTTCGGGATAACGTTCCGCAAGGTCTTTGAGCGCGTTGCAGATGTTCATAAAGCCGTCTCCGAAGTTTTCGCGACGATGTCCGGTGACCAATACCAAGCGTCGGCCATCGTTTAATCGGTTTACGTCATACCCGAGAGTGTTGATATATTCGATTAGGGATTTTTCGAGTGTTGCATCGTTTTGTATCTTGTTTACAACCAAGTGTAAGGCATCAATAACGGTATTGCCGGTTACGCTGATATTTTTGTCGGCAACGGCTTCACGCAATAAGTTGCCACGGCTTGTCTCGGTAGGGGAGAAGTGTAATGTAGCGATTCGACCGGTTAATTGTCGGTTCATCTCTTCGGGCCATGGACTATAGATGTCGTGTGTGCGCAATCCCGCTTCGACGTGACCTACGGGGATTTGTTTGTAGAATGCACTGAGTGCTGCGGCGGTTGATGTCGCAGTGTCGCCATGTACAAGCACCAAGTCAGGGGTGCACTCGCTTAGCACATCACGCATGCCTGTCAAAATGCGGGCTGAAACATCATAGAGGTCTTGCCCTTGTTTCATTATATTCAAGTCATAGTCGGGTGTAATCTCAAAAAGTGAAAGCACTTGATCCAACATTTGGCGGTGCTGACCGGTCACACACACTATGGTCTGATATTTTTCGGGATATTTCTGAAACTCTTTAACAAGTGGAGCCATCTTTATGGCTTCGGGACGTGTCCCGAACACGAGCATGATTTTTTTCATCCTATTTGCGTTTAGAGTTTGTTGGTTACGAGCCAATAGGCATATTTGACGAAATGAATGTTGCGGGTGATGCGTTTAGGTTGCTTTATCAGGCGATAGGCAAATTCCATGTTGTGGTCAATCCACCACTTGGGCGCACGTTTTTGATGACCTGAGTAAACATCAAAACTGCCTCCGAGACCTTGATAGATGGCACGATGGCGTTTCAACATGTCCGACATGAGGATTTCTTGTTTTGGAGAACCCATTGCGACAAATACCACATCGGGTTTCTTGTCGGCAATATCATTGATAAGCGCTTGACGTTCTTCGTCGGTTTTGATGTAGCCATCTCGATGACCTATAATATCGATGTCGGGGTATTCAGTCTTGAGTTTGGCGATAACCTCTTCAATGACTTGAGGTTTTGCGCCTATCAAGTAGAAAGTCTTTTTGCCATGAAAGCGATTGATAATGTGTAACCACAATTCACATCCGGCTATTTTGCAAGCGTTTTTTGCTCCTTTTTTCTTGGCTGCAAGCACTGCGCCAGAGCCGTCGCAATAGCCTATGTTGTTGTTGATGATTGGTAGGGTTGTCTCGTTGGCGTTGAGTATCTTTTCGGCATTTACGGCAACTAATATGCCTTTGTTCTCATCGGCAAAATCTATAATCTCATCAACCGAAGAAAACGGATATAACTCAACTCCTCTAATTGTTACTTTTTCAATCGTCATGCGTTAATGTTGGGTCTTCGTTTATCTGAAAATTCCGCAGAAATCGAGGATTATTTTATCCTCACGTTTCTTCAACGACTTAAACGGAGTGTGGGCTGTCAAGAACACCACGATGTCGGCAGTCTCATAGGCTTCGTTATAGTCGGTGAGTTTAAACACATTGTGTTCACTCACATTAGGTTCAACGACAAGAATGCTTGCATTATTGCATTTTTGCATGACTTTTGTCGTAATATATTTTGCGGGAGACTCGCGAAGGTCGTCGATATCGGGTTTAAATGCGATGCCCATCATCGCGACAACAGGCTTGCGGTGGTTTTCAAGCTCAAATTTGAGCATGGCGTTTTCAACTTTTTCGGCACACCAATCGGCTTTATAGTTGTTGATTTCGCGTGCGGTAGCGATGATTCTTGATTCTTTGGGAAATTCTGAGGTGATGAAATAGGGATCGACTGCGATACAGTGACCACCTACGCCACATCCTGGTTGAAGTATGTTTACGCGAGGGTGTTTGTTGGCAAGCGCGATGAGTTCCCACACATTGATGCCGGCGCGGTCGCAAATCAATGACAACTCATTGGCAAATGCGATTTGCACGTCGCGAGATGAGTTCTCGGTTAGTTTGCACATCTCGGCGGTGCGGGCATTGGTGCGGTGAAGTTGACCTTTCACAAATTGAGAGTAAAAGGCAATGGCTTTATCGGTCGAAGCCTCATCGATACCACCTATCACACGGTCGTTGTGAACCAATTCATATATCACATTGCCGGGCAATACGCGCTCAGGGCAATATGCGATGTGAATTTTCCCCTCAAGTTCGGGACGTTCGGCATAAATTATGTTTGCCATTGCTTCGGTGGTTCCAACCGGAGAAGTTGATTCAATCACATAAAGGTCGCCCTCTTTCAATAGTGGCAACACGGCACGAGTGGCGGCTTCAACAAATGAGGTGTCGGGTTGGTGGTTCCCTTTGAATGGAGTGGGGACAACCATGAAGTATGCGTCACACACTTCGGGCTTTGTTGTAGCCACGAGTGCGCCCGATGACACAACATCTTTCAATAAATCACCAAGACCGGGTTCGATGATATGTAACTCCCCGGCGTTGGTTTTTTCAACAACCATAGGGTTGACATCTACACCTTTAACTTCGATGCCGTTTTTTGCGGCGATTATAGCGGTGGGCAAGCCTATGTAGCCAAGCCCCATAAAACATGCTTTCATTTCGTCTAAATGTAAATAGAATTACTATAACCCTACAAAGTTAGTAATTTTTTCTATCACTACCATAAAATTAACCTATATTGTCTAACTTTTGTTTAACGGGTAGGCTATAAATCCGCTTAATCTTGTAATATACAATAGCTCAAAGAGCAAAACATAAACGCATTGCTCCAGCGCATGTAGGATATTTTAGAACTCCATCCAGGTTTGAGCTGGTAATAGAAATAACCTTTAGGCGATTGCATGTTGGCGATTACCCAATTTTTCACTTTCTCAATGAGTTGGCGATGCTCATCATACTTGTGAAGCCTTGACAATGAGACAAACAACTGTCCGGGACAGTGAATGTCGATGGGATATTGTTTGTTATGGTAGTATTTGGGTGAGCCATCTTGCATGAAGAAGTTCTCGATGTAAAATTTCAATCCTTTCTCAATGTTGTCGTGGAAAGTGGTATCGCCGGTCAATTCTTCATATGCAATGAGTCCGTCAAGATTATATCCTGTGTGGAAACTATCAATCCAACTTTGAACCGGTAGAGACCCGTAAGCCCAGGATCCATCTTCGGCTTGCGCTTCACAACAAGCAATTACCGATTGACGAGCCATTTCTTTATACTTTTCATTGCCGGAGTATTTATAGCAGTAGCTCAATACTCGGCTGCCAAGTAGTGAGGCGTTATAGACTGTATCATTGCCCGGTAGTTTGCTATAAGAGAATATAAATCCTTCTTTTGCTTTGGCTCGATGTAAATCTTTCAATACAAATTGTGCCGAGGTCAAGGCAATATCTTTATATTTCTCAATTTGCGTTATTTCGTATGCTTCAAATAGAGCAGTGGCACAGAAATTTGTAGCTACGACCGTTGGAGTTCCACTGGGGAACAAAAACTCACGGCGACATTGCCATGGAAAGTTGTAACCCCAACAAGCTCCGCTATAACCGGGGGATTGTAATGAAATGAGCAACTCGGCGACTTCATTTATCTTGGCTTTCAATTTTTCAAGATTTCCTAATGCTACCGATAACTCAGGGCGACGCTCAACGGCTCTATATAAGTTGCAATATCCTTGAAGAAACAACCCTATACCTTTGGCGTTATGTTGCTTAGGAATTATTGCCAATCGGCGTAAATTAAATGGCAAGCGTTTAAACGCCTGAATCATTACCAAGCGACAAATTGCCGATTTATTCAGAAAAGGGATGGCGTTAAACAATTTTGAATTGAGACCATCGTATGGGTCCCAACCTTTGTATTGTTCAGCCTCGCAATAGTCGCGCAGTTTGATAAATGAGTTCAGTATATCAGCCATTTCGTGTTATGCCTAATTGTTTTTCGTGTTCAATTATTTGTTCTTCAGTAAAACGGTATTTCACTACCTTTGCCGGATTGCCCGCGACAATGGCATAGGCGGGGACATCTTTTGTGACAACTGCTCCGGCTCCCACAATTGCGCCTTGGTTGATGTGTACCCCTTTAAGGATGATTGCATTACAGCCAATCCATGTGTCATCGTCTATAACTACAGGCAGGTCGTCATCGGGACGCTTTGTGTGGTTGTCAAAAATGTATTTGCCAACCTCTTTGAAGTTGTGATTGCCACCCATTATTGTTACTCCCGGTCCAAATGTTACTTTATTGCCGATTTTTAGCCCTTTGACCGCCGAAAAGCGAGCTTTTGGACCAATATAAACATCATTGCCGATAGTTATTGTCCGGTATGAAAATTGGGAGTTTAGTGGGGAAAAATGTATATTGCTCCCGCACTTGACAAATAGGGGCTTGAAACAGTAAGATGCAAGTTTATTACCCCCCCCTGTAAATAAATGTAAAATCTTATCAATCATATGCTTGTGCGTTGATGCTATTAATGGCTTTAATTAAAATTACTTATTACAGGTAGAAATTTCCCGTTAGGAAGGAACTTTAATTTGTCAACATACTTAATGCTGACAAATTCTTCTCCCAGCATGGCTTTTGAGACATGTTGTTTATAATAAGCTTCATCTTTATCGGTATATTTGTTGTTTTTGATTATTAAAACTTCTAAATAACCTTTTTGGGTTTGAATAAATTGCAATCCATCAATATGATTGTAAAAATCATCATGTAATGTTAGTGATGCGTCTGAGATTGATGTTCCATCATGTCGGTAGATTAAAGATTTATCTCTACGTCCATGAATCGTTTCTAAGAACATTTTTTTTAGACCGTCATCATCATAATCATATTTTTCAAAAACAGCCATATCTCCGGTTTTGTATCTGATTAATGGCATAAAACGATTATAGAACGTCGTTCCGACAAGCTCGCCAATTGCTCCTTTCTCGCAGACATCATTTCCGGTATCATCGACTAATTCAGCAAAGCCATATCCGGGTTCAACCGTAAAACGAGTAGCGTCAATCATCCCTGCCATAATCAATTTCTCAGAATGACCATAATATGAGGAGATTACTATGCCCAATTCGTCTGAGATGAATTTATATTGTTCGGGCGTTATTCGTTCACTTGTCAACAACGCGTATTTTATAAAAGAGGTGTCAATACCTTTGCGTTGACAGATTTTTAAGAATTGATATGCTGAGGACGGGTATGAGTAAATTGTATCTGCATTGTATTTTTTCATGGCATTGCAGATTATTTGTGCGTAATCATCGCTCATCCTAAAAAGGTCAAATTGAATTTCTTTAGAAATCGGATTTATGATAAAATCTCTGTCTGCAGAAAATTTTACGGTTCTGATATTTGCGCGACAATTATAGTTCCACCCTGAACGTTGCCATATTTTAGTAATAAAGGCCATTTCCGTAACATAACGGTTCTTAGGCATTAAAAAACGCAATGGGCGTCCGCTTGTGCCACTTGTTGTCGCGTCAAGGCATTTTGTCATATCAATATCCTCTGCGACAAATTCATCCCAATTATTCATGACTTCGTTTTTATCGATGAAGCCAATTTTTTCTTTAAATTCCGAGATTGAATTTATCTTTAGACCGCCATATCGTTTTCTATAATATGGCACTTTTTGAATTGAATAGTTTACGATTTCAAGCAATTTTTCTTCCGGATTGATTGATGGAATGCTTGATTTGAATCGCATCATCTCACGTCCATATATTGAATCGTGCAAACAGTTACATTTTAACAATCTGCCATTTAACCAATTTGGATATTGAGGTAAACTATTTTTTACAAAATCAGCTACTCCCATATTATTACTCATTTAAAAGTTCTTGGTATAACATCTTCAATTTATTACTTATGGAACCGGGTCGGAATGGCTCAGATTTTTTCATCGCTTCGTTTCTCATTTGTCCTCTTTTTGTGGTGTCAAGTGAAATAAATTGAGAGATTGCCCTATAGATGTCGTCTTTATCCCCGGGATTAAATAAAATTCCGTTTTCTGCCGTAATGACTTCGGGGATACCTCCTACCGGGGTTGATAGTACCGGCAAACCATAGCTCATCGCTTCTAAAATTACCATCGGTAAACCCTCAATGTAGCTTGGGAGAATTAACGCGTCAGCTGAATTTAAAAGCCCTGTTTTTTTATCACCATTTACCCAACCTTCATATGTAACTATGTCACCGAGTTCATATTGGTCTATTTTTGAATTAAAATTCTGAACTTCTCCATTCCCTCCTACGTGAAGCTCTAAATTGTCTATAAACTCATGTTTATGATTATTTATTACCTCAAGAAGATCGTATATGCCTTTATCTCTATGAATAAGTCCTAAAAACAGTAAGTGAGTTTTTTCATTATTACATTCTTCCTGTAGTTGAGGATCCGGAATTACATTCTCGATTACTGTTACATTTCCAAGACCAACCTCTTTTTCAAAAAAATCTTTCCAATCATTGGTTAACGCAATGATTTTATCGCATTTCAATAGCTCTGATTTAATTTTAGTCGGGCTACTGTTGTAAAATCGCTTAAAGTTCCCTCCATGTATATGTAAGATGACTTTTTTCTTGAAAAAGCGAGCAACTTTGGCAAAATAAGTAGAACGTTTAAAGCTAATGCCGGACGCTGTGTGAATATGTACTATTTTAATCTGTCTGTCGGTTAAAAGCACCCAACACATTTTAAAAATTGCCAATAATGCAATCGTGATTTTTTTTAGTTTTGAGCCTTCGCAAGAGTTGGCGATAGATTTAAATGTGGTGAATATAAACTTATCATAGTTTTCTAAGACCATTGCGACACCCCCCTTGGGAGGTGTATAATCAGGTCCTAAAAACAAGATAGAATTGCTTATGTGCCGACTTAACTTATTTGCCATGTTATGATACAGATTAAAACAAGAGGATTATTCCATTCTATTTGTATTAAAATTTAACCGGAGCGCCATCTTCTTGCATAGACTTCAGAGCAGCAAATGTGGCTTTTGTGACACTGAAAATCTCATTGAGAGCAATGGGTAGCTTGCCGTTTTTGAGCGATGCGAAGAATTGTGTCATCATCTCTTTTTGACCTTTGTCTTGAGATGTTTTAGAGAATTTCTCTACTTTGCGACCATATATCTCGCATTTTTTGAAGTCATAAATGATACCGGTAGTTCCTGCGTGATAAACTTCAAAGTATTCCTTGGGCAGACTCTTTGAACCGTTGGCATAATATGCGACAACACCGGTTGAACCATTCTCAAATTCCACAAGCATGTTTACTGTGTCGTTCAACCCTTGAGGGTCGTTCATTACCGATGCCGATACTTTACATGGCACGCTACCACACATGTATGCCATTAGGTCTATAAAGTGACAAGCCTCACCAATGATGCGACCCCCGCCAACGGTTAGGTCTTGAATCCAAGAGTCGGCAGGTATTGAGCCGGCGTTGATGCGATAAATCATTGACATTTTGCCACTGCCCACTTTTGCTTTGATCTTTTGAGCAAATGGAGAGAAGCGACGGTTGAAACCAATCATCACACCGCAATTTTTCTCTTGACACAATTGTTCGATTTCAATAAGTTCGTCAACATTCAAGCAGAGAGGTTTCTCTACATAAACGTTTTTGCCGGCACGCAATCCCTCTATTACATAGTGGGCATGAGTATCGTGGCGTGTTGCGATAAACAATGTGTTAATTTTCTCATTGTTTAGGATCTCTTTTTCGTCAGAGGTGCATTGTGCGAATTTATATTTTTCGGCTACACGTTTTGATGTTGTTCCTGAATTGGTCATAACCGAGATGCGGCCAACTTCATCTTCCGATGGCAAGTTGGGTAGCAAGTGACCTTGAGCATAGCTTCCGGCACCGATAAATGCGATGTTTACATCTTTTACTGCATTAGCGGTATTGATGTTGATAGAACCGGCTTTATGCTCTTTGGTGTAGTCATATTCAAGTACGATTCCCAAGAATGGTTCAGTACGTTTCACAACAATATCATAGGCTTTGGGCGCATCTTCAAATTTAAATCTATGGGTAGTCAAATATCCCAAGTCTATGCGTTTGTTGTAAATCAAATTTTGAAACGCTTCCATGTTGCGTTTTTCTGTCCAACGTACGTATGCTGCGGGATAATCGATACCTTTTTCTTCGTAGTTTAAGTCATAGCGACCGGGACCATAAGAGCATGACATTTTCAATTCAAGCTCTTTTTTGTAGTAGTAAGGTTCGCGGTCAAATCCGGTGGGTACTGCACCAAGGACTACGACTTTACCCTTTTTGCGACAGATTGCACCTGCAAAGTTCACAGGGTCAAGGCTTGATGTGGCTGCGGCGATGATAACACAATCAACACCGATACCATTGGTGTAGTCTTTGATTTGTTCTTCTATCCCCGGAGTGTTTCGAGCGATAGCGATATCGGCACAATGCTCGCGTGCCATTTTTACGGCGCCTTCCGATACGTCGATCCCGACCACATTTACCCCCGATGCTTTCAATTCAAGACATGCCAATTGCCCGATAAGACCAAGACCGATTACAGCACAAGTTTCGCCCAATCTCAGGTCAGCTTGGCGCACTCCTTGTAATGCGATTGCTCCAAGAGTGTTATAACATGCTTCAGCCAAGTCGGCGTCATCATGCAACTTTATACATAAGTTTACCGGAACACTAACTACTTCGGCATGATTGGCATAGCCGGCTCCGGCACAAGCTACTTTATCACCAACCTTAAACTCGGTGACGTCATCGGCTACGGCAATTACTTCACCTGCGCTACTATAACCAAGCGGAGAGTAGGCGTCAAGTTTTTTCATAACGGCGCGATAAGTTTGCACGATACCTTGCTTCTTAAGAGTGTCAAGCACCTGCTTTACTTGTTGTGGACGTTCTTTGGCTTTGCCTATCAAACTTTTGCGTGCGGCTTTTACGGTAGAACCTTCAGTCCCTGCACTGATTAGTGAGAAGTGGTTTTTTACCAAAACCATTCCTGCCGATAATTGAGGTACGGGTAATTCCTGGATTACCATTTCGCCAGAGCCAAGTTTTTGAGTTAATTGTTCCATTTATTTGATGTTTTTATTATAAATCAATTTTGAGTATTTGAAATTATTAAATGCAATTTGTTAGTATTTCTGATGCTCCGTCCATTGATATTATTTTTGCCGGAATACCTCCGACAACAGCGTTATCGGGTACATCTTTGGTTACAACAGCGTTGGCTCCAATCGCGACATTGTTGCCGATTGCTATTTTACCAATTATTTTAGCACCGGCACCAATGTAAACATTGTTGCCGATTGTTGGGCAACCGCGGTTTTCGCCTTTGCCGGCAACCCCTATAGTTACTCCTTGGCTGATATTGCAATTGTCGCCGATTACGGTTGTTGAACTTATAACAATGCCTGAAAAGTGACCGATATAAAACCCTTTGCCAATTTTTGTGTTGCGTTTTAGGTCGATTCCAAACAAATATCTGTAATGCATCAATATCAGATTAAGAATGGCTCCAAAAGGTCCATTGAATTTTGATGCGAGTCTGAACCATACTGTTATTCTAAATCCGGGACTTAGGAAATAATGTTTCAAAAAACTTTTTAGTCGGGTATTCCCGCTATATCGGTATAAATCCATCTTGATTGATGGCGAAGATTTTGTCTTAGACATGATTTCAATGTATTTGTCGCAATATCTTTTTGCGGTAATTTCAATATCAAAATTTGATTTCAGAAAATCGTATGCCTCGTTTGACGCTAAATTTTGATACTTATTGGGATTTGTGATTATGTCATATATTTTGTCGGCACAATCGTTAATGTCTTCAGACTCGAATACTGAGCCATACTGTCCATTGCCAACGACTTCCATTGGTCCCGGGATGTTTGATACAAGAACCGGCAATTTAGCAGCCATTCCTTCGGCGATTGTCAAACCGAACCCTTCATCGCGCGAAGGTAGTATCAACATGTTATAATTTTTCAATTGAGTGCATAAGTCCTCATGTTTTATTGTTGTACCGGGGATATATATGCGGTCTTCAAGTCCATGCTCTTTTGCTAACTCTATTAGCATATCTTTTGAGGAACCAAAACCATAAAAGTCGGCATAGATATTATCGAGACCATACTTTTCTTTAAGAAGTGCGATGGCTTTAATCGTGATATCTTGCCCCTTTATTGAGTGGTCGAGACGTCCTACTTGGATAATCTTGAATTTATTTGAGGTGTTATTGGTTTTGGCATGAGCGATTTTGGACACTGATATGCCATTGTATATAATAGTGGATTCGAGGTTTAGCCTATTCCTTAAATCTTGCTTTACCGCATCTGAAATTGAGCATATAAGGTCGGCTCGCTTTAACAATGGGTTTGCTATACCCATACAATGTGCGGTAAAAACAAGTTTGACGTTTTTCCTTTTAAATACAAGCCCTAACGCTTTGACATTGTGACAATGAATAATGTCAGGGGCGATTTTTTGTAACTGGTGGTTGAGTATTATTGCCCACCATGGATTTTTTGAACCGTCAGGTCTGTTTATAAATATTGTCTTGATTTTTTGATCTACCCGAGATAACAAATATGGATCCTGTTCTTTATTTATAAGAATAAAGAAAACATCAGCACCCAATTTCGCTTGATTAGACATTATGTCTAATAGCATTGTTTCGGTGCCACCTACACGAAGATTGAATAATAAATGAACAATTCTCATCTTGTTAAATTTTCGGTTTGTTTTCTGTGCCAAGATAAATAGGGTTGTTTTTGTTGGCTAAGAGTACCGCACCAAGCGTTAACGCACACAGCAACAATCCGTCATTTTGGTTAAATCCGGCAAACCCTCCCAATCCAAATAAGAAGTTTACGACCAGAACTGAAAGGAACCAGGTAGAATACCTCAGTCGCCTTACGATATAATAGAGCCAACCATAGAATAGTAGTTGAATTACCAATCCGATATATCCGATGTCGGCAATCGTTTGCAATGGGGCGATTTCAATCCCCGTGACTACTTCCCATGAATTGGTTTTATCAACATAAAGTTCGTTGTAGATTAGGAATTTAGGGTCTTGAGTGAGTTCGGGGTGTAAAAAACCGAACCCCAACCACTCTCGCTCTAAATCATATAGAACCTCATATTTTGGGAAAATCTGGGCAAAGCGTCCTGAACCAAACTCTGACATATCTTCGTCATCTTGAGCCGCTTCCAAAGATGTGAATTGATCGAAAGTAGATTGTATGCGCAAGAAACTGCCTGTTGCCGCATCTACGTGATAAAGTACAATCAATGAGATTGTCGCAATTACCGCGTATTTGGCCATTTGCTTGATGTGACCTTGGAATATGCCGTATGCTAATAACAACCCGAGAATTATTGATAGCGTACGGGCTGCCGCTAATGCCGCGATGACCAATAGCCAATGTTTCCAATTCAATTTGTAGTGGCGTGCCAATGGTATCAAACACAAAGCCATCAGATATAACCCCGGAGGATATTTTCGCGGGAGTTCCCGCCAATGAATGCTATAAAATGTCGATGGTTCATGCCCCTCTCCTGAGAATGAGTTGGGGATTAACACATAGCCATTTAATATAAATCCGTCCAATGCATAAAACGCGCAGATGATTAATGTGTAAGCAAATAGTTTTTTGAACAATTCATGTATTTCGAATTTTTGCCCGGAAAACACCAACAGCGGGATGAACAGATAAATCATCATCATGTAGTTTCTCATTCGTCTGAATTGAACAGCCATTGATTCATCGCTTGTACTTGCAATCAATACTAATGCTACGAAATACAGCATCATTGCTATTGTAATTTTCTTCAGCATTGGTGGCTTTCGATAAATAAAAAGTCCCAATATCGAAATCAATAATGCGACGTCCTCAAATTTGACAGGGAAATCTTCCTCACCAATAAGCGAATAACGACCACACAACAATGTTATCTGAATGATAAAATCATATCGATTGTTGATATACCGGTTTACGAGAATTAAGAATACAAAAATATATCCGAATGGGAAATTCAATCCCATAAGAGACATGGAAAAGAGAAATCCCAATGCCCACAACCAACTGCTTCGGTCTAATTTGAGCGGTTGCTTTTCGACGGAGTTATTATGTTGTAGTGCCAAATCCATTAAGCACGTTTGAGTTTAGTTAATACTTTAGCTCGATATTGCAGATATATTGCAGGTTTGGTCCTTTCCAATACGGCGATTGATACTATGGCATATAGCACCAAAATTAATATGCAGTTTATAAAGTGTGAGACTGTCCCATTCCAGAAATAATATCCTATTCCGGTTATAGATAGCGCAATGATAGATACTATCATTGGCTTGAAAAACAGAGTGGCGAGGCGAGTCAATGAAATCTCTTCAATCTGTTTATAATAATAGCAGTGCCATAACATTATAACAAATGCCGCGACAATCTGAGTCAATGCTATTGCCATGATACCTTCTCTGAAAAATATCGCCAATAGGGCGAGTTGCAACACGACCTCAATAAACGTCAGATTTCGTATTGCTTTAGTCATCCCATAAGTTTTCATTACGGTTTGAAAAAAGAATTTTAGAGAAGAGCAGATGCCGAAAATTATCAATACTCTGAAAATTGGTATGGCTTCCACCCATTTTGCACCATATAATAGTTGGAAACCGGGAGAGGATAGTAACAACAACAAGCAACCAAGCAATACATTAATGAAAACCATATTGCTGAGCATGTTTTGTGCCAATGATTTTCGTTTTGACTCATCCTCTTCATTTGAAAGAACCGCAAAAAAAGGCCAGTTAAACACCGACTCGGTGATATAATATGGGACCTCTTGCATCTTTTGAGCTTGTGAATATATCCCTGATTGAGCCGAAGAGTATTGGCCTATTACCGAGGTGTTAATGTTTCGACCTATCTGTGTGAATACGTATGATAACATCAAGTGTACGCCATAGCCAAACATCTCCTTGAATGAGTCTTTATAAAAAGCCAATCGAGGTATCCATCTTGAAAGTGCAACATAAAAAATAAATAAGAACACCGATAAAAATATGCGCGTAGAAACCAACGCCCAAAAACCATAGCCGGCAAGTGCTAAATATATTCCAAGAATTAATGATGATGCAGTTGCCGATAGTCTTACAATTGCCATTCGCTTCATGTCCAACTCTTTGCGCATTCTCGTCTCTTGAGTGAACGTCATCGCTGAGAATACAAAACAGATGCCGATTGCCCACATTATTTCAACCAATTCTTGATGCCCAAAGAAATCGGCTATCGGTTGTGCCGAAAGTATAAATATGGCGCAAAACATCAAACCAAACGCTAAATTGAACACAAAGACGGTTGAATAATCACGTTCCGTTGGGTGTGGCTTTTTAATTAAGCCATCGCTAAGTCCGCATCCCGATATATTATAGGCAATAGCCACAAAAATTGCGACCATTGCCAATAATCCGAAATCGTCAGGCGATAGAATGCGTGCGAGAACTACATTTCCGGCAAATGTCATTACCGAATTGCATACTCGATCAATCGCACTCCATTTATATACGCCCTTGCGTCCACCCATTTAATTTAGGTTTTTACTTCTTTCCATCGTAATCCTGGCCATAGCCGTAACCATAGCCTTTCTTTGCGTTGGTGCCGTTTACAACCAATGCCATTTTTTTTAAGCGATTTTCGGAATATACATTGTTGAAGAATTTGACATCTCGCATTGAGGTGTAGTTGGCACGACACACATATACTGTTGCGTCAGAAACTCGTGCCAATGAGAATGTGTCGCTAACCATGCCAACAGGTGCCGAATCGACAATGATGTAATCATACATGGTACGTAATTGGGCAAACAAGTCATCAACACGTTGCGAAGCAAGCAACTCGGCAGGGTTGGGAGGCACAGGTCCGGCAACAATAACATCCATGTTGTGTTGTACGGGTTCTTTCAAAATGATGTCATTCAATGTGATGTCATCTGTTGATAGATATTCGGTTAATCCGTGGCGACTGTTAAGTGATAGATATTCTGCCAATTTTGGGCTTCTGATGTCCATACCCATCAGTAACACGCGTTTGTTCAACATCGCCAATGATGAAGCCAAGTTGATTGAGATGAATGATTTCCCCTCTCCGGAGATGGTTGAAGTCATTAACACAACTTTGTCATCCTTGCCGTTAAGGACAAATTGCAGATTGGCGCGTATCAATCGGAATAATTCGCCGGCTGTTGATGAACCATTCGGCTTTACTACCAATGAGTTGCCTGATTTGTTGGTACACATTTCTCCAAGGATAGGTATATTGGTAAGTGTCTCAACCTCATCTTTTGTCTCAAATTTAGAGCGGAGTAATCGTCTGATGTATAATATGATCGGAGGGAACACGAGACCGAGGAGGAATGCTAATGCCAATATCACTTTTTTTGACAAGCCCACAGGCTCGTTGAGAGAAAACGCATTATCAACTACTACGCCCTTAGGCAATGCGTTGGCTATCATCATTTCGGTTTCCTCTTTGCGTTGTAGCAAGAATAGGTATAATTGTTGCTTTACCTCTTGTTGACGGCGCAATGCCAAGTATTCACGTTCTTGTGTAGGGATATTTCCCAAACGAGCGTTAGCGTTGCTCATCTCTGATTTGAGACTATTGACGGTCAGTAACGCGGTTTCGTAAGCGTTTTCTAATGACGCGTTTATATTGGTGCGCATTGCATCAATTTGGTTGGTGAGGTTTTGTAACGCGGCATTATCCCCTTTGGCTGTTCGAGACAAATTCATGTATTGAAGAATCAGTTGATTGTAGGCCGTAATTGCCGATTGCACCGATGCCGATCCGGGAGCTGTCGCAATCATAGAATAGGCATTCTCCGGGTCTGCAAGGAACTCGCGTGTTATCTTGATTATCTCAAGTTCGGTTTCTGCATTTAATAGTCGCTCTTCAAGTCCGTGCTTGATAGCCATTTGGTATGATGCCTCAGTAGTTACATCAACGATTCCGTTATTCTGTTTATACTCTTCGATAATAGCTTCTGATGTTGCCAAATCGGCTTCCAATAATGCAATACGAGAGTTGATGAAATCTGCCGTTTGGCGACCTTGCATACTCTTTTCGGCAACACCTCTTTCGTTGTATTTTTTTACGATTTCATTTAATACTTCTTTACCATATACCACGTCTGCGGTTTGGATGCCCAATGCGATTACATTTGATTTTTTGCTGGCAATGCTCACGGTGACATCTTCCGACATGATTTCGGCAGCTACATCATAGCCCATAAATGTGATTATGGTGTGTAGGTCTTTGCCCGGTTTGTAATATTTTGTCGTGTCAAGCGTGAAAGTGCCATATTTTGTCTTGACCTCAAGTGGGAATTTCCCACCTTCGATTTCGGCTACGGTTGTTTTTTCTGCTTCTGCTTCAACATCAACCAATCCTGCCTCATCTACCTCAATGTCAAATTTAATTGAGTTGCGCAATGTGTCAGCCATCCCTGCCGGAGCATAAATATCTACAGGAAATTCAAGGTATTTAAAATCTTTGGTCAATAATCCGCTTTTAACGATATGGTGTTTGTACAATCCCAAATCGCGAGCGACATCGCGATATACCGAGTGAGATGACACCACAAAGATCTCGTCTTCTACATATCCGCTACCTCCAAAGAGATCGGAAAGACCACCAAATGATACGCCTCCGCCATCTTCTTGTGAAATGAGCACGTTGGCGTTTACTTGATATACCGGTTTCTTTGATTTTGTATATACAAAGGCTGCGGCGCAACACACCACAACCGAGATCGCAAACCAATACCATTTTGATACATATTCGCGCAATAAGCCCGCAATGTCGATGATCTCGCTTTGTTTAGCTGTATTATCCATGATTGTTTATGCTCTTTTCTTATTTTACTGTTAAGGCGATAACGAGTGAGGCGATAATTGAGCAACCGCTCACTATGGTTGATACCACCGATAGTTTATATGCGTTGTTTTGATTATATTTTGAGTTGTCTTTTCTGATTTCGTTGGGTTCTACGATAATCACATCGTTTTGTTGCAGATAGAAATATGGTGAAGATAATGTTTCTGAGTCGTTTAGATTAAAGCGATGATATATGCGTTGGTCGCCGTCCTCTCTGATAAGCATTACATTCTCGCGCATACCATATTCGGTTAAGTCGCCGGCTGCTGCCAATGCGTCAAGCAATGTGTAGCGTTCTCTGCTTGCGGTTTTTACACCGGGGTCGTTAACCTCACCAAGTACATTGACTTTAAAATTAACCAACTGAACTCTTACAACGGGGTCTTCCACGCTCTCGCCGATGCGTTGTTCCAGCATCTCGCGAAGCTGTGCTGTAGTCATTCCCTCCACTTTTAATTTCCCAAGTACGGGGAAGTTGATTTCGCCGTTCTGACCTACGATATAAGTTTGCTGTTGTGGTTGGGTTTGCTGTAAAATGGCGTTTTGAGTCGCCGGATTGGCCAACGGTAAGTTGAATTGTGCGGTAGCCGATGGCACAAGAGATGTTACCGTGATTAACAATTCGTCTTCAGGGACGATTTTAATGCTGTAATCGGTTGAGGAAATGCTCCCATTCTCAATCCCTTTAATATCTTCAAAATAAGTTAATGAACGAGTTGTGGAGCTGCATGATGTCATTGCAATCACTGCAATGGTAGCTAAAAAAATATCTTTTATTCTCATAATTTTATTATAGTCAATCTTTGGTGGATATACTTAATCTCTTTAGCTAACGTAATAGGTTGTCGGTTTATTATAATCCGTTAACTTTTTATTTTTGCGACTGCAAAGTTACACATAAATAAAGAAGTAGCAAAATGATTGAATTTTTTTGTAATTTTGTCGGCGATTATTGTATCGGAATTATGATTTTTTCTTTTCAACTGACCGAATTTGAGATTTTGTTGCTTGGGGCGACTCTGTTTTGTGTGCTGTTTTTGGTGGTGTTCTATTGTCGTAGGATCGCTTCTGTCGCACGCTTCCAAAAGGATAATTGTGTGACGCCGGAAGGGTTGTCTGGTGTCGCTTTGCCGTCGGCATCTGTGATAGTATATGCTCAAGATGACGCCGATGCGCTTGCTCGATTGTTGCCGACATTGTTGACTCAGGATTATAACGCGCAATTTGAGGTTATTGTGGTTAATGATGGTGCTGATGAGGCGGTAAATGAAATCGTTGAGAAGATGCAACTGCATTATAATAATTTGTATTTGACCTTTACACCAAATGAGGCTCGTAATCTTAGCCGAAAAAAGCTTGCGTTGACTCTTGGGATTAAAGCGGCTCGAAATGAGGTGGTTGTGCTGACTTGCGCCGATGCGGTCGTCGGCTCTTCGGATTGGTTGTTTTTGATGTGTCGCAATTTTAAACCCGGGATTGAAGTCGTTGTCGGGTATGCGTATATGGATGCTTGTCGTGATAAGGGGCGTGGCGCTCGTCGTCGCGCTTTTGACTCGGCGATGACGGCAATTGTCTATCTTTCGGCCGCGATTGCGCGCAGACCATATCGCGCTAATGGGTATAATTTGGCATATCGTCGCGACACATTCTTTAAAAATAAAGGGTTTTCCAACTCTCTGAACTTGCACTATGGAGATGATGATATTTTTGTTGATCGCATAACCAATCGGACTAATACAGCGGTGGAACTTTCTCCCGATGCGATTGTGAAAATAGATTGTTATGATGATAAATCGATGTATAAGGAGTTGAAAATGCGCGACCTGTTTAATTCACGATTTATAAGTAGGCGTTCATCTCGTCTGTTTGGATTATTTTCGTTCCTGTTTTGGGTTTGGTTTGGTTTGTCGGTTGTGGCGATATTTTTTACTTTGCCCAATCTGTTTCCTTCGATCGTTGTTTTGGTGCTTGCTTTATTGTTGTGGGTGATGACGCTTTTTGTTTGGCGCAAGGTTTTGTGTGCGCTATGTTCTCGTCGATTGCTATTCACGATACCTTATTTTATTATGACTCAGCCGATATATAATTTGATATATCGTTTGCGCTCTCGCCGATTTCGTGAACGCAACTACACTTGGCATTGATATACAAAAAAGAGGCTATCAAAATCGATTTTGATAGCCTCTTTTGTCGGGATGAGAAGATTCGAACTTCCGACCACACGCCCCCCAGACGCGTACTCTAACCTGGCTGAGCTACATCCCGGTTTGCCTTAAAAGCGGTGCAAAGGTAAGTACTATTTTTTATCCCCGCAAATAATCCTGTTATAATTTAATCATTTTAACACTTTGTCTTGTGTGTCTTTAGTAGCTGTGTTTCGTTGAATTATTAAGGATAAATGTGTCTGAAAATTTGGTGGAGCCACAAAATTTTAGTAATTTTGTTGTTTGAAAAATAGTATAAAAACGACAATAAATTTACAATACAATATGTCAGAAAACAAAGAGGAATATAGCGCCAGTAATATCCAGGTTCTTGAAGGGCTTGAGGCGGTGCGTAAACGCCCCGCAATGTATATTGGGGATATCAGTGTGAAAGGTCTCCATCATCTCGTTTATGAGGTAGTTGATAACTCTATTGATGAGGCGCTTGCCGGTTTTGCGAGCAATATCCATGTAACTATAAATGCCGATGACTCGATTACGGTTGTTGATGATGGTCGCGGTATTCCAGTTGATATGCACGAGAAGGAGCAAAAAAGTGCTCTTGAGGTCGTTTTGACTGTACTCCATGCCGGTGGTAAATTCGACAAAGGTTCTTATAAGGTCTCTGGAGGTCTTCATGGTGTAGGCGTGTCTTGTGTGAATGCGTTATCTTCATATTTGCGTGCCGAGGTGCGCCGTAATGGTAAAATCCATGTTCAGGAATATGCCTATGGTAAGCCTACTACCGAATTGCGTATTGAGGGGGATTGTGATAATACCGGTACAGGTATTACATTTAAGCCCGATACCTCAATTTTTACCGTATCTGAGTATGATTACAAGACACTTGCCAATCGTTTGCGTGACCTTGCTTTCCTTAACGCCGGAATTACATTGACCTTGACCGATATGCGTCAGGTTGATGAAAACGGAGTGCCCAAAAGTGAAACATTTTTCTCTCAAGACGGTTTGAGCGAGTTTGTAAAGTATATTGACTCAAGCAAAGAGTCTCTAATAAATGATGTAATTCATCTTAACACTGAACGCCAAGGTATTCCTGTTGAGGTGGCTTTAACCTACAATACATCGTATAACGAAAATGTTTACTCTTACGTAAACAACATCAATACGATTGAGGGTGGTACTCACCTTACCGGTTTCCGTCGCGGATTGACTTCGACTTTGAAAAAATATGCCGAAGACAATAAGATGCTTGAAAAAGTAAAAATTGAGATCGCAAGCGACGACTTCCGTGAAGGTTTGACTGCTGTTGTGTCGGTTAAGGTTATGGAGCCTCAATTTGAAGGACAAACCAAAACCAAGCTTGGCAATAGTGAGGTTATCGGGGCGGTTCAAACTGCCGTAAGTGAGGCTTTGCGCAATTATCTTGAAGAGCACCCCAAGCAGGCTCGTACAATTGTAGAAAAAGTAATCGTGGCGGCACAGGCTCGCCATGCAGCATATAACGCTCGCGTGAAAATTCAACGTAAGTCGCCTCTCAGTGGAGGTGGGTTGCCCGGTAAACTCGCAGATTGCTCTTCTCGCACTGCCGAGGATTGCGAATTGTTTATTGTCGAAGGGGATTCGGCGGGTGGTACGGCGAAGCAAGGACGAGACCGTACGTTCCAAGCTATTCTCCCGCTTCGTGGTAAAATTTTGAACGTTGAAAAGGCGATGGATCACAAAATTTTTGATAACGAGGAAATTACCAATCTATTTCGTGCTATGCGTGTTACGATTGGTACAGAAGAGGATCCCAAAGCGGCAAATCTCTCTAAACTCGCATATCATAAAATAATCATCATGACCGATGCCGATGTCGATGGTAGTCACATCGCGACTTTGTTGATGACATTCTTCTTCCGTCGTATGCGCCCTATTATCGAGAATGGCTATTTATACTTGGCAACTCCTCCGTTGTATAAATGTTCTCGAGGAAAGGTAGAGGAGTATTGTTGGACCGATGCGCAAGTGCAACAATTTATCGCACGTAATGGCGAAAAGACCAAAGTGCAACGCTATAAAGGTCTTGGTGAGATGAGTGCCGAGGAATTGCGTGACACTACAATGGATCCCGAGCAACGCTTGTTGAAACAGGTGAACATCAGCGATGCTGCTGAGGCCGATCGCATTTTCTCCATGTTAATGGGTGAAGAGGTGGCTCCGCGTCGCGACTTTATTGAAGCTAACGCCAACTACGCTAATATCGACGCTTAAACTCCCTGATTATGGCTAACTCCTCAAAAAAAAGAACGGTATTAAAGACGCTTGTCGCTCAATTTGTCGAGCAACAAAAGAATAATAATACATTCAATTATCGGCAGGTCGCTTATGCGATTGGATTTACGGCTCCGCAACAACAGCGTGCCGTGGCAATGGCTCTTGCCGAGATGGCTTTTGATGGGGAATTGGTAGAAACAACGCCGGGAAAATATAAGTCACCGCATAGGAGCAATATAATGACCGGTACTTTTGTGCGTCGAGGTAATGGCAAAAACAGTGTGATTACCGATGGTGATGGTGAAATGATATTTGTCGCTGAACGTAATTCAATGCGTGCTCTAAATGGCGACAAAGTGAGAGTTAATATCGCCGCTCATCGTCGTTATGCCGAGCCTGAGGCTAAAGTAATTGAGATTATTGAGAAAAAAGAGCAAGTGTTTGTCGGTACGATGCAGGTGGAGAAACAATTTGGATACTTGTTGACCGACTCAAAATATCTTGCTGTTGATATATTTATCCCTAAATCTAAGCTTAGAGGTGCGCAAGATGGAGATAAAGCCGTTGTGCGCATTACACATTGGGATGACGATTCAAAAAATCCTCGTGGAGAGGTATTGGATATATTAGGGAAAAAAGGGGAGAATGATGCCGAGATTCATGCGATACTTGCCGAGTTCGGATTACCATATCATTATCCCGAAGCTGTGGAAAAAGCCGCTGACAAAATTGATGCGGGTATAACGCCTGAGGTTATTGCGCAACGATTGGATATGCGCGGTGTCACCACGTTTACCATAGACCCCAAAGATGCCAAAGACTTTGACGATGCGTTGTCAATACGTCGTTTGTCAAATGGGAATTATGAGATAGGGGTGCATATCGCCGATGTGACTCATTATGTGACTCCCGGCACTATAATTGATCGAGAAGCGGAGAACCGTGCCACATCGATTTATTTGGTTGATCGCACCATTCCTATGCTTCCGGAGCATCTTTGTAATTTCATTTGCTCGTTGCGTCCTGATGAAGAAAAACTCGCATTCTCATGCGTGTTTGAGATGAATGATCGTGCGCAGGTACTTGATTATAAAATCGCTCGCACCGTGATATGTAGCAACCGACGATTTACCTATGAAGAGGCTCAAGAGGTTATTGAGACCCGAAAAGGGGAATATGTCGATGAGATTTTGACGCTTGATCGCTTGGCAAAGATATTACGTGCCGAACGTTATGAAAACGGCTCGGTTGATTTTGATCGAGTGGAGGTGAGGTTTGATATTGATGAAACCGGACACCCCACAGGTGTATATTTCAAAGAGTCAAAGGATGCCAACAAATTGATTGAGGAGTTTATGCTTCTTGCCAACAAAACGGTTGCCAAGACTATAGGTCTCCCCGATAATAAAAAGAAACCCAAAGCTTTTGTGTATCGTGTTCATGACATGCCCGACCCTGAAAAATTAAGTGACTTGTGTACACAATCACGCATTTTTGGTTATAAGGTGAAAGATACCGGAACGCCTCAAGAAGTAAATGGCTCGATAAACAAGTTGTTGAAAGATGTTAAGGGTAAAGGAGAGGAGAACTTCCTTTCCACGCTTGCATTGCGCGCCATGGCAAAGGCGGTATATACAACTGAAAATATCGGTCATTATGGCTTGGGATTTGAGTTTTATACCCACTTTACATCTCCTATACGTCGCTATCCCGACATGCTGGTACATCGATTGCTTGAGCGTTATCTAAGTGGTGGGCGAAGCGTTGTCAGAGAGAAACTTGAAGACCTTTGCAAACACTCTTCAAGCATGGAGCAACTGGCGACCAATGCCGAGCGTGCCTCAATAAAATATAAGCAAGTGGAATATCTTGCCGATCATCTTGGTGAGGTTTATGAAGGGATGATATCAGGAGTTACGGAATGGGGATTGTTTGTCGAACTTGATGATAACATGTGCGAAGGGCTTGTGCCTATTAGAGATCTTGCAGATGATTATTATGACCTTGATGAGAAAAACTATTCTTTAGTCGGTCGTCGCAGCAATGTCCGTTATCGCTTGGGTGATCGCGTTAAGGTACAGATTGCGCGTGCCAATCTTGATCGCAAGCAACTCGATTTTGCATTAATTGATGATCGTCACCCGATGCGAGTAGCTGAAGATCAAATGGGCGAGACCATATCGGTAGCGCAAGCACTATCCTCTGCGCCAAAAAAGAGGTCTCGCATGAATAAAGAAAAAACTCGTAGTCGCAAAAAATAAGATATATTATGCCAAGAGGAATAATTGAAATAAACAAGTTGCGCATACATGCTTTTCATGGCGTGTTGGAGCAAGAACGCACGGTTGGTAATATGTTTGAAGTTACTGTGCATCTGCATTATCCGATTGCTCGTGCTATGCAGACCGATAATATCTCGGTTACTCTCGACTATTCCAAAGCAATTCAGATTATTAAGTCAACAATGGAGAATACTTCGCAATTGTTGGAGCATGTCGTTGAATTGCTTCGCATTGAATTGGCTAAAGAGTTCCCACTGATTGAGAGTGGTATGATTAGAGTGGCGAAACTCGCTCCTCCTGTTGATGGAGAAGTGGAATCGGTTGCCGTCTGCTATGAATGGTAATATCTCTTTATGATGCTTTTACCAAGCGTGAGCTGAATTCCCACAACCCATATATAGGCATAAATACTACGAAGAGTGTAAATGGGTCGCCTGTTGGTGTGATTAGTGCGGCGACTATCAATAGTGCTACAATGGCGTGACGACGGTATTTTGAAAAGAATCCGCGAGTCAAAAAACCCATTTTCCCAAGAAGCCATGCGAGCAATGGCAACTCAAACACTGTTCCCATCATTAATACTATCACAAGAAAATTATCCATGTATGAATCAATAGAGATGGTATTTGGAATAGACTCGCTTAATTGATAATCGGCGAGAAATCTCAGTGTCAACGGAAAAACAAGAAAATAGCCGATTGTGACACCTAAATAAAACATTACATTTCCAAATACAAAAGCTCTTTTTATCCCTCGTTTCTCATGCTCATATAATGCGGGACTGACAAATCCCCATATTATATATATTATAATAGGAAATGATAGTATGACGGCAAGCCAACACGAGGTTGACATGTGTATGAAAAATTGAGACGCCAATTTGATATTAATCAAATCAACGTGAAACCCAGCTGATGACATGTCGGGCAATAAAGAGTTTTCGCCCGATATAAAACCAAATAATTTATATAATGGGAATGAGCCATTGCATGGGGCTAAGATGACATTGTCAAACAGCCATGGCATAGCAATAAACAACACTATGGCAAACATCGCAATCACGATTGCGATGCGCACAAGCACCACGCGCAAAGCGTCGAGGTGACTCCAGAAACTCATGCTGTCACTCGATTGCTGCTTCTCGTCTCCCATTAGGTGGCGTGTTATTTTTTGTCGGTATTGTTCTCTTCTTTGTTGATTTCCTCTTTAGCTTCGCGCAATCCTTGTTTGAAACTATTTATTCCTTTGCCGATGCCACGCATTAATTCAGGTATCTTTTTGCCTCCAAATAGTAATAAAACCACTAAACCGATTATTAGCCATTCCCAACCTTTAAGGTTGCCAAGAAACAATGGTAACATTAAGAAATTTGCCATGTGACGATATGTTTTATTTGTGTTATAATGCTTTAGAGTGGTAAAATTACGGATTTTTTTCCGTATATGCACGTTTTTCCACAAAAAAGCATTAACTTTGCACCCGATTTATAGAAATTAAAGATTTGACAAGTATGAAAGCATTTGTTTTTCCCGGTCAAGGGGCGCAATTTGTTGGAATGGGTAAAGACCTTTATGACAACAACCCCGTAGCTCGCGAAATGTTTGAAAAAGCTAATGAAATTCTCGGTTTTCGCATTACCGACCTCATGTTTGAAGGAACTGATGAAGATCTCAGACAAACCAAAGTTACTCAACCTGCGATTTTTTTACATTCTGTGATACTCGCTAAAACTCTTGGCGAAGAATTTAAACCCGAAATGACTGCCGGTCACTCTCTTGGTGAGTTTTCTGCGCTTGTTGCTGCCGGTGCATTGAGCTTTGAGGATGGTCTTCGTCTTGTGTCGGCTCGTGCTCAAGCTATGCAAAAAGCTTGTGAACTCAAGCCTTCAACTATGGCTGCGGTTCTTGCGCTTCCCGATGAGAAGGTTGAGGAAATCTGTGCCGGAATTGACGGTATCGTAGTGTGTGCCAACTATAACTGCCCCGGACAACTTGTGATTTCAGGAGAAGAGCCTGCAATCGACGCTGCTTGCGAACAATTACTCGCTGCCGGTGCCAAGCGCGCATTGAAACTCAAAGTAGGTGGTGCGTTCCACTCTCCATGTATGGAACCCGCTCGTGCTGAGTTGGCTGAAGCGATTGAAAAGACAGTATTTTCGGTTCCTGTATGTCCTGTTTATCAAAATGTTGATGCACGTCCTCATACCGACCCCGCTGAAATCAAAGCCAACCTTGTGGCTCAGTTGACAGCTCCTGTGCGCTGGACTCAATCTGTTCAAAATATGGTTGCCGACGGTGCTACCGAATTTGTTGAACTCGGTCCGGGCAAAGTTCTCCAAGGTCTCGTCGCTAAAATATCTCGCGAAGTTACCATTTCAGGAATGCAATAATTCGATATGTTATATTTGTGATAATCAGAGGATGCCATTTTGTGGTGTCCTCTGTTGTTATAATTAAATCTCAAATTTTGTAAGTTTGTCAAAACTTTTTGTTAAATTGCGGTGTTATTTATTTCAAGTGAGAATAATTATAAAAATCAGTAAATATTAACCTAATAAAAACAAGTCATCAATTATGAATCACTCTTTTCTATTTTTGGCTGAAGGCTTTGAAGAAATAGAAGCCTTGACAGTAGTTGACGTAATGCGTCGTGCGGGAATGGATATTAAGACTGTCTCAATAACAACAGAGAAGAAAGTATTAGGGGCTCATGGGATTGCCGTAGATGCCGATTTCACAATCGATGCTGCAAAGATTGAAGATATTGAATGGCTCATAGTACCCGGTGGGATGCCGGGGTCAACCAACCTTGCGACATGTGAGCAACTAAACTCTTTATTGAAGTCTCATGCCGAAGCCGGTGGAAAGGTTGCCGCTATCTGTGCTGCTCCCGCTGTTGTTTTGGCTCCATTGGGAATACTTAATGGTAAAGAGGCGACATGTTATCCCGGTTTTGATTTAAAACCAGGTGGTGCAAAATTAAAAGACGCTCCTGTCGTTGTTTCTGACAATGTGATTACCGCTAATGGGCCTGCGTCGGCAATGGCTTTTGCGCTCGCTATTGTTGCTAATTCAATGGGAGAGCATATTGCCAAGCAAGTTGGAGAAGGGATGTTGTTGTATCAAAAATGTACTAACATTTATTTATAAAATTGATTAAATAAAAAACGGTAAACGTGCGTCAGTAATCGGTTAGGTTGTGGCGCACGTTTATATCATTTGCAGAAATCGATAATTTAAGCTAATTTTGAATTAGATTATAAAACTTGACTAAGGTTGGGCGATAAAAAACGACATAAGATATTGAAAGCGACGTTGTGGACGTTGTTAAGTGTGTTTTTGCTTCTGTTGGGGACAATCTCGTTTTTATATACATCGGTTGCTCAAGACTTTTTAAAGGATGCAATTGTTAAGAAACTCAACAAATCGCCCGATATGAAAGTTGAGATTGGTGAGTTCCGCTTGTCATTCCCTGCCGATATTAATATCTGTGGGTTGTCAATGGTTGAGCGTGGAAATGATACATTGATAGCTGCATCTCAATTTACTGCCGAAGTGAAATTGTTGCCATTGTTAAGTGGTAATGTAGAGATTGATAAAACTTGTTTGAGAGGCGCGCGTTATCGCATAGGCACTCCCGATTCTGCAATGTATCTTGTCGCCAATATTGATAGATTTGATTTAAGCAAGGGTCTTGTGGATTTATCGGCATCTAATGTCAATTTAGATAATGCGATATGGGATGGAGGAAGCCTTGAAATGGTTTTGAAAAATGATACTGTTTCAACGCCTGCCGATACTGCTTCAATCCCATGGAAAATAAATGCTCGTCAGATAGAGTTGCGTAACGTGGCTTATCGTTTGTCGATGATGCCTACAATAGATTCTCTTGATACTCATTTTAATGATGCGTTACTTAGTGACATTTCAGTCGATTTGTCGGAGCAATCGGTTTCTGTAGGTATGATTTCCGGACAAAGTTTGGATATCCTCTACTTAACTCCTGATACAACCTATCTTGCAAATCATCCTGAGTTATTTTATGAGCCACCGGTTAATGAAGATGTGGTTGCAAGTCCGGTCTGGACGATTTTTGTTGATACCATTGATTTCACACACTCTCGCGCATTGTATGCAATGAAGGGTGTGACACCGGTTAATGGCTTGGATTTCAATTATATTGAGATTGATAGCCTTGATTTGAAAATAGCGTCATTTTATAACGCAGGTGCAGTTACTCGCATCCCTATTTCTTTGCTGTCGGGGAGAGAGCGTAGCGGTGTGAATTTGACGGGTTCCGGTGTGGTCTCGGTTGATAGCGTCGCATTTAAATTATCTGATTTTGAGCTTGCGACGCCTGTTACAAAATTGGGTTTAGAGATATTGATGGGGACGGCTGCTATTGAAGAAAGATTATTGCCCATGGCATTGAAATGTGATGGAGATATAGGGATTTCTGATATCTCACGATTATTCCCGGATTATTCTCCGATTTTGAATGGTTTGCCGTCAAATGATAAAGCCAAAGTAAGTGTTGATATATCGGGTGTGATGGGCGATTTTGATATTGCGGAGTTGGCGCTTGAATTAGAACATAGATTGATGATAAGTGCTTCGGGGCGTTTGATGAATTTGACCGATGTCAACTCTCTTGAGGGTAATATCGATATTGTCGGCACTATTGGTGATGCCGGTTTCTTAACATCGCAATTGCTTGATGTTGAAACTGCCGATTTTGTTAATGTTCCCCCGATGACTCTCTCTGGAACTGTAAATATGAAGAATGATAACATTGGTGGAACGCTCTCTGCGGTTACGGATGGTGGACGTTTGGCAATGGGGGCGGATTGGAAAAGCAGAAATGATACTTATTCATTAGAGGTGAAAACCGATAGTTTCCCGATAAATGCGTTTTTGCCATTATTGGAAATTGGTAAAATCACCGGTACCCTTAATGTGGCTGGTAGCGGATTTGATATGATGTCGCCGGTGACAACAATGACCGCTTCGGCTCAGATCCCGGAGATTGAGTATGGCGGGTATAATTATAATAATTTGAATGTTTGGGCTACCCTTGCCGGTGGTCATGCCGATGTAGGGATTATATCAAGTAATGAAGATGTCGATTTGGACGTTACAGCAACCGGATATTTGGCTGAGGATAGTATGTCGTGGCTTGTGGAGGGGGATATCCGTTATCTTGACTTGCGTGCTATAAATATGTCAGATGTAAAATCAAAGGGACTGTTGGCGTTTAAAGTGGATGCCAATTTATCCAACGAATTTAGGAATATGAACATCTTGGCTGTGATTGATGAGGTGGATTGGGAGATGGAGGGGTCGGCATTTGTCGCGTCAGATATAAACCTTGATTTTGAAACTTGTGATTCTTTGACTGTCGCGCAATTAATAAATGATGATTTGTCGGTAAAGTTTAATTCTCCGATGTCGCTTGATTCGCTTCTGTTTGCTGTGGATAATACTATGATTGAGATTGATCGCCAGATGCGATTATTGAGATTGGATGTAGATACATTGCAACAAATCATTCCGGTGTTTAATTTTGCTGTTAATGCTGGTAATAACAATATGATTAGTGATTATATGGCAGTTGATGATATATCTTTTGATTCATTTGATCTGATGCTTGCCAATAATTCAAAATTGCAATTGAATGGCTCTGCATCAAAATTTAAAACGGGAACAATCACTCTTGATGACATTAAGGTCGATGTCAGCCAGCAAGGAAGATTTTTAGTTTATCAGGCTGATGTAAATAATGAGCCGGGTACGTTTGATGATTTTGCCTCAATCAGTGCCAATGGATATCTATCAGGAGATAAAGTCTCTTTGTTTCTGAATCAAAACAATATCGCCGGGGAGATTGGCTATAAGATCGGACTTGTGGCGAGTGTGACCGATTCGATTATTACCTCCAAGTTTGTGCCCAATAAAGCGCGAGTGGCGTATAAAAATTGGACGATAAACGATGATAATTATATTCGATATAACATGACCAATGGGCATTTTGACGCCAATCTGGATATGCGAAGTGCTGAAAGTGTGTTGCAACTCTTTACCGAACATACTGAAGGGAGTGAACATCAAGAAGATTTGTTGCTTAAGATTGAAAATTTCAAACTTGCCGATTGGATGTCATTTAACCCTTACGCACCACCGATGAGCGGACTGATTTCAGCGGATATGCGTTTACGATATGGAGATGGTTCTTACAATGGTAGCGGAAATATCTCTGTTGATGAACTCTATTATGGGAAAGAACGCGTTGGGACTTTTGATGCCGAAGTTGATTTGACTACCGATGTTTCGGGTGCGTTGCGCGCATCGGCAGCATTGATGGTTGATGGAGTGAAGACAATGACACTTTCAGGTAATTTGAACGATACTACTTCGGTAAATCCGTTTATGCTTGACTTCTCTATGATACATTTCCCTCTGAGAGTGCTAAATCCATTTATGCCTCAGGATATGGCTCAACTCAGTGGCACATTAAATGGTCAAATGGATATATCGGGCGACGCATCGGCTCCGATACTGAATGGCTCTCTTGATTTCGATTCCGCTTTTGTGAGAATTCCGATGATTGGGACTTCGTTGGGTATCTCAGAAGTGAAAATTCCGGTAGAGAATAGCAAAGTTATGTTTAATGATTTTGCTGTGACAGGAGTAAATAAAAATCGCTTGGCTATAAATGGTTTTGTGGATATTGCCGATATGACTGCGCCTGGAATTGATTTGACAATGACTGCTCACAATATGCAGATTATAGGTAGTGAAAAGGCAAAGCGTACCGATGTCTATGGTAAAGCGTTTATTGACTTGGATGCAAAATTAAAAGGCTCGACTGATTTCCTTGATGTGGATGCGACGCTAAATCTGTTGTCGGGGTCAAATCTCACATATATTATGCCTGATGCGACTACCTTATTGACGGCGCAAGAGGAGGGGATGGTGCGTTTTGTGGAGTTTGCCGATACCGTAGCCATGTCAGATAGCACTAAGGTTTCCGAATCAGAGATGTTGATTGATCTTAATGCCAAGTTGATAATCTCTGATGGAACGACCATAAATGTTGATTTGTCAACCGACGGACATAATCGGGTACAATTGCAAGGTAACGGTCAGTTTACCTATACAATGAACCCTATGGCTGATAGTCGTTTTACCGGACGATATACAATCAATAAAGGTTTTGTTCGTTATACACCACCATTGATGAGTGAGAAGCATTTTGTCTTTAAAGAGGGAAGCTATGTGGCGTTTACCGGTGATATTCTCAATCCCACGTTGAGTCTTTATGCTGTGGACAATATGCGAGCCAATGTGACGCGTGAAGGGCAAAACTCTCGATTGGTGAATTTTGATGTTTCGTTGGCTGTGACCAATACACTCAGTCACATGGATGTGACATTTGATCTATCTACACCCGATGATATAACGGTGGCTAACGAACTATCGACAATGAGTGCCGAGCAACGAGCCAATCAGGCTATGAACCTATTGCTATATAATGTATATACCGGTCCCGGGACAAAGGTCAATGCCGACCTTTCGGGCAATCCGTTATATTCATTTCTTGAATCAAAGGTGAATACTTGGGCGGCAAACAATATAAAGTTTGTTGATGTCTCGTTTGGCATAGACCAATATAATAGCACGACTGATGGCGCGACCTCAAAGACGACAAGTTATAGCTATCGAGTGTCAAAGACCTTGTTTAATGACCGATTTAAAATTGTAGTTGGCGGAAATTATTCGACCGATGCCGATGCTGAGGAGAATTTCGCTCAAAATCTTTTTAATGACATCTCGTTTGAGTATATGCTCAACCGCAGTGGCTCAATGTATATAAAACTATTCCGTCATGTAGGGTTTGAGAGTATCCTTGAAGGTGAGGTGACGCAGACCGGTGTCGGGTTTGTGTATAAACGCAAAATTCACTCGTTGAAAGATTTATTCCGTTTTTAGAATATGAGCAGATTAAGCAAGATATTATCAATTATGTTGTTGGCGTTGTTGGCGGTTGCATGCTCCACCACGCGTCGCATCTCGGTTGATGACCCATTATATACAGGTGTGAAACGCATTCATATAAATGTGGCTGAAGGGGAGAAAGTCCCCGAGGGACTTGACGAACAGGTCAAAGAGGTGGTGAATGTCGCGCCTAACAATAGTTTGATTTCTCCGTATGTACGTCATCCGTTCCCCATTGGATTATGGGTATATAATAATTGGGAAAAACCGTCATCAGGGTTTAAGCATTGGTTGTATGAAATGCTTGTAGAGGAGCCTGTGTTACTTTCTGACGTGCGCCCTGAGGTACGTGTTCACATGATTGATGAACTGCTTCAAAATAACGGATATTTTTCAGGTGGAGTGTCATACGAACTATTGTCCGGTAAAAATCCTAAAAAAGTGAAAGTGCGTTACACGATAAATGCCGGTAAAGCTTATCTTCTTGACTCAATCAGCTTGTTGCCTGATACATGTCATCTAAATCACTTAATAGACTCGGTCGCGATGCGCGGCTCCTACCTTGTAAAAGGCTCGCGATACTCCACCGACTCTCTCGCCGCCGAGCGAGTGCGCATAACCAATGCGGTGCGCAATCATGGATATTATTTCTTTCGCCCTGAGTACATAGAGTATCTTGCCGATAGCACGATAACACGTGGAGCGATATCATTGCGCATGACGTTGTCAAAGACTATTCCACAGTTTGCCATGGCGAGCTATGTGACAGGAGATGTGACAGTGACATTGCATCGCAATCAGGGAGGAGGGGAACCCGACACGACAAAGACACCACAAGTGACGATAATACAGATGCAACCATCAAAGTTGCGCACGCAACTCATTCCTGAGTGTGTGACATTCCGCAAAGGGCGTACGTTCTCTGTGAGAAATATGACTACAACACAGAACTACTTGTCGCGAATGGGGATTTTTAATGCGATAAATGTTGATGTTATGCCCGACTCGACGGCTTCACGTCCAACGCTCGACGTAAATATCAACTGCACATTTGACACTCCGCTTGAGGCAAGCATTGAAGTCAATGCGACATCAAAGTCCAACAGTTATCTCGGTCCCGGATTGACAATCGGGGTGACTAATCGTAATATGTTTGGTGGCGGTGAGCAGTTTAACGTGAGCCTGACCGGAGCATACGAGTGGCAAACCGGTCGCGACCGTGGAAATTCGGTGTTTAATTCATACGAGTTTGGGATTTCTACATCGTTGTCGTTCCCGCGAATGTTATTGCCGGGATTTGTGACACGACGCCGTCGTACGCTCAACTGGACTCGCATTTCGCTCAACGCCGACATTTTAAACCGCCCTCATTATTTCAAAATGGCGCAGTTCAACGCCTCACTGAGTTATGATTGGCGAGCCAACCGCTATACAACTCACTCTTTGACACCGATTAAACTTACCTATACCAAGTTGATTAACACCACTGCCGACTTTGACTCGATAATGGCGGCAAATCCGGCTGTGGCACAAAGCTTTGAGAGCCAATTTGTACCCCAAATATCATATACCTACACCTACGACCGCAAGTTTGGTCGCGATAATACACTTAATTTACAATTAACCGCCCAAGAGGCAGGAAATATCCTGTGGTCGGTGTGGGAATTGACCGGAAGCAAGGAGGAGAAGCAATTATTTGGCACTCCGTTTTCGCAATTTGTAAAAGGTACGGCACAGATAGTTTATGGTCATCGGTTGGGAGGTACACATTGGTTGATGTCGCGAGTAGCAGTTGGTGTGGCTCATGCCTACGGTAATTCAACGCAAGTGCCCTATAGCGAGCAGTTCTATGTGGGTGGTGCCAATTCGGTCAGAGCATTTACCGTGCGCAGTATAGGTCCCGGTAGTTATCACACCCCCAACGACAATCCTGATGGGTATTTTGACCAAACCGGTACGTTTAAATTTGAAGCCAACCTTGAGTATCGTTTCCCTATATATGGAATGTTTCGCGGGGCCTTATTCCTTGATGCGGGCAACGTGTGGTTGCTGAAAGATGACCCTCAACGTCCGGGTGGGACATTGCGAGGGGCAACTTTTTTCAAAGATTTGGCGTTAGGAACAGGAGTAGGATTGCGTTTTGATATGGAGATGCTTGTCGTGCGAGCCGACTTGGGTTATGCCTTGCATGCTCCATATAACACCGGTCACAGTGGCTATTTCAATATGCCGTCGTTTAAGAAATCTCTTGCCTTTCACCTCGCTATCGGCTATCCGTTCTAAATGTGGGACGGCTTTTAATAGAAGTAACGTTTATCGCTTCTTAAAAACTTATTTTGTTTTTGGTTGAAGAGTTAGAAAAATTACAATTTTAATTGTTGTGTTTGGAGATTTGTAGTACATTTGTGATAATTTAAATTTTTACAAATTAAAACAAATGTAATATGAAACATTTAAAATTTATTGCGATAGCAGTATTAGCTATCATTTCGGCAAACGTGTCAGCCCAAAAGGCAGTTGATTTAGGTTTGCCAAGCGGAACATTGTGGGCAGACCGCAACGTCGGCGCAAATTCACCTGAAGATTATGGTGATTATTACGCCTGGGGCGAGACTTCTACCAAGAGAGATTACAGTTTGTATACTTACCAATACTATCACAATGGTTATACCAACATCGGTTCAAATATCGCCGGGAGCCGTTATGATGTAGCTCGTCAGGCCTGGGGTGGCGGATGGAAGCTACCTACCAAGGCGCAGTGGGAGGAACTCGAAAACAGATGCACATGGACATGGACTACAGAGGGTGGTCATAGCGGTTATAAGGTTACGGGCCCTAATGGTAACTCAATCTTCTTGCCCGCTGCGGGCTTCCGCAACGGTACGTTGTCCCTCGGCGTGGGTAGCGACGGCATCTACTGGGGTGCTACGCTCATCGAGGGCTATATCGACAGCGCACGGACCTTGAGCTTCGGTAGTGGCGGTTACGGCATGGACTACGACTACCGCAGCTGCGGTCACACGGTGCGCCCGGTCACAGAAAAATAAACGAAGCAGATATTCCCCCTCTAAGTTAGAGGGGGTGGCTCGCAGAGCCGGGGGCGTGTGTTGGTAATCGGTTGTCGCTATCGCTTTGAGTGGCCGCCAAAACGATAAATTTAGAAAACCCGGATAAATGACACAGATAAAAATGCAAAAACGGTGGTTATTAATAACTCTTGTGGTGCTACTCTTGTCGAGTTGTGGCGAGAAGAAGGCGGTGTATCGCAAGGTGAGTGGTGCTACATGGGGCACGACTTATAATATCACATACAAGGCTGTTGAGGATCTTAATGACTCGATCGTGGCGGTGATGCAACAGGTTGATGAATCGTTATCGGCATTTAATAATAGTTCGCTTGTGTCGCGCATCAACCGAGGTGAGCATGTGAAGGTTGATGGATTGTTTACTGCCGTTTTTGACATTTCTAAGCGTGTGAACCGATGCAGTGGTGGAGCGTTTGACCCAACGGTGTCGCCATTGATAAATCTATGGGGATTTGGCTATGATAAAAGTGTGGGTGGAGAGCCTACTCAGACGCAGATTGATAGTGCGCTATGTTATGTCGGTATCGCTGATTGTAGTTTGGTTGATGAAAAAATAGTGAAAAAACATCCGCTTACGGAGTTTAATTTCAGTGCGGTAGCCAAGGGTTATGGTTGCGACTTGATTGCAGAGATGATGCGTCGCAATGATTGTGAGGATTATATGATTGAGATAGGTGGAGAGGTGGTGTTGTCGGGTGAAAATCCCGACGGGAAGCCGTGGCGCATAATGATTGACGCGCCTATTGCCAATAATCAATCGGTAACACATCAGCGATATGCGGTAATCGAGCCCGGAGCGTGTGGAATAGCCACATCGGGCAATTATCGTAATTATAAAGAGATTGCAGGTAGAAGAGTGGGACACACGATAAGTCCCACGACAGGGCGACCGGTGGAGACGACAACCGCAAGCGTGACAGTGATTGCCCCAACCGCGATGGAGGCAGATGCTTTTGCTACAGCGTGCATGGCTATGCCGCTTGCCGATGCCATGAAAATGATGGAGGCGGAGGATGGCGTAGAGGCAATGTTTATCATCTCGGCAGGGGTTGAGAAATTGTTTACCGCTACCACGTCGGGATTTCCGGAGATAAAAGAACAATAGGCTGTCTCCCGACAGCCTATTCGTCCCTAACCTTAATCTAATACCTAAAAAACACAGTGCAAATACAGTAATTATACCTTAAAAACAGATCGTATGGTAATTAGTTTGTTGATTAACATAGATTAACACGATTATTCGGGCTTAATTAGTAACTTTACAAATGAACTAAACATGAAACGCCAATGAGAATCAAATTGCTTGTTATCGACGATGAGGAGTCGGTATGCGAAATCCTGAAATATAATCTTGCAAAAGAGGGTTATGAGGTAGATTGTGCTTATAGTGCCGAGGAGGCATTGGCGCTTGATTTATCAAGCTACTCGTTGATGATTGTCGATATAATGATGGATCGTCTTAGCGGATTTGACTTTGTGAAGCGGTTGAAAAATCATCCCGGTACAGAGTGTACCCCTATAATTTTTTGCTCTGCATTAAATGGAGAGGATGATACAGTGATGGGGTTGAATATAGGTGCCGATGATTATATAACCAAACCATTTGCTATAAACGAGGTGTTGGCTCGAGTGCGTGCCGTGTTGCGTCGCTCTCAAGCATCGGTACAGTGGGCTTACAATATATCAAAAAGCATATATGAGCCTGACATCAATTTTAAGACAATGCGTATCGATCGCAATGCAAAGGTGTGTTATATCGCAGGTAAACCGGTGAATTTAACACGCACCGAATTTGATATATTATTGTTTTTTCTGACTCATCGCAACAGAGTGCATGCGCGAGAGGAGATAATACGTCGTGTATGGGGGTGTGATGTGGTCGTTACCAATCGCACAATTGACACAAATATCACCCGATTGCGTAAAAAACTTGGTGAATATGGTAACTATATCATCACACGTTTAGGCTTCGGATATGGATTTAAGGAAGCAGCGGATCAGCTTTAAATGGCGCATATTTATTCCACTTGCGATATTGCTGTGGATGACTATTGTGGCGATGGCGTTTTTGCATTATTCTGATGCCGTGAGTGACGTCATGAGAATATGTTTAATCATAGCGTTAACGATATTTGTAACTATTGCCACATATTTATCAAGTCGTTTTTTTAGCCGAAGTGTGGGAATTTTACGAGATTTTGCACATCGTGTTGCTAATGATGAGCCATTTGAAACTGAACAGAAATTTCCTCACACAGAGTTGGGAGACATCTCACATCAGATTGTAAATCTGTATAACAAGCGTCGCAAAGAACAGCAACGTCGTGAAAAAGATCATCGAGTAGCATTGCGAGCCATTGAGGAGAAGAGCCTGTTTAAGCGTCAACTCACCAATAATATAAATCATGAGATTAAGACCCCGGTGGGTATTATAAAGGGATATCTCGACACAATAATGGATAATCCCGACATGGACGAGGAGACTCGTTTGCAGTTTATGAGCAAGGCTCAAGAACACATGGATCGTTTATGCACATTGCTTAACGATATATCAACCATGACTCGGTTGGATGAGATTGAAGGGAAACTTCCTACCGAGGAGATTAATTATCATGACTTGGTGTTTACGGTAGTTAGTGATATAGAGGAGTCCGGTACGTTAGGCAAGATGGAATTTATATATGATTTGCCATACGATTGCATGGTACAAGGGAATTATAATCTATTGAGTAATATGTTGCTTAATTTAGCTAAAAATGCTATCGCCTATTCACGAGGGACCGAAATGGGGCTAAAAATGGTGGCAAATTCAAAAAAACACTATACGTTTTGTTTCTATGATAATGGTATAGGGGTTGAGGAGAAGTATATACCGCACTTATTTGACCGATTTTTCCGTATAGATAGCGGACGTTCACGCAAGAATGGTGGTACGGGGCTTGGTTTGCCCATTGTGCAGAACACTATACTCAGTCATGGCGGTGCCATTTCGGTTAAAAACAGGTTGGGTGGCGGACTTGAATTTATGTTTACTTTACCAAAGGCTATCAGCGAAACTCGTAATTTGTTTGGGTAAATTTTCGCAACATTACTTTGATAAGGATACAAAAATAAGCGATGTCAAAACCGACATCGCTTATTTTTGTAACTATCTCGTTAATTTGGAGATTAGTTGTTTTCGGGACGAAGCTTGCGTACAGTAACAGCGGTTTGCCACATTTCGCTTTCACGGAGAGCTTTGAGTTCTTCTTCGAGTTTTTCGCGATAGTCGGGTTGTGAATTGCTGTCGATAGAGATTTGAGCTTCGTTACCGCATTTCACGCTTGCATAGAGTTGTTGAACAACTGGTTTGATTGCATCGTGGAATGGACCCATCCAGTCAAGCGCGCCGCGTTGTGCTGTGGTAGAACAGTTGGCATACATCCAGTCCATACCATTTTTGGCAAACAAAGGCATCAATGATTGAGTGAGTTCTTCAACAGTTTCGTTAAATGCTTCAGAGGGGCTGTGACCGTTTTCACGGAGTACTTCATATTGAGCGAGGAGCAAACCTTGGATTGCACCCATTAATGAACCGCGTTCACCGGTGAGGTCGCTGGTGGCTTCACGCTCGATAGTTGTTTCAAAGAGATAACCTGATCCGATACCGATACCGAGAGCGATTGCACGGTCTTTAGCACGACCTGAAACGTCTTGAGAAACGGCGTATGATGAGTTCAAACCGCGACCTTCAAGGAACATGGTGCGAAGTGATGTGCCTGAACCCTTAGGCGCAACGAGGATAACGTCAACATCGGCAGGGGGAACTACACCGGTGCGGTCGCTCCAAGTGAGAGCAAAGCCATGAGAAAAGTAGAGAGCCTTGCCGGGAGTAAGATATTGTTTGATTGTGGGCCAAACTGACATTACAGCAGCGTCAGAAAGGAGACACATAATAATAGTGCCTTTTTCACATGCTTCTTCAATGCTGAAAAGTGTTTCGCCAGGTACCCAACCATCGGCGATAGCTTTATCAAAAGTTTTGCCTTGACGTTGACCAACGATTACGTTGAAACCATTATCGCGTAGGTTCATACTTTGACCGGGACCTTGAACACCATAACCAATCACGGCGATAGTCTCGTCTTTAAGTACTTCACGTGCTTTTTCCAAAGGAAATTCTTCGCGGAGGATTACGTTTTCTTCAACTCCTCCAAAATTCATTTTTGCCATATCTTTATGTTTGATAGATTAAATTTGCTACAAAAATAGTACTTTTTCTTGAATTATGTCAACAAAAAGTGGATTTAATTGCGTTTTTTGTCAATAAAAGTGATTTTTGCGTGAGTTATTGTGCCATTCTCGTCGCAAATCTCGGCATCGGCAATGTTTTCTACCTGTTTTATTACAACATTGACATTGTCGCCATAATGAGCTTCACGTTGATATATTATCTCGAAACGCTCTATGGATTTGCTGTCGTAGTGTTCCAATTCCCATTGATTGAGAATTAGGTCAATGTATTTCACGCTATTGACGTGGCGATTGAAGTCGATGTCACAATATCTGAAGCGGTGTAGGACGCTACGGTCGGCATTGGTGATGGGACGCATGCGTCCTTGCTTCTCAATAGGGCATGGACGGTCGCTGATTGTTGAAGCAAGCCACGAGATTGTTGAGAGATCAACCGGTTTGCGGGTCTCAAAGTCAATTGCGACCCAAATTGTGCGGATGTAGCCGATAGTCTCTCCGTTGGCGTCTTGTACCTCCATGTTGCGTTCAGAATATAAACGATTGAATCCTTCGATCCATGTCGTGAGACTATAGTTCTCATTGAGCGCGGGGAAACGCTTCATCTCGATAGTGAGACGACTCAACACCCAGCCGTGATTTTCCTTTACCAAGTCGGCATAACCTACGCCAAGTATATTGGCGTGTTCGGTTGCAACCTCGATAACTCGTTGAGTCAATAAAGAGATTGACATCTCTTTCTGAGCGTTACACTCGCCGGCGGTGAGGAAATAACGGTGGATATATTCTTTAGGAGTCTCCATTGTGATTATTTAATGAGTCCTTCCTCTTGGCGACGTGCCTGCTCTTCAAGAAACATGGTTACATACTCGTTGGGCGACTTTGTGATTGCCACACGACCGCTGCGTACAAATTGGCGTATGTCATAGTGTTTAAGTTCATCAAACAATGCTTCGGTCTCGTCGGAGTGTCCCGATTTTTCGATTACTGTGTATTCGCGGGTGATTTCGAGGATGCGGGCATTGTGACGGCGTATGATTTTTTCCAAATTTGTCTCGTCGAGGAGTTGCATTGTGGGCACTTTGTATAGTGCGATTTCTTGATATACAATCTCGTCGTCGGTGTATAGAAATGATTTAAGCACATCGATACGTTTTTCGATTTGTTTAACTACTTTCTCCATTGTCACACGGTCACTCCATGTGGTGATGGTGAATTTGTGTATCCCTTCGATTGATGAGGGACTTACCGACAGACTCTCAATGTTGAGACAACGGCGAGTGTATATGATTGAAATCTGGTTGAGAAGCCCAACCTGATTTTCAGAAAATACTGTTACTGTAAATAATTGCTTTTCCATTATAATGCAAACTTTTCGGTTGGTGTGAGCATAATATCATCAACAGCGGCACCGGCGGGAGTCATTGGGAATATCATGTCGGTGGGGTCTATATTGACGTTGAGCAGGTATGCGCCATCGTGTTTGAGCATACGAGCGATAGCATCGTCAAGTTGATCACGAGTCTCAACGTTTTCGGCGGCAATGCCATAGGCGTTGGCGATTGCTACAAAATCGGGGTTAATCAATGGTGTTTGAGAGAAGCGACTGCCGAAAAATAGTTCTTGCCATTGACGCACGTTACCAAGGAAATTGTTGTTGAGCAATATGATTTTCACGGCAGTGCCATATTCGAGTATGGTGCCGAGCTCTTGTATCGTCATTTGTAAGCCACCGTCACCGGTGAAGAAACACACAGTGCGTTCAGGAGCTCCCATTTTTGCGCCAATCGAGGCAGGAAGACCAAATCCCATAGTTCCGAGTCCACCCGATGTGAGAATACTTTTGGGCTGAGTGAAACGAAAATAGCGAGAAGAGAACATTTGGTTTTGACCTACATCGGTAACGAGTACTGCATTATCGCCTGTTGCGGTCGATACTTTATTTACAACTTCGCCCATTGTCATTAAGCCCTCTTTAGGGAACACTTCGCGTTCAACGACTTTTTTGCGTTCCACTTCTGCCATCTCATCAAATGTTTTGAGCCACTCGGTGTGTTTAGCTTCCTTTACAAGGGGTAGGAGGCGGCTTAACACCTCGCGAGCATCGCCATGGATGGTAGCTGTGGTTTTGATGTTTTTGTCAAATTCTGATGAATCTATGTCTATATGAACGATTTTGGCTTGTTTGGCATATTTTGATGTGTCGCCGGTAACTCGGTCGTCAAAGCGCATGCCTACCGCCACCAAGAGGTCACAACGATTGGTATTGACGTTTGGACCGATGTTGCCGTGCATACCAAGCATACCTTTGTATAAGGGGTGTGCGCTGGGGACGGTTGATAAGCCGAGCAGGGTAGATGTAACCGGAATGTCGGCTTTCTCGGCGAGGGCGACAAGTTCTTTTTCGGCTCCTGAGATCATAACGCCGTGACCTGAGATGAGCATGGGGCGTTCTGCGGCGTTTATGAGGTCGGCAACTGTTTGCAAGTCTTTGTCGTTAATTTTGGGATAGGGGATATAGCTACGGATATATTCACACTTTTTGTGTGTCCATTCAAGCATACCGGTTTGGGCGTCTTTTGCTATGTCAAGCACTACAGGACCGGGACGGCCTGAATTGGCGATATAGAAAGCTCGCGCCACTGCCCAAGGAATATCTTCGGCACGGCGTATCTGATAAGCCCATTTTGTGATAGGTTGTGTGATGCCTACAACGTCGGTTTCTTGAAATGCGTCGCTACCGAGGAATGAAGATGCGACCTGACCGGTTATGACCACGAGTGGGGTGCTGTCCATCAAGGCGTCACTAAGTCCGGTTATTACGTTGGTCGCGGCGGGTCCTGATGTCACGATTACCACACCGGGGCGACCTGTCACGCGTGCATAACCTTGTGCGGCGTGTGTCGCTCCTTGTTCATGTCGCACAAGAATATGCTTCAATTGGTCGGTGTAGCTGTATAGCTTGTCATAAACCGGGATGATTGCGCCACCGGGATAGCCAAACACGAGGTCAACCCCCTCGGCTATCAGTGATTTTATCAATCCTTCGGCTCCTGTAATTTTTTCACTCATATATGCTATGTGTTGTGTTATATTTGTCTGTATATATTTAAATTTCACCTCTCACACCGCCTTTGTCGGCCGAAGTCACCATTGAGGCGTAGGCGCGCAAGGCTTTTGAGATTTTGCGGTCGCGATTGATTGGAGTAAACGCAGCTTTGCCACGTGCGAGTTCTTCTTCACGGCGTTTTGTCATTTCCTCATTGCTTATCTCAACATTGATTGAGCGATTGGGGATATTGATGTCGATGACATCACCGGTGCGCACAAGTCCGATATTGCCACCGGCGGCGGCTTCGGGAGAAATGTGACCGATTGACAGCCCAGATGTCCCGCCAGAGAAACGACCATCGGTGATGAGCGCACATTGCTTGCCGAGGTGTTTAGACTTGATGTAGCTTGTGGGATAGAGCATTTCTTGCATTCCGGGACCTCCCTTGGGACCTTCGTGGGTGATGACCACGACATCTCCGGCCACGACCTCGTCACGCAAAATGCCGTCAACGGCGGCTTCTTGTGATTCATATACCTTGGCCGTACCGCGGAAGTGGAATATGCTTTCATCTACGCCGGCGGTTTTAACTACGCAACCATCTTGAGCGATGTTGCCACGCAACACGGCAAGACCGCCATCTTTTACGTAGGCATGTTCAAAATCGCGTATGCAACCGGTTGCACGATCGGCGTCAAGCTCTTTATAAGTGCTGCTTTGCGAACCCATAACGAGGTTTTTCACGTTACCGGGTGCGCTTTTCCAAAGATTTTCGGCTTCTGCGCCGTAGTTTTTTCCACCTATGGCATAGTTGTCGATAGCTTCGCCGAGGGTTAATCCGTCAACACGTTTCACAGAGGTGTCGATGATACCTTGCTCGGCAAGAATTTTCATGATTGAGATGATGCCACCGGCACGATTCACATCTTGGATGTGATATTTAGAGTTGGGAGCCACTTTACAGAGTACTGGAGTTTTGCGCGACAATGCGTCGATATCGGCCATTGTGAAGTCGGCTTCAGCCTCATTGGCGATGGCGAGCAAGTGAAGCACGGTATTGGTTGATCCACCCATTGCGATGTCGAGTGTCATCGCGTTGAGCATAGCTTGACGTGTAGCAATGCTGCGGGGCAACACGCTTTCATCTCCGTCGTTATAATAAGCATAGGTGTTTTTTACTATCTGTTGAGCCGCTTTGCGGAATAGCTCGATGCGATTGGCATGAGTAGCTACGATAGTGCCGTTGCCGGGAAGCGCAAGCCCGATAGCCTCGTTGAGCGAGTTCATGGAGTTGGCTGTAAACATTCCGGAGCATGAACCGCATGTGGGGCAACCACATTGTTCGAGTTTGGTGACTGTTTCGTCGTCAACGCTATCGTCGGCGGCATCAATCATGATGTCGATGAGGTCGAGGGGCCGATCGCCAAGGTGTCCGGCTTCCATCGGACCACCCGACACGAATATGGCGGGGATATTAAGACGCATTGCCGCCATCAACATACCCGGAGTTACTTTGTCGCAGTTTGAGATGCACACCATTGCGTCGGCTTTGTGAGCATTTACCATATATTCAACCGAGTCGGCGATGAGGTCGCGTGAGGGAAGGGAGTATAACATGCCGTCGTGTCCCATTGCGATGCCGTCGTCTATGGCGATTGTATTGAACTCGGCTGCGAAACAGCCTTGACGTTCTATCTCTTCTTTTACGATTTGGCCGATTTTATGCAGATGAGTGTGACCGGGAACAAATTGGGTAAATGAGTTTACCACTGCGATGATAGGTTTGCCTATCTGCTCTTCTTTCATTCCGTTGGCACGCCATAGGGCGCGTGCTCCAGCCATACGTCTGCCTTGTGTGCTTGCTGCACTTCTAAGTTGATTGCTCATAGTTCAATCTTGTTGATTACCGTTTTTTACGCAATATGTCTTATTGCTCTAAAATTTTAGTTATAGCTTGCAAATTTATAGCCTTTTAGCCTAAAAAGCAAATTAAACTTGCACATTTTGGCTGATTGCGATGAAATTGTAATAAAATGATGATATAAAAAACGATACGGCGACCTGATTATCGCCGTATCGTTGTGGTATGGATTTTTAGAGAAATCAGTATTGGCTGATGTCGATAACCTCTACTCCTGAGAGGTTGTCTAACTCAAAACCGGTTGAGTTCCAACTCTCGATAGCCACTTGATGCGCTCCTTGAGTGGTGAACGCGTGTTCCTCTCCAACTTTATAGCTGCTTGCGCTGCCATCACCCCAATCAATAGTGCCGAAGATATTGTCGCCACTGAATGAGGGAACTTCAAAGTTTGTTGTTGAAGCCGAAATAGTCATTGAGATAACGCCATATCCCTCTAATTGAGTCATAGAGTCATCGCTTTGATTTAAAGAGATTGTTTCGACTTGGTCAACAATGAACTCCAAACCGAAGTTGGTCAAGACCATGCGGAAAATGTATTGGTAACCGCTCTTCATTTCAACTTCGGGGAATTTGGCGGTATAGGTTTTTCCGTCGATGTTGGCAATCAAAGTCGCTTCCTTGACCTTGGTTGAGAAAGGAATTGTCCACATGCGTGGTAATTCTTGAGTCCAACCTGTTGAGGTAATTTTCTTTGCCAATGAGATTGAAAAATCATCTTTGCCGGTTGGCGTTATTTTGCCTGTAGCCGCGCTCATCGTCCCACGAGTGTAAACCAATTCTCCGTTGATTGAGATTGAGTTGAGCATACCCTCTCCGCTATATCCTTGTGAGGCGATATTGAATGTCGCTAATGCCAACGCATGTTTCATATTGAGTTTGGCGGTATGCGTGGTGAAAGATACAGGTACATATTCGCCTGAATATAGAAGGTCGATTTGTTTTGTGATATCTACCGGGATGGCTGTGACGTCGGTGTTGGCGGCATCATAAGGAGCCACGGCATATATAAACGCGTTTTGACCTTTTTTAAGTTTGACTTCGGGCGTCAATGTCCAAGTGCCATTGTTGTTTACGGCTTTTATGCCTGAAACCATATCGGGAGCGTCGGGACGGCCATATGTCTTGGCAAAAACATTCATCGCGGCACCATTTCCCAATTCGGTGGTGACTGTTGAGCGAGTAATCACTTGGGTTGTGATACCGACGGTTACGGTGTCGTCGTTAGCCGGTTCGTCTGATCCGTCATCATTAGATTTACATGATGAGACAATCCCTACTAATCCTAAAATCGATAATAATGCTAATTTATTCATAGTGGTGATTATTATTTAGTGATTATCGTAAATGTTTTCACTTCGTCGTTGCAACGCAATTCCACGATGTTGGCTCCGGCCGATAGCATGGTTGGAGTGATCGTGAGTTGAGGTAGGGGAACAAGTGCGCCTTGACCTGTTACGACGCCGTTGGCATTGGTCAAAGTGTAGCTCACATTGTGTTTTGTTGTCAATGTGAATGTGCCACTTGCCCGGTCATAAGTCAATGATGTTGCTTTTTCTATGCTGCTCCAGGGTTCAACATAGATTGAGAACCCTTGAGTTAGAGATTCTGTACCTTCGGCATTCTCAACGGTGATTTCAATATCATATTTGTTCTTTTGCGAAGTTAGTGCTTGAGTGGTTTTGAGCATACCATCTTCAATAATGAATGGTACGGTGTTGTGGGTGCCAGATGAACTATTGTAAGTGCCTTTAACCGTGAAACGATAGCTTGCGTCTGCCTCATCATTGTTAACCATTACCATCCCTATTACTGATCCTGCGGGTAGATTTTCCTCGATGCGATTGTGGCTGAGGGAGATGTTTTGGAAGAACTTGTCGGGAGCGCCGATGCCGACTACTGCGACGTGACCGATGTCATAATTCATGCCCATGCGACCGTCGCGCAGATTATCAAGAGAGAAATAGCCGTCGCCATATCCGCCCCAACCCCAATTGACGTTGAAGTAACGTTCGCCGTCATATCCGTCGATATTAAAACTATGGCCATATCCGCCTTGGGAGTCAAGAGCATTGTATATCACTGCACGTCCGGCGCTCAATTCGTTAAGAATGAGTCGAGCCCAGTCTCCGCTATAGCTGTCTCGCCAATAATATCGAACGTCGTTGGAATAGCCAAAGTTGTATTTTAACGCATCAGATATGCGACTTACTTGGTTGGAGGGAATACCTGAGCCATCCTCGCCATAGTCCATTTTTACACTCATGCCGGCATGATACATCAGTCGTGCGGCTTCGTCATAATTATTTGCGCCTGAAAGGATGTCATCCCAGTTATAAGCTCTTTCGTTGTCAAAGTTGATTGACATGCCGCCATAGTTGGGCGCCGAATATGATACACTCCCAACAGGGCGTGAGGGGTGACGTTGCACGCTCATGGCTTGGCTCATTGCCACGGCTACGCAACCCACCAGCGCTTTTTGTTGCGGACAATATGCGTTGTAGGGTGATCCTTGGTTCCAATGCACCTTAATGAGCGGCTCGATAGCGTTTCCTGAGCGTGATTGACGATAAACAACCGATGTTGACCATTGGGATTGTGGCGATACTTCGGTGTCGGCAAGATATTTTATTTGACGGGAATACCCGTTTAGAATATGCGAAATGTTGTCGGGCAGATTATTGCCGTTGAGGCTGCCTTTCATTGAGTAGCCTATGATAGGACGCGCGGCGTCGTCGGCAGAGACGATGACCCATCCTTGTGGTGCGAGATTAACGATGTAGTAGGCGTTATCTTGCAAGTTGATGTTTGTCACATGGTAATTTCCATTGGCTCGGCTGTTGAGATATGTCACCGCTACTTTCTCGGCAGTAGCGCGGTCAACTGGAGCTGCCCAAGACCACAAGCCTATACAGATGGAAATGATGATACTTGAGATAAAACGGTTCATGTTAAAAAAATAAAGTGTTGAGAGATGAAAAGATTGGCGTGCGAACGCCACACGCCAATCTTGAGATAAATGTTGTCAAAAAACGAGTTGTTTACTTGTTCATCTTGATAGCCCAAATCCAGTCCATTACACCAAGACCTGCGCCGGTTGTGTTATTGATTACATAGAGAATCAATTGCTTGTCTTCTTCAAATGTAATTTCGGTAAAGTCTTCGTTCCATTGACCTTTGATTGAACCTTCAAGAGCGAGGGAACCATCATCGGTAACAGTGCAAGCATAGATACCGTTGGCATCGTCATAGTCGGCAACGTAGGTTCCGAGAGGAATTTCTACATAACCTGATTTGCTTGCTGTGTCAAAGAAGTATGACATTTCAAGTGCACAGAATGAGTAGCCGAGTACACCATTGATGAATAATGTCTTGTCATAACCTTCTTCACCTTCGTCATAACCTACAACGTTTACACTCCAAGAAGCTTCGCCATCATAGCGAGATGTGAAGTTCATTTTCCATGCGCCTTGCAATTTTTCATAGAATGCGGCGTCGTTGTCTTTGAGGTTAACGGTAGTTGTGATGTTGGCACCAACTTGAGCGCCTTCAACGCTTACGATAGTAATGTCAAATTGACGAGCTTCGTTGATTTCTCCATTGTCAACAGTGGAGATTTCGATGTTGCCGGTAGTAGCGTCGGCAGGAATTACGATGGTTTTAGAGGTAACCAAGTAGTGAACATCGTCCATTGCGGGATTTTCACCTACTTCAGCTACTTCAACAGTCACTTGGATAGGACCATTGGCTTCACCTTCAACCGATACGGGAACGTTGAAAATGCCTTTGTTCTCTTTAACAGAGATTTCGGTTTGAGCCATGCTCACGGTCACGTCGCTTGCCGAGTTCCAATTTGCGTCATCGTCAGAGCAAGCCACCATAGAGGTTGTGGCGAGTGCTATTGTTAATAACTTGATATATTTCATGATTAAATGTTTTTAGAGTTATTGATTAATAACCGGGGTTTTGTTGACCTTCCAATTGTGGATTGGTTTCCATTTCTGATGATGGGATAGGCCATACGAAACGGTGGTCACCGGCAGCATAGCTCACGTCTTTACCTGCAACAACAAGAACATCTTCGATAGCAGGGTTTTCGGGGTGAGTCGCGCTACGTCTGAAACCGATGCCCCAACGACGCAAGTCGCTCATGCGGAAACCTTCACCGATAAGTTCTTTTGTACGTTCGTCACGCACTTGGAGAATGAGTTCTTGACCGGCGTATTCAGTTTCGGTGTAACCGGCGATACGATTTTTGCGCAATTCGTTGAGAGCATCGTTTGCTTTGTCGTTTTGACCAAGTGCTGCGGCTGCTTCAGCGATGATGAGATATTGTTCGCTCAAACGGAATGGTTTGGGCATATTCATCAAGTTCATTGCGCTACCGGTTTTGAGTGCTTCGTTACCGGGGTATTTGTAGAATACGTATGCAGGCATGCCCACACCATTGATTACGAGATTCCAAACATTGAAGAACGCTTCAAAACGAACGTCTCCGTTGTCATACATCGCAAGTGCTTCAAATGAAGGAATATAGTCGGCGTTGTCACCATAGATGCTCAACCATGCGCTACCGGTGCTTGAAAGACCGCTAACTTCGTTAACATCGGCGAATGGACGGAAAATGATTTCGTTGTTGGTGTCATTGGTCCAAATGTTGATGTAATTGTCAAGGTTGGCGAGGGTGTAAGCGCCTGAGCCGATAACTTCTTCAGCTTCGATGATAGCGGTAGCGTATTCACCTTTCAAGAGGGCGATGCGAGCTTGAAGAGCATTGATGGTGTTTGTGCAAACGTATGCAGAGTTGGGAGTGCAAGCCGATGCGTCGATTTGCTCGTATGCAGCCAATGCTTCATAAGCTTCAGCGAGATCTTGCTCAATAAGAGCGTAAGTCTCGTTTTGAGTGCTACGACCGGGGTATTTGCTACGGTCACCGGTTGGGTTGTAAACGGTCACAATAGGAAGGCCCATTGCGGGAGCATCCGCGTTTTCTGCGGTGTAAGATGCGCAGAAGTGATCCATCAACCAATAGTAGTAGTAGGCGCGAGCAAATTTTGCTTCACCGATATAACGGTTGATATTTGCTTTGCCTGCTTCGTCGAGATTAGGATTTGCGAGCACCGCGTCAACCTTTTCAAGGAAATAGTTAACCGAGTTGATGCGGGTGTATAGACCTGCCCAGATTGACTCGATGTCAACATCGTTAGAGAGGATATTACCATTGGCGATGTTACCAATACGGTTACCATTAGAGATAAGACCTTGGAACATGTCCATTTGGATTTCGGGATAAGATACATAGCCACCGGTAGAGAGCGAGCGCATGCTGCTGTAGATACCATTGCGGAAACGGAGGCAGTCATTTACCGACTGAATTGCGGTAGAGTCGTCAAGAGAGCCGATAGGCTTCTTGTCCATATCGCAAGATGAGAGAAGTCCTCCTACCAATAATAAACTTAAAAATATCTTTTTCATAACTTATAAAAATCTGTTTTTAGAATGTTACTTCAACGCCAAATTCATATTGACGAGTGTTGGGATAGAAGAACGCGATAACGTTGGTTTCAGGTTCGGGGTCATAACCGGTGTAGTCGGTAACTGTCCACAAGTTGCGACCTGTGAAGTGGAACTTAACATCTTGGAGTTTGGCTGCTTGCAACCAAGCTTTGGGAAGTTGATAAGCCACTGTCAAGTTTTTCAAGCGCATGAATGAAGCGTCTTCAATCAAGTGGCTGTCAAATTGGATTGTTTCGCCGGCTTTAGGTATGTCGGTGATTTGACCGGGAGTAGTCCAAGTGTTGAGCATAGAAGTCATTTGGTTGAACGATGTCGCAAATGAGTTGTTTTCCATGAAGTAACGGTCGTTGTTAGTCATGTATTTTTCAGCAGCCCAAGCGAAGTCAACTTTGAGAGAAAGACCTTTCCAACGGAGGTCGGTACCGAAACCGCCTGACCAAGGAGCGTATTGGCTCTTGCCAAGAAGCACGGCGTCACGCTCTTCGTTGTAAACCTTGGTGAGGTTGCCATCTTTGTCATACCACATTGGTTTACCATCGCGAGGATCTACGCCGGCATAGCGCACTGCATAGAATTCACCTGCTGAGTGACCCACTTTGTATTGAAGCCCGGTGTTAGGAATAGTATATTCGTCTTGTCCGTCAAACAATTCAGTGATTTCGTTTTTGTTGTAGTTGAAGTTACCACGGATGCCCCAGTACCAATCTTTGGTCTTGATGATGTCGGCTCTTACTTCAACATCGACACCGGTGTTGGTCATTGAACCGATGTTGCCATAACCATCAGCAAAACCTGTAGTGTAGCTGTAAGGGATAGGCATCAACATGTCAACGGTTTCTTTGTGGTAGAAGTCAACGTCGGCGCTGATGCGGTCAATTACGCGGAATGAAAGACCTACGTCGGTTGAGCGAACGGTTTCCCATGTCAAGTCGTTGTTGCTTGCTTGAGCGATACCGAGTGTGCCTTCTCCGTTATAGGGGGTTGAACCTGAACCGATGAGACCGAAGTACATGTAGTTGTTGATACTTGAGTTACCGGTTGTACCATAGCTTGCGCTAAGGTTCATGTTGTTTAACCAAGTGAGATCTTTCATGAATTCTTCACTCTTGATATCCCACATTGCACCTACTGAGAAGAAGTTGGCCCAACGGCTATCGGGAGCGAATTTTGAGCTACCATCACGACGGAATGTTACATCCAAGAAGTAACGGTTTTCAAAGTCATAGTTTGCGTTAAAGAAGAATGAGTTGAATGTGCTTTCAACGATTGATTGGCTCAAGTCTGCCATTGTAACGGTTGTACCTTGAGTAAGGAGCATTTGACGGGTGTCTGATTGACCTTCGGTGAATACTCCAAAACCATTAGTTTTGCTGATGATAGATTCTTGACCGAGCAAGAAGCTGATGTTGTGTTGACGGTTGATGTCAAAACGATATTCAGCAGTGTTAGTGTAAGTGAATTGATAGTAACGGCTGAATGATTCTTGACGATAACCGGTTGATGCTACGCCTGCAGTTCCTGAGGGTGCGTAAACGTCGCCCATAGGAGTATAAAGAGTTTCGCGTGGGAAACCAACATTAGAAAGGCGAGTTTCGTAAGCATCAACAGCTTGTTGAGCGCGGATAGTCAAACCTTTAATAGGAGTGAGTTGCTCAAAAAGGTTGGCGTTAAGAGTCACTTTGTTGCGTTGTACGCTACGTCCGTCTCTGATGTATTGAGGAGTAGGTTGAGCAGAGTAGTGGAGGTATTCGGCTTTGTCGCCATAAACGATGTTGCCGTTTTCATCAAATGTGTAATAATAAGGTGAGTCATAAGGCATGGCTTTACGAGCAAATACCATTGGGTTGGTGGTATAGATAACGCTACCGCTATAACCTGCGTTAGACTCGTTGTTGGTTTCATATTTTGAGTAACCCAAGTTACCTTGGAAACCTACACGGAACCAATCGTTAACGCGTGAGTCCATGCTGAAACGCAATGCTTCGCGACGCATACCTGATTGTGCGATGATACCTTCTTGATCCAAGTGGTTGATTGAAAGATAGTATGACAATGATTCGCTACCACCTTGAACTGATGCGTCAAACGCGTAAGTGGGTGCGCTTCCGTCAAATGTTTCTTTACGCCAATCGGTGCTGATGCCATAGTTGTTTACCAAGTCTTTGATTTCTTGAGAAACAGGTTGACCGATAAGGTCGCGATATTGGATGTATTGTTGAGAGTTCATCATTTCAACGTTGTCGGTAGTCATTTGTGACCAACCATAACGAGCGCTGATGGTTACTTTGGCACGTTCGCCAAATTTACCTTTCTTAGATGTGATAACGATTACACCGTTAGCCGCACGAGAACCGTAGATAGCTACTGATGCAGCGTCTTTCAACACTGTGATGTTTTCAATGTCGGCAGGGTTGAGGGTGGTGAATACCGATTCGGTAACGGGAGCACCATCAAGGATGAACAATGGAGTTGTTCCTGCGTTGATTGAGTTCACACCGCGAAGACGGATTTCGTTGTCAACTGAAGAGGGGTCACCTGATGATGAAAGGATTGAAAGACCTGCTACCTGACCTTGAAGAGCGTCAACGAAGGTAGGTGTGGTTACGTTTTCAAACACGTCTTCACCAACAACGGCAACCGAACCAACGATTGAACCGAGTTTTTTACCAGAACCATAACCAGTTACAACTACGGCGTCAAGACTATTGGCCATAGGTGCCATTGAAATGGTCATTTTTTCTGAAACAGCGACGGTTTTGGTTTCCATACCCACGTATGACACTTGAATTTGTGTCACGCTTGCGGGAAGAGAAAGATGAAATTTACCATCGAAATCGGTAGAGATACCTGAACCTCCACCAATGGGTTGAACGGTTGCGCCTGCTAAAGGCTCGCCGCTCTCCGCATCTACGACAGTACCGCTAACCGAGCGATTTTGTGCTACGGCACTCACGCTGATGGTCATTACTGCCAAAAGTAATAGAAACAGCTTTTTCATACTTAATTAAAATTAGACATAAATAATTATTTGTTAAACAATTGATTTTCTTCTCTATTAACAGCGATTTTTGGTTGCAATCTCATAGGGAGATGTATGCACTTCAAAGCGCAAAGATAGTATAAATTATCAAATAATAAACAAATGTCAGGATTTTTCTTTTGTTTTTAACATTTTGTCAAAGCTGTTAAAGTGTAGTTTTTTGACGCTCGTTAACGATTTGATAATGTGTAATAAAGTTGTTCATAGTGGATTAGCGGTTTCGTTTGTTGTCTCGTTTACATTTATTTAGTTAAATCTGTTTTTTCGGAATTCTGAAAAATACTCCAACACTTAGTGTTTCCCTTATTTTTAGCTATGCAAAAAACGATGAGTGAATGGCTGAACGTTGTCTTATTGGACATCGTCTAAGGTAACCGGTGGTTTTCTCGTGCTTACGCACGTTTACACAATCAACTTATCCATGTTGCTTTCACGCGCTTGTGTACGGCAATTGTCCCTCTGCCACGCAGTTCGGATAGGGGAACGAGGCTCGTAGAGCCGGAGGGGGTTGGGTGGCATTTTGCGCACACACTCATATCCAACCCAAAACAAAAGCATTATGCATTGTGCTTGAGGCTGATTTGGGTTGCGTAGATTGGACGATTGAGGAATAGGCTTGCCATTTCGGTGAATTTGTCGGCATTTTCGGTGGTAAGGTAGCGGGTGTTGCCACCGCGAGTGCAACGCTCGTCCATTTCGGGGTGGAGATTGAGATAATCTCGCAGGCTGTGGGCGATAATTTCCCCTTGGGTGATAACTTGTGCGGTATCGGGGGTGAATTGCCTGATTTTGTCAAATAAAATGGGGTAGTGGGTACAGGCGAGGATTACAGTGTCGATGTCGGCTTGTTGGGTAAATAAAGCATCGATATATTTCTTGACAAAATAGTCGGCTCCGGGTGCGTCGGCTTCGTTATTCTCAACGAGAGGAACCCACATGGGGCATGCTTGGGAATAAACGTTGAACGAGGGGTGGAGTTTGGCGGTCTCCATATCGTATGAGCGACTTTGCACAGTGCCGGGAGTTCCTAAGATGCCAATGTTGCCGTTTTGGGATAGATTGCCAAGTAATTCCACCGTAGGGCGTATTATCCCGAGCACTCGGCGACTTGGGTCGATACCGGGCAGGTCGTTTTGCTGTATGGTGCGCAGAGCTTTTGCCGAAGCAGTGTTGCAGGCAAGAATGACAAGTTGGCAACCTTGGTCAAAAAGGTATTTGACGGCCTCAAGGGTGAATTGATATACGATGTCAAACGAGCGAGTGCCGTATGGCGCACGCGCGTTGTCTCCTAAATATATATAGTCGTATTGGGGCATCGCTTGTTGAATTTCACGCAAAATGGTTAGCCCTCCATAGCCTGAGTCAAATATCCCGATAGGACCCGATGTGATTTTTGTCGTTTCTTTCATACGGCAAATTTAATAATTATCACCATTATAAAAAAATCGGTGACAGTTTTTCTGTCACCGATAGTTATTATCGCTATGAGTTATAGTCTATTATTGGATGCCCAATTTGGTTTTTACCAAAGGAGTGACATCGATAACATCGGTTCCTTGGTAGAAAGATACTCCGGCAGGGAAAATCATTGTGAAGCCGTTTTCGGCACCTACAGCCTTGATCGCTTCCATGATTTTTTGTTCAACCGGTGCAAGCAATTGAGCTTGTTGACGTTGGAGATCTTGTTGAGCTGTAGCGCGGAATTGTTCTATTTTTTGTTGAAGTTCTTGAATTTCTTGAATGCGACGTTCTTTGATGGCATCGGGTGTGGTTGTGTCGTTCTCAAGAGCTTGAAACTCGGTGACTTTGCGGTTTAGCTCAGTGCCAAGGTTTTGATATTCGGTTTCGTAGCGTTTTGACGCTTCTTCAAGTTGTGTTTGGATTGTTGTCATTTCGGGCATCAATTTCATGATGTCATCGGCACTGACTGTACCAAATTTTTGAGCTTGAGCAGTTGCTCCCATAGAAAACGCAATCACGATTGCGAGAAGGATTTTCTTAATCATAGTTTAGTTATTTGAGTTGTTATAGTTTATTATGCGTAATTATTTAGAATTAATTGCAAAGATATATCTTTTATTTGGAATATCCTAACTTTGATAAAACCTCGTTGCTCACATCGATGCGTGGAGAAGCATAAATGACGTTTGCCGATGAGGCGCGGTCGAATATCGCTTGGTAGCCTCGCTCCTCGGCGACTTTTTTGATGGCGTTATAGACGTCGTCTTGTATGGGCTTCATCAAGGTCTGGCGTTTCTGATATAGCTCACCCTCCGGACCGAAGTATTTATATTTCAAGTCTGCGACCTCTTGGCGTTTTCTGACAATCTCTTCTTCTCGACGTTGCTTTTGGTCATCGGTGAGAAACACCATGTCGGCTTGGTAGTTGTTATATAATGTCTCTGCTTCGCGCATTTTGGTCTCAACCTCGCGTTGCCAGCGTTGTGAGATCTGGTTTAATTGCTCGTTTGCCATCTCATAGGCGGGAACGTTGCTTAGAATGTATTCCATATCTACAAACGCGAATTTCTGTGCGGAGGCTCCGATTGAGCATATCATCACAAAAAACAGAGCGGTTAATATCTTTCTCATCATCTTGTTTACTTGTTGATTAATGGTGTTTACTTTATCTAAGACCGATTAAAACCGAAAAAGTTTAGTCTTGCTCACTTTTTTAGAATTCTTGACCTAAGACAAAGTGGAAGTGGCTACCACCTTTTGTGCCATATACTTTGTCGAAACCATAAGCCCAGTCGATACCCATCATGCCGACCATTGGCAAATAGATGCGTACACCGACACCTGCACTGCGTTTGAGATTGAACGGAGAGAAATCGCTGACTGAGGTCCATGCGTTACCTCCTTCAACAAACGCGAGACCATAAATCGTTGTGGTAGGTTGCAACATGAATGGGAAGTGTAGTTCCATGCCCAAACGAGTGTAGGCGTAACCCTCTTTACCCCATGGGGTGAATTGTCCGTTTTCATATCCGCGCAATCCGATTGTCTCGGTCGCATAGGTGTAGCTACCGGTCATCCCATCGCCACCCACATAGAATGTCTCAAATGGAGATTTCAACCATCGGTTGTAGCTGCCAAGCAAGCCAAAGTCGGCGCGAGTCATCAACACGAGTGTCCATTGACCGTCGGGGTCGGTGAGCGGAGTGTAGGTGCGTGATTTGAATTTCAATTTCCAATACTCTATCCAGTTGTATAATTGTTTTTTTGACTCGGTTGTGTTCTCTTTGCTGAGTGCTTCCCAATCCTTGCCGGGGTTGAATAGTGATGCCGGCGGTGTCATTTGTAAACTCAAGGAGAATGTGCTGCCTCGGCGGGTATAAAGCGGGTTGTCGATACTGTTGCGGGCAAGGGTCAATCCGAGAACGATAGAGTTTGACGTACCATTGTTCATATAATACAGGTATTCCCAATTTTTGAGGTAGTACCAATTGTATGATAGTTCGGCAGTAAACGTGAAGTAGTCATCGGGCCAATTCAATCGTTTGCCAAAACCAACGGTTACACCTGCCATTTGCAGCAATTTGTTGGGGTCATAGGCGTTTTGGATGCTGTTTTGATAATAATCAGAGCCGTAACCATATCCGTAGCCATATCCACCATAAAGATAGGGGTTTGACCAATTGTTGTTATAGTAAGATGAGTTTACGCCTGTTTGGCGGCTATAATAAGCCGATACAGATAGTGAATTTGGGCGTTTGCCACCAAACCATGGGTCAAGGAATGAGATGCTGTAGGCTTGGTAGTATTTGGCATTGGTTTGGGCACTGATGGTGAATGTTTGCCCCTCACCTTGTGGAATTAATCCCTTGTAAGAACCTGGGTTAAAGAGATTTTTGATTGAGAAGTTGGTGAATTTCAATGCGAGTTTCCCGATGATACCGGTTTGTCCCCAACCCAGTGAGAACTCAATCTGGTCGTTGGCTTTTGACTCGAGGTCAAAGATAATGTCAACGGTTCCGTCATCTTCGTTTGGCTCAGGTCGAATGTCCATGTTTTCGGGGTTGAAATGTCCGGTTTGTGCGATTTCACGAGCCGAGCGCATCAAGTCGTCTTTGCTGAATAACTCACCGGGTTTAACACGCAACTCACGGCGGATAACCTTTTCATACAAGCGGTCATTACCATTAATCACTACGCGATTGATGCGTGCTTGCGGACCTTCCATTATTCTCATCTCAAGAGCGATAGAGTCGCCGTTGATTTCCTTTTCGATTGGTACGATGTTGAAGAATAGATAACCTCGGTTCATGTAAAGGTTGGATACAGCGTCGTCGTCCAACAATGTGCGTTCCTCGATGAGTTTCTGGTTGTAAACGTCTCCGGGAAGCACACCGAGGTAGGTGTTTAGCAACTCGGTGGGATAGACGGTGTTTCCTACCCAATCGATGTTACTGATGTAGTATTTTTGCCCCTCGTCGATTGTGATATACACATCGACCGATTTTTCATTGTATTGCACAACGCTATCGGCAACGATGCGAGCGTCGCGGTAGCCAAGCTCGTTGTATTTTTGAATAATGCGATTTAAGTCATCTTGATAATCACTTTCCACAAATTTCTTTTGACGGAATAGGTTGCGGATGTCGCCGTTTTCGTTTGTCTTTTTGATGACACGTTTGATTTTGCCATCGCTGAGTATCTCGTTTCCGTCGATATAGATTTTGTGAACTTTGACTTTGTCGTTTTTATTGACGATGATGTCAACAATCATCTCATTCTCATGCGATAGGTCTTCTCGCAACTCGATTTTGACATCGGCATTTCCAAATCCTTTGTCGGCAAAGTATTTTTCTACAATTTGGACTGCGCGGTTTACGATGTTGGGGGTGATTTGATTTCCTTTCATTAATTGCAAGCGTTCTTGAAGATCGTCACGCTCACCTTTTTTGACTCCTATATAGTTTACGGTAGAGATGCGGGGTTGGGTGCGCATCGCAAATTCCAACCACACTTTGTTGCCGGCGATTTTAGTTACTTTGATTTGAGCTTGCGCAAAAAGCCCTTGACGCATCATGCGTTTTGCGGCGGTGCTAATCTCGTTGCCCGGCACTTCGATGCGATCCCCAATTTTCAATCCTGAATATCCTATAATAAGGAAATCCTCATAATTGTCGGCTCCGGTAACTTCGATGCCTGCCAATTCATAGGCCTTGGGTGTGCCGGTGAATATCACCGGTGGGTTATAAATGGTGTCAACAGGTTCTTGGGCATTAACTCCGGTCAATGCCGCGCTGATGATTGCAATCAAGAATAGTAGCTTATATCGCATAATGTGGTATGGAATGATTATTCGTTATTAACTTGTTCGCTTGTTTTGCCAAAACGGCGTTCACGCATTTGATATTCTGCGATGGCTTGGCAAAATTCCTCTTTGCTGAAATCGGGCCAATAGGTGTTTGTCACAAATATCTCGGCATAGGCAATTTGCCATAGCAAGAAGTTGCTGATGCGCATGTCCCCGCCGGTTCGTATGAGTAGGTCGGGGTCAGGCATTGTCGATGTTGTGAGGTGTGCCGATATGCAATCGGGCGTGATTTCATCTGATTTTATCTCGCCTGACGCGACTTTGTCGGCAATAATACGGCACGCCTCGGTTATCTCCCAACGGGCTGAATAACTTAACGCAAGACACAACGTCAACCCATTGCAATGGGCGGTGTCGCTCATGCATTGGCACAGTCTGTCGTAAGCCTCTTGTGGCATACGGCTGAAGTCGCCAATCATGGTGAGACGCACGTTGTTTTTAATAAGGTCGGGGGTTTCACGCTCGATTGCGATGACGATGAGGTGCATCAATGCGTCAATCTCCTCTTGCGGACGGTTCCAATTCTCGGTTGAGAATGTGTATAGTGTGAGATATTTGATGCCAATCTCCGATGCTGTTTCGGTGATTTTACGCACAGTGTTGACCCCTTCGACATGACCTGCCGAACGGTCTAATTGACGCGCTTTAGCCCAACGTCCGTTGCCATCCATGATGACTGCCACGTGCTTGGGTAACTTTGTCTTGTCGATGTTGTCAATCGGTGTCATATTATATATTATGCGTTAAATCAATCTACGTAGTGGCATGTGGTGCAACGTTCGCCAAACTCATACGTGATTGAGAATACGAGTTGTGAATGCCAATCGGTGTTTTTGAAAAATGAACTCTCTATTTGATATAAATCGGTCAACTCTTTGCCGTCAACGTTGTCTCCAAAAACTTTTGTCATTACAAATTCCAAACCTAAATTCAGACGTGGTTTTAATTTGTATTTAACGCCTACACCCATGGGGATATTTACAGCAAACGCGGTGTTGCCATCGCAAGATGCCATTGTGGCGCCTATGCCTAATGTGAGATATGGACTCCATCGGCGCAAACGCTTGTAGGTTTCACCTATCCCGTATGGGAAAAAGTTATATTCGCCACGTATGGTCAGGTCATAAATCTGCGATTTGAACTCATAATGGTTTCCTCCGGGGAATTGATCTTCCCAATCGGCGGTATTGCCACTTAATGAGGCGGTGGAAAATACTCCGCGCAATGCCCATCGAGAGTCAAAAAGATAGCGGAATGATGCGCCGGCTGCATAACCGGGATGCTTAAACATGTTGCTTTCATTGGCGTCACCTAAATATCCGCTCATACCGATGTGTACACCCGCATCAAATTTGTAGGTGGACTCTTGTGCATTAACCATGAAAATCGGGAATGCGATGATGATGGCAGATAATATGACCAATAAATGTTTGCGCATTATTGCACAGGTTTAAACATAAGACGATTTATGACTCCTCTCCAAACGGTGTTGTATAGTTGCGTTCTTTCGCTACGACCTCCAAACAGATAAATATATGGGCAATCCCATTTGGTAATGGCTTGGCTCGCTCTTGAATAAGCGTGTCGTTCGATTTGCCACCAAAATGGTAATTTCTTGGCGTCAAACTCTTCCCATTCCGAAGTTGAACGAGCATTGAACTCGGTGGGGAATACAAGCGCTTGAGCATAGCCCATCTCTGGGATGTAATCGGGTAGTTGCATCAAGTCGTCGGCGAGTTTCCAATTAATACCTTGGTTAAGTGAGATAAAAACATCTTTTTTTGCGTAGCCATATTCGTTATATCCGCCTATGGCGATGAGTGTGGGATGTTTTGATACCGACCAAGTTGTTGTATCGGTTTTGTAGGTATAGTAAGAGAATAATGCCATGCCACTGCGCAGACTGATGGGCTTGCTACTTATTTTTGCCCATTGACTGCCGTCATAGCCCCATGTGTCGCCTATTGTAGCGCCGTCGGCACGTAGGCCACCAATCATTATCACTTGCGAAGACTCGCTCCAATCGCTGTCATATTTGACAAACTGGCTTGTGCCTGCTACAGGGAAATCCCATTCTATCGCACTTTTCTCTGAAGCGGGATATGTTACATGATTGTACCAATCGGCACTTTTCTCGACGCCGAGAAGAGTTGTGCCGTAACCGCCGTAAATATGGCTCCATGTAGCATTACAATCTTCCCAAGAGATGCCGTCGGTTGATTTGTATAATTTGCCGTTGGCGTCAAGTATATATAATGCGTCGTCGGTTGCATTGAGTGATTCAACATCGGGGGTGAAGGGGAATGTGACTTCAATTGTTTGCCAATCGTTATTGCCGGGGTTGTCGCTGGTGGCGATACAGTATTTGTTGCCGGCTTTAGTGAGGCAAACGGCTTGCTCGTTGTATTTTACGGTTTTTTGAACGTTAGGAATACCAAATTTTGAAGGGAGGTTTTTACGGGCGAGTTTGTTCCAATAAAGCGAATCGGGTTTCACTTGGTGTACATTGACATGGATTTTGTAATCACGAGAAAAATCTCCGTTTTGTGAAACGAGGTGAAGTGTAACCGGTCCATTGCTGAAGTCAACACTGTCGGTCGAGTTGGTGATATAGTTAATAACACTGTCGGGTTGACCATTGGGGCGTGGAATGTGCAATTCAGCGACAGAACTGCCATCGGTCACGATTACAGGAACAAGTTTTGTGACGTTTGTACCATAGGGTAGAGAGTCGGCATTGTAAATCAAAGCTTTGTTAAGATCTATTGAAAAATATACCGAGTCAAGATTGCTGAGGATATATTCGTTCTCGCTCAAAGAAAATGAAGTTACCGCAACACTGCCTGAATCGTCAATGATGGCATCTGAGTCTTTGTTACACGACACGGTCGCAATGGCTGTCGCAACTATAATAATGTTTAATAAAAATTTTCGTATCATATAGATTCTTTTATTTCAAGATGCAAAGTTAACAACAATTTCATTAATAGCGATGCCGATATTTGCTAAAAATGTGATAGATTGCGTTAAAAGCTGTATTAAACTTGCAAAAGCTCGTTATTAAAGTAGAAATAAAGGTTGTTTTCTCCTATTTTTTGTGAATGGGAGGGTGGTGTGTTTAATATGGGAGCTTTGCAACTGCCATTTTCCACTAATTTGGTGGAAGATGATTCAATGCGAGCCACATCCCACAATCCGGAGTTGATAAACGATTGCAATAGATTGCGTCCGCCTTCTACAAGCAATGACGTGATGCCTTGTTGATATAGAATAGATAAAATTTGTGAAATAGAGCAATCCTCACCGACATGGATTGTTGTGGCTTCGGTTGGAATATCACGTCGTTGTGTATTAGTCAGATATAATGTAGAGGGCGATTTGATAGATAGTGCTTGTGAAGTAGCCGGAATTATGCCTCTGCGGTCGATGATGACACGGCGAGGACTGCGACCATGCCATAGTCGGCAACCTAAATGGGGATTGTCGGCAATAATAGTCCCGCTTCCTACCATGATTGCGTCGTGAACCGAGCGTAGTTGGTGGGTGAGGACGCTTGTAAGTGGAGTAGAGAAGAGTGCGGGGCGGATGTCGGCATCACGGTGATGATCGATATATCCGTCGGCACTTTGTGCCCATTTGAGGGTTACGAAAGGTCGTTTGAGAGCATGCGCGGTCATGAATTTGGCATTAAGTTGGCGACACTCTTTCTCAAGGATTCCGGTAGTAACCTCTATGCCGGCATCGCGCAACATTTTTACCCCATTGCCACTGACTTTTTCAAATGGATCGAGACATCCGATAACGACGCGCTTCATCCCTTTATCGATTATCAGTTGAGCACATGGAGGAGTCTTGCCATAGTGGGAACATGGCTCAAGTGTGACATAAATAGTAGAGTGGGGTAGTAACTCATGGTTTGATGCCGATGCGACGGCATTAACCTCGGCGTGTCCTTCTCCGCATCGTCTGTGGTATCCTTCGCCGATGATTGTATCATTATGGACAATCACTGCGCCAACCATGGGGTTGGGCGATGCGTAAAATTCACCATTGCGAGCGAGCTGTAAAGCTCGTTTCATGTATTTCTCATCATTGGATATCATAGTACAAAGGTAATAATATTTTGACAAATAGATAGGGGAGTGCCAATAATTTCTATGGCACCCCCCTACTATCTATAAAGGATTAGAATGAGATCTATTATTTGATAATGATACTTTCAGAAAGAGTCTCATTATCGGTTATCGCACGCACAATATATATACCTTTAGAGATGTGTGCAACATTGAGAACATTGCTATTGTTGATTTCTGCGACTTTCGCACCGGCAGTAGTAAACAACTCAATAGAGTTTACAACTTCGGAGCAAACAACTTTCTTGTTGTAGAAGTTGATGTTTAAAGCACTTTGGGTTTCGATTCCCTCTACACTTGTTGTCGGGTCGTCGATGCGATATGCGGCAAGCCCGTTGTTTGGGGTGTAAATGTAAAGGTTCAATGAGCCATCGGAGTTTTGCTCGGTTGCCGGAATTGAAGAAACGTATGAGTTCCCTACATTACCAAGACCTGCTTGTGGAACTTTCCAAAGAATTTCCATCTCGGCAAAATCAAAGTCGCTTGGGTTATTTAGGATTGCAAAGTTATGGAACTCTGCAATATCATCATTAAAGCTATAAATATATAGGTTGCGACCATTGATTTGTCCGGTACACATACCGGCACTCAACATACCGGCAGGTTTGATTGCAGAATTAGAATCAAAATCGTCTTCAATAGAAGAAGTTGCTCCATTCCAAGATGTGTTATAAGTGTAGAGTGTTGGATATGATGTTGAACCATCAACAATAACACGAGTTGAACTAACAGGCAACACACGAGGAGCATTACCAAAAGAAGTAGCCGATGATGGATAGAACTTTTTAACTGCATTGTACCCAAGAGTCCATTCATTGTAAAGTTCTACGATTGATGGATCGTAGTCATTGTCGCGAGTCCAGCAATAGATGCGTTTGCGTAGGGTTGATGTGGTGTGACTTGAAGGCGCAGCGTAAACTTTAGAACCTTTCTTAGTGAGGTCTCCCCATGCCATGCAGTTGTCGATACGCAATGATGCATTAGAAATATCAGTTTCGAATACGCGAGTAGTATTACCTGTTTCAACGTCAACGATAGAGATGTTTAATTGACTGCTTGCTGATGATGATGTAATCATATTTGATACACACAAGTGGTTGCCACCATCAACAAATACGTCATTACATGGATAACCAAGGGTGTATCCATCAGAAAGAGATGAGTAGTCGCCTGTGAGAGCGATTTTGCGGAGGAATTCACCTGTGTTTCCGTCAAATTCAAGGAGGTAACCGACTCCGCTCTCACGCTCTGAAATATATACTTTGCCATTATATGCAGCCATGCCACGTTGGTCGCGACCAAGTTCTTCGTGGAAGTTGCCCTTTTGGATAGAGTAAATCCAAAGGTTTCTGATGGATAGGTTATTAACAGTTTCATATTCGACGCCTTCTGTGGGAGTGTCGCTAGGGTTAGGTGTAGGAGTTGGATTTACTGTTGCTTGTTTTGTTGTAAACGATTCTGTCTCAGAAATTGATTGTGTAGAACCACTCTTATTAGCTTTTACATGCCAATAGTATTTAGTACCATCCATGAAGTCAAGACTTGACGATGAGTAGCTGTTGGTTAAAGTCTCGATTGAATACATTATAGAAGCAAAGGTCGCGACAGATGCTATTTCAAGTGTATATGTAGCACCTGAAATAGCACTCCAATTAAATGTAAAACCATCTTCAACAGTGGCACCGCCAACGGGGCTTGTCAATGTAACAGCATTAAGCGTTTCTTGAGCAGTCTTAAATGAAGCAACACTTGATGTTGATGAAAGGTAACCATTTTTAGAAGCTTTCACACGCCAATAGTAGGTTGTATTAGCTTCAAGGCTGAAGTTTGATGAAGAGTAGCTGTTGCTTGTAGTTGTAGCAGTGAATGCTACATTTGAGAATGATGATGATTTGGACACTTCAAGAGTGTAAGTCGCACCAGTGATTGAACTCCAACCAAAGCTAAACCCTTTTGAAACTGTAGTTCCTCCAACTGGTGTGCTTAACGATACTGCATCGAGTTGAGGAGTTACATCTGTAGAGGTTGTTGATTTGAGTTTGTAAGCAGCAAGACCATTGAATGGGGTGTAGATGTACAATGTCACCGAACCATCGCTGTTGTTAACCATTGTGGGTTTAGAAGTAACATATGAGTTAGCTTCCGAACCAAATCCATTGGCAGGAACAGTCCAGAGTTTAGACATTTTGCTGAAACTATAGTTGGATGGATTGGTTACGATGGTGAATGTGTTGGGAGAGATTGCCGATACATACGCGAATATAGGAGTTCCGTTAAGAGTAGCTTGCGACACGCCGTTCCAGTTGTTGGCACTTGGGGCGATAGCGCTATTGCTGCCGAAACCGTCATTATAGGTTGCGGTGTTGCTTGCATTGAATGTATAAAGTGCTGGTGCCGAATTGTGCCCGTCGAGAATGAACTGTGTGTTAGAGATGGGCATAATGCGAGGTGCGGTGCTATTGCTTGTTGCCGAACCTGATGGATACCAAGTGTTGATCGTTGTGTAGCTTACAGCCCAATATGTGCTTGCGTTGCGAGTCCAACGATATACATAGTTGTTGTTGGCGACAGCAGCCCAAATTTCGCAACCGGTTTGGGTAACGTCGCCGCGAACAGCCGCAAAGTCAATGCGACCACCTAATGTGCAAGTCATGTTAAATACACGGGTTGTGGCACCGGTGTTAACATCAATCGTACATACAGTTAGTGGAGAGGATGAGCAATCAAGTGTCATGTTGCTGACGCAAAGGTGGTTTCCGGCATCGACAAAGAGGTCTTGACATTTATATTGAAGTGAGTTGCCATCTTTATCAGTAGAGCAGTCGCCTGTAAGGATGATTGAGCGGATGTATTCACCGGTATCACCATTAAATTCAAGAAGGGTATTATCACGTTGGATGATGTAAACCTTTCCGTTATAAGCTGCCATACCGCGTTGGTCACCACCGAGTTGCGAGGGGAAGTTAGATGTGTTGACCGAGTATATCCAAAGGCTTTCGATTGAATAACCGTTTACATTATTATATGTGCTTGGGTCTTTAACAACGTCGGTTGGGTTTGGAGTAGAACTGCCTGATGTAGCCATAGTGAATGAGCCTACCCAAGAAGTAGAACTTGTATACCCTTCTTTAGACGTGATGATGCGCCAATAGTAGGTTGTGCCTTCGGTGAGAGAAATGCCGGCTGATGAGTAGCTTGTGCTACTTGTTGTTGCCGAGAATGCGATATCGCTGAATGTGTTTGATGTGGCGATTTCAAGACGATAAGAAACACCGCTTGCGGGGTTGGCAGTCCAGCCAAAAGTGAAACCGGATTGAACGGTAGAACCATCTGATGGGGTGTTGATTGTGGTGCGTTCAAGTTCACCACCAGTGTTACCACTATCGTCGCCACCGAGCCAAGTAACTTCATATTCGTTACCATAGCGGTCAAATACTGATACCCCTAATTTGTAACCGCTTGTGTAGCCCGATACATCGAGTGATGTAGCGTAAGGGTTGCCAATGATGTATTGAGAATTGATGTCACCCGATATTGTCGTGTTTTCGGGAATTGCATATACTACATAACGCATATTGTCATATCCGTTCCAAGAAAGTGTTGAGCCTGAAAGAGCGAGACCAGTTACTTTGCCGGGATTGTATGCGTAGCTTGATTTCCAAGTCATAGCGGGAGGAAGAGCTATGTTCTGGAATTTATTTGATTTAATATAAGGAGCAAAACCTTCATTACGTTTACCGGTCAAGTCGCGAGAACCGAAGAATACGCAACCTGGAGCTTGTTGAGTATCGGCATCGCGGTTACATTGCACTTGGGCTGCCATTTCTGACCAACTGGATGTGTTATTAGCTCCATCGAAGTAAGAGATAGAGTGGGACGCATAGAAGTGACGACCAAATACATCGGCACATGCGTCGCTCCACCATTCTGAAAGTGTACCAAATGCATTGGTTGAGTGATTGGTTTTCCAATAAATCTGTGGAGAGATGAAGTCAATAGTACCTTCACCAAGCCATGCCAATGGATCGGAATAGATTTGAGCATATTGCCAGTCGCTTGCCGAACTAATTGAGCTTGTTGAAATGCCATATTTTGAAGCAGAAGTTTTAGATACGCCTGCAGGAGAGATCCCAAATTTTACGTAAGGTTTGGTCGATTGAATCATTTGGTACACCTTGCGAACCATTGAGTTCACGTTTTCACGACGCCAGTCGGCTTGTGAAAGATTTGTGCCTGATGCATTGTAAAGATCAGAGTCATAAGAATTGGGAACGCTGTTTAGGTAGAAATAGTCGTCAAATACGAGACCATCGACGTCGTAGTTACCTACGATTTCGCGGCACACGTCAACGATACGAGTTTGCACGGCTGCGATACCCGGGTTAAGGATACTTGCATTGTTGTATTCCATAATCCAATCGGGGTGAGTGGTACGATAGTCTTGGCTGCCAGTCCATGACGCACCCGAAACAGATGATTCGTAGCGATAGGGGTTTACCCATGCGAAACATTCCATGCCACGTTTGTGACATTCTTCTACCCAAAATTCCAATGGGTCGTAGGCTGGAGTAGAACCACGAGAACCGGTGAGATAGCTTGACCATGGCTCGTAGCTTGATTTGTACATGGCGTCGCTCATGCCACGCACTTGGAAATAAACACAGTTGAACCCATTCTCTTTCAAAAGGTCGAGATACTTAATGGCTTCATTTTTTTGCGTTGTCGCAACAGATGATGATGTCCCTTGAGTAGAGGGCCAACACATACACCATGCTGTGGTAACCCACACCGAGCGATGTTCGCGCTTAGGGGTAGCTGCAATTGTTGTCGGGATAGCTATGACCATAGCTATGAGTGACAACGAGAGTTTAAAAAAGAAACGTTTCATAAAAGTGTTTTGGTATTTTATTTGATTATTATTTTATGCGTTGAGTTTGTTCTATTTGAGTTAATGCTTAGGATATATACACCATTTATAAAAGGAACTTCCATAAATGATGTGTTGGTTGTTGCGGCAACGAGATTTCCCGATAGTGAATATAACTGTGCCGTTTCTACCTCGCAGCCAAAGTTGATAAAGCCGTCAGATACTGTCACACTTACTTGTGGCTCTGCCAAAGTGCTTTCGGCCCCGGTGACAATGTGGTCGATGAGCGTATATGAAGCCATGCCGTTGCCCGGAACATATAAGAATATCTTGGTCATATCTTCAGATCCGTTGGTAGATCTGTTTTTGGCTTTTGCAAAATATGTCGCGGCGTCATATTGCAAGTAATCTACAAGAACCGCATGGTCGCCTCCGCCATTGACTGTGCTTCCAAATGACGTGTTAGGTATTGTATAATACTTAGTAATGCCGGCAAATGAATCATAATGTCCATTGGGTAATCCCGCAACGTTAAATTTATATCCGGTGGTTGTCGCTTGTTGGTCGTCAGCGGCATAAACAATCATCGGAATATCGTTGTGATAGAAGAATGTGCCACCATTGCCTTGATTGTGAGATGGAATGATTTCTGTTGATGTTGTGCTGGCAAAAGAACCTACCGGAGTCGATTGTCCCCATTTATAAAGAGTAAATGCGGTAGAGGATCCATCGATGTAGAAGTATGAGGAACTTACCGGATAAATTCGTGGCGCGGTTCCGAATGTTGTTACTGTAGTGGATGCTGCTTTTGAGGGATAGTAGCCTGATATTGTTTGTGTCTCAGGGTTAGAGGAACTGCCATTTGATACAGTCCATCTGTATATGGTGCTGTTGGGGGATGCTGCCACTACATAGAAATTCTTGGAAGTGGCGTCTCCGACAACTCGAGCATGGTCGATGCGTTCGGCTACTTTGGTAGAAAAACGTTCGGCAACTTTTCCGTTTTTAGGATCCACGGTTACGATTTGTAATGTCCCGTTGGCTAATGCCATGTTGTGGATACATATATTGTTGGCGTCATCAAGGAACACGTCATTGCATGGACGATATGATGTTGAATATCCTGAGCCTAACGTGAGTTGACCTAAATACTCACCTGTTGTAGCGTCATATTTGTCAAGGAAAGCAATAGCCGAAGTGGTGTTTTCAGAGCGTCCGGCAACCCATAGGATATCTTTGCCGTCTTGGTCTCCATTGTTATCGTGACGAGCGCAGAAACCGCGGTATAACCCTGTTGAGGCTTCGGTAGCGTCAAGGGCATTCCCTTTCTCGACTGAGCGTATCCAAAGGCTTGTGAGGGTAAGGCTGTTTGATATGCCTGTGATATTGGCTGATTTTACAGGATATTCATAGCCTTCGCGTATTAATGAGTAATTTGATGTCAACTCATCACTTTGATCAACTACTATAAAGGTGCGTACCTCTGTAATGCCGTCGGGCCAACCATCCTCAACGGCACGTGCGCGCCAATAGTAGAGACCATTGGTGAAGTATGAAACCGGCACGGTGTATTGCAACCATTCAACATCGGCATGAACATTTACTTGCCAATTGCTGTGTCCGCTGAAATATAGTTCGTTGAAGTTGGGGTCTTTTGAAATCTCAAGATATGTCGCATCGGCATAATTTCGGGTTTCACCATCGGTTTCGTATGTTTTGGTAACGACAAATGAAACGTCAAAGTCAACGGTTTCTTTGTCGGTAGGTCCCCAAATCACCGGTTTTACCCATGTTTTAATTTCGGGCGCGATAAACCATGACGCATCTGAAACCGAACTGGTATAGCCGGCTTTTTCGGCTTTAACTCGCCAATAATATATGCCTTGTGATGTTAAATTTAACTCGCTTGATGATAGGAAGTTTTTAGTTCCTGTTTCGATTGTTGTTATTTTGCCGTCAAAAGCAAGTGATTGCGATATTTCAACTGTGTAGTTGGCGCCATCAATCGGTTTCCAATTAAAATCAAAAATTTTAGCGGTTTGCTCACCTTTTGCCGGACTAAGTAGTGTCGCTTTGTCAAGTTGTGGCAAACTCAAGCGGTATGCCGCAAGACCATTTTTAGCGGTGTATGTGAAAATTGTCACAGATCCATCGTTGTTGTTGAGCGAGGCAACATCGTTGCGAAACCATCCGTTAGAAACTGTCCCTAACCCGTTTTGGGGAATTTCCCACATTTTACTCATCGCAGAGTATGAGAACGTTGAGGGATTGGATGCTATGATATAATTGAAACCACTGCCGGTGCTATTGGTGTTGTTGGCGTAAACAAACATGGGAGTGTCTCCAAGAGTTATTGCACACATGCCGTTAGGTGCTACGCTTGCCGGTTTGAGTGCTGTGTTTGAATTAAAACTGTTTGCTAATGTTGCAGACCCACCGGCAACAAATTTGTATTTTGTCGGGTTGCATGTTGTGCCGTCAATGATAAATTCCGAATCTGATATTGGCATAACGTATGGACCATATCCATTATGGGTTGCTGTCGATGGATAATATGTACTGATAGTAGTGTATTCTGCAGTCCAATTGCCAGATGCATCACGAGTCCAACGATACACTCTATTGGTATTCACTTCGTTTGTGGTATAGGAAATCGCAGCCCAAATTTGACCATTTTCACTTGTTATGTCGCCAAATGCTGCAGCATAGTCGATGCGCATGTTGGTTGCAGTAATGTCAGATTGAAATACCCGAGTTGTGATTCCTGTCTCAGGGTTGATTATGTTTACAGTCAGGTGGTTGGACCCATTGAATGAGGTAACCATATTGCTTGTGCATAAGTTCCCGGCATTATCAATAAAGATACAGTTGCATGGATAGCTTGCTGTGTTCCCATTTGAGTATTGAAGATAATCGCCAGTGAGAGTAATGGTCTTTATGTAATCTCCGGTATTACCATCGAATGCAATGAGTTCTCCGGCATTGTTAGTTGTGCGGTTTGATACATATACAAAGCCCTTTAGAGCAGTCATCGAACGAGGGTTGTCTGCTGAACTTAACTCCGTCGGGTAATTGCCGGTGTTTAAGGAATTTATCCAAAGGTTCTTAATGGTGATATTATTTACAGTATCATAAGTCGCAGGATCCATTACTCGTGGAGCATCGGGAGTGAGGAATGAGCGGGTTTCACTAAATGAGTTTTTATATCCCGATTTAATAGCCGTTATACGCCAATAATAGGCTGACGCATAGGATAAATCTGATGTAGTTAGAGTATAGGATGCGGTAGATAGATTTTTGCTGATTTTTACATCAGAGAATGTGTTATCGGTGGCAATCTCAAGTGTGTAAGAGGCGTCTTCTATTGCTTCCCAAGAGAATGTCTCATTTTCTTCTCCGATAGTTACCCCATTTTCAGGAGTGGTCAATCTGACAGTGAGGCTTGGACGAGTAGGAACCTTAAAAGTTCGTGTCTCGGTAGTAGTTGTAATATAACTTGAACGAGACGCTATAACGCGCCAGTAATATGTGATGTTTTCGTTAAATGCGCCGGTGCTAATGGTCGCACTCATGTTTGTAGTGCTTGTTTCGCTTACGATATTGGTGAAATTGCTATCGTCGCTTATTTGAAGCGTAAATAATGCTCCTTCGTCACCTTCCCACGAAAATGTCTGAGATGTAGCGTCGGCTGTTATTCCACTTTCAGGTGACAAAAGACTGATATTTACAGGGATTGAGGGTGGAGCATCGATTGTTGCGGCTTCCCACTCGTTACCATAACGGTCAACAATTGTGACTGCATACCAATAGTCGCCTGTTGGCGCTCCGGTGTAACTATTGCTGTAGGTTATATCAAGAAGATATTCCGATTTATATCCGCCATCTTCGGAGTGAACGGTTGATGACGCTTCAACGGGATTAATATCTAATGGAATTGCGTAAACGGCGTAACGCATACAGATATTGCTTACTTTGCCGTCGCTCATTGTCGCGGCATCCCAAGAAAGAGTAGAACCTGAACGATTGAAGTTCTTTGGTTTTCCCGGATTTGAGGTCGCATACCATGTTGTAGCCGGTGTTAAAGCCTTTTCTATGAATGTATATTCTTTAAGATGTGGAGCTAATCCTGAAGCCAATTTGCCGGAAAAATTGCGAAGTGAAAAAAGAACTGATCCGGGGTTATTATTAATTGCTGTATTGCGGTTGGCTTCAATCTGATTTTGAATTTCTGTAAAGTTAGCAGTTGTGCTTGTTGATGCGTTTGTAATGAATGATAATGTATGGCTGGCATAATAATGGCGACCAAATTTTGAAGCGGCGATATGCCACCATGTCGCCATTTCGTCAAACCCATTGGTTGCATGATCCATTTTCCAGTATAATTGGGGTGATAGATAGTCGACTATTTTGTTTCTCATCCAATACATTGGGTCAGAAAAAATGCCATGATACTGCCAGTCATCAGCTTTACAATAATTTGACATGGGAGGGATGTCATCAGAGGGCAATAACCCATCATAAGCCGCTCCAGCAGGGGAAATGCCAAATTTTACGTATGGTTTTATCGTTTTTATTGCGTTATAAACTTGACTTACCATATCATTAACGTTGTTACGACGCCAATCTCCAATCTCCATCGTTCCACCATTGTTGACATAATTGGTGTAATCTTGGTAGTCATCAGCGGCAGTTCCTTCGTCGCCAATACCTTCCGGATAGAAGTAGTCGTCAAAAACAATACCATCAATGTCGTAGTTGTAGGTGAGAACTTGACAAATGTTTTTGATGCGAGTTTTTACGGCGTCCAATGCCGGATTGAAAATGTAATATCTCGTGAAGTTTCCTGCATCATTGGCTGTAGGATTTAAATATGAAATGATTAATCCGTTAGAAGTGGCTTCTTTGTCCTCTGTTGTTGTGTTGTAAGGATAGTTGGTAGATGTTGGAGCTGGGTTACTAACTCTATTCCCAAATCGATAAGGATTTATCCATGCGTGAAGTTCCATGCCTCGTATGTGGGCTTGTTCAATCCAATAAGCTAAGGGGTCCCAGCCCGGATCTGTGCCACGAGTTCCTGATACATATGAAGACCAAGGTTCGTTGACGGTTATATTGCCATAAGTGTTTTTTGCATATATGCGGTCACTCATACCACGTACTTGGAGAAATGCGGCATTAAACCCATTTTCTTTCAGTAAGTCAAGATATGTTTCAACCTCTGCTTTTTTTGTGGCGGTTGTTGCGGTGCTTGATGTTGGCCAGTCATTATTCCACGTTACCGTTACCCATGCGGCGCGTAGCTCGCGTTTGGGGTAGGTGTCGGCTGAAATTGTTGAGATGCAAAGTATTGATAAAATTGTAAACAGCGCTAAGCGTAGTTTGCACATAGTTTTGTAGGGGTATAATTATGTTAGTGTATTGAAAAATCATGCAAAAATAATGTTTATTTTTGTAAATACGCTATTTTGGTCACTGAAATTATTGATAATTAACTGGTGGACCGGGGGAAAACGAGGTGTGCTGTGAGTATCGAGTGTTTGTTGGTAAAAAATAGGATTCTGTCGATAAAAATAAAAAAGCGAGTTGAGAAATTAACTCGCTTTTTGTGGTCCCACTTGGGCTTGAACCAAGGACTCCCTGATTATGAGTCAGGTGCTCTAACCAACTGAGCTATGGGACCGGCTTAGGATTTGCGCGTTTCCTAAAGCGACTGCAAAGGTAATAAACTATTTTGAATTACGCAACATTCCTGTTGATTTTGTTTGGTGAAATTGCGTAATTGGGCTATAAATGAAATTTTTATCACACTTTTTTGTGATTATGCTAAAAATTATACCTACATTTGCGCTACTTAACCTAAGTATGCAATAGTGTTGCCTATTTAATTTACTAACCAATATATTATTAATTATGTTCAAATTTACATCTTCCATGTTAAAGAAAGCCGCAGTGCTTTGCTTTATCGGTAGTGGTTTGATTGCCAACGCAGCCAATGAGTTTGTGTATAACGGCATCATTTACACTCCTTCAGGAACAAAGTTGACCGCAAAACCTTATACTACTAAGGTTGGTGGAGTTCAAGTGTTGACAGAGCCATATTCGGGTGATGTCGTGATTGAGTCTCCTGTTACTATCGATGGTGTGACCTACACCGTGACAAGTGTATCAAACGCTTTCAAAGGCTCAAACATTACAAGTCTTTATCTTCCCGATGATTGTATCACGGTGAGCCGTGGTGGTTTGTCGGAATGTAAATATCTTACATCGGTGCGTTTGTCTCCAAATATGACAACAATGCCCGGTAACTGTTTCCAAAAAGACTCTGCGCTTGTGGAGCTCTCAATCCCCGGTGGCATCACACAATTGAAATCTAATGAGTTGTTGGGTTGTATATCTCTTAAGAAACTTGTGCTTGAAGAAGGTTCATCAACAATAACATTTAATATCTCGGCATTTGGTTCTGAACGTTCTTGCCCTATCGAAGAACTTGTAATTAACCGTAATGTATCGGCTGAAGCAGTAGCCTCTACTCCTATTCGTGGTCTTGCTTCACTTAAGAAGGTGACTATCGGTGGCGCATGTACAGCGGTTCCAACAAGCTACTTTGAGAACTGTACCGCTCTCGAAACAGTAGAAATCGGTACTTCAGTAACCGAAATGGGAACAAGTGCGTTTGCTAACACAGCTATTGCGTCGATCAATATCCACGGCGGTATTGCCACTATCCCTGTTTCTTGTTTCAAGAATTGTACAAAGCTCACTGAGGTGATTTTAAATGACGGAACAACCACTATCTCTGAAATGGCGTTCCAAAATTCACCTGTTGCAGCGGTTACTCTTCCCGCGACATTGACAGGTATCAACACTATGGCATTCTCGGGCTGTAATCTTACCGGTGACATTGTAATTCCTGCTCAAGTTACAAAAATAGCAAATGAGGCGTTTGCAGGTAATGCGGCGATCACTTCTGTAAGCTTCCCTGCTTCATTGACTAATCTTGGTGAAGGTGTATTCAATGGTTGTAACGCAATTACCGCATTCTCTGTTGATGCAGCCAATACCGCTTATGTGGTTAAAGACAACAAAGCTCTTGCTACAATTGACGGTGCAACTATTCTTGCATATCCTGTTGCCGCTCCCGAAACCACATTTACCGATGCAGTAGCAAAAGCTATTGGCGCATACGCATTTAACGGCGCTAAAAACATCACTGCTTTTGATGTTCCTATTGTTACAGCATTTGGTGATTACGCTCTCGCAAATACAGGTGTTCAAAAAATGACCATTCGTGGTGACGTTGGTCGCTATGTACTTTCTGGAAATACAGCGTTGACATCTGTTCACTTGGCAAGCGGCACACAAACACCTCATGGGCTTTGTAAAGATTGCTCTTCTTTGACAGAGTTTACATCTCAATATCAACTCATGACAATCAAGTCTGAATCATTTGCAGGTTGTACCTCTCTTAAGACTCTTGATCTTGGTGGTCTTCTCTCTATTATCGAAGCTGACGCGTTTAAGGGTGCGGGCATCGAAACATTTATCAATGGTTCGGTAACTCCTGCCGCTATGGCTGAAGGTGTGTTCACCGAGGCTAATTCTGCTATCGTTGTTAAAGTTCCTATTTCTGCGACTGAGGCATATAAAGCTGCTGCCGGATGGAAATACCTCACTATCGAAGGTGATGCCAATATCGCCGCTACCGGTACTACTCTCAGCATGCCTAATGGTCTTTACTATGCAGGCAAGGATGGTATGTTGTATTGTGTGACTGCCGATGGTCTCTCAACCACTTATGATGTAGGTACAGCTCTCCACACATTCCAACTCCTTGAGTTCAAGAACCGTATCTATGGTGCGAGCGCAGGTAAAAACTTCTGCTACGAAAATACTCCTATCGGTGACGGTAAATTGTTCTACATCAGCCAGCTTGACGGCAATACATTCCAAGCTACCGTACTTGATAATGCCGGTGAAAATGCATACAAAGATCCATTCGCCCTTTATATCTATGGTGATACCCTTTATGTAAGTGACCGTAACGTTGCTGTACGTAAAGTTAGTGCTGATGCTATCGCTCTTCCCGCGTCTTATCCTTCTTGGGTTGAAAACAACTGGTTAGGTTGGTATGGTGCTCCTTGGGCTTATGGTTGCGTAAAATCAGGATTCCAAATTACTCAAGATGCCGATAATACTCCACTATATTGGGTAGGTATGCGTTATAATGGTAATGGTATCTATCGTTTCAAGGAAGAGCATGTAGGTAGCGCGGCAGGTGCGGGAACAAAACCTGATTACTCTGCAATTTTCAACTCGGCTGCGGTTAACTTCTCTACATTCTATATCGATGAAAAGAATGACCACTTGTATATTTACATTGTAAAAGCTTCTAACGATTGGGCTTCAGGTCTTTATCGTTTCAAATTCAGCGATGTCCTCGCAAATCCCGACCCATCAGATCTCTCAACACTTAATCCTGTGCTTGTTGACGGTGCTCCTATTCTTCTTGAAGGTTCAAAGGATTCTCAAGAAACCGGTATCACTCAACTCGCTGTTGATGAAAATGGTGAATATATGTACTGGTGTTACATCTCTGCCGGACAAGGTACTGCTGCCGGAACACCCGCTGAAGCATATAATGCTGAAAACCCAATGCACCAATCAGGTATCAAACGTATTAAGCTCGGAGAAGAAACTCCAACTCTCGAGATGGTTGTAGCCGGTGTTGAAGGTTACGGTCTTGTTGTGGTTGACTATGCCGGTTCTGCGGTTGAGTCAATCGTTGCCGAAAAGAATGTAAACGATCGCATCCAAGTTATTGGCAATGCGGTTACAGTACTTGAAGACGCTGCGGTTTCAATCTACAATACTGCCGGTGTGCTTGTTGCTCAAACTGCTACCAACGGTGTTGAAACTGTTTCGCTCAACGATCTCAACACCGGAGTATATATCGTGAAAGCGGTATTTGCCGACGGTGCTAAACAAGTTGTGAAAGTTGTGAAATAATCGACAATATCACAGATTTTAATTTGCGACCCGATGCCAAAGTGGCATCGGGTCGATTTTTTACTGAAAAAATATGTAATTTTATGGGATTTTTTTGTAACTTTGCACTCTGATTTTAAAGAAGTTGATATATGTTTTGACCGGCAACCTGTATTTTTTTTGGTTGTGTGGTCATCGATTTGGTAAAGGTGAGAGCCTTTTGTAATCGTAGTTATCGAAGAAAATAATTATCATACAAAATAAACTTATAGCAAAACTATGAAACGTAATCTTTTACGGTGTTTAACCTTGGGGGGGGCATTATTGCTCAGTCTTGCTTGTAATAATGCAAGAGCAGGATATGTTTTGGAGGTTCAATCCACATACAACAGTGATAAAAATGAATGGTCGTTTGCTGATGGGTATTGGACTGATTCATGGAAAAACTCATCAGGAGAACGAGCAAAACAAGTCGCTGTCTCAAATGGTGTGGTTTATGGCGCAATTCCCGGAACTCGAGTTTTGAATTATTGGAATCCTTCAACTAAATCATTGGGGAAAACTTCACAAGCCGGTACCGAAGTCGGTAATAATATTGCAACTGATGATGCTGGCAACTTAATTTATTCTGCGATGCCAGGCGGGGAGAAGGTGTATTGTATATATATTGTTTCAAAAAGTAGCGCGTCAGGAGCCGTTGTGGATATATCGAAGCGCAAATATATGGACTTAAAAGGTTTCGATACATGGTTTAAGTCTGCAAATTCCGCGACAGAGTATTTTCATGCTTCAGGAGACTTATATAATGGTAATGGCGCATTATGGTTTACCGATGGTTTTACTGTAGTTAAAGTGCCGGTAGAGAATGGCGAAAGTGTTGATGGCTCTGAAGTTGTGTATGATATTCCCGATAATGCGTCTCATACCGATAGCGATCCCACATCATGGTGGGCGCAAAGTCGTTTCCGCCCATATGCCGAAGGAAAGTATTTGCTCCAAAATTATAAAGGTCTTTTTGATTGTACCATCAGTTCCGGTGGCGAAATGACTTGTACTCAAATCGGGACAAATGCGATGGCTGCCAACATCGGATATTTGAAAGACCATGAGATATTGGTCTATAGCAAATGTAATCGCAGTAATGGAGCCGGAGATGGTGCGATTACTGTATATGATCGTACAACCGGAATTGAAATGCTTACGTTTTATGCGAGAGGTAATTACGAGGCTCCAAGTTATGCCAATATCAATGCTTGGTGTGAGTTTGAAAAGATTGATGAAAACACGTTGGCATTATACACATTTATACCTCATGCGGGTTTCGCTAAATTCTTGATTAAGGCAACTGCCGATGGGACTCCGTTAACAGCAACAACCGCGAAACGTAGCGATTCAAATTATCAAGATGTCTCATTGTCATGGGGTGAACCTTATCTGGCCTCGTCTGTAACATTGCAGTATCGAAAGAAATATGTCAAAGATGGAGCGACTTGCTATACATCATGGTCTTCTCTTGTCGAAAAAACAACTGAACGAGCATATACACATAGCAATGTATATTGGTATAATGATGCGGATGGATTTTATAAGACAACCGTAGAATATCGCTTGATATATCATTATGACACTATGGATTCTAAAACAAGGCTTCTGACATTGACGGCAGAGGTTGAGCCTGAATTGCTTCCAATGACAATCGATTGGGATGTGAATAGAATACAGAATTATCCCGGTTATCAAAAGGTACAGCTATTCTGGAAAACGACAGGGACCGGTTCGAAGCCCAAGTATTATAATATCTATCGTGATGGCGAAAAAATTAATTCGCGCCCGGTACAAGTTTATAACTACATTGATGAAAAAATTCCGGTCGGAGATCACACCTATTATGTTGAAGCGTTTTTAAGTGATGATATTGAGGCGCCAATGACAACGTCGGAAGAGACTGTTACAATCATTGAGCGTGACCCGATGAAAACTACCTATTCGATTGAAGTAATATATAATTACCCAATTGGCTCAGGTGCTAATATGGTAAAACCACAAGGCAATTATGCCAATCTATTGAGTATTAATGGTATTTGGTACAAACAAGCGAAATACTATCGCGGATATTGGTATCTAAATCAATGTCGAGATGCAAATACAGACACTGATGCCGGTGTTATTAAATTAACGGCTGATAATAAGAGAATTCTAACTGAAACTGCGACAAGAGTTGTCTCTCATACCAGAAATAGGTCATTAGGGGTAACAATGGATGATGGCGGTAACATTTTCCTAAGAAAGCAAGGCACATCTGCAAGTCGAGCCAGCTATTCATATGAATTAGGATACGGTACGGTTTATTTGAAAGACGCATCAACTTCAACAGGATATAGAACTACCGGAATAGATGTCGATTTAACCGGTTGTCAAATCAATGATGGAAACGGTTATGAGGGAGACTATCTATATATTGGTCGTGTTGACTATTTTGAGATGGAGGGAGACTTATCTCAAATAAATAGTGGAAATGCCGGCGACACAAATGGTATCGCTTATCTCTATGTGTCAGGTCACAGGACAAAACGTAGCAATAAAATTATGCTCAAGCGTACCGGCGAGAACACTATTGTGGCATCTTTGGTAAACAAAACCGATATTTCTATTTTGTCAAATCAAGGGACTGAATTTGATAAAGGTGATGAGAACTATGTTTTCCCGATTCAATATCTTACGTCAACGACAAATCAATCAACCGGTGTTGTGTCATATACAATGAAATCGCGCCCCGATTATATTCATAATCTGCGTTCTCGTGGGTATTTTGATATTACCCCCGGAGCGACACCTGCAAGTGCCGAACAACGTGCAATTTATGAAACCCGAAGTCGAGTAAATAATGCCGGAGGTTGCACAATTGGGTTTAATAATGAGTTGTTTATGATTACTCCTCAGAGTGTATATTCAAAAAATACTGGTAACTTTATTGTCGTAATGGGTAATCGTTTTACAACCGATGCCAATGGTGATGATATAGACAATGGTGTCGCAAATGCCGACTTGGTTAATAATATCCCGGTTGCTCAATATACTCAGGCCGCAATAGATGATGGTAAATATACCGATGCCAACTGTATTTGGTTGTATGCTGTTCATGGAACTATCGCCGGAGAAAAAGAGGTTTATGAGAATATCACAAGTCAGAATCACGATTGTGTATATATTTATCAATATGTACCCGGTATTCGTTTTGCGAAATATCGTTTGGTGCCTAACAATTATTTCCCGGCAACACCGGTAACTTTTGAAATTGAAACCGCATATAAACAGGATGGGACTGACAATGTTGATATTCTTGGTTTTGATGGTGTTGTAAAATGGCAAAAACCTGATTATGCAGAAGCCGGTGGCGGCAATATCAATTATGAGCGTTACAGCTATACCTTGGTTATTAAAAATGCGGTAGGAGATACATTGGATCTCCGTGAAATTCCTGTCGATGCGGCAATTGAAGATGTTAATGGCTACTATATGGTCGAATATCCATTTAATGGAAACGGAGTTCAATCATATAATGGGAATGAGGTTTTGTTGCGACCTAATGAAAATGGCTCTGCTCGCCCATATTATGCGTATGTGACGGTTAATTATCGCAATAAAGACACAGAAACTTATCCCAATGACAAGCACAAAAGTGAGCAGACTGTAGATGAGGATCGTGCCGGTTATGAGGGCGTTGGCGCTACCGGAACAGTGACTGTCGTTCCATCAGTTCCGATTAACGCCGGTAAAGATGGCAGTGGCAATCAGTATTTGCAAGAACTTGACCGTGTAGATATTAATATCGATGCTCCTGACTTCAATAAGGCGGGAAAAGAGGAAGAGCCTGTTTCTCACTATGAGATTTGGGTTGACAAAGATGGTGATGGTGTTTATGAATATCAATTGCCCGGATTTAACCTTATGAATGGTGGGGAGGGTCAGTATATCGAAGTGAATGACGGTAAAATCCCCGGAGACTATGATTTCAGTAATGAGGACTATGCTATCGCCGGAGGTAAAGATGAGGCAACTAATCAAGCAACCAATGGAGCTACGGTAGTTGCTTCTCCCACAACATTGTTTTTCAATGTAACCGGTGAACCTTATATTAAAGGTACTACACCTCCTGAAAAAGGGGAAAATGAAGACCCGGCGAAGTGGAAATATCAAGTTGTTACGGTCTATGCTTCAACCACTCAAGGTGACACCAATCGAGACATCAGCCAAACATACTCAAACGGCATGTCAACATCTAAAACCGACGTGATGACCGGTATTGATGGTGTGATGGCAGGTGGCGAGTTGAAAGTTTATCCTGTGCCTGTGAAATCACAACTCACAATTGAGTCTCCCGAATCGCTTGAGACTGTAAAAATCTATAGCATCTCAGGTGTAATGGTTCAATCGTTTGTGTTCAATGGCGAGGAAATCGCAACTATCGATGTTGACAGCCTTGCCCCCGGTTATTACTTCGTGATAGTAAATAATCTCACTCCGGTTAAAATCATCAAGCAATAATCAATTGATTAGATATACATGTGGCAACGGCATCGGGTTACTCTCGATGCCGTTGTTTTTTATTTGTAGAAATATAAATTTAGAAGTCGAGTAGGCGGAGGTTGCTGCGAGCGAAGTCTTTGGTGTAGAAGTCAAAGTGCCACCATTCGCAAGGCTCGGTGTTGAATCCGGCGTGGGTCATGACCGAACGTAGCAGTTGCCGGTTGTTGTAGGCATCGGCACTTAGAGAGCCATTGTTGAGATTGGCTTGTTCATTGTCGATGTGAGATAGTGGGCTGAAACTGTCAAATGGTGTCCCCATCTCCAATGGCTTTCCGTGATATAATATCGTTACATCTACTGCGCACCCGAAGTTGTGAAATCCGCCACCGCTATAAGGGTCGGCTACATATTGGCTGAACTCGGTGCCTTGCACAGTGTCAAACATCCGTTTCTGCACACTCAGAGGTCTTGCCGCGTCATATATTACAAGGGTATATTCGGGATTTATCTCTTTAAGTGATTGTTGCGCTTTGGCGACCATATTGGCGATTTCGGGGCGTAGATATGCCTTGTTGAGGTCGCCATACATATTCACTCCCATAAAATTGTCGGTTGTGGCGTACTTGAGGTCAACTACAATGCTACTATCGATTGAGGTGATGTCAACCAAGCCATATTGGGCGAATTTATCATCTAACTCTCCTGCGTTCATGGTTATTGCCGAGATTGTAAGTGCAAAAATGAATGTAATAGTTTTCATGATAGGGCAAAGATAAAATTTTCTTGTCGAAAATTCTATGTTTGATGTGGAAAAAATGAGGGTGTGCCATCAATTTTATTGGCACACCCTCATGGCTATGATGAATGAAACAATGCGGGATTAAACTCCTTGACCATGGCAGTTTTTGTATTTCTTGCCACTACCGCAAGGACATGGATCGTTGCGACCGATTTTTGGTGCCGCTTTCATGGGCATTGGGCGTGGGCGTTCACCTTGTTGTGCCGATGCTGCCGCGCGTTGAGCGTTTTCCCCGGGCAAAGCTTCTTTTGATGCTTGATAGCGAGAATAGTCATTGGGACGCTCCGGCATAGCGGCTTTAACCTCAGGTTGGTTGGGGCGTTCTTGTTGCTCGGCTGGTTGTTGACGCACAAAAATTTGTCCGCGCATCAATGCGGCAATCGCTTTCACGTTGAGGTCGGCAAGCATGGCTTCAAACAATTTGAACGACTCTACTTTGTAGATTACAAGAGGATCTTTTTGCTCGTATGATGCGTTCTGAACCGATTGACGCAATTGGTCAAGTTCGCGCAAGTGCTCTTTCCACAATTCATCGATTGTGACAAGCAACAATGCTTTGTGCCATTCTTTTACTATAGAGCGACAATCGCTTTCGTAGGCTTCGGAGAGGTTGGCGCGAAGGTTGAAAATGCGTTTTCCATCGGTGATGGGAACCATAATCATTCCTTGCATATTGCGTTCTTCAACACAACTTTTTATTACCGGCAATGCGACCTCAATGATGCGTTGGCTCTTGCGATCGAGTGCTTCATTGGCCGCGGCATGAATGCGGTCAACGAGTTCTTCGCGACCGAGTGAGCGATATTCCTCTTCGGTAAACGGAGTCTCAATCGACATTACCTTAAACAATTCGAGTTTGAGATCTTCATAGAAGTTTGGAGCCTCATTATTGTTTACGATGTTTTCGGCTGCGTCATAGAGCATGTTTGAGATGTCTATACCTACACGCTCGCCTACTAATGCGTGGTGACGGCGATTGTAGATATAGGTGCGTTGCTTGTTCATCACGTCGTCATATTCAAGAAGACGTTTGCGGATGCCGAAGTTGTTTTCTTCAACGCGCTTTTGAGCGTTTTCAATGGCGCGTGTCACCATCTTGGACTCAATCATTTCGCCATCTTTCAAACCGAGGGTGTCGAGCATCTTCATTACACGGTCAGTGGCAAACAGACGCATCAATTGGTCTTCAAATGATACATAGAACACTGATGAACCCGGGTCGCCTTGACGACCTGAACGACCACGCAACTGACGGTCAACGCGACGAGACTCGTGGCGTTCGGTGCCGATGATTGCTAGACCTCCGGCATCTTTAACTTCGGCGGGGAGCTTGATGTCGGTACCACGACCTGCCATGTTGGTTGCAATGGTTACAGCTCTCGATTTGCCGGCAAGTGCGACAACCTCGGCTTCTTTTTGGTGTAATTTGGCATTCAATACCTGACATGGAATGTGGCGCATATCAAGCATGCGTTTGAGCAATTCTGAGATTTCAACCGATGTAGTACCTACAAGTACAGGGCGTCCGGCTTCTTTGAGACGTACAATCTCTTCGATTACTGCCGCATATTTCTCTTTCTTGGTTTTATAAACACGGTCATTTAAGTCCTTGCGTGCCACCGGGCGGTTGGTTGGGATAGTCACGACATCGAGTTTGTAGATGTCCCAAAGCTCGCCGGCTTCGGTTTCGGCAGTACCGGTCATCCCTGCCAATTTGTGGTACATGCGGAAGTAGTTTTGCAATGTGATTGTCGCAAATGTTTGTGTTGCGGCTTCAACCTTAACACCTTCTTTGGCTTCAATAGCTTGGTGAAGTCCATCGCTATAACGACGACCTTCCATGATGCGACCTGTCTGCTCGTCAACGATTTTGATTTTGTTGTCGTCGATTACATATTCAACATCTTTTTCAAACAATGTGTATGCTTTGAGCAATTGGGTTACGGTGTGAACGCGTTCGGCCTTGATTGCATAGTTTTGCATCAATTCGTCTTTGCGTTGTTGACGTTCGCTGATGTCTGCGATATTTTCAAGTTCAGAGAGTTGAGATGCAATGTCGGGGAGTACGAAGAATTGGGGGTCATTACTTTTTCCGGTCAATTCGTCGATACCCTTATCGGTTAACTCAACGCTGCGGTTTTTCTCATCAATGACAAAATAAAGCGGGTCGGTGATGAATGGCATTTCGCGGCTATTGTCTTGCAGATAGTGAGCCTCGGTTTGCAACATTACGTTTTTCATACCCTCTTGGCTGAGGAATTTAATGAGGGCTCCGTTTTTGGGGAGTCCTTTAAATGCACGGAACAAAAGAATTGCTCCCTCTTTGCGTACTTCTTTATCTTCTGACGCAAGTTTGGTCTTGGCATCGCTGAGTATTTGTGTCACGAGACGGCGTTGTGCTTGCACAACTTTTTCCACGTTGGGGCGGAAGTCGTTAAACAATTGGTCATCGCCTTTGGGAACAGGTCCTGAGATAATCAACGGAGTACGGGCGTCGTCAATCAATACCGAGTCAACCTCATCGACAATGGCGTAGTAGTGCTTGCGTTGCACCATGTCTTGTGGCGACATAGCCATGTTGTCGCGGAGGTAGTCGAAACCAAATTCGTTGTTGGTGCCGAATGTGATGTCGCAGTTGTAGGCGGCGCGACGTTGAGGCGTGTTGGGTTGGTGCTTGTCAATACAATCAACGGTTGAGCCGTGGAACATGTAAAGCGGACCCATCCACTCAGAGTCACGTTTAGAGAGATAGTCGTTGACGGTTACAACGTGTACACCGCGTTTTGAGAGGGAACGGAGAAACACGGGGAGAGTCGCGACAAGTGTTTTACCTTCACCAGTTGCCATTTCGGCGATTTTACCTTGATGAAGAGTGACACCACCAATCAACTGCACATCGTAGTGTATCATGTCCCAAGTGATTTCGTTACCACCTGCCATCCAATGGTTTTTCCATAATGCTTTATCACCTTCGATTGTTACAAAATCTTTACCTTGTGCGGCAAGGTCACGGTCAAGTTGAGATGCGGTAACTTCCACGATTTCGTTTTTGGCAAAACGAGCTGCGGTTTCGCGCAATACGGCAAATACTACAGGGAGATTTTCGTTAAGACCATCTTCGATGAGTTCGAGAATGTGCTTTTCTCTCTTATCGATTTCATCCCAAAGTGGTTGACGTTCGTCAAATGGGAGATCTTCGATCGTTTTTTTGATGTCAGCTATTTTAGCCTCATCATCGGCGATGCTTGCAGCGAGAGATTGGCGCACTTTTGTTATGGTGTCGCGCAATTCGTCGTTGGAAAGTGCTTGCATTTCAGTACCTAAAGCCTTTATCTGATCGACGATGGGCTGAATCTCTTTAAGGTCGCGTTGCGACTTGTTGCCAAAGAGTTTGCTTAGAAAACTTGTAAATGACATTATGTATTAAAGTTTATTTGTTATGCTTGATATAGTGAAAATAATATGAATACACTGCCGTTGCAGCGTTTTAAAGTGCAAAGATAGTTTAAATCCTTGAGATTTATGGTAAGTTAACACAAGAAAAGTGGTTGCCAACTTAACTTAAAAGCGCAAAGGAGCGCATTCGGCGGCATTGGGGGAGCGTATTCTTAATAATCGAGCGACAGTTGGCGCGATTGTGCGTGCGTCTATATTGATTGTGATACGTTGAGCCTGCACTCCGGGTGCTAAGATATAGACAGGAGCAGTAGGTAATGCGGCTCGTGTCACCGTGTTTTGTGTATTCTCGTCTGTGGCGTTTGAGATTGACCAACCTGGGTTGACAGAGACAAAAATATCGCCGGCGGTTGAAATTGATATGTTTTGGCGCAAACGTTCTGATTTCTCATCTCCACGTCCTGAGATTATCTCATCGATAGTATAGGCTGAACTGACACCGCTCATGCGTAGCATAAACTCGGCCGCCTCGGCTCTCAGTTGCGACAATGATTTATCTCGTTCGTCAATGAGCTTGTGGTTAAGGTAAATCTGATTATCTTGAAATCCGCTGACCCACTCGCCATTGCCATGAATAGCCATCAGATACATGTTGAGAAGTGATGCGGCGCGGCGCGTTGAAAACTCTCCGTAGGGAATACGCCACTTCTCGTCGTCGCGACGAGTGCGGGTACGAGCCGGAGTACCGGCGATAAATATCAGCGTATTATTCAGTCCCACCTTTTGGTCTATGACAGCAAATAGCCGTTGCAGGTCACGATCGAGACGCAGATAGCTGTCCATCTGTTCCACACGACTATCACTTTGCTTTGTGTATATATATGGCGAGACGGTGTATGCTATGTTTAACATATCCATTTGACCTCGCTGTCCCAATGCTATGGTTTTGATATATTGGGTTGCGACATCGGTTATCTCGCTATTGGCTGGAGCCGAAATTTTGTAGGCGCGGTAACGATTTTTGTCGCTACGTGAGAATATATGTCGGAATGGATATGCGCGTTTATGCTCCGGCAGGTCGGGATAGTCGTTGATTTTCATTGCCGGCTCCCATGCTATAGTGTCAAGACGTGCTGATAGTGGCATCGATGCGTTGCGGGAACGCATTGTGTTGGGTAGGTCGGTGTAGTAGGTTGTTGTAGCCCACTTTCCGGTAATGTCGTTAATCCAGAATGCGCTATTTCCGGCATGTCCCGCCATGATAATCGACTGAGTGGCATCAGCTGAAATTGAATAGACATATCCAAGCCCATCGGTGTCGATGCGCATCTCATCGCTAAGTGTCGATGCAGTCAATGCGGTCGGAGAGTATGTCTCATCGGTATAGTTTCCGATTGTGGCAGGGTCGAGCAGTATATGTCGTTGTTGTTGTGTGTTGCGGTCATATACCATTGTCGATGGAATGCCGTTGACCGATGGCGCGGCTCCGGTATAAAGCATAGCGGTGGCTGCTGATAGGTCGAGCGGAGTTCCGTAATCGACATTTTCAAGTACAACACCATCACGCATCAAGCGATTGAAACCGCCATCGCCAAAATAACCTTTTAGCAAGTTAATGTAGTCTTCTTGAAGACCATCAACCACAATGCCTACAACAAGTTGAGGACGCTTTGCCGGCATTTGGGCGGCAAGCGACATCGACACCATTGAAGCGAGAACGGCAAATACAAGCCGTTGGGTTATATAGTTTTCTTTACGACGCATTTATTGATATAGATGTATGATGCTGAACGCACAAGGTTACATAAAATTAATGGGACAAACGCGATGTTGATGGATTGTCCTGTAATTACAAGTGCGATAGCTAACAAAAACAATGCCACAAAATTAGCAAAATAATAGTATAAAACCATGCGCTTGCACTTTTTTAACCATAATCCGATTGCCGGAATGAAACATAATGGGTTGAGCCACAGATATAACCAGTTGGGTGATGTTGCTTCGTGTACTGAGACAAAAATGAGAAATGTCATCAATAGCCCAAGTAAGCCAAATGTGCCGAACAATATCGTGTCGATCCATCGGGTTGTTTTACCACGTTTTATGTCTCGCCAAGAAATCCATGCAATCACGATGAGCAGAATTGAGAAAATAGCAATCGGGCTTAATATCCAAGGGGTAGGGGGAAGCTGTGCGCCACCTGGAGTCCCTTTAAAAACGATGGTTGTTGATTTTACAAGAGGGATTTGTTCGCCATTTGTGCTTGAGATTGTCGCTCCGGCAAGTAATTGTTCAAGGATTTCAGGGGCAAATCCCTTTTCACGATTTGAGATTGTATAGTCGATGCCGGAGCCGAGAGCGAGGTCTATGCCAAATTGATACCAAGGATAGTTTTTGTGGAAATAGCGCATTTCGTCGCGATAGCTCCACCCCTCGGTGTTGATAGTTGGTGTCGATAGCGAGATTGTGTCGCCAATGGCTTTTTCGATGATTGCCACCGGACGAGTGGCGCAGTTGTCTTTGACATAATTATAGCGATATACTCGGTTTTCGGGGCGTAAGTTTATTTCGATCAATTCAATAAGTCGAGAGGCTTGCGCTTGGGTGAGGTTTAACTCTTGCTCCACGATTTTGCGTCCGTTGCGAGCGTAAGAATTTACAAACGAGTCAAAAGGATATACTCCCACCATATAGTCGGTTTCTCCTTTGACAAAGCGATAAACAAAGTTGGGCGCATTGAAATCAAACATGCCATAGTTAACCGCGACATCATCGCCTGCATATTGAATTCTTATGGCAGAGTGACCGCATAACTCATAAATATCGCTACCGGCGTAGCAAGTGATAAAGCTCACTTTGATTGAATCAATTGCTTGCGGTTGGGCGTTTGCTGTGGTACAACTCGATAGCAAAATTATTAATATAAATAGTCGGGAAAAGAGGTTGCACATCATCGTTAATTATGTTGTTTGCTTGTTTTGGAAAAGTCGGTTAATGATTTGAGCGATAGCGCCGTCTCCAGTTACATTACAAGCCGTGCCAAAACTATCCATGGCTATATAAAGGGCTATCATTAAGGCGTTGTCGGAGTCGGTAAATCCAAGCATCGACGATAGCAACCCGAGCGAAGCCATGATTGCGCCCCCCGGTACTCCCGGCGCGGCTACCATTGTTATCCCGAGCATACATATAAAGCCTGCAAACATAGTGAAATCATAAGTCATGCCATTGGTTATCATCAATGCCAGGGCGCAGGCGACAATTTTTAAAGTGCTACCCGACATGTGAATTGTGGCGCACAATGGTATTACAAAACCGGCAACATCGCTACGCACCCCCATTCTCACGGTTTGTCTCAAAGTAACAGGAATTGTCGCCGCCGATGACTGCGTTCCCAACGCTGTGAAATAGGCAGGCATAATCGTGCCAAGCGATTTAAACGGATTTTTACCTGAGAATAGTGCCGCAATGCAATACTGCAGCACCAATATCCCTATGTGAATGGCAAAAATCACAATGATGATTTTTGAAAAAGTCATTAATATCGACCCAACTTGTCCCGATATTGTCATATTCAAGAAGATACCGAAGATATAGAGTGGTAGCAGAGGGATGATAACCCTTGCGATAACCAAGTTGATTATCTCTCTGAAGTCGTTGATGACGTCGCGAAGTGCTTTGGATGAAAGTTTGGCACAGCCAAGTCCCAATGTAAAAGCCAGCACGAGTGCGGTCATCACATTCATCAGTGCCGGGATTGTTACGGTGAAATATGGTTCGATTGCAGAGCCTTCGGCAACACTTTGGTTCATAAGGCTCGGTTCAATCATTGAGGGAAACAATGTGGCTCCGGAAAAGTAAGAGACAAATCCGGCGAGGATAGTTGCGCCATAGGCAATGAAGGTGGTTGTAATCAACATTTTTCCGGCTTGCTTACCGATGTCGGCAATAGCCGGAGCTACAAAACCTACGATAATCAGCGGAATTATGAAGCCGAGAAACTCGCTGAAGATACTATTGAATGTCGCAAATATGCGTGCCAACCACTCCGGGAATAAATATCCGGCACCGATGCCGAGCAAAATTGCTATTATAATGCGAGCCAAAAGCCCAATCTTTGGAATTTTCATAATTGAATTATTGCTAATTTATTCAGCAAAACTACTAAAAAAATACCGGGCATCAAAACAAAATTCAATAAATGGACACCATGGATAAAGTTTTATTATTGCAATAAGAAGTAAAATGAATTTTTATCGGCAAATTGAATAATTATTGGTGTAAATTGGTGAATTATGCTGAAAATATGTAATTTTGTAATGAATTTAATCAACAATATAAAAAGTTAAGATGAAAAAATTAATTTTAAGTTTGACTATGGCTCTTATTGGGATGGTGTCAGTAGTCAATGCTCAAACTACAATCTATGCCTATCGCTGTTGGCAGAACTGTGAAGGTGATGCGGTGACAGGTCCTATTAAATTCCCAAGCAACAACCCTCGTGCGGTGACTCTGATTGCCAATCAAAGCAAGATGGGACATATTTATGCCGGTGCATATTATAATTATAAATGGTATGCACAAGCGACAAAACCAGGTACGCAATCTACACTTGAAGGTTTCTATACAATAGATATAAACACCGGTGAACGCAGCCTGATCGCAGTGAAAGGCTCTCGATTGGGTGACATGACTTATGACTATGAGACTAACACTATGTTTGGCTTAACATCAAATGCAAAAACATTGGTGAAAGTTAATCTTGAGACAGGTGCGACTACCACTGTTGCCAATTTCCAAACCGCCGGTGGTGTTGCCGCCGAAATGTTGGCTATCGCTTGCGATGCCAACAATCAAATGTATGGTGTGAGTCCCGATGGTAGTTTTTACAAGATAAACAAAACCACAGCTGTGGTTTCTGCCATAGGGGTGCTTGGAACCGAACCATCATTTACTCAAAGTATGGAGTTTGATCGTTATACCAATAAATTGTATTGGGCTAATAACGGTGACTACATTCTTTATGAAATCAATATCAAAACCGGCGAAGCTAAACCTATTAACTATGTCGGTGAAGGTGGTTATGATAGTATAAATAGTTTGTTTATCCCATGGATTAATGCTCCATTAGGTACTCCCGACCGTGTTACAAACCGCAGTGCTTTGGCTGCCGGTAGCGACATGACTATATCTTGGGTTAACCCCTCGGTTGATATTCAAGGCAATGCGTTGACTGATTTCTCTGGTGTGAAAATCTATCGTGATGGCACTCTCCTGACAACTATCAATTATACCGTTGCCGATGCGGGTAAAGCTGTGTCGTATGTGGACAAAGGTTTGTCAACCGGTTCTCATAACTACAAAATCGTTCCTTTCAACAGCAAAGGTGATGGTGGTGTAGATACCGATCTCATTAGTGCCTATGTTGGTAAGAACGCTCCCGGTGCTGTTTTGAATTTCAAGGTCGCTCAAGGCGATAGCCAAGCACTTTTGACATGGGATGCGCCTACCGAAGGTATGTTTGGCGGTGAGTATGATCCCGCAAGCGTTACTAAATATGTGGTTACTCGCATTTCAGGCTCTTTAAATACTAAATTTGAAGTGACTAATGCTACTTCTTTTGCCGATTCTCCCGCATTCGGTACCTATACATATTCTATCTATGCTGTTAACGAGGTTGGTAATGGTGTTGTGACAACTTCTGAGCCAATCATGGTTAAACCTGCCGACTGGATTGTGATGACTACCGGTGAGGCTGTTGTTGAAGCGGGCAAGACCTACAAATTCTATGATGCGGGTGGCCCTAATGCGAGCTATCCCAACTCTGAAAACGATACTCTCGTAATTCGTCCGGCAACTGCCAATAGTGTGGTTATAATTGAATTTGAAACTTTTGATATCGAATCTTACGACTTAATGACCATATTTAATGGTAGTAGCGTGAATGCTCCTAAAGTGGGTGAATACTCTTCTACCGTTGTGCCTTATGACTTGATTTCATTAGAATCTACAAGTAGCGATGGCGCGTTGACATTTGTGTTTGAATCCGACATTATGGAGCGTTATACCGGTTGGGCCGCAAATGTAACCATATTGGAAAAGAAACAATATGATTTGGTTTTGACTGCATTTGCCGGCGAACTTTATGCTGAGCAAGGCGCTGCGTCAAAATATGTGGTTAAGGTACAAAACAAAGGTGCGCAAACTATTGCCGCGACTGAATATAAAGTTGTGATTAAGGATGCGAATGGAGCGGTTGTAGCTCAAGCCGATGGTGTGGATGTTGAGCCGACTGCAATTGTTGACATTGAATTGACCGCGACTCACACAACTATTGGTGAGGTTGCTCTTACTGCGACAATCGAATATGCAAAAGACGCCGACGTGGCAAACAATTCAGCTAATTTTGTTGTGAATGTAATTGCAAAAGGTAGCAAGTTTGTTCAAATTGGAAACGGAACAGAAGAACTCCTCGTATGCCCCGTCTCTTTCATGTCTCACCAATCAGTATCTCAAACACTTTATTATCCGAACGAAATAGGTGTGGAAAGCGGTCTCCTTAAAATGATCTCATTCCCATATTATGAAGTGACAAGCAACTATCCCAATGTTCCGGTAAAAGTGTGGGTTACAGAAACCGATAGAGAAGACCTCAAGTCATCTAACATCAAATCAGAAGAAATGACATTGGTGTTTGACGGCAATGTGCCTGTAAGAACTGTCGATAAAGAGTGGACTATCCAACTTACTGAAGGATATGAATACAAGGGTGGTACTCTCGCTATCATGGTGTTTAAAGATGCTCCCGGTACTCAATTTGAGGGAGTTACATTCCAAGGTGACTACTGCTATGATGTTTTAGATGCTCCTATGCGCACCCGTTTTGACTCTCCATGGGACGAAACCGAAACAATTGACCATAACGCTTTATTTGGTTGGGATTGCGAAAAACATCTACCTACAACCAAATTGCTCTTCTTGCCTTCGGCAGGTGTTGAGTCAATCGTTACCGACAATACAAGCGTGAAAGTTTACCCCAATCCTGTCGCTTCAGTGCTTTATATCGGTGCTGACGTGGAATCGGCTAAACTTGTTTCATTGTCGGGTCAAGTAGTAGTGGAAGTTGAAAATTGCAACGAAATGAATGTAGAGACGCTTTCTGCCGGCATCTATGTGTTGACAGCGATTACTACCGATGGCGACTTTATTACAACAAAGGTTGTCAAGAAATAATCAGAATAGAAATCCAAAAAATCAGTAATAGAAAGGCGTGCCACTTTCCAGGCACGCCTTTCTTCTGTTTCACTATTCCCCGACGGCTGAAGCCGCCGGTTACCTTAGAACGATGTCCTGTCGGACATTTTATTCGATGTAAGGAATGTTGGCGCGGGAAACCGCTTTTATATTATAAAAACACAAAAAATACGCTGATTTTACAAAATTTCACATCGATAAAATCATGGTTGACAAAATTTAAATAGGGGGGATGCAGCCATTTATTCGTAAATTTGCACCCTATTTGGTGCAATTTGCGATTAACGACTATTAATTAATATATTAACAACAAAACTTTTTACTTATGATGAAATTTTACCCATTAAAACCGGCAATAGCCCTTGTTTTGTTGCTAACGCATTTCAGGTTGACAACATCAGCTACAACGTGATTTCGGAAGCAGACCGCACTGTTGCGGTCGCCAGTCAAACCCTCCCGCCTATTCAGGCGATATAGTTATCCCCGAAAATGTCACTTACGAGGGCATAACTTACACGGTAACAAAAATTGAATCTTCTGCCTTCAGTGGTTGTGCCGGCTTAACCACAGTAACTATTCCCTGCACAGTTGATTTAATTGAGGATTATGCCTTTAGAGGTTGTACTGGATTAAAAAATGTAATAATCAAAGATGGAAGTACTCAGTTGAACGTGGGGCAAAATTCTATGATGGCTACTCATACAACTGCACCACATGCGCATGGCTATAATGATACTCCTAGTATTTTTCAAGACTGTCCGTTGGAAAAAGTTTATATTGGAAGAGATACGAGTTCAAAAGGTTTCCCAATTTGTTTTGAACAGAAGACGTTAAAATCGGTAACGTTTGGTGAAAATGTTACTTATATTCCCTCTGAATTTTTCTTAAACTGTGATAGTCTAACGTGCATAGATATTCCCAATTCGGTAACTGAAAATTGGCTCAGCTGCATTTTATAGTTGTGGTAAACTAACCTCTGTTACAATATCAAATTCAATTGATGCAATAGGGTGTCATGTGTTTACGGGTTGCTCAAATTTAACGGATATTTATGTGGGGAATCCAATACCGCCAACTTGTAATAACGATGATTTTTTTGAAGATAATGTATATCGACAAGCAACATTATATGTCCCTATTGGTTCTATGGAGTCGTATGCGAATGCTGATGTTTGGGAAAATTTCACTAATATAGCAGAAACGCCTTATGCTGGAATTGGAGACATAGAAACGCCTTATGCCACCGAGGTTGCCCGCTATGACCTCCACGGACGCCTGCTCTCAGCACCCGCGCAAGGCATCAACATCGTCATCTACAGCGACGGCACAACCCGCAAAGAGTTTGTGAAATAACACACATTAATAAATTCCACAGTTAAGGTCGTGACGCATCCCGCCACGACCTTTTTTCGTTTCTTAGGCAGAGAAACTGCAAAAACGAGGGTTAAATTATGTGATTTTTGGGAACCTTTAATGATTATAAGATGTTTTGAAGATTGATAAATAAGAAGAATTTCAGAAAACTCTTATATTAATTGTAAACTTAAAGAATACTATGGAATGGATTGTTGACACATTCAGGGAATATCCGGCTTTGGCTATTTTCCTTACAATCGGTATCGGTTTCTGGATTGGACGATTGAAGTATAAAAACTTCTCGCTCGGAACCGTAACTTCGGTTTTGCTTGTCGGTGTAGTGGTAGGGCAGATGAATATCCCTATTTCGGGACCGGTAAAATCAATTTTCTTTTTGTTGTTTCTTTTTGCGATAGGTTATAGCGTAGGACCGCAGTTTTTCCGTTCGCTAAAAGGTACAGGGTTGAAACAGGTAGGATTTGCATGCGCATTGTGTGTGGTGTGTCTGCTCGTGACATTGGGTATCGCAAAGTTTCTTGGCTACTCTCCCGGCGAGGCGGCAGGGTTGCTATCGGGTGCGCAAACTATCTCGGCTGTAATCGGTGTCGGTGGTGATACAATTCAGACTCTTGACGCATCGGCCGCCGACAAAAAAGCGTGGATTGAGATTATTCCGGTATGTTATGCTGTTACCTATATTTTTGGTACAATCGGGTCGGCATATATCCTTGGAAATATCGGACCGCGGTTATTGGGTGGATTGGCAAAGGTTAAGGAACAGACAATGGAACTCGCTCGCCAAATGAATCAAAGCGCTCTCACTTCCGATCCAGCGTTTATCAATGCCAATCGTCCGGTGGTGTTCAGAGCCTACAAAGCGACGTCATCTTATTTTGACTCTGACCGCACTGTTAGTGAGATTGAGGATTACATCAAGGGGATGCAACGGAGAGTGTTTGTGGAACGATTGCGCTCCGATGGCAAAATCGTTGAGGTTGCACCCACTGCCGTAGTTCATAAGGGGGATGAAATCGTGTTGAGCGGTCGTCGTGAATATATCATTCAGGATGAATCATGGATTGGTGCTGAAGTGGCTGATAATGAATTGTTGACATTCCCTGTAGAGGAATTGTCGGTGATGTTGACAAAGAAGACGGCAGACGGCTTGACTGTAGATCAATTGCGGGCAAAACCATTTATGTATGGCATTATGATTAAAGCTATAAAGCGTGGTGGAGTAGATATACCGGTATTGGCACAGACCGAACTGTCGGCGGGTGATACTTTGATTCTCAATGGGCTTGCTCGTGAAGTAAACATGGCGGCGCCTCAGTTGGGTTATGTTGATCGTCCTACCAATCAAACCGACTTGGTGTTTGTGGGCTTGGGTATAGTCATTGGTGGTCTCATCGGAGCATTGACATTGCATCTCGGTGGAGTGCCTATCAGCCTCAGCACAAGTGGCGGCGCTTTGATAGCCGGCTTGGTATTTGGGTGGTTGCGTTCTAAACACCCTACTTTTGGTCGCATACCTCAACCATCGTTGTGGATTTTGAACAACCTTGGGTTGAATATGTTTATCGCGGTTATTGGCATCAGTGCCGGTCCGACATTTATCAGCGGGATTAAAGAGGTGGGCTTCATGTTGTTTGTCGCCGGAGTGCTCGCTACATCGATACCGCTATTTATAGGATTGTGGATGGGTGCCAAAATTTTTAAATTTCATCCCGCAATCAATCTTGGCTGTTGTGCCGGAGGTCGTACGACCACAGCCGCACTCGGAGCAATACAAGACTCGCTCGATAGCACAATCCCCGCAATGGGTTATACTGTGACCTATGCCGTAGGTAATACATTGTTAATACTATGGGGTGTGGCAATAGTCTTGTTAATGGTATAAACTGAAATATACAGATATAATCTAAATTTGATATTATGGATAAACAACCAACATCAAAGAGCTTGATAACAAGAGACTTTGAGAAAGAATTAGAGACTATGAGTCCGTTTGAGATTAAAAATCGACTCATTGAGATGGCACAAGATGATGCGCGTAAGTCAACGGCAACATTTCTTAATGCCGGGCGCGGTAATCCCAACTGGATTGCGACCGTACCTCGTGAAGCGTTTTTCATGCTTGGAGAATGGGCACTCTCTGAGTGTCGTCATACCAAAGATGTAGGTGATGGTATCGCCGGAATACCATCGACTGCGGGGTGTGCCAAACGACTCAGTGAATATCTTGATAAACATGCCGGCAATGCCGGGGCGCAATTAATACAAGACACAATGAATTATCTTGTGACTCGATATAATGCCAATCCCGATGAAGTAGCACATGAATGGGCTGAAGCTGTGATAGGGGATCAATATCCATCGCCCGACCGCATTTTGAAACACACCGAACTATTGGTGCGTGATTATCTTGCCCAGGAAATGAATGGTGATGTTGATAGTAGTGAAACGTTTGATCTGTTTGCTTGTGAGGGTGGAACTGCAGGAATGTGTTATGCTTTTGACTCTTTGCAAGAAAACAGGTTGTTGAAACGAGGTGATAAAATCGCATTGATGACACCGATATTCACCCCTTATCTTGAGATACCTCGGTTGGACCGATTTGCTTTTGATGTGGTAGAGATCAGTGCCAACAAGGTTGAGCGAGATGGGTTCCACTCTTGGCAGTATCCCGATGAGGAGATCAATAAGTTGCGTGACAAAAGTGTGAAACTATTGTGTTTGGTCAATCCGAGCAATCCGCCATCTTACACATTATCCCAACATACACTTGACTTGATTGTGGATATAGTGAAGACCGACAACCCCGACTTGATGATTGTCACTGATGATGTCTATGGTACGTTTGTACCAGATTTCCGTTCGTTGATGTATCGTTTGCCACATAACACAATATGTGTTTACTCATTCTCAAAATACTTTGGCGCGACAGGTTGGCGACTTGCGGTTATGGCTGTAAATCAGTTGAATATATTTGATTGCCTTATTGAAAACTTGCCCGAAGAGGATAAGGTCGCGCTCAATCGTCGTTATGGCTCATTATCGTTGCATCCTGAGAAAATAAAGTTTGTGGATCGCTTGGTTGCTGATAGTCGCTTGGTTGCGCTCAATCACACCGCCGGCCTCTCAACTCCACAACAAATGCAGATGTCGCTGTTTGCTTCATTTGCGTTGCTTGACAAGGAAAATGTTTATAAGAAGCGTATGCTGACGATAATAAACAATCGATTGGACGCATTGTGGAAAACAACCGGGTTTACTCTGCTTCCCGACAAGCTGAGAGCCGGTTATTATTCGGAAATCGATATTATGGTGTGGGCAAGAAAGTTTTATGGCGATGAGTTTTGCGACTACCTGACAAAGAATTATGAGCCGCTTGACTTTGTAATACGACTTGCAAATGAAACAGCTGTTGTGTTGTTGAATGGCGATGGCTTTGCCGGACCTGATTGGTCGGTGAGGGCGTCACTTGCCAACCTTGACCGTAAGTCTTATCTGCGCATCGGCACGGCTATCCGCACAATCCTCGATAGCTATCACGAAAAATTCCTGAATAATAAATAACTAATACATTAACAATGATGGGATGACGTTTTTAGCGTCAGCCCATCATTTATTGTTTCCGGGAGTTGTGATTATTCCGGATTTTTTGTTTCGTAGTAGGGGATATCGACGAGTTTGAGGTTGAATTTCAAAGCGCTGTAAGGTTTGATAATTCCACTCTCGCTTGAGCCGTATGCTTGTTGATAAGGGACAAGAATTTCGCAAGAGTCTCCCACGTGCATGTCACTTAACGCGATAGCCCAACCCTCGATGAGATTGGCCTGTGTTGTGCGTAGGATGCTGTCGCCCCATTGAGTATAAGCGTATGACGAGTCAAAAGGCTCATCGTTATACAACCTCCCGATGTATTTTACATCAATGGTGCTTGTGAATAGTGGTGTCAAATTATCCTTTGTTTCATTACGGTCATTGAAGTAGTGAATAAGGATATATGAATCTTTATCCCATGTCGGAACAAGTTTAGTGTAATATGGCGTACCATCGTCGTTGGTGCGACTTGCTTGGTCAAGTATCCATTGCTCGTTGGTTTCGCGCCAATCGCGGTAATCTTCCCACACATTATCGCCATCCATGTTGCAGGCGGTAGCAATAATAGTAAGGAAAATAGCGGGCAAATATAATAACTTTTTCATCTGCGATACTTCTTTAAAATTCCACTTCAGGTGCTTGGTCGGCTCCGGCTTCGGCCTTGAATTGAGGCTTTGCGTCAAATCCAAATAATCCGGCAAAGATATTTCCGGGGAAACGGCGCACTTTGAGATTGTAATCCTTGACAGCTTCGGTATAGCGGCCACGAGCTGTTGTTATGCGATTTTCAGTTCCTTCAAGTTGTACTTGCAAGTCTCGGAAATTCTCATTTGCTTTTAAGTCGGGATAAGCTTCTGAAATTGCCATCAAACGGTTTAACGCACTAGACAATTCGCCTTGCGCTTGTTGAAATTGTTCAAGTGTGGTGTCATCAAGATTGGTCGGGTCAATGGTTATTGAAGTGGCTTTGGAGCGTGCCTCAATAACATCTTGAAGGGTTTCGTTTTCATGAGCGGCATAACCTTTTACTGTATTAACGAGATTTGGAATAAGGTCGATGCGGCGTTGATATTGATTTTGAACCTCTGCCCAAGTTTGTTCTACGACTTGCTCTTTCTCAACCATGCCGTTATAGTTACTGCATCCGCCTACAAATAGCAAGATAACAACAAATGCGATTGCTCCGTAGATGATATATTTTTTATTCATTTTTCTATCTAATGAGTGAGAGATGATTGCTTGTTATTAACCGAGTTTGCGAAGCAATGCGTTGAGGCTCACATTCTCATGGATGAGTTTATGGAGGTCATCGATTGCAACACGTTTTTGCTCCATAGAATCGCGCTCACGCAATGTCACGGTGTTGTCCTCCAATGTTTGGTGGTCAACGGTGATACAATAGGGTGTACCTATCGCGTCTTGGCGACGATAGCGTTTGCCGATTGAGTCTTTCTCTTCATAGTGAGTAGAGAAATCAAACTTGAGGCTGTTGACGATCTCGCGAGCCTTTTCGGGAAGTCCGTCTTTGCGCACAAGAGGCATAACAGCACATTTAACAGGAGCCAAGGGTGCAGGCAAGTGAAGCACTACGCGAGTGTCGCCACCTTCAAGCTTTTGTTCTTCGTATGAAGAGCAGAGAACAGAAAGGAACATGTGGTCAACACCGATTGAAGTTTCGATAACGTAAGGAACGTATGATTCGTTTAATTCAGGGTCGAAGTACTTGATGTTTTTGCCTGAGTATTTTTCGTGTTGAGAAAGGTCAAAGTTGGTGCGTGAGTGGATACCCTCTACCTCTTTGAAACCAAATGGCATTTCAAACTCGATGTCGGTTGCCGCGTTGGCGTAGTGTGCGAGTTTGTCGTGGTCGTGGTAACGATATTTGTGATCGCCGAGACCGAGCGCCTTGTGCCATTTCAAGCGTGTTTCTTTCCATTTCGCAAACCAATTGAGTTCTTCACCGGGGCGTACAAAGAATTGCATCTCCATTTGTTCAAATTCGCGCATACGGAAGATGAACTGACGAGCGACAATCTCGTTGCGGAATGCTTTACCGATTTGTGCGATACCAAAGGGGAGACGCATGCGACCGGTCTTTTGCACGTTGAGGTAGTTGACAAAAATACCTTGAGCGGTTTCGGGACGTAGATATACGTTCATCGCACCTTCGGCGGTGCTACCCATTTCGGTTTTAAACATGAGGTTGAATTGGCGTACATCGGTCCAGTTTTTGGTGCCTGAAATAGGACAAACAATCTCTTGGTCGATGATGATTTGACGCAATTCCTCAAGATTGCTGTCATTGAGTGCTGTCGCAAAGCGTTCGTGAAGCGCATTACGCTTTTCGATGATTTCTTGAACTCGTGGATTTGTTTCGCGGAATAATGCTTCATCAAAGTTGTCGCCGAAACGTTTACGAGCTTTAGCAACCTCTTTTTCGACTTTGTCGTCCATCTTTGCGAGTTCTTCTTCAATGAGAACGTCGGCACGATAACGTTTTTTAGAGTCGCGGTTGTCAATCAATGGGTCATTGAATGCATCAACGTGACCCGATGCTTTCCAAATTGTGGGGTGCATGAAAATCGCAGAGTCGATACCAACGATATTTTCGTTGAGCAATGTCATTGCGTCCCACCAGTAACGCTTGATATTGTTTTTGAGCTCCACACCATTTTGACCATAGTCATAAACCGCTGAGAGCCCGTCATAGATTTCACTTGATTGGAATACAAAGCCATATTCTTTGGCATGAGATACAATTTTCTTGAAAACGTCGTCTTGTTGTGCCATAATTTATTTTGTCTTGTTATGTTTTTATTCGTTTTTTGTTTAAAATTATGCTCAGAGAAGTGTCGATGCATAATATCGCGCAAATTTACGCAAAATTCCTGATATAACCATTTGTCGCTGTGACAAAAAACTATAAAAAGAAAGCGGAAACTCTTACAAGAATTTCCGCTTATGTAGGATGTATAAAGAAATCCGTTTTTAAAAAGCTGATGGTTTGAGATTGAGACCTATACGCTCATGTAATCCGAATAGTAGGTTCATGTTGTGAACGGCTTGACCTGATGCCCCTTTCACGAGGTTGTCGATAACTGATGTGATGAGCAATTTGCCATCGATTTTTTCGAGATGTAGGATGCACTTGTTGGTGTTTACGACATCTTTCAAATCGGGAGCTTTCTCGGTTACAAATGTGAAATTGTGGTCGTCATAATACTCTTCATATAACTTTTTGATTTCATCAAGTTCGATAGGGCAGTCCATATATACGATTGCCATGATGCCACGAGAGAAGCATCCGCGCACTGGAATAAAGTCAATGTCGGCTTCAAAACTGGTTTGAAGTGTTTTTAGAGATTGACGTATCTCAGCGAGGTGTTGATGCTTGAATGGTTTGTAGATTGACACGTTATCGTTGCGCCAAGAGAAGTGTGAAGTTGCCGATGGTTTTACTCCTGCTCCGGTGCTCCCGGTAATTGCTGTAACATGAATAGTGTTGTTGAGCAATAGGTTTTTTGCTAATGGGAGCAATGCGAGTTGAATAGCGGTGGCAAAGCAACCGGGGTTTGCTACACGAGTAGCACCGCGCACAATGCGTTTGCGGTTAAGTTCAGGCAACCCATATACAAAATCGTGTGTGTCGTCTTCTATGCGGTAGTCGGTTGATAGATCGACGATTTTGATATTTTCGGGTACTTCATTACTTTCCATGAATTTGCGTGTCGCTCCGTGTGGTGTGCAACAAAACAATACGTCAATTTCTTCCCAAGCGGTGCGCTCGGTGAAACGTAATTGAGTCTCTCCAATAAGCCCTTGGTGAACTTCGGTTACGAGATTTCCGGCGTTGCTGGTGCTATGCACCCATGAGATTTCCACGTCGGGGTGATTTATCAGTAGGCGAATGAGTTCGCCGGCGGTATAGCCTGCACCGCCTATTATTCCGGCTCTAATCATTGTCTTTAATTATTCGTTATCAAGAGGCATTACATACCACAAAATGAGATAGAATAAACATCCGGCAAAGGCGGTGAATAAACTTAATGCCGCGTAGCCAATGCGTGTAGTCGTTGAATCCCACCCAAAGTATTTGGCGATGCCACCACATACTCCGGCAATCTTTCTATCTTTTAATGCACGTTTTAATTGCTTATTTTCCATTAGAAATGTCTATGATTAAATTTGTTCATCTTTGTGGTTGGCATAATATGCTCGCAATGCGGTAGCTGAGACTTTGATAAAGCCTTTGGCGTCGTCGGCGGTCCAACCTTTTTGTGTTTCGCCATATTCACCAAGTTTGTTTTTTACCAAATCATCGGCGCTTTCAACACCAATGGTTGAGAAGCCTAATGGACGGAGTTCAAGAATTGCGGTGCCATTTACATTGCGTTGAGAGTTGGCAAGCATTGCTTCGATGTCGCGCATCACAGGTTCGAGATATTGACTCTCGTGGAGGAACATGCCATACCATGTCGCAACTTGGTCTTTCCAGTATTGTTGCCATTTACTCAAAGTGTATTTTTCGAGGAAGCGGTGAGCTCCGATGATGAGCATTGGAGCTGCAGCTTCAAATCCTACACGACCTTTGATGCCGATGATGGTGTCACCGACGTGCATGTCACGACCTACGCCGTATGCCGCTCCGATTTCTTCAACTTTTTGGATTGCTTCGATTGGGTCTTCGTAGCGCACATCGTTTACGGCTTTCAGCTCTCCCTTTTCAAAAGTAAGGCGAAGTTGTTCTGTACCCTCTTTTTCACAGTGTTTGAGGTATGCAGTTTCGGGTAAGCCTTGTGCGGAGTCAAGAATTTCACCACCGCAGATAGATGTCCCCCAAAGTCCTACGTTGTAGCTGTATTTGAGTTTAGTGAAGTCGGCGGCGAAGCCGTTTTTGTTTAAGTAGTCAATCTCCTCTTGACGAGACAAGTTGTTGTCGCGGGTGAGTGTGATTATTTCGACGCCCGGAGCCATCACAAGGAATGTCATGTCAAAGCGTATTTGGTCATTGCCTGCGCCTGTTGAACCATGTGCGATGGCGTCAGCACCGATTTCGTTTGCGTAGCGTGCGATGGCAATCGCTTGGAATATGCGTTCCGAACTTACTGAGATGGGGTAAGTGCCGTTGCGCAACACGTTGCCATAAATCATATATTTCAAACTCTTGTCGTAGTACTCGCGGGTTACATCAAGAGTTACATATTTTGTCGCTCCGAGTTTATAGGCGTTTGCCTCGTTGGTCGCCAATTGCTCGGGGCTGAAACCTCCGGTGTTGGCACAAGCGGCATACACTTCATAGCCTTTTTCTTTGGCAAGATACATCACTGTGTAGGAGGTGTCAAGACCTCCGCTGAATGCTACTACAACTTTTTTCTTTTTCATTGTCGTTATTGTGGATTTTCTTTATTATCTAAATCGCTATTTAAATTATATCTGTGGTATTGAGTCTCTTTTGGGTCGTATAGTAGCCCTACGCAAAGGCATTTGTGACCACCATTGCGTTGGAGAATATCAAAGTTCACGCAACTTTCGCAACCTTTCCAAAATGCGGGGTCGTCGGTGAGTTGGTCAAATGTCACCGGACGATATCCGAGTTCAAAGTTCATTTTCATTACGGCTGCGCCGGTAGTCAATGAGAATATCTTGGCATCGGGAAACATTTCGCGTGAAAGTTGAAATACGCGTCGCTTGATGCGAGTCGCAAGACCGAGACCGCGGTATTTATCGGCAACGATAAGTCCGGAATTTGCGACATACTCTTTGTTGCTCCAACACTCTATGTAGCTGAAACCCGCGAAATCGCCATTACATAAAGCGATGACTGCTTTGCGTTCAAGCATTTTTTGTTTCACATATTCTGGTGAGCGTTTCGCGATACCGGTACCGCGCACTTTGGCGGCACGATTAATTGTGTCGAGGATCTTATCGACATATTTCACATGCTCATCTGATGCTACAATAACTTCAATCTGTGATTGATTATCCATTTTTCAATAAATATATACCTAATAAATCGTCAATGTACTATATGTTTATTATCGGACTTCTCCTTTTAAAAATTTATCGCGAGCTTCCTCCATTACATGATTAGGAAGGAACGTGCAAAACAATTCATAAAGATCTTTGCGAGAAGATCCCTCATTGACTACAGCAAAGACGGTGTCGGCTCCAGGTATTGTGCCGAGAATGTGGGGTGACTGCAAAGTGTCCAAATCATAAGCCAATCCGCTTGCATATCCGTTGCGGGTCTTTATCACGACAAGATTGCCGGCCATGGCTATCGACAATGCGGCGGGATGCATTGATGATTGTACAGTGCTTTGCACCTTGACAAGAGGTTCGTTATTGGATGTGTAACTATCGGCTATGATATAACGATAGCCTCCCATGTCGGTGGCTACTTTTGTTGTGCGCAACATTTTAAGATCGCGCGACAACGTCGCTTGTGTGACGATATAGCCCCTAATGGCAAGTTGCTTGGATAGTTCTTCTTGACTGCCTATGCTATTGTGTGTCAATATATCGACAATGACAGGCAGTCGGGATTTACGTTTTTTCATCAGAGCTGTAGGCTAAAAATGATAAATTACCACAAAGGTAGTAACTTAAAATTGAATAATAATAAGTTTTGCGTGATAATTTTCATTATTATGCAGATTTTGCTTGATTTTATTGATGAAAAATAAGGAAATCACGACAGATGCGATTTCCTTATATGCTGAAAAGTGATTTTTTGTTCTTGTTTTTATAGAAATTCAATACTGATTTCATTAATTGTTAGATCTGTTGCCGGCTCATAAATCGAGTCGTTTTCGTGATACATTTCAGCCATAAATGGCTCCGGGGCCAGTTGGGTGTCTATAGTTACATTGGCTATAGGATTTTCGAAGTCGTTGTCGCTTAAAATCTCTACAGGATATGACGTGTTTTCCGAATTTTCGGATGTTTCATTTGTTGTACCCCCAATTCCGTTGGGAGTTTCAACGATAGATGCAGCCACGCCTCCAATTGCGCCACCGACAATACCCATTGTCGCCGATACGGTTTTAATCTCGGTTGATTTCTTAGTATTTTTCGACATCACGATGACTTGTATTGGGCTTTTTTATCTGTTATATATGCGATTGAGAGGGTTGTTGGAGATTGAATCAACAACTTGTTCAGTTGTTGCCGTTTCTGTTGTGGATGTGGTCTCTTGAGCATCTGTTGTGGCTGTAGCTGTCGTGTATCCGCTTGTCGATGCCGGTTGGTGTGTGTTTGTTGTAGTGTTGTGAGCGGGATTGGCGGGTATGGGATTAACCGGCTCGGAGGAAATAGTCTCTTCTTGTTGTATTGCCGTTGAGTCGGAGACGGCACTTGTTGTGGTCGCTTCTAGGTTTGACATTATAAAATATGCAATGACTCCGGCGACGGCAAATCCTAAAACAAATGATATAATCAGCGGTAAACTACTTTTCTTTTTGGGGGGAATGTTGTCGGGAATGATAGGTCGTGAATTTTGACTTTCCATGTTGTTTACAGGGCTGTCAAGTAAGTTCTCCTCGGTGTCTTGATTAATGTTTTTGTCCATAGCTTTTTATTATGTTTAGTTGTTGTTTATCTGTCATTTTTTTCGCAATTCAGTCATCATAATGTTAAACTGATGTAAATGCTTTTGCAAAGTAAATTAATTATGGTGATGTTTTGCAACTTTTCTTAGACTTTTTTGATGAATATATGTGTTTTTTTGACGAAATAATAGGTTTGGAGGTTGAAGTGAACTCATACTGTTATTTGCCTGTGTATAGGCAGTGGATTTTGCCCACCGGGAGTTTCCCCTCAAGTTTCACCGGGATGCGACGACTGTCGATTGTTATCCATGCGTCCATGTCGTCTGAGGTCTTCTTTTTCCCCTCAGAGGTGAATGTAAAAGTGATGTGGTAGCATTGATATGTGCGTTCGTCATACTCGATTGTCTCCACACCGTGATATATGATTTTCAACAACTCTTTGCGTTTCCCGGAAAACACATTAAGGCTCACATTCTCGCCGGTCTTCATTTTCTGATAATCAACAGAACGCATGTAATAAAAAGCGCTCAGCATGTCGATTGTCATTCCTTGAGCTTTAAGAATTATGCTGTCAGTGGTTATGGGTTTCTTTTTGTTTTTTTGTCTTATACGGGTGCAATCGCCAATAACGGTATTGCCTGTGCGGGTATATTTAATGATGTCTCGCTTGTATTCACCACCTTCGCGTGCGATTTTCTCATAAAAAATAGGAAGAAATCCGTTTTTTATGATTACGCCATTGAGGGTGTCTCGCACCATATAAAATCTATCAGCCCATTTTTCTGAAGCGGCTGTGAGTTGGGTGATATATCGGTTTCCTTGGTTGCGGAGGGTTAGTGTTGCGTGTCCGGCTTGTTTATGTATCAGTCCCCATTTATACATCACTTTGTAGTCCAGAGACTCGTTGGCGAATGTTGCCGCTATGGCTGATGTGGCAACTGAGAGAATGATAAATAACAATGATAGTAGTTTTAGTCTCATAGAGATAATGACAATCTTGTGCTATTAAAGTTTAATCTATAGCTATTTTTATGCAATACTTGCGATGATTGCCTATCCCGATGCATGGAGCGTGAGCGTCTTCGGGAAATAGTATCGCAACTTGTCCAGGCTTTATTGGTATTATGCATTGGGAGTTGTCGCCATAAAACTCAATGTCTTGTTTGTCATCATAAGGTTGTATTATGTTTTTTACATCCTTGATATGCGCCCACCCTATGGCTTCAATGCCAGATAGTGGTATATGTATGTCGATATATCGGCGGTGAGCCTCAAGCATCTTTTTCTCTCGAGGCATCATCGCCACTTCTTCACGGTTTACATATATATCCTCGGAGATGTCTATTCTGCCTTTTTCAAAAGTAACCTTGTGATGTTTTATTGTCCAATCAATAGCAGTGGCTATGCGTGGTGATAAATGTTTGTATTGGTTTAAATCTTCTATTGCGCTTATAATCATAATTATAATTATAATGAGTTAAATAAAGGGTAATGTGTCTCGTGATGCTTGTTCGATGCGTTTGTTGCGCCAACACTTACGGCACACGGCGATATAGCGGTCATCTCCACCGATTTCAACTTGTGCGCCCGTCTCTACAAAGTCGCCTGAGGCATCAATGCGGGCGTTGATTATGGTTTTGCGACCACAAGTGCAAGTTGATTTAATCTCATCTATGCTGTCGGCAATTTCAAATAGACGGCGAGATCCCTCAAATAGTCGCGACTTGAAGTCGGTACGCAATCCATAGCATATCACATTGCTGCCATAGTCATCTACTATGCGAGAGAGCTGATCGACTTGTTCGGGGGTGAGGAATTGTGCTTCATCTATAAGAAACCAATCGATAGCTGACATTGTTTTTTCAAATAATTCTTGAGCAAATTGATACAAATCGGTGTCTTGATATATCCATTGGCACTCGCGCTCAATCCCTATGCGTGATTTTATCACATTGTTCTTGTTGCGATTGTCGATTATGGGTTTCAAGCACACATATCGCATTTTGCGTTCTTCGAAATTGTAGGCTGTGGTAAGTAATAACGCGGTTTTTGCCGACCCCATTGTGCCATATCTGAAATACAACTTCCCTTTTCTGTTCATGAACTATGTTGAATTTATGTTGTAAAGATAGTAACAATTATTTTATCTTCAGCCCAATTCGTTTTAAAAATTATCAACAGATGCTATGCGTTTTTATAGAATGAGCGCCCCGCTTTGATTTGGGGCGCTTTGTTTAGTTGGTTGTGATTATTAAGATGTTATTTTTTTGCTTTTTTCTTTTCCAATTGGCGTTCAATGGCTTCCATGCATAGGTCGATAGCTTCTTCAAAAGTGTCGGCAGTCTTGGTTGCCACAATTTCATCATGTTGAGGTACTGAAACTTTCACGATAGCCTCCTTGTTCATAGCTGTTTCAGGTTTAACTACTTTAAGGGATATATCGACATTGGAAATAGCTTCGTTGTGACGTGCGAGGCGTTCCGCTTTTTTGTTGATAAACTGGTTTAGTTTTTCCGCGATGTCGAAGTGGATGGCTTTAATTTTAACTTCCATATTATCCTCCTTTTTTTAATGCACGTGGATGTGCTTGTTGATAATTAAGTTTTAATTCACGGTATGTTATATGTGTATATACTTGCGTTGTCGCAAGTGAGCTATGTCCGAGTAATTGTTGTACGGCATTGAGATCGGCGCCGTTGTTTAGCATGTCGGTGGCAAAAGTGTGGCGCAACACATGTGGGCTTTGACGTTCAGAGTGTACGCGTCCGGCAAGTGTCTCTCGCACAATTTTGTAAATCAAACTGCGATATATTGGTTCTCCCGACTGACGTACAAAGAAATGTTTGTCGGGTTTCGCAATAGTCGTGTCTCGTAATCTACGATATTGAGTTATCATCTCGCACAGTTCTTTCCCAAAGGGGATTACTCTATCTTTATTACGCTTGCCGAATACTTTTAGTTCAAGCGAGGTAGTGTTGACATTGGCATCGAGTAATGTTTCAAGTTCTGTGGTGCGCATTCCGGTGGAGTATAGCATTAATACAATAAGGCGGTTGCGTGTCTCCTCGAAGTCGTCTTTATCCCACTCTTCATCCAATATCGTGTTGATTTCTTGTTGAGGTATGTAAGAGGGAAGGGGTTTGTCTAATTTTGTTTGCGCTATGTTTGCCGCCGGATTGTCTTTGTGCTCATGGTATTGCATCAGATAGCGGAAGAACGCCCGCAATGATTGAACTTTGCGACGTATTGTTCGTGCGGTTATGCCGTTTTTTGATAGGTGTGCAACCCATGTGCGCAGGTCGTTTGATGTGATGTCCTTGGTGTGGAGCTCATCAGGATTGCCGTTGGTTGCAAATTCTATCCATTGCTCAAGGTCTCGCTTATATGACGAAACGGTGTGAACCGAATAATTCAGTTCACACCGTATGTATGTCAAAAAAGAATTTAAAAGCATAATTCAAATCCGTGCTGTTGGTTTGGGATGCGAGTCCTTAAATCTTGTAGCTACGAATTTATGCTTTTATTTTTATATTTCCAAATAAAAAAGGAGAAAATTTAAATTATTCCTCTACTGAACGCAATTTTTGAACGTACACAGCCTTCATCATTTTTTTGCGGTTAGCCACAGAGGGTTTCTCAAATGCTTGACGGCTACGGAGTTCTTTTACAATACCGGTTTTTTCAAATTTACGTTTGAATTTCTTTAAAGCTTTTTCGATGTTTTCGCCTTCTTTTACTTGTACGATGATCATTTTGTTATTTAATTTTTTGTTGTTATCTAATTTGCGTTTTGCGGGGCAAAATTACGCATATTTTTTCAATCCTCAAAACTTTTTTGTTTTAATTTTCAACTTAATGCAGATAAATTTATAAAAAGTGGCGATGCTATAATGCCTCGCCACTTTTTGGGGGTTTATAGTTGTGTGAATTACTTCACATAAACTTTTGATACTTTCTTGCCTTGAACCTTGATGTAGATGCCATTTTCAGGTTTTTCTACTTTTATGCCTTGAAGGTTGTAGTATTCTATTGGTGCGTCTGCATCTTCTTCGGCAATTACATCTTCTACTCCAACAGCATCAGAGTGGTGGAACTTGTAGTAAGCGGCTCCTTGATTTGGGATAAGAATCCAAACGTTGAGGTCGGTGCTGTTTACTTCAGTGCAAATAGAGCTACGGAAGCTGGTGTTGCGAGTAGAAGTTCCGAGACCGGCAGATGGGTATTTGTCGATGATTGAAGTTGCAGTTTTGTCAGATGTCGCATCAAAGAATGTAAATGCGCCATTGGCAAGTGTTGTAGCTGATGTGTTGAGGTAGGTTGTCGCTGCGCAATAAGTTTTGCTACCAAGTTTAAGGAATTTAGCGTCAGATCCATTGAGGTTTACGTTGGTAGAATTCATTGCTTCAATGTATGCACCGGTAGAACTGAAGTGCATAGGCACTTGATCTTTAGAAGCAATCCAGAATGAACCGTCAGATTCTTCGTAGATATTAACAGCTGGACTTGTGATGAAACTATATGCTGCGCCGTCTTTGGTTAATGCGATAACTGTTGGAGTGTCAGAGCAAGTTCCATTTGTGATGGGGTAGTAGAATGCATTGCTGCCAAATGCAAACCAGATTTTACCATTTGTTAGGTCGCCACTAACAGACATTGCGTCACCAATACGAGCCATGTCGCTGGGGCGGTTTGTAGTGTTGAGAAGTACGGTAGGTTCTGCGTTTTCGCTATCCCATTTGTAAACCATAAGTGCACCAGTTGCGCTGGTTTGAAGATTACATGCTATAACTTTACCGCCGATAGTTTCAATAGAACTTAGATAATAGATGCCTGTAGCGCAAGTAGTAGTGGGTAATGAGCCGGTTTTGGTTCCGGTGTAGGCGTCAACAACATATATAGTATTGTCGGAGTTGCCGCCATTGCGGTGTACAACATAGAGTTTGCCATTAGCAAAAGCCATATCTTGGGTTACTTGTGAACCATTGGTAATCCAATCGGCAGTTTTTCCAGATGCTTGAGAGATATTCCATACTTCAGAAAGTCCGGTTACAACATCTGTTGTTGGGGTTGGATTGGGATTGGTCCCGGGTTCTGTGCCTGGATTTTCGTTCCCGCTATTGGGGTCGGTAAGAGTAACCTTGGTTTTGATTTCAACACGATAGCTTGAAGTGCTTTGTACGGCTACATAGCTGTCGTAAGTTCCTGCACCTTTAGAGAAGTTGGTGTTAAGAGTGAGACGAAGGGTGCCACCGGTAAGGTCGTTCCATCCAGAAAGTTTGGTAGGAGTGATTGCAGAAGTTGCAGAAGCAACAGCTATAGTGGTTGAAAGGTTTTCGCCTTTAACAACAACGTCAACATATGTGTTGGCTGTAGAACCGACTTCGCCAGAAAGTTCGATGCTTGCAGGGGTGCAAGTTAATTTAGGAGTAACAGCTACACCTGGGTTTGCTGTACAGCTATAATAGAATGTTCCGATGTTGGCTTGACCATTATTGTAACCAACCCAGTCGTAGGTTGAGTGTTGACCGTCATTGTCGGCCCAATATGTATCGTTGTCATCTCCGTATGGGTCATGGCAAACGAAAGAACCGGTTTGTTGGGTAAATCCTGTTGCTGTGCGATATTTGCAGTTGGTTGCAAAACCGAGAATGAGGTGACCGCTTGATTCAAGAGCGATACAAAGAAGAGTTGGGCGACCGGCAGCAGATTCAGATTTGAATTTAGTCCATGAACTTGATGCAGACCATTGCATTTCGGCAGAAGTACAACCATTAAGTTTCATGAAATCGGGGAATCTGTCACGAGGAGAGTAGGAACCGTTCCACATGTAGCCGTAAGCACCGGGTACGTTTGAACATCCATTTCCATAGGCCGTGAGGTTGAATGTATATGTTCCTGCTTGGTTGGTGTAAACCGAGCTGATAGGGTAAGCATAGTATTTGGTAGAGCCGTCATAACGGTTGGTTGTTGCTTTTTTGTTGAGCAAACCATAGTAGCCGAGGTACATACAAGCTGAGGTGGGAGCACAAGTTACATAACCGTGTTTTGTACAACCGTTAACGGCGGGAGAGTCGTATATTTGGCTAAGGTACTCAATGTCAAGAGCGCCAATTTTTTGTTCGAATGCTTTTGTTGTAATGCCATCGGTGGGCTTGAGTGTCGCTGGACGGAAGTTGGGATCGGCGCAAATATCGCCAAGACGTGCTCCAAATAATGCGTCATCTTCGATTGCAAAAATTTCAGTTTCGGTCGCGTTTTCCGCCGACATTGTTGTGATGCCGGTAGAAGGCATCATACGCATAGCAAGACCACGTTTTTCTCCGGTTGCATATGGAATGAGTAAGCGGTTGTCTGCTGTCAAGATCGCATCGGTTGGCATGTTGTCGGAAGTCGCGACAAGGGTCATGCGGTTGGTCCCGTCAAAATTAACTTTTTGGACACTTTTTCCTAAAATTCTCATTTCGTCATAACCGTCGATTGTGGTATAAATGAGTTCGTTTGAGTTGTTTGCCCATGATGCTGATAAACCATTGCCGAGGTCGTGAATTTTGCCGTCAACGCGATTAAGCACAGAAATTGTTCCTATAGCTGTGTGAATAGCAAGTTTGCTTCCATCGGGTGACCACACGCCGTTGTATCCATCTTGAACGCCTATAAGCTCGATGTTCCCGGTGGTGAGGTTGATGATGAACATGCGGCCATCGATGTTGCTGTATGCAACTTGGCTTCCGTCGGGAGAGATGTTGGCGATGTTGGTATAGAAACCGAGGTCAAATGTTTTGCGGCTGTCGCCTTTGCGTATTACAAGGGTGTTGCCCATTGTATAAGCCATTGTTCCATCATTGCTGAATGAAACTTGACCGCATTGGTGGCAGTAGTCTTCAAGGAGAGTTACTTTGCCGGTCGCAATATCAAGGATTGCGGGAGCTTGCAAGTCTTGGTCGTTGATGCTTTTGAAGCCAATGAGAGATTTGTCTTTGCTCATTTGAGTGTAAAGGCCACAACCACGACTTTTAACGAGAGTCGTTAGCTGGTTGTTTCTGAGAAGATAAATTTCAGAGTAACGGTTGTTTGAAAGTACGATACCGCTATTGGATTCCATCGGTGCACGAAGGTAGCCCATGTCGGCGATTTCGTATGTGTTGATAACTTCTTGAGAAGTCCCAAGTAAAGAGACAGTCAAAAAAGCTGAACACATCAACTTCTTCAAGAATGAAGAAAAACGATTGTTAGTGTACATGTTAGTATAAAATTAGAGTTTAAAAATTGTTTCGTAGGTTTGTGTTTATGAGTTAACACAATTTGGGCGTTAAAGTTACGAATTTTATTTAAAATCGAGCTAAATTGTTTGCATAGTTTAACGCTTGCGCAACAATAAAAATAAAACTCGGAAGAAACTATTGTTATAGTCGCTTCCGAGCCTATGGATTAATGGTCGGATTTATTCCTCCTCATACCATTTTGAATACATCAAATAGTTGCGTGCGATTTTTTGATTAATTTCTCGGCTTTGTGCGGGGTCAACCATTTTGATGAACTTGGCGGGCGCTCCACCCCATAGCTCGTTGGGACCGATCTTTGTTTTGGAGAGGACTACGCTGCCGGCGGCAACGAGAGCGCCTTCCCCAACTTCTGCGTCGTCCATTACTACCGCACCCATCCCGATGAGTGCGAGATTGTGGATTTTTGCTCCATGGATTGTCACGTTGTGGCCTATTGATACATCATCGCCAATCTCAATCGTTGATTTTTGATATAATGTGTGTAGAACTGATCCGTCTTGGATGTTGACCCGATTGCCGATGCGTATTGAGTTGACATCACCGCGCAACACTGTGTTGAACCAGATGCTACATTCGTCACCCATAACTACGTCACCGATTATGGTGGCATTGTCGGCAAGAAAACAATCTTTGCCTATGGTCGGGGTGATCCCTAATAATTGTTTTATTAATGCCATGTCTGAAGTATATATTATTATATAATAATGTGTGACTTATCGAGAAAGTTTTGCGGTTTTCGCTTCTAACCAACGTTTTTCTTCTTCGTTTAGCATTGGAGATAGGCGTTCGCGCACTGTCGTGTGGTAGTCGTTGATCCATGCGATTTCCTCGTCGCTCATTATAGAGGTGTCAAATAGCTTGAGGTCAAATGGGAACATGGTGAGCGTTTCAAATTTTAAAAATTCGCCAAATTCGGTTTTGAATGCCGGGACAGTTAAAACTAAGTTTTCGCAACGAATGCCGTATTCTCCTTCTCGGTACAATCCGGGCTCATTTGACGTAATCATTCCGGCGCATAGCGGAGTGGGGTTTTCGTTTAGTCTAATGCTTTGAGGTCCTTCGTGTACATTGAGGAAGTATCCTACTCCATGTCCGGTGCCATGTAGGTATGTCAAACCATCTTTCCATAGAAACTGGCGAGCGAGTGCGTCTAATTGCGCTCCACGAGTGCCTGCGGGAAAAATCGCTGAGCCAAGAGCGATGTGCCCTTTCATTACGAGGGTGAAATCTCTTTTTTGTTGAGTGGTGGGTTCTCCAAGTGTAATCGTGCGGGTGATGTCGGTTGTGCCGTCAAGATATTGTGCTCCAGAGTCAATGAGGAGTATTCCGGTTGGCTTGATTTGGTAGTTCGTTTCTGGCGTTGCTGAATAGTGGACAATTGCGCCATGGTCGTTGTAGCCGGCAATGGTGTCGAAACTATCATCGAAATATAATGGTTGTTGGCGGCGGTGTGATGTGAGTATATCTGCAATGTCAATTTCGGTCAAAGTGTCGCCTTGTTGTAGCTTATTCTCTATTTCGATAAATGATTTCACAAGAGCTACACCATCTCGAAGCATGGCTTCGCGAGTTTTTTGTATTTGTGTCGGGTTTTTGCATCCTTTTAATTGTGCGATGGGGGAAGATCCAAATTTAATGCGCTCGCCTAAAACGGTTAGGAATGCGTGTGCTGTTTTGGCTTTCTCGACAATTACTTTAATATCAGAAGGAAGAGAGGTCAAATGAGTTAGGACTTCGGAGTAGGATGCTGTTTTGATATTGTTGGCGGAGAGGTATTCTATTGTTTGGATGTCAAGTTTGGTATTATCTATAAATAGTGTGGAGCCGGTGTTTGATAGAAGTAGGAACGCGGTGGCAACCGGATTGTATGTTACATCGTTCGCTCTGATATTTAATACCCATGCGATTTCATCAAGAGCCGAAATCAAAATGCAATCGGCGTTTTCTTTTGAGATACTATCTAAGACTTTCTTTATTTTGGATGAGGCACTTTCTCCTGCGTATTTTTCTTCATGAATGAAAATTTTGCCTTCGGGTAGTGGTGGTCGATTGGTCCAAATGTCGTTGATTAAATTGCAGTCGGTTGTTAAGGTTATCTCTTGTTTGCATAAAGTCTCGTTGAGTGAGGATGCTTCATTGATTGAGAATAACATTCCATCGATGCCAACTGTTGATCCTTTGGCTAAATTTTGGTTAAGGTATTGGGCGATTGTTGGTGTGTCGGGGAGTCCTTCTTTCATCAATAGGATGCCGGATGGGGCGAGTTGGTCTGTCGCTTGAATGAAATAGCGAGAGTCGGTCCAAAGTAGAGCCTCTTTGTCGGTGACTACAAGGGTGCCTGCAGAGCCATTGAAACCGCTAAGCCAATATCTAGCTTGCCAATGTTCGGCGATATACTCGCTCTGATGTGGGTCGAGTTGTGGGATGATGATTGCATTAATCTCGTTTTTTTGCATCTGGGCGCGTAGAGCGTTGATGCGTTCGTTGTATATTGTGCTCATCTTTCAATAATATAATAGTGTATGATTTTATGATTATGCAAATGTAATAAAAAAAAGTATATGTTGTCGTCGTGGTTTGAAATAAATTGTGTAAATTTGCAACGCAATTGAGATTGCGCTGAAGCGAGTCGTTGAAGTAATGAAAATTTTGTGTTTGCGAAAGTGCCTATTCTGAGGTTGTTGCGATAAAAAACGATATTTTTTTTAAAAAATAATCCCGGAAAATTTGGTAGATATAAAAACTTCATGTAACTTTGCACTCGCTAAACAACTCCAAGGGGTTGAAAAGTGAGAACATTTAAATAAGCCTCTTTAGCTCAGTTGGCCAGAGCACGTGATTTGTAATCTCGGGGTCGTTGGTTCGAATCCGACAAGAGGCTCAAAAAAGTCATGGAACACAAGGTTCCTGATTAGGGCGAATACCAGAGTGGCCAAATGGGGCAGACTGTAAATCTGCTGGTTTATACCTTCGGTGGTTCGAATCCATCTTCGCCCACGCATAGATTGCGGAAGTAGCTCAGTTGATAGAGCATCAGCCTTCCAAGCTGAGGGTCGCG
>JAFQKI010000010.1 GCA_017396945.1 Muribaculaceae bacterium | reverse complement strand
TGTTTTCTTTTTTTTCTTGTTCTTTGCGCGATAACCGAAGTATCTATAGTCCGAAACCCGAACGGTTGAATTCTATTTTGCTTATCTTATCGAAATTGACAGAGTTCATTCTTTTATCTTAATGACTCTTGTACTACTTTCGTCTATTGTAATTCTTTCAATGTTCTCTGTGCTTGAGCTTGTCTCCGCTCGCTCGACAGCTTTCGGTCGGCGGAAAACTTTGCAAAGTTACGGCGTTTTTCTTTCTTGGCAAAATCCCTAATCGAATTTTAACAAAATTTTTCTTTTTATCGCCGCGCCTCAGGGGTTATCATCGCTGCCACCGCAGCCGCCCCTCAAAAGCGAGTGCAAAGGTAGAAACTTTCCCCCACTCCACCAAATTTTTTATCCCATTTTTTCAGCAAATTTTATAAAAATATCCCCACACCTTAAGCTTAAACGCTGACACTCAACAGCTTACCCCTCCCAAAAAAATATGTTGTAAAACATGTTTTCGAGAAAGCCTACTCATGAAAGAAAAGATAGAGACGTCACTATTGCAGTGACAATACTATATCGACTATAGTAGTTATAGCGACTATGTCAGTATATTATAAATTAGACAAATCAGATTAGAAGCTAACCCGGAACATTGCGGAAATGCGGTTGTTTGTCAATGAGTTGTCAGCAAAATTACGCTTCATACCATAATTGTATTCTACCCCTAAATCAACAAATGTCGATGCTCTCCAAATAAAATTGACGGCAGCGTAATGTTCATATTTCATGTGGTCGCCATAAGCGATCAAACCGCCATTGTAGGCATCAACATAGTTGCGCATATATCCATACATCAGCGTTGAGAACATTTTAGGGGTATAATTATATTGTATCGCTCCGAGACAACCCCAAGAGCCGGTGAGATTTAATTGCCCCATATTATCGGGCGACGGCGTCATGTCAAGATTAAAGCCATCGTTATCTTTTAAATAATTGGCAATACCACGACCTGTTTGCGCCATTAGATACGAAACAAAATTTCCCACCCTCGCATTTGCCGTAAGTTTTAAACCATATCCAACCTCTGTGCGATAGCAATTACCAATAGCATCATTATATCTCAACGGGCGTATAACAGAACTCAGTCTGACATGGCCAATATCTCCCCATGAGTACTGAGCATATAAAGGTATGGATGGCACTCGCTGATAACAATCTTCAACATCGGCAAAAGTCGTATAGCTGACTTTTGGCAACTCCAATCCTGCCCCCAACTTTATATTAGGGGTAATGTATCGTTGCCAATTAAATGTCATGTTGGAATGTCCTCCTGATGCACCTGCTCCATTTCCATCAATCAGATATGCGTCGGCCGACTTGTCATCATACAAACTTGATGTGTAACCCAATGTCAACCCCGCACATTTAATATAGGCATGATCACACTTCACAACATACTCATTTCCATATCCGGCATTAAACATCAACGCGATAAACAAACCTATGCGATATTTGTTTTTGGGCATACCAACAATGTTCAAGTTTATCGAACTTGATTTTATTGACATCTGCAACAATTGGTCATCACCCTGAGTCGCAGGTTGAAAATCACTTGGTTTAAAATCTGATGGATTTTCATAAGGATTACCCCAATCATAAAGCGCCACAGCCTTGACCGACGCACCAAGACTCAAATAAAATCGCTGATCACGATCGATGATTGCAAAATGTGGTGCCGTATATTCGGGATCGGTGGGAATGTTATCAATCAACACATCATATGGATTGTCCACTGTATCATTTACAGCCTCCTCATTACCAACTACAAACTGCAACTTGTCGGCGGTTGATGATGTGGGGTGTTGTTGCGCAAGAGCATAAATAGACAATCCCATTGCTATTATCGTTGCTAAAAATCTCATTTTCATAATGTGGTAATATATTAAGGTATATTTATTAATTTCCATCGTAAAGGTAATTATTTTAATTCACAAAACTTAAATTCATCGCAGATTATTGAGATTTTTTTGTCAGATTTTGTAACTTTGCCGTAACATATATAATATATAGTCTTATGGTTTACCAATATGATTATCTCGTTATCGGTTCGGGTATAGCCGGAATGAGTTTCGCTCTTAAAGTCGCGCACACCGGACGCGTGGCATTGATATGCAAAACAAAACTTGAAGAAGCCAACACTTATCTCGCTCAAGGAGGTGTTGCCTCGGTAACAAATCTCGCTGTCGATAATTTTGAAAAACATATTGAAGACACCATGATTGCCGGCGACCAACTGAGCGACATCAACGCCGTGAAAAAAGTCGTAGAGGGCGCACCTGCCCAAATCGAGGAATTGATAAAATGGGGTGTGGACTTTGACAAGGATGAGACCGGCGCGTTTGACTTGCACCGCGAGGGGGGACACTCCGAGTTTCGCATACTCCACCACCAAGACAACACCGGTGCCGAAATCCAGGAAAGCCTTATCGAAGCGGTAAAACGCAATCCCAATATCGATATTTTCGAAGGACATTTCGCGATTGAGATAATCACACAACACCACTTGGGGAAAATCGTGACTCGTCGCACATCTGACATCACTTGCTATGGCGCGTATGTGCTTAACCCTAAATCGGGCAAAGTTGATACCTATCTCGCCAAAGTAACCTTGATGGCAACCGGTGGCGTGGGCGCGGTCTATAAGACCACAACCAACCCTTTGGTGGCAACCGGCGACGGCATCGCTATGGTTTATCGCGCCAAAGGCACGGTTCAAGACATGGAATTTGTGCAATTTCACCCCACCGCCCTATATCACCCCGGCGACCGCCCATCGTTTCTCATCACCGAGGCGATGCGTGGATATGGAGCAGTGTTGCGCAACCTCAAAGGAGAAGAATTCATGCACCGATATGACCCACGACTATCGCTCGCTCCACGCGACATCGTAGCTCGCGCGATAGATAACGAAATGAAACTTCATGGCGACGATCACGTCTATCTCGATGTAACCCACAAAGACCCTGAAGAGACAAAACACCATTTCCCAAATATCTACCGCAAGTGTCTATCGCTCGGTATCGACATCACAAAAGATTATATCCCGGTAGCTCCTGCCGCCCACTACCTTTGCGGTGGCATAAAGGTTGACTACAACGGAGAGTCATCAATCAAGCAACTATATGCGGTTGGCGAATGCGCTTGCACCGGGCTTCACGGCGGCAATCGCCTTGCGTCAAACTCGCTTATTGAAGCCGTAGTTTATGCCGAAGCCGCCGCGCGACACGCCATGAGCGTAATCAACCACTACACCTACCGCACCGACGTGCCGGCATGGAACGACGAAGGCACCCGCCTACCCGAAGAGATGGTGCTTATCACACAAAGCATTAAAGAAGTAAATCAGATAATGAGTACCTATGTGGGCATTGTGCGTAGCAACTTGCGCCTCGATCGGGCTTGGAACCGCCTTGACATTCTATATGAGGAAACCGAGCGACTATTCAAACGCTCAAAAGCTTCACGAGAAATTTGCGAACTGCGCAACATCATCAACGTGGGCTACCTCATCATGCGACAAGCCAAAGAGCGCAAAGAGTCCCGCGGTCTCCACTACACTATCGACTACCCACCTGTAGAGAAGTAAACCAATTACATTTAATACCCAAAACAATGGAAACTAATTTTGATTTCAGAAAATCGGTACTGATTACCACAATCGGCGCGGCTTGCGCCACCCTGCCGGTACTGCTTATTGCTGCAATTTCAGTAATCTTTGATGAACTATCATTGCTTGCCGATATGGGAAGATTTTGTCATGTAATGCAAACCATGGGGTGCATAGCATTTATTGCCGGATTGTATTTTATGAGCAAACATCTTAACGCCCCTGAAAATTCCAAAGGCATAAAAGCAATGATGATTGCAGTAGGACTAGCAACCATATATCACTTCATCTTATTCTCTGACAATTTATCAAGAAATATGATGTCATTTATAGGAGATGACATCGAAATAATGCTTGTGCTTTGGGGCGTTACTCACGCATTATTATGGTGGGGATGCAAACAACTCGATAATTACTCCTATCTTCCATTAGGAAAAACATCAAAAGCCTATATTTATGTAGGAGCTATTCCTATAGTGGCATATATCGCATTACGCATTGCCGATAAAATCCTCGAAAGCATGGTAGATGACCTAAATTTCTGGGAAAGCTATGAAGCATATATAGGCATAATGGAAACCTACCAAACAATCATGGAAGTGATTATATTTGTAACTCTTTTTGGACTACTCATTTCCACTTGCATTGCGCTATATGGCTGGTATAGGACTTATCAATATAGCGATGACAACCCTGAAGATAATCAAGATGATGAAGACGATTCTACAACTAATATAGACCCGATACAAGCACAAATCATCGCTAAACAAAAATTTAGAGATGAAAACCTTAAAATTGTCGAGGTGAAAAGTTTAGACGAGTTAAAAAACATCATTACGCATCCCGAATTTTATGCTCCTGAATATATCGAGCTTGCCAAAGAGGTCTGTTTAAATCGTGAAAAGACAATGGCTGCACTCGCGACAAAAACCGATGCCGAGCTGCAAGAAATCATTAACAAACCCGTGATTTATGCCCCGGCAAACATCGCAGCCGCTCGCGACGAACTAAAACGCCGAGGAAAATAATCACTCAAAAACATAATCTATACAATTAAGAGGGCGACTAATTATCTTTTAGCCGCCCTCTTAAACTATTCTATTGCCATAGTTCGCAATTCTTATCCTACATTGAGTTATTGTGGAATAATACTATAGTTACCCTCTACCGAAACATTTTGGATTGCTGTACCGGCTGGAATTGTCGCATCTTCTCCTTTTATCAATAAGAATAACAAGCCAAATAAGGTAACAAGTCCGGTTCCAATTCCCAGCCCCCATGCGAGACCACCTTTACCCTTGCCTTTGACTTCCATTGTGCTGGTATATAATGAAATTGTTTTGCCATCAACCGCAATAGTTGACGCCCCGTTTATCAAAATTTTCCCGGCTTTTCCTGTCGCACCATTATCTTGATAAGTCGCATGGATTTTTACCGGTGCGCCTTTTTGAATAAGGACTGTTACACCATCCTCAGCATACACATCAGCAACAACTTTTCCTTGAATATCACCTGAATGATCACTTGTCACTTCCAATGTTGTTTCCACCTCAACCGCAGTCCCATTTTTTAATCTGACTGTTTCGGCTTGCGCCCAAGATTGAAATGGCAAAATCACAACCATCGCAAGTGCCATTAATAGAGAAATAATTTTTTTCATTTCGAATAAAATTTTAGTTATAAAATTAGGGTTAATTAGATACTTATTGGCTTTAACCTCTCGCATAACCATAAAAAGAAAGCATAGACGAACCATTATACTCTCATTTGTTACAACTATTTTGAAATATTAATCATTCAATCCACTTAGCATAGGTGTTTTGATACGCTTTTTGCCTTAAAATTTCCTTATCCTCATCCTCGTTTATAGATAAGTCTCTTATGCAATTCTGAATTGTTGAATAATATCCACTTGATATCTCATATTGATGTATTCCTAAAATGTCATTTAACTTTGTTACATACTTAAATCTAAATCTATCTGAATAATCTCTATCTTTGATAACATCTACTATTGATTGATATTCCCGAATCAGAGATTGATATTCTCTTTCACAATCTCTTTCAAACGAAATTTTTAATTCTAATTTATCTCGCTCTTCTGCCTTTTTTCTCTCATAATCAGAATAAGTGATATAAGAACAAATTAGGACCACTACAATAATAGGACATATTATGTATAGAGTGCGTTTCTTTACTTGCATAGTTTTTCCTTTATTGAACACAACACCCCTACTACTACAGACGAGCATCCAAATATCATCCAAACAAGACTCTTTGTCATTATTGCAGATGATCTTGCCGCAGAAATTATATAATTATAAGCATCGCCACCAACATATGTTTTCTCATGAAACCGAAATGGATCTCCACTACTCGATATATCCAAATCAGCATTATACCACTTCCACGCAAATACAATTGAAATTATCCCAATGAGATAAAACATAAATTTTAAAATTGTAATACCCTTAACTGTTACTTGGTTGACATTAGAAGAATCTTCATACGAGATGTTTGTCAAAGCAACTTTTTGTTCTTTTTCCTCCATAAAATAAATTTTATATGTTATTGCACTATTGCCTTTGTTGGTGATTTGGCAGACTGCGCAATCATTTATAAACAATAAAAAAAGCGCAGACTTTCGCCATACGCTCTCGGGCTCACCACAAGCCAAACATATTATGGGAGAAGTCCGCGCCGCTTATCGGCACGAATCCCAACATATGTTTAATTAGCTCGGTTCATTTTCGAGGTGGTGATTCGAGAGCGATTGAGCTATTTATTCTAAAATGTAGTGACAAGTCCTCTGACCTATCATTATGGCAAAGGTAACTATTTATTTTTGAAAAGAGACTATGTTTTGCCTATTTTTTCGGCGTTACGTGATTTTTTATTTGAAGAAATCTCACACAAAAACACCGTTTCGTTCATTTTTTGTGTAAAAAAACTTCCGTTTTATGGCTTTTAGAGGATAAAAAGAAAGCCTTTATATTGAAAAGTGTAAACACTATGTTATATCGAAAAATAAGCAAATACATTGAAACCTATTTAAAATCGAAAGAAGACAAGATTTTAATACTAGAAGGAGCCAGACAAATCGGGAAATCATATATCATACGAGAAGTAGTGGAATCGCAATAAGCGTTAATGGAATATCAAATCCCCACTACCCACTTGTTGAATCGGCTCAAGAAAATCTAATTAAGTTATACTTAAATGACGTCGGATTACTAACATCGCAGCTATATCGCAACAATCTACAAGCGATTTTAAATGACGAAAAAAGCATTAACCTTGGAGCCGTTTATGAAAACGTTGTAGCACAAAAATTGAAAGCACATGGACATAAATTATTCTACTATGATAACAGACAAAAAGGAGAAGTAGATTTTTTAGTGGACAACTACTCAAACCTAAGCACTATGCCTATAGAGGTTAAATCAGGAAAAGATTATACTATTCATAGCACACTAAACAATCTTCTCTCAAACAAGGACTACAATATAAAAAGTGGTGTAGTATTATCCAATGCCCGAGAAGCTCGCCATAACAATGGCATCCTATATATGCTTATTTACTATGTAATGTTTTTCGACTCTTCAGGCACTACAACCGAAAATATCTATTTTTAGAGAATAACCGACAATGTTGCCAAAATTCTAAAACAGGACTTACTTTGGGGCGTTGAGGGCGGCGTGGATAGTGGTGGCGAGGGTGCGACCGGTGATGGTGGCGATTTCGTCGATTGAGGCTTCTCGGATGCGTTTCACGCTTTTGAAGTGGCGCAACAGAGCTGTGCGGGTTTTCTCACCTACCCCTTTTATCGAGTCGAGTTGTGACACAACTTGAGATTTGCTGCGACGATTGCGGTGATGTGTGATGCCGAAACGATGAGCCTCGTCACGCATGTGTTGTATCACTTTGAGCGTTTCAGAGTTTTTATCGATATATAGTGGCACACTGTCACCGGGGAAATAAATCTCCTCAAGGCGTTCGGCAATGCCTATGATTGCTATTTTGCCACGCAATCCCAACTCGTCAAGCACCTCAACAGCCGCGCTTAATTGCCCTTTACCGCCATCAACTACTATGAGCTGAGGTAACTCCTGCCCCTCCTGCAATAAGCGCGAATAACGACGCATAAGCACCTCTTTCATCGATGCGAAGTCATTGGGTCCTTCAACGGTTTTGATTAAGAAGTGGCGATAGTCACGTTTTGAGGGCTTGCCATTGCGAAACACTACGCAAGCCGACACCGGATTTGTACCCTGTATATTGGAGTTATCAAAACACTCTATATGACGCGGGAACTCGGTTAAACGCAGGTCGTTTTTCATGCGTTCCATCAGTCGATCGAGTCGCTGTTCGGGCGATTTTTTCTCCATCTGCTTGAGAGCATCGATTTTGCGCTGACGAGCATTGCGCACCGACATGGAAAGAAGCTGAGCCTTATCTCCACGATGAGGAATGGTAAAAGTCACCCCCGGCAATTCTATATCTGGCACAACCTCAACCACAACCTCCTTATAATCAACCGATAAGCGTTGTTTAATCTCTTCCATTGCATACGCAAGCATCTGAGCCACAGACTCTTCCAATCGACGGCGATATTGTAGCGTGAGACTACGCACCACCACCCCATTGCGCACACGCATGTAGTTGATATATACATCACGGTCATCATCGTCAACACCAAAAACATCGATATTTCCAACCGTCTGACTCACAATAACACTCTTTGCCCGGTAGCGCTCTATCAGCTGATATTTTTCCTTTAGAGCCTGCGCTTCCTCAAACCGTAATTCACTTGCCAACCTCATCATTTCGTCTCGCAGATAATCCATCAGTTCGGAGATTTCGCCACGCAATATCTGGCGCACACGATCGATATATGCGTTATAATCCTCTATTGAAATCTCACCAACGCAACAACCGCGGCATCGCTTAATGTGGTATTCAAGACACAAACGACCTTTCCCCTTGGCGATATATTCGGGGGTAATCATCGTGCGACAAGTGCGTATCGGGTACAACTCCTTTATTAAAGTTAAAACCGTACGGGCAACAGCAGTATCGGTATATGGACCGAAATACTTAGAGCCATCTTTGACAAAATGGCGAGTCATAAACACTCGCGGATAATGCTCACCGGTGACACATATCCATGGGTAGGATTTGTCATCTTTGAGCAATACATTATATCGGGGTTGAAACTCCTTGATCATGGAGTTTTCGAGATTGAGGGCATCTTGCTCGGTGGGTACGACGATATAACTCATATCGGCAATCGCACGCACAAGCAATGTCGTGCGCACTGACTCATGCACCCGATTGAAATAGGACGACACACGGCGTTTCAAATTCTTTGCCTTACCTACATATATAACCGTACCCCCAGAATTATAATAGGTATAAACTCCGGGAGTATCGGGGAGTACTGCAATTTTCTCTTTTAACGCATCGGTCATCACACTGCAAAATGAGAAAATAAGGGGATTTATAGCTATCCCGACGCTATCAGTATTTAATCAATGATGTCACTTCCACATCGACAGGCAGAGCATTGCGTCCATTCAGAAACTCCAACTCAACGATAAAATTCACATAAATTTTCTTGGGGTTGAGACTTTTCACCAACTCACAAGCTGCAGCCATTGTTCCACCAGTTGCAAGGACATCGTCATGTATTACAACAATATCATCTTGTGTTATGGCATCACGATGTATCTCGATTGTGTCTTTACCATATTCTTTATCATAGCTTGCGCTGATAGTGTCGGCAGGCAACTTGCCAGGCTTACGAACAGGGACAAAACCGGCGTCCAATTTTGATGCCAAAATCGAGCCACCAATAAATCCACGCGACTCAATTCCCACTACTTTAGTAATGCCTTTGTCGCAATATATTTGAGAAAGTTCGCTCCCAATAGTGCGCAACGCACGTGAATCTTTAAACGCGGTGGTCAAGTCTTTAAATACTATCCCCTTTTGAGGGAAGTCAATCACGTCACGGATTTTTGATTTAACGTATTCCATTATTTTATGGCATTAACTGTTTGATAATTCAAAAATTAACAATGTTCCACGTGGAACAATTATATTATTTTATCGACCCAATAATAACAACAATATATTAATATCACTCGGTGAGATACCTGGGATGCGCGACGCCTGAGCCACCGTTTCAGGATTTATACGTTCCAACTTTTGGCGCGCCTCAGTCGATAGTGCTTTCACATCGGCATAGTTAATTTTACCGGCAAGCTTCACACCTTCAAGACGACGAATTTTATCGGCAATCAATTGCTCGCGGTCAATATATCCTTGGTACTTTATCAAAATTTCGGCAGCCTCCACGATCTCCTCACGACGTTCTTTTTCGATGGTTTCAACATGTTCGGCGAGTGCTTTAATGTGTGGCACAAGCATCATAATCGAGAGTTGAGGTCGCAATATGAGATCATATAGCTTCACGCCCTGTTTGAGGGGCGTTGTACCCAACTGCTCCAACGCGTCATTTATCAATGCCGGCTTGATTGAGAAATCTTTGGCAAAAGCAATCAACGCATCGCGTTGCTCACGCTTTGCACACAACAGATCATAGCGTTCTTGTGTAGCCAACCCTATTTCATATCCACGTGGAGTCAATCTCATATCAGCATCATCTTGACGCAACAATATACGATACTCGGCACGAGAGGTGAACATGCGGTATGGCTCATCAACACCTTTTGTTACCAAGTCGTCAATCAACACTCCGATATAGGCTTCATCACGCCCAAGCACAAACGAGGGTTTGCCATAGGCGTAAGCATCGGCATTTATACCAGCAATCAAACCCTGCCCCGCCGCCTCCTCATAACCGGTCGTACCATTAACCTGACCGGCAAAGAACAATCCTTTGACAAGCTTTGTCTCAAGCGTGTGATGCAATTGTGTCGGGTCAAAAAAGTCATATTCGATGGCATAACCGGGACGATAAATCTGCACTTCGCTAAATGCAGGTATCGACTGCAAGGCTCTCACTTGAATGTCGAGCGGAAGTGATGACGAGAACCCGTTCAGATAAAACTCTTGAGTGGTTTCACCCTCAGGCTCTATAAATAATTGATGCTCCAATTTGTCGGCAAAAGTCACGATTTTTGTCTCGATACTCGGACAATAGCGAGGACCGATACTTTGAATTTGCCCATTATATAGCGGAGAATCGGGCAATCCGGCACGCAAAATATCGTGAGTCACCTCGCTTGTATATACCGTGTAGCATGGACGCTGCGTCAGATCTCGGCTTACCGATGGCAGATATGAGAAGTGATGATAGTCGTTTTCCCCCTCTTGAGGAGTGGTCAATTCCCACTTTATACTGCGCCCATCTATGCGCACAGGCGTACCGGTTTTCATTCTATCTGTCGTAAATCCTAATTCACGCAACTGCTCAGTAATGCCGTACGATGCAGGCTCCGATACACGTCCACCCTTGATCTGCACTCGTCCGATGTGCATTAATCCATTGAGGAAAGTCCCAGCGGTGAGAATAACAGCTTTGGCTTTAAAATCCACTCCAAGGTCGGTGTGAACACCTTTCACAACCCCATCTTCAATCAAGAGAGAGTTAACAGAGTCTTGCCACATATAGAGATTGGGCGTGTTTTCCAACGTCTTTCGCCACTCTTCACTGAATTTCATGCGGTCGCTTTGTGCACGCGGACTCCACATTGCCGGACCCTTTGAACGGTTCAACATGCGAAACTGAATTGCCGTGCGGTCGGTAATTATACCCATTTGTCCGCCCAAGGCGTCAATTTCTCTCACGATTTGCCCTTTTGCGATACCACCGACAGCAGGGTTACAACTCATTTGGGCAATTTTGTTCATATCAATAGTGATCAACAACGTAGTCGAACCTAGACGCGCCGCTGCCGATGCAGCTTCACATCCGGCATGTCCCGCTCCTACCACTATGACATCATAATCAAATCTCATGACTTCACTTGTTATTTAATTTCCTCAAGCAATTGAAGTGACTGATTTTCAAAACCTTCCATAATCTCACGTTCACCCTCGCCTTTATCATTAATACCGCAAAGATGAAGCACACCATGAATGATAACTCTCAATAACTCAACATCATAGGTAGCTTCCACCATTTCGGCGTTTGTCCTGACAGTGTCGAGCGAAATAAACATATCTCCACTGATGCGACGACCTCGTGTGTAATCAAACGTGATTATATCGGTATAATAATCATGCTGCAAAAACTCACGATTGACCTCAATGATTTTGTCATCGTTACAAAATATATAGGTCAGAGGTCCGACGATGCGGTTATGACTCTGCGCCACACGTTCTATCCACCTGACGAGTCGCGAAGTGTCAACATCGGGCATTTCCACCCCTTGACATATCCATTGAAACTTATCAGTCATATCTTCAAAGAATTTTAACTTACAAAAATAAATAAATTTATCGTCTCACGCAATAAGAAAATTCAGAGCGGAGAAAAAATGGCGTTTGACACCGAAATTCCTAAAAATTCCATTTTCCCTAAATTTTCTGAGCAAAACTCGCAATACACAATTTTGGGGGTTATCTCACTGATATATCGCTATTTTACCCACATTTTAACTCGCTGAGATTTTAAAATTTGACTTTTTCAAGGGGAATTATCGGCATTTCCCGACTCTCGACGACGAATTTTCACTAACTTTACAACAAAAAATTTTTGAGATGGTAAAAAATTGGCAAGCCCAACTTCGAGCAGTGGCAAAACCCGAAAAGATAAAAATCTTATCCTCGTTTTTCAAAACCGGTAAAGGTGAGTATGGCGAAGGTGATCAGTTCATCGGACTCACCGTTCCCGAAAATCGCAAAATCGCAATTCAATATCACGAAGCCCCATTTTCTGAGATTGAAAAAATGTTGCGACACGAAATTCATGAGTTTCGCTTGTCGGGGTTTCTTGCGTTGGTCGCGAAATTCAAAAAATGCAAGTGCGACAATCTCCGTCAAGCGATAGTCGATTTTTATGTTACACGTGGAACAATGGCAAACAATTGGGATCTCGTCGATTTATCTGCCCCCTACATACTTGGAGTGCATCTCATCAATTCTCCCAATCCTACCCTACTCGACCGGCTCAGCCATAGCGACAATCTTTGGCTCCAACGCATAGCGATTGTAGCGACACTCTCACTCATCAGGGCAAACCGATTTGACGACACACTACGCCTTGCCGAGAGATATTTGTCTCACCCCCACCCTCTCATCCACAAAGCCACAGGGTGGATGTTGCGAGAGATAGGCAAACGCGATGAAGCTACTTTGCGAGACTTTCTTGAGACCAACGCGCACACTATGCCACGCACCGCACTAAGCTATGCAATCGAGCGTCTATCGGCAACCGACAAAGCCTATTATCGTTCATTATAATCGGTTTTTCACCGCTTAGGTTGCATTTTGCGATGCTTTAGGTTGCTTTATTGTCAATTTGTTAGGCATTCAGCACTATTATTGCTATATTTGCAAAATAAAACAATATATAATGAAAATAACGATACTTCAACGCGACATTGCATGGGCCAACGCCTCACTCAATGTTGCTCGTGCCAACGAAGCGATAGACCGAAATCCCGGAGCCGATTTATATGTTCTTCCAGAGATGTTCTCTACCGGATTTTGTATTCACCCCGAGGGGATTGCGGAGAGTTCCGACAGCGACACACTGCGCTGGATGAAACAGAAATCACAAGCCACAAAAGCCGCTATAGCGGGTAGCGTGGCAGTACTCGAAGGTGGCAAATACTACAATCGTTTCTATTTTGTGAAGCCCGACGGCTCGGTGACTTATTATGACAAAAAACACCTGTTCACCTATGGAGGCGAACACAATCGCTTCACCGCCGGAGACCGCCGAGTGGTGGTAGAGTGGAAAGGCGTGCGCATACTGCTTGAAGTGTGTTACGATCTGCGTTTCCCTATATGGTCGCGCAACCATGGCGACTACGACATGATACTATATGTGGCCAGCTGGCCTACTCCACGAGTGAGCGCATGGAGCGCATTGTTGGTGGCTCGTGCCATTGAAAATCAGTGTTACGTCGCCGGAGTAAACCGTGTGGGAACCGACCCCACATGTGATTATTGCGGTGGCAGCGTGATTATCGACCCCTACGGAAAAACCATCGCTTCGTGTGCCGACAATGAAGAGTGTGAGGCATCGGCCGAGGTCGATATGCCCATGCTGGAAGCGTTCCGCGAGAAATTCCCGGCACTAAACGATGCCGATATATAATCCAACTGAAAAAACGTTTAAAACTATGATAGAAAGAAAACTGCTTTTGGGTGATGAGGCTATAGCTTTGGGAGCTGTACATGCCGGTATCAGTGGCGTGTATGCCTACCCCGGCACACCCTCAACCGAAATCACCGAGTTCATTCAAGCCAACGCGCCTGAGGTGCGCAGCCGTTGGTGTACCAACGAAAAAACCGCAATGGAAGCCGCATTAGGGATGTCATACGCCGGTAAACGCGCCTTGGTGTGCATGAAACATGTCGGGATGAACGTTGCCGCCGACGCATTTGTCAATTCAGGCATTACAGGCGTCAATGGTGGCTTGGTCGTGCTTGCCGCCGACGACCCCTCGATGCACTCGTCTCAAAACGAGCAAGACTCACGCTTTTATGGCAAATTCACCATGATCCCCATTCTTGAACCCTCTAATCAGCAAGAGGCCTACGAGATGATGAAATATGCCTATGAGCTGTCGGAGCAGTTGAATTTGCCCGTACTCATGCGCATCGTGACCCGCTTGGCTCACTCTCGCGCCGGGGTGGAAATCAAAACTCCACTGAAACAAAACGCGCTAAACCCCGACAATGAACGCACCCATTGGGTACTATTGCCCGGTAACGCACGTCGTCAATATGCCTTGCTCGTGGAGAAACAACCCCGACTTTTGGCGTCGTCTGAAGCATCTCCCTATAATAAAGCATCAAAGAGTGCCGGCAAAGCTCCACTCGGTGTCATCGCTTGCGGCATCGCCTATAACTATGTAATGGAAAATAACCCGCCACAATTGGGTGTACCGGTGTTGAAAGTGTCACAATATCCCATTCCTGAGGCAGCGATAAAAGCTCTTTCTCAAGAATGTGACTCGCTATTGGTTGCCGAGGATGGTCAGCCATTGGTCGAAGAGCAGGTTAAAGGATTGCTCGGTGCCGACTACAACTTGAAAGGACGCTTGACGGGCGACCTCCCACGCATGGGCGAGTTAACCCCCGACTGCGTAGGAGCCGCACTCGGTGTAACCATTCCACAAGCATTTGCCACAGCTCAAAACGTTATGCCACGCCCCCCTGCCCTATGCCAAGGTTGCGGACACCGTGATGTCTATGACGCTCTCAATCGTGTCGCCGCCGAATATGCCGACGCACGCATTTTTGGTGACATCGGTTGCTACACTCTTGGAGCGTTGCCACCATTCCGCGCTATCGACAGTTGCGTTGACATGGGTGCTTCAATCACCATGGCCAAAGGTGCCGCCGACGCAGGCGTATTCCCCGCGATAGCAGTGATTGGCGACTCCACATTTACCCATTCTGGCATGACCGGATTGCTCGACGCCGTTAACGATAACGCCAACATCACGGTGATGATTTCAGACAATCTCACCACTGCGATGACCGGCGGACAAGACTCGGCAGGGACCAACAAATTTGAAGCTATCTGTCACGGACTCGGGGTCGCGCCCGAACATGTGCGCGTAGTCGTTCCTCTACCCAAAAACATGGAGGAAATCACTCGCATCATACGCGAAGAGATTGAATATAAGGGGGTTTCTGTCATCATTCCACGTCGTGAATGTGTACAGACTCTCAATCGCAAACTACGTCAAAAAAAGGCACAACAACAATGAAAAAAGATATAATTTTGGCAGGCGTGGGAGGTCAAGGCATCCTCACCATCGCCACTATCATAGGTGATGCCGCCGCTGTCGCAGGCATCAGTTTAAAGCAAGCCGAGGTACACGGCATGAGTCAGCGCGGTGGCGATGTGCAATCCAATTTGCGACTCTCTACCGACGAAATCCACTCCGACCTCATTAAAGAGGGTGCCGCCGACCTAATTATCTCAATGGAACCGATGGAAGCACTGCGCTATGTGACCTATCTCAACAACGATGGTCGAGTAGTAACATCCACCAACCCTTTCAAAAACATCCCCAACTACCCCGACGAGGCTACATTGATGCAAAAACTCAATGCGTTGCCCAACGTCGCAACATTGGCTATCGAGGATGTAGCCAAAGAAAACAATATGCCCAAGAGTGCCAACGTCATCTTGCTTGGCATGGCGGCCCGATATATCGAAATCCTCACTCCCCAACAATTGCGACAAAGCATCGCACGAGTATTTGCCTCAAAAGGCGCCAAAGTTGTGGAAATGAACCAAGCGGCATTTGACTTAGGGCTGAATGCTGTGAAATAAAAGCTCAGAAAACGATGAAAATTTTCAGTGAAGAGTTGGTTGAAAAGGCGGTAAAAGAACTTCACATTGCCGACCTCTCAAAAGCCACTATCGGAGAGGTACTCTTAGTGGCTCAATATCTCGAAAAAGAGACAGGAATACCATTCATACGCATGGACCAAGGCTCGCCGGGGCTACCGGTCAATCAGCTCGGTGTCGAAGCCGAGAAAGCCGCTCTTGACCGTGGTGTGGGGTCGCAATATCCCGCAGCTGCCGGTGTCCCCGAATTAAAGACCGAGGCGTCACGATTTGTAAAGGCGTTTCTAAACGTCGATATTTCGCCTCGTGCTTGCGTTCCCACAGTGGGTAGTGTAGCAGGCTCCTACGGCTCTTTTATCGCCTGTACGCAGCGCACAGAGGGGAAAAACAAGGTATTGTTCATCGACCCGGGTTTTCCCATTCAGAAGTCACAATTGCGCATCATAGGGGCTAAATGGGTGGAGTTTGATATCTACAACTACCGTGGCGAGGCACTGCGCGAGAAATTGGAGAGCATGCTTTCCGATGGCGATATAGCAGCCATCGTTTATTCCAACCCCAACAATCCCGCATGGATATGTCTTGAGGACTCAGAACTGAAAATCATTGGCTCTCTTGCCACCAAATATGATGTGATTGTGATGGAGGACCTCGCCTATTTCTGCATGGACTTCCGCACCAATATGGGACACCCATTTGAACCACCATACCCCCCCACTGTGGCTCATTACACCGACAATTACATCTTGATGCTCTCATCGTCAAAGATATTCAGCTATGCCGGTCAGCGCATGGCTCTGACATGCATCAGTGATAAGTTGTTTGACCGCCGGTTCCCCGCATTAGCCGAGCGTTACAACGACGCGGGAGTGTTTGGTCAGACATTGATTGCCTCAATCCTCTACATGATAACATCGGGGTGCACGGCATCGACCCAATACGCCTACGCCGAGATGTTGCGACTATCGACTGAGGGTACAATCAACTTTGTTGAAGACACCCGCGAGTATGCCCGCCGAGCCGAGAAGATGAAAAAGATATTTACCGACAATGGTTTCCATATCATCTATGACAACGATGTGACACAACGCGTGGGCGACGGATTTTTCTTCACAATAGGCTATGGCAAGATGAGCGGTGGCGACCTGCTGAAAGAGTTGCTCTACTATGGAGTGAGCAGCATTTCGCTATCAACAACCGGCAGCGACCAGCAAGGAGTGCGCGCCTGCACCTCACGCATGCGTGACGACCTCTATGATGTCATGGCTGAGCGCATGAAAGCGTTCAACCAAGACCACCCTTTGAAATAATGATAAGTAAGAACAATATAATCCCAAGATACAATGATTTGGAACCCCAATAAAGAGTGTATGAGTCGCGACGAGATGCACGCGTTGCAGAGTCGCCGACTTCAGAAATTGGTAACTTATGTGTACCACAACGTGCCTTTCTATCGCAATAAAATGCAAGAAATGGACCTCAATCCCGAAGATATCAAAACGATTGATGATATCGTGAAACTTCCATTCACCACCAAGCAAGACCTCCGTGATAACTACCCCTATGGCTTGCAAGCCGCCCCACCCTCTGAAATTGTGCGTGTACACGCCTCATCGGGTACAACGGGCAACCCCACAATCGTGGGCTACACCCGCAAGGACTTGGCGGTGTGGTCGGAGGTGATGGCTCGTTGCCTGACAGCCTATGGCATCACACGCAACGACACGTTTTCGGTAAGCTATGGCTACGGATTGTTTACCGGCGGACTTGGCGCCCACTACGGAGTGGAAAACCTCGGAGCGACCGTTATTCCCACCTCTACGGGCAACACCGAGAAGCACATCCGCCTCATCCGTGACTTGAAGATTACCGGTATAGCCTGCACCCCCTCCTATGCTCTGTATCTGGCCGAGACGCTCGAAAAAATGGGATTGAGCAAAGATGACATCAGCCTGCGCATAGGAGCCTTTGGTGCCGAGCCATGGACCGAAAACATGCGCAAAGAGATTGAGGAACGCTTGGGCTTGAAAGGCTACAACCTCTATGGGTTGAGCGAAATCATGGGACCGGGCGTCTCTCACGAGTGTGAGACGCAAAACGGTTCACACATCTGCGAAGACCATTTCTACCCCGAAATCATCAACCCCGACACGTTGGAACAACTCCCCTATGGCACACAAGGAGAATTGGTATTCACCACCCTCACCAAAGAGGGGATGCCGGTGTTGCGTTACCGCACCAAAGACCTCTGCACGCTCATGGACGGCACTTGCGAGTGTGGACGCACCGAAGTGCGCATGGGACGCATCATGGGACGTAGCGACGATATGCTCATCATACGCGGTATCAACGTCTTCCCCTCACAAGTGGAAAGCGTTATTCTCGAAATGCCCGAATTTGAGCCACAATACATGTTGGTTGTCGATCGCGTTAACAACCTCGACACCTTGCAGGTTCAAGTCGAAGTGCGTCGCGACTTCTTCAGTGGCGACGTGGGCAGCATGTTGGCGATGAAAAAACGCCTTGCCGACAAGCTCAAAAGCGTGCTGTCTATCAGTGCCGATGTGCGCCTGATGGAGCCAAACAGCATCGAGCGTAGCCAAGGCAAGAGCAAACACGTGATTGACAAACGCAAATTATAACCACCCATAAAAACACCTATCACTATGACTATCAAACAACTATCCATTTTCCTTGAAAACAAGACCGGTCGCATCAACGACCTCACAAAGATATTGGGTCGGCATGGCATCAACATGCACGCGTTCTCCATGGCAGAAACCACCGACTTTGGCATCTTGCGCCTGATTGTGTCAGACGTTGAGCGCGCCGTTGAGGTGTTGCGCGCCGAAAACTTTGCCGTGATGTTGACCGACGTCGTCTGTATCAGCTGTCCCAACGTGGCAGGCTCACTCTCTGAGATCCTCGACCACTTGGCCAAAAACGACATCTTTATCGAGTATATGTATGCCTTTGCCGAGGGCGACAAGGCCAACGTCGTAATCCACCCCAACGACCTCGAAAAATGCGTTGCCGAGCTGTCAAAATGCAGTTGCAACATCAACAAATTATCGTAAATTAATAAAATCAGCCATCACCATTTTAACCTGGCAATCACATACTTATAAGCAAATTCTACAGCAATAATCGGCTTGTGGAATTTGCTTATTTTTATAAAAATCAGTAATTTTGCAAACAGAAAGGGATATATAGTCCCTCACATTATATGACAAAAATCACATCAGACAATTATTATTTCAGAAAAGTATTTCGCACCAATAAGCTTCATTCTTTCCACAAATGGGGACGATCTAATTCTAATTAGCACACCATTATTTTTATCTGCTTTGCTTTACTGTTTCAAAAGCAATTAATTTACAATCACCTATACCTATTTAGTAACCGGTTACCAATCAGTTGCTAATGTTTTATTTCTATTTGTAATCACCAATAATTTATTTATATGAGTAAAATTCATTTGCTTATAGCATTACTATGCCTATCTATATGTGCAACGGAGAGCTATGCCCAACAATCTTATGTCTTATCAATAGAACAGCTCCTTGCCTTAGCCGATGAAAATAACAAAACACTGAGAGTTGAGAATTCCACGGTAATAGAAGCTCAACAAGCTATTAATGTCGCAAAAAATAAATACCTACCCGACATTGATATCTCGCTATCGGCCAGTTATCTCGGTAACGGCTATCTACTTGACCGAGATTTTACCAATGGGCAAAACGTCAATATGCCCCACTTTGGAAACAATTTCGCTATTAAAGCATCTCAAATAATTTATGGTGGCGGAGCAATCAGCAATAGCGTAGCAATGGCCAATCTGAGAAAAGAAATGGCTATTGCCAATCGCGAAGCAACACGCTCTCGAGTGCGTTTTTTGCTTATAGGCTTCTATCTCGACCTATACAAACTCCAAAACACATTAAACATTTACGACCATAGCATTGAATTAGCGCAAACTGTCATTAACAACACTCAAGCACGTAAAGATGCTGGCGTCGCTCTTCAAAATGATGTGTCTCGCTTCAAATTACAACTCAAAAATTTGGAATTAGCTAAAAAACGTGTTGAAAACGCTATAGAAATTCTAAACTATGACTTAGTGACAATGCTTGGCTTACCCACTAACACATATATTCAACCCGACACAACAATACTTAATCAATCTTTACCTATTGAAAATTTGGAGTATTGGCAAGAATATGCATTAAACAATGCCCACTCTATCAACCAATCATCAATTGCTGTGGAGATTGGAAAATGTAATGAACAACTAGCACGAGCCGAACGTCGCCCTATAATAACACTCTTTGCCGCAAATCATTTTGACGGACCGATAACCATTGAAGTTCCTACAATCGACAAAAATTTCAACCACTGGCACGTCGGTATTGGCATTTCTTTCAAACTATCATCACTGTATAAAACAAATAAAAGCATCAAACGCGCACAATTAAACACCGAGTTATATCGATACCGACAAGACGAAGTTACAGAACAAATCAATATCGACATCCAAGCCGATTACACCAAATATCTGGAAGCCTACGACGAAATCGTTACTTTGGAGCAAAGCGTAAAACTTGCTACCGAAAACTACAACATCATCGAAAATCGTTATCGCAACGGAATAGCTCTTGTAACTGACATGCTCGATGCGTCAAATCAACTGCTTGATGCCGAACTTCAACTGATTAACGCTCGCATCAACGTCATTTTCAACTACTATAAATTAAAAAACAGTTCAGGTAATCTCTAAAAATTTAACACATGAAAAGAAGAACAAAAAAACTCATTTACAATATCATTGCTTGTATCCTACTCGTTTTGGCAATTTACTGGGTATGTGAAAAGTTTATCCACTTGGGAAACGTGGAATTTACTGAAAATGCACAAGTAAAACAACATGTTATACCGGTAAATTCTCGTGTACAGGGGTTTATCAAAGAGGTGCGTTTTGACGAATACACCAAAGTAACAAAAGGGGATACCCTTGTCATTCTCGAAGATACAGAATATCGCTATATGCTTGCTCAAGCAATTGCCAATCTCGAAAACGCCAAAACCGGCAAAAACGCTATGCACAATGTCATATCAACCACAGGAACAAATCTTTCGGTTACCGAAGCAAATATAGAAGAAGCAAGAATTTTGCTTGAAAACGCCGAACGGAATTTTAATCGATTTAGCATCCTTTATGAGCAGAATGCTGTTACCAAACAACAATACGACGATGCACACACCGCATATTTAACTGCAAAGGCTAGACACCAAATGCTTCAAAATAAAAAAGAAAGCATTCAGTCAATCAGTCGTGAACAAAACACTCGCTTAGGTCAAAACGAAGCCGGTATTACGTTGGCTCAAGCCGCTGTCGATTTAGCTCAACTCAATCTATCCTACACCGTTATCCTTGCTCCTTGCGATGGTTATACCGGTCGCAAAGAAATTCAAGAAGGACAATTAATCCAACCTGGGCAGACATTGGTTGACATCGTTGATGCCAAAGACAAATGGATTGTCGCAAATTACAAAGAAACTCAAACAGCCAACATAGGCATCGGACAAGAGGTTGAGATTGAAATTGACGCCATCCCCGACTATACATTCAAAGGCATAGTTAAATCAATTTCACATGCTACCGGTTCAACATTTTCACTTATGCAGCAAGACAATTCTTCGGGAAACTTTATAAAAGTTGAGCAACGCATACCCATTCGTATTGATTTTACCAATGATAATGACGCTAAAGCGATGGAACGAGTGAGCGCCGGCATGAACGTAGAATGTAAAGTATTGTATTAATGAGTCATAATCACAATCCAAATAAACCATTTTCAATCCCACAGATACGGTTTATTCCCGAACGATTGAAACCATGGTTGTTAATTATCTTCATTATTGTCTTCAATTGTACCGGAGGCGTATATCTCGCCGCTGTCAGTGAAATGGTGGGTTCAACTCAATTATTGCAAGAAGACATTATGATGGCAGGATATGCATCTTTGGTGGGAATGGCATTATACTTTGCCATTATGTTTCGGACGAAATGGGCGGTCAGACCCAAAACAGCCCTTGGGTCATGTATTTTGGTATTAATCGTCGCTAACCTAATATGTATGCACACCGGCAGTGTCCCCATATTGGTTGGGGTAAGTCTTGTTTCGGGTTTCTTTAGAATGTGGGCTATATATGAATGTAACTCCACCATACAACTATGGATTACTCCCAAACGCGACATGTCAATATGGTTCTGTTATATCTACTTAATGGTTAATGGCACAATCCAACTCACTGGCATCGCAGCTTTATCATTTTCAGTGTGGGCTTCTTGGCATTATATGTATTGGTTTATCATTGGCACGCTGTTGACAATATATTTAATCGTCATTGTGTGCTACAAAGGGATGTCAATAATGCCTCGTCTGCCACTTTATGGTATCGATTGGATCGGAATGCTACTATGGGGAACAACTGCAATGTCAATCTTGTTTATATGTATTTATGGCGAGTATTATGATTGGTGGCAATCAGAACAGATTATATTTGCTTCAATACTGTGCTTAGTGTCTCTTAGTCTTAATCTGTGGCGCACTACGGTGCTGCGACATCCATATATCTCACTCGTCATTTTTAAAATACCAATTGTGAGAACCTGCGTAGCTATTATTTTAATTATGGACCTGCTATTAGCTCCGTCCCACATCTTTGAACACGCTCTGATGGAAGGGGTGTTGAAATATGATCAATTAAATATCTCTACACTAAATTGGGTTTCTATTATTGGTATAGTAATTGGCATCGTATTTACTTGGCAAACATTTGCCCGATGCAAATGGAGATATCAGCGAATGTTGGTAATCGGATTTTCATGTTTCTCATTCTACTTGGCTTATTTCTATTTCTTTATAGATTATAACATGTCAAAAGAATTGTTATACCTGCCCATTATTGCACGTTCGGCAGGATATGTTATTGTTGCCATACTCATGCTAACGGCTAACGCACGCCTACCATTCCCATACACATTCTTGCATGGCTTATCTTTCCAAAACATGTTTAGCGCAGCATTGGCAGGGCCTATCGGTTGTGCAATTATAGGACGGGGGCTACAAGTCATTATGGCTCGCAACACCATGATATTGAGTGAAAACATCGATAGCGTAACATTATCAGCCTCTCATACTCCTATCGATGAAATATATGGTATGATACATATTCAATCATTACTCGAATCAATGAAAGAAATATATGGATGGCTACTGTTCATTTCTATTTTTTGCTTAATTTTTCTGATGATGCGATACAGCAGTATCAGACCTATAAGACTGATTGAGCCAACATATCAAACTATTCACAAATTTATGCGCAACAACCTAAAGCGTCAACTCAGATTTAACAAACATAATTTTTAAAAAATAATTTTACAAAAATTGCCTCTACCAAGTCAATGACAGAGGCAATTTCCTTTATGCCGAAATGCGCTATCAGGTGTGGAAAGCAATAAAAGCAATTAGACTTATCACTGTTTTTAAAACCGAAATAGGGTGTTACCGCTTTCCACGGTTGATAAGATAGATGCCGGCGGTAGCGAGCAAGGCGGCGAGGAGATATTTCCAATAAAACGGTTCGCCAAGGCACAGGCACGATGAGAGTGCGCCCACAATGGGGATGAGTGAGTTGAATATCGCCACTTTGCCCACCGGGTTGCAACTCAACAACTTGTTGTAGAGGGCAAAACCGAGTGTCGAGATAGCTATCAGCAACGCCAATATGGTCAATCCTTGTGAAGTGACATGCGGCAACGAGCCACCCAGATACAATCCGGGGAGAATGAGCAACACACCCCCTATCGCAAGGCTATAACCTGTGCCTACAAATATATCTACTCGTCGGCTCACACCACGCGTCATCAGCCCCGCCACCGCCGAGCAGAGGGCGTTGAGGATAATCATGCCGTCGCCCATGAGCGATAATCTGCCACTACTATCCCCCTCACCTATATTGAGAGCGAGAATGCCGGCAAAGCCGATGACGCAACCAAGCACCTTGCGCGACGAAAGGATGTCGCTTTTGAAAAATACACATGCCAACAACACCAACACAAACGTACCAAGAGAGTTGAGGATAGCGGCTCGAGCGCCCGCGCTATGTGACAAACCGATATAGAAGAACGCGTAATGCAGCGTCGTGTTGAGTAGCGCAAAGGTTATCAGATAGGGCCAACCCCAACGGCTTTTCACCTTGAAACTCTTGCCCGACACTCCCCCGAGAGCAAGAATAATCAACCCCGAAAGGGCAAACCGCACTCCCGCAAACAACATCTTGCTCCCGGTCATAGCCTGAGTAATGCCAAATGCCCCGAAACCGAGCTTAATCAGGGGATAAGCCCACCCCCACGCCATCGCCGCCGTGAGCGCAAACACTACCACCCACACCGGTCGTTGAAACAGATTTCGCTTTGCCACAATTTTACTATTTTGCTTACTTTATTTAGCAACAAATTTACGACAATTCTATCACATATGAAACTTTAATACTCAACCTCTAAACCCCACAGTTTCGTCACAAAACCCTATATGACTCATCATATATGTCTCAAAAAATTTGCAATCGGGACATCTCGCACACTAATTTTGTATCAGAAACAGAGACAATTTCATAATTAAAATGGTATAAATTTAGGTTAGTATAAAGCACCGAGAGCCGTCGCGATGACGGTTCTCTTGCTATTATATTTGTCTATGTCTCAAACTAAAAAAATAGTTAAAGATTTTGCGAACTAAAAATTTAGTTATACCTTTGCCTTGTAACTAAAAAATTAGTTTATGAAGAAGTCTAAAAAATTAGCCGAATTAACCGACAAGGAGGAGGAATTGATGCTGTTGTTTTGGCAACACGGCCCCCTATATGTGAAACAGATTGTTGACATGTATCCTGAGCCGCGCCCCCACTTCAACACCATATCAACCTTTGTGCGCAACCTCGAAGCCAAAGGATACCTCGCCCACAAAGCCATGGGCAACACCTACCAATACTATGCCGTTGAGAAGATGGAAAAATTCCGCAGCCGCTCGCTCGGCTCGTTTATAAAGAGCTACTTCAACAACTCCTACTTTGGCGCCGTCTCGGCACTCGTTGAGGAGGAGAAACTATCGGTTGACGAGTTGCGTGAATTAATCGACCTTGTGGAGAAACGCAATAAAAAAGATTGATCATGGGACACATCGTGGCATATTCGCTCAACGTTGCCCTTTTGCTCATGGCAATGTATCTGATTTATAAATGGGTCTTGGCGTCAGAGAAAATGTTTGCGTTCAATCGTGCCATAATCCTCGCCATTTATGGCATCTCATTGGCTTTTTTCCCGATTATGAGCCTTATATCATCACACGACACCGCCGACGTTGGTTTCTGTGATCCTACCCAAGCGTTAACGCTCGACCAACTAATGACACTCGGCGAGTATCAAACCCCCTCAGCCGTCGCCCCGACACAACAGATTGCCACCACCCCGATGTGGGCAAAAGTAATCGTTATAATCTATCTCGTCGGGTTGTCGTTACTACTGTTGCGCTCATGTGTCTTATGGATTAAACTATTAAGAACGATAAACAGTGGCAAGAAACATAAATGTGGCAACTATACCCTCGTCATCATCGACAATCAACGCGTGGTGCCTTTCAGCTGGCTGAGATACATCGTCATGAGTCAAAGCGACTTTGACTCCGCCGGCGAGATGATTATCAACCATGAGACCCGCCACCTTGAGTGTCGCCACTGGATCGACATGTTGCTCACCGAAGCCATGACCATTTTCAATTGGTTCAACCCCGCCGCGTGGCTTCTGAAAGAGGAATTGAAAACCGTGCATGAGTATCAAGCCGACATGGCTGTGTTAAACTCAGGTATCAATGCCAAAGAATATCAACTTTTATTAATAAAAAAGGCTGTCGGCGCGAGATTCCCGTCCTTTGCCAACAGCCTGAATCACAGTAAACTTAAAAAACGTATCACTATGATGTTATCATCTCAATCAAGCAAGCGCAGTCGATTACGCGCCCTTGCTTTGGCTCCCGCTCTCGCGGTTGCAGTGTTAATCCTCAATCAATCGGCTATCGCCGCAGTGTTAACCGAAATCTCTGCCTCGGAACTAAGTGCCGCAACACCTCAATCTGAGAGCAAAGATAATCAAAAAATCTCAATCGACAGCACTACAATCACTATTGTGGGCGACAGCATCTCGACAAATACTGCGACCACCGGCGTGACAACCTATTACATCAACGGAAATGAGGTGACAAAAGAACAGCTTGACGCAACCGACCCCTCCACAATCACATCAATGAACGTTAACCGCAATGACAATGTGACGACCGTGCATGTCACAACCGGCACTCGTGGCAACTCCGCGTCAAGCTCCTCATCCTCAAGCTCAACAACCGGCACGACCCACACAAGCACCACCACAGCCTATAGCTACAAGGCATATCAGGGTTCTCTCGAAGACGCGACATACATTATAGACCGTCAACCCGCCACCGCCATGCAGTGGGTAGCCCTCAGCGATGAGGCAAAAGAGCGCTCTATCGTCATTGTGGAAGACGGCAAAATAAGTGTTGTCGTGAATACCCAAAAACCGGAGGAAACCGAAATCACGTATATCGTCAATGGCGAGGTAGTCTCAGCCGAGCAAGCCCGCGCCATCTCCCCCAACCTCATCAATTCGATGAGCGTAGATAAAAGCAACGGAAATAACACCGTCATAATAACACTGAAAAAATAATCAGTTATTCTGATTACAACAATTGATTAAAAACAGAAACAGCTACCGCCGGGACTCACCCTCTCGGCGGTTTTTGTATTCCCGACATTTACACACTAAACCCCACTAAAACATCCCCTACTCCTCATCAATTAAAGATTACGCACTATGAATTAGCTAAATCAGTAATTATTTTGTAAATTTGTAACTCAAACCCCAAAAAACGTGACACCCGCCGGGCGTCAACCCATAGAAACATAGTTATGGCAAAAAGAGTTTTAATAGTAGGAGCCGGTGGTTTTATCGGCGGATTTATAGCTTCTCGCAGTCTTGAGAAAGGTTATGAGACATGGGTAGCAGTGAGAAAATCGACCTCTCGCCGATACTTGAGTGACGAGCGATTGAATTTTATAGTGCTTGATTATGACAATGCCGAGACTCTGTCGCAAACACTCTCATCTACCCTGCCCCAAGGCGAAAAGTGGGACTATGTGATTTATAACCTCGGAGCCACAAAGTGTGTGAATTTCTTGGAATTTAATCGCATAAACTATCAATACCTACGCACGTTTGTAGAATCTCTGCGCGCGCTCGACATGGTACCCGCTCGTTTCTTGTTCATGAGCAGTCTCAGCGCACTCGGTCCCGTCGATGAAGAGAACTACACCCCCATCACCTCCAAGTCAATACCTCAGCCCAACACTCGCTATGGCGTGTCTAAAATAAAGGCTGAGACCTATTTGGAGAGTATCGAGGAATTCCCTTATATCATATTCCGCCCGACAGGTGTTTATGGTCCCCACGAGAAAGACTACCTGATGATGATAAAGAGCATTGACTCACATTGGGACTTCGGAGTGGGCTTCCGGCGCCAACTGCTCACATTTATCTATGTCGAAGACCTTGTTAACGCAATGTTTGACGCCATCGAAGCCGGTGTTGTCAAGAAAAAATACATCATCTCAGAAGATCGGGCATATACCCAAAAGGAATTTCGCTCAATCGTGGCGCATGAGCTTGGCGTGAAATGGGTTATCCCTATGAAACTCCCCATGTGGATTGTCTATATCGCCTCATTATTTGCAGAAAAATGGGGTGTAGCAAAGATGCGCCCAAGCACCCTCAACCGCGACAAGTTCAAAATCATGAAACAACGCAACTGGTCATGTGACGTGAGCGACGCCAAACACGATTTTGGTTTCAACCCGCAATTCCCGCTTGAACGAGGCATAAAAGAAACAGTTAAAGCCTATTTGGCTGAAAAAAATAAGAGACAGAAATCATGAGCGATAAAAAAGTTCCTATATGGTTGACGATATTAATCGTTATATGCTCACTCCCGGCTGTCATGCTCCCCTATTTGCTGTCGCAAGCATCGGCCGAGGGAGGGATTAAGACCTTTTTGTGGATTTACCCCATCTACACCATCGCCTCAGCCTATCTCGCATATCAATCTTATGCCAATCGTCGAGAAATGACATGGATATTACTTATCATAATGATACTCACCCACTTATCCATGTTTCTACTTGTAATGAGCAACTAATAATCAATCACACATAGGTTAAACTATGTTAATCATTAGCAAATTACTCTTATAAAATTATGCTATATAACATAAAAACACTACCTTTGCATCGTGTTTTTCATGGTATTAGATTTAAGGTTAAGGAGATTGGTTGTCGCGATGACAATCAATTTTTTTATGTAGATACCTCAACGACTCCTCCAACCCCCATTCTACCCATTGCAATTCCTATTTTTTTCGCTATATTTGTGTATCCAAACACATTGTAGTTATGTCATTTTTTACATTACTCGCTTTAATAACGATTTTGCTTTTTGTATTGGCATTAGGAGCATTAGCTGCTATAGGCGTGGCTCTGATAACCGTTCTTAAGGTTTTAGGCTATCTACTTATTGCCGCAATTGCATTTTTACTGATATACGCAGCGTGTTTTTGGATTAAAGTAGGATATCATAAAATCATGACACGCATCCACAAGTCACAGTAGAAACGAGACATACCCATAACAAAAAGCCACAACTCCGTGTAAGAATTGTGGCTTTTGCGCTTCAGGATGGGCTTGAACCAACGACCCCCTGATTAACAGTCAGGTGCTCTAACCAACTGAGCTACTGAAGCATTTTGTCTGTCTAACTACTAAAATTTATTTTGCGCTTCAGGATGGGCTTGAACCAACGACCCCCTGATTAACAGTCAGGTGCTCTAACCAACTGAGCTACTGAAGCGGGTTGCAAAAATACCCCCTCTCGGGAATTGCGATGCAAAATTAATCTCAAATTCCGAAATATGCAATCAATTTTGAAAAAAAATCACTCAAAAATGAGTTTTTAATGCTTTTTTGTGCATTTTTGTACCGATTTTGCGATAATAATATGTAACTTAGTCGTTCAATTTTGAAATTTACTTTTATCAACACATATTTTTTTACTCGATGAAAAAGCTATTATTTATTTTAGTTGCCGGGATAACCACTCTTTCGGCTTTATTTGGCAACGCCGCCACTCGTAGCGACAAAGCCGAAATATCTCGCAACCTTGATATTTTCAATTCTATCTACAAGGAATTGCAAATGTACTATGTTGACACCATCGATGCCCGCAAGTCTATCGAAACAGCAATCAACGCCATGCTCGCCGACATCGACCCTTACACCGAATATATCCCTGTCGAGGATCAAGAGGATTTTATGACCGTGTCAACCGGTGAATATGCCGGCATCGGCTCCTACATAATGCAACGAGACGGAAAAGTGTATTTCTCTGAACCACGCGAGGGCTCGCCCGCTCAACATGTGGGCATACGTCCCGGCGACCTGATAATGAAAATCGACAATGACACAGTGCTTGGCTGGACAAGTGAGAAAGTAAGTGAACGATTGCGAGGACAAGCCGGTACAAACGTCTCTGTCACCGTAAAACGCCCCTATGTCAACGATTCTATCTTGACTTTTAACATCACCCGAGAAAAAATTCAGATTGACCCGGTGCCATATTATGGTGTTATCAAAGATAACATCGGATACATCGACATCACCACATTCAACGAGAAAACCGCCTCAGAAGTAAAAGATGCGTTTATCGACCTCAAAAACAATCATCAAATAACCTCTCTGATGCTTGACTTGCGCAATAATGGCGGGGGGCTTCTCGAAGAAGCTGTAAAAATTTTGGGAATGTTTCTCCCCAAAAACACCGAAGTTTTGCGCACCCGCGGCAAAAGCCAATTAAACGAAAAGGTTTATAAAACCACTTCACGCCCCTTAGATGCCGAAATTCCTATCGTAGTATTGGTAAACGACAACACCGCCTCGGCTTCTGAAATTCTCGCCGGCGCACTTCAAGACCTTGATCGCGCGGTCATCGTAGGGCGTCGCTCTTTCGGCAAAGGGTTGGTTCAAAGTGTGCGACCGCTACCATACGAGGGGATGCTGAAAGTCACAATATCTAAATACTACATCCCGAGCGGACGCCTCATTCAAGCGATAGATTACTCTCATCGCAATCCAGACGGTTCTGTTGGTCGCATGCCCGACAGCCTGACAACCGAATATCCGACAGCCAACGGACGCATCGTGCGCGACGGAGGAGGCATAACCCCCGACTCGACTGTCACACTTAAAGATATTTCGGTCTTGACCTATGCTCTTGTGGTTGACAATTGGGTGTTTGATTATGCCAACCGTTTTGCCGCGACAACTCCATCAATAGCCGCGCCTCGAGATTTTGAGATAACCGACTCGATTTATACCGATTTCTCTCAATTTGTTGACCCCGAAAAATTTGAGTATGACAAATTGTGTGAGAAACGTTTGTCAGACTTGCGTGAGGTTGTTGAAGCCACCGGATACATGACCGACAGCGTCGTCGCCCAACTCGACATATTGGAAGCGTTGCTAAAACAAGACTTGAAACGCGACCTTGACACCCACCGAGACGAAGTGAGTCGCTATTTAGTCTCAGAGATTGTCAGACGCTATTACTACGACTCAGGAGTGATTGAAAACAACCTCAACCATGATGAGGATATAGCAATGGGAAGCGCGATACTTCTTGACCCAAAACAATATGCGGCAATACTCTCTCCGACCAAAGAGGATAAATAATGACAATACAGGAGTTAACCGATATATTTCTATCACAACAACGTCGCCGAGCAATTGAAAAATCGCTTGGCGGCGACGTGTTATGCACCTCATACTATTCTCTTGCCGGGTCGTCGGTGGCAATGTTGCTTGCCGCAATGCCATCGCACGAAACCCCCATATTGGTTATCGGCGATAATCTTGACGATGCCGGCTATCTGTATCACGACCTGGAGCGCATCCTTGGAGAGAATGCCGTGTTGATGTTCCCATCGGGCTACAAGCGTGACATAAAATATGGGCAAGTTGACCCGCCGTCTCAGATATTGCGCACCGAGGCACTTAACCATTGGCACAGCGACAAGCAATTGCGTTTTGTCATCTCCTATCCCGAGGCACTCGCCGAGAGGGTTGCCTCAAGAGAGACAATCGACCGCCACACGATACATCTGAAAGTTAACGCGACAGTTGACCTAACCGAGACCGAAAAGTGGTTGCGCGACAACGGATTTGTTGAGGAAGATTATGTATATGAGCCGGGGCATTTCGCCGTGCGCGGGTCCATTCTTGACATATTCGGATATTCCAACGAGCTACCTTACCGCATCGACTTTTTTGGAGATGAGATTGACTCGATACGCACATTCAACATCGAGACCCAGCTATCGGAGCAACGTCTTGACGAAGTCGCTATCACCTCAAACGTCACACGACACTCTCACGGGCAATCGATACTTGATTTCATGCCACAATCCACACTCATCGCAGTGCGTGACGCCGACTACACCATCGACCGCATAAAAGCAATCTCAATCGAGACATTCTCCGACAGCGCGCTTATCGCCGAGGAGGGTGATAAAAACGCAATGAAACAAGTTGTCGATGCCGATGATTTTGCGTTGAAGTTTAATCGTTTCAAGCAGATAAGGTTTACCGCCGGAGCGCAACCCGACAGCCAAGCCAAAGCGGCTATCGACTTCAATTGCTCCCCGCAAGGGATATATCACAAAAACTTTGACCTCATCAGCGAGTCGTTCACCAAAATGCTTGCCGACGGATACAAACTATACATCCTAAGCGACAGCGAAAAACAGATAGAGCGATTAAGAGCGATCTTTGAGGATAGGGGAGATGATATATCTTTCACACCAGTACACTCCACAATCCATGAGGGTTTTGTTGATCATGTCACCAAAATATGTGTGTTCACCGACCACCAGATATTTGACCGCTTCCACAAATACAATCTCAAAAGCGACCGCGCCCGCTCAGGGAAACTCGCTTTGTCGCTCAAAGAATTAAGCGCGATCGAAGTGGGAGACTACATTGTGCATGTCGATCATGGTGTGGGTAAATTTGCCGGATTGTTGCGCACCAACGTGAATGGACGTACCCAAGAGATGATTAAACTCACATACCAAAACGACGACATCATTTTTGTGAGTATTCACGCGCTTCACAAATTGTCTAAGTATCGAGGGAAAGAGGGTGTACCCCCAAAAATCAACAAGTTGGGAACCGGCGCATGGAACCGCGTCAAGGAACGCACCAAGAGTAAACTCAAAGATATTGCCCGCGACCTGATAAAACTATATGCCGCACGCAAGAATGAGCAAGGATATAGTTTCTCTCCCGACTCTTACTTGCAACAAGAACTTGAAGCCTCATTCATATATGAGGATACCCCCGACCAATTAACCGCGACCAATGCCGTTAAGTCCGACATGGAGAGTCCTCGCCCAATGGACAGATTGATATGTGGAGATGTGGGATTTGGCAAAACCGAAGTCGCCATACGCGCAGCGTTCAAAGCCGCTACCGACAGCAAGCAGACCGCCGTACTCGTTCCCACCACCGTTCTTGCCTATCAGCACTACAACACTTTTAAAGACCGCCTGAAAGAGTTCCCGATAAGAGTCGATTACATTTCGCGAGCACGCACCCCCAAGCAGGTCAAACAAATTCTTGCCGACCTCGCCAATGGTTCAATCGACATACTCATAGGCACTCACAAACTCATAGGCAAAGATGTGAAATTTAAAGACCTTGGACTACTGATTGTTGATGAGGAACAGAAATTTGGTGTTGCGGTAAAAGAAAAACTAAAGCAGATGAAAGTCAATGTTGACACATTGACCATGAGCGCCACCCCCATACCACGCACATTGCAATTCTCCCTCATGGGAGCGCGTGATCTGTCGGCAATAACCACACCGCCTGCCAACCGTTACCCGATTGTTACTTCGGTCAACTCTCTTAACGACGATATAGTTGCAGAATCCATAAACTTTGAGATGTCACGCAACGGACAGGTATTTATCATAAATCATCGCATTGAAGGGCTTTATGAACTCGAAGCAATGGTAAAACGCCTCGTCCCCGATGCCCGCACCGTTGTGGGACATGGACAGATGCCACCCGACAAACTCGAAAAAACAATCATCGACTTTGCCAACCACGACTATGATGTGCTACTCGCAACAACAATTATCGAGTCGGGGATAGACATGCCCAACGTCAACACCATAATCATAAACAACGCTCAAAACTTTGGGTTGAGCGAGTTACACCAACTACGAGGTAGGGTAGGGCGCAGTAGTCGCAAAGCGTTTTGCTATCTGCTTGTACCACCTCACATACCGTTAAACCCCATATCTCGTCGCCGACTGCAAGCAATCGAGAGTTTCTCTGACCTCGGTAGCGGAATACACATAGCAATGCAAGATCTCGACATTCGCGGGGCAGGGAACCTGCTTGGCGCCGAGCAAAGCGGTTTCATCGCCGACCTTGGCTATGAGACTTATCAGAAAATCCTCAAAGAAGCGGTTGTCGAATTGCGCACCGAAGAATTTTCCGACACATTCACCTCAGAAGATGATAAGAACGAGAAAGAATATGTTGCCGACTGCGTCATTGAGAGCGACATGGAATTGCTATTGCCAGCGACCTATGTGCCACAAGAGAGTGAACGCATAAGCCTATATCAAGAGCTTGACAGCATTGAGCGCGAAATGGATTTGCAAGCGTTTAAATCGCGCCTTGAAGACCGTTTCGGGAAAATCCCCTCAGTCACAGCCGAGCTATTGCGCATCCCTCGATTACGTCGCCTCGCACGCCAACTCGGAGTTGAGAAAGTAGTGTTGAAACAAGAGGTAATGTATATCTATTTTGTTGATGACTCCAACAAGGCCTACTATCAGTCCCCCATGTTTGGAAAGATACTTAACTACCTGCAACATAATGCACGACGTTGCCGCATACGCGAAAACAACAATCGCCGTAGCATAGCTATTTCATCGGTGGAAACAGTGGAAACCGCAGTACAAATTCTCACTGACATTCACGCATTACCAACAATATAATTCCAAACTATTCAATAACACTCAACACGACGTTTCAGAAATTAATCGACAAAACACAATTTACAATCACTGATTTCTTTGAGATTAGGCAGAGAAATTGTAATTTTGTGGTCAATAAATAAATTATACAATTATGGATCTTTTTGACAAGATTAGCGCCGACATCAAGTCGGCCATGTTAGCCAAAGACAAAGTGCGCCTTGAAGCGCTACGCGGTGTTAAAAAAGAGTTTCTTGAAGCTAAAACCGCCAAAGGTGGCGACGGCACTCTCAGCGACGATGCCGCGATGAAAATACTTGTGAAAATGGTGAAACAACGTCGCGAAAGCGCACGCATATATGAGGAACAAAATCGTCCTGAGCTTGCAGCCAACGAGCTTGCCGAAGTAGCAGTAATCGAAGATTACCTACCAAAGCAATTGAGCGATGAGGAACTTACTGCCGAATTGAAAAAAATCATCGAGCAAGTAGGAGCTACCTCAGCCAAGGAAATGGGCAAAGTAATGGGCGTGGCAAGCAAAGCATTGGCAGGACGTGCCGATGGTCGCGCCATCTCAGCCAAAGTGAAAGAACTTCTCGCATAAAAATAAAATTTACACACTAAGAATACACGTTTATGTTAACCATACAACAAATCAAAGAAAATCCTCAACACGTCATCGCTCGTCTTGCCGTTAAAGGATTTGATGGCGCCGAAGCTATCGAGAAAATTCTCGCTTTAGACGCCCAACGTCGTGAGTTGCAACTCAAAAACGACAATCAAGCTGCCGAGCTAAACAAATATGCCGCCACAATCGGCAAATTCATGAAAGAGGGTAAAAAAGCCGAAGCCGAAGAAGCCAAAGCCTCTGTTGCCACTCTCAAAGAATCTCAAAAAACTATCGCCGAAGACCTTGCAAAGGTTGAAGAGGAGGTGCGCAACATCTTGTTGTCAATCCCCAACATGCCATGTGAGATGGTGCCCGAAGGTCGCACCGCCGAAGACAACGTTGTTGAAAAAACCGGTGGACAGATGCCCGAACTCGGCACTGACGCACTTCCACACTGGGACTTGGCAAAGAAATATAACTTGATAGACTTTGACCTCGGAGTAAAAATCACCGGCGCAGGCTTCCCGGTGTATATCGGCAAAGGTGCCCGATTGCAACGCGCGCTCATACAATTCTTCCTTGATGAAGCCGGCAATTCAGGCTATGTGGAAGTTCAACCACCATACGTCGTAAACGAGGCATCAGGTTACGGCACAGGACAATTACCCGACAAAGAAGGGCAAATGTATCACTGTCAACTCGACAATCTATATCTCATTCCCACAGCCGAAGTACCCGTTACCAACATCTATCGTGATGTAATCCTTAACGATGCGCAACTCCCGGTTAAAAACTGCGCCTACTCAGCTTGTTTCCGTCGCGAAGCAGGCAGCTATGGTAAAGACGTGCGCGGGCTCAACCGCTTGCACCAATTTGACAAAGTGGAAATCGTGCGCATCGAGAAACCTGAGAACTCATACGCGGCACTCGAAGAGATGAAAGACCACGTTCAAGGATTGCTCGACAAACTCGGCTTACCTTGGCACATCTTGCGTCTCTGCGGTGGAGACATGAGCTTCACATCAGCTATCACATTTGACTTTGAGGTTTACTCGGCAGCACAACAACGTTGGCTCGAAGTATCATCGGTTTCAAACTTTGAGACCTACCAAGCCAATCGCTTAAAATGCCGTTATCGCGGAGAAGACAAGAAAACCCACTTGTGTCACACGCTCAACGGCTCGGCACTCGCATTGCCACGCATCATGGCAGCATTGCTCGAAAACAACCAAACACCAGAAGGAATTGTAGTTCCCGAATGTTTGCGTCGCTACACCGGCTTTGACATCATCAACTAAATGGAACGTCGATAAGGAGTTAATATGCTTCAACCCCATCAAGCGATATGCGTTTATTGCGCCTCAAGCGCTCTAATCGACTCAATATATATCGATGCGGCACACCGGCTCGGACAGTTAATTGCCCGGGCCGGTAAGGCATTGGTGTGTGGAGCCGGCAACACCGGTTTGATGGGCGCCGCAATAAATGGAGCATTGAACCAAAACGGAACCACAATTGGGGTGATACCCCGGTTTATGGTTGAGCATAATTGGCATCACCCACAATTGACCCACCTTGAGATAACCGACGACATGCACTCCCGCAAGCAGTTGATGGCACACCTGTCATTTGCCGCTATTGCAATGCCAGGAGGATGTGGAACTCTTGAGGAACTGCTTGAAATAATCACATGGAGACAACTCGGACTATATAAGGGCAAAATCATCATTCTCAACACCAACGGATATTATGACTCATTGTTGAAGATGCTTGATACTGCAATCAACGAGAAATTTATGCGCCCCGACCATGCCCAGCTATGGGAAGTCGTCACAACTCCCGACGAAGCAATCGCTCTCGCCCTATCAACCTCAGAAGTATCGGTGTTTTCTCAAAAAATATAGTATTGACGACAATAAAATGATTGACTCGGTTTCAATAGTGACATCTCAATCAACATCAATCCGACAAGGAATCGATGGCATTGCCCGCAATTATAATCCAGGATATGATACAGGATTACAAACTCTCTTACTCGTGATGTTGCTACTTGTCGTGTTTAATTTCAAACACTGCCGACGATTGTTTTCCACTTTGACCGATAGCCTGTTTGTCGTTAGAAAACAAGCCAACGTATTTGAAGAGCACACTGCCAACGAGGCGCGCGTCATGCTGTTGCTTGTCGTTCAATTCTGTGTATATGCCGGAGTCTTAACAATGTTGCATTTCAATCAAAGCTATCCCATATCAAATACAGAAATGCTCTCTACTTCTTTTCTTACAATAGGCATTGTGGGAATTTATTATATTTGTCAATTGGTCGCATATCGTGTTATCGGATATGTCTTTACCGATCCAACTTCTTCACAACAGTGGACAAAGGGATTTAGCGCATCTCAAGTATTGCTAGGCTTTGCTTTATTACCACTTGCATTTGTTGCATTGCTATACCCAACACTCTCTTCCACGATGATTTTTATTGCAGCAGGGCTTTATGCGATATTCCGTATTGTGTTTATTTACAAAGGTTTTAGGATTTTTTATAACGATTTTTCTTCTTTGCTTTATTTTATTTTGTACCTTTGCACCTTGGAAATTATCCCGTTAATTTTTGTTTATAGAAGTGTACAAACAGTATTTCTGTAACACACATTAAACCAAACATTTAGAAGAGTGAAAGTAAAAAAAGTATTGGTTTCGCAACCAAAACCAACTTCAGAGAAATCGCCCTACTACGACATTGCTGAAAAATATGGCGTTGAGATTGAGTTTCGTCCTTTTATCAAGGTAGAAGGATTGTCGGCTAAAGAATTTCGCCAATCTAAAATCGCAATTTCAGATTTCACGGCAATAATCTTTACAGCACGCACAGCCATTGACCATTTCTTCCGTCTTTGCGAAGAGATGCGTGTAAACATCCCCGACACCATGAAGTATTTCTGCACTACAGAGTCTATCGCTCTATATCTTCAGAAATATATAATTTATCGCAAACGCAAAATTTTCCATGGCAAGACCGGTAAATTAGAAGACCTCGTTCCTTTCTTGGTAAAACACAACAAGGAAAAATTCCTTTATGCCATCTCAAACGTGCATAAAGACGACTTCAGCATCCTTGACAACCACAAAATCAACTACACCAAGGCTGTGATGTATCGCACCGTCAGCAACGACTTCACTCCCGAAGAGAAGTTTGACTATGATATGTTGCTATTCTTCAGCCCATCGGGTATCGACTCATTGCTTAAGAACTTCCCTGAATTTAAGCAAAATGATATCAGAATCGGTAGCTTTGGCAGCACCACTGCTCAAGCAGTGCGTGACGCCGGACTGCGCCTTGACATTGAGGCTCCATCACCCAAAGCTCCATCTATGACAGCTGCGCTTGAGCTTTTCCTAAAAGAGGAAGCCAAGTGTGAACAAGAATGATTGTGACATCTCTACGACTATATAAGAAAGAGAAACTTTGCAGTAACACTGCCATTGACCTACTTTTTTCCAAAGAGGGTTCAATGGCAGCGATTGCATTTCCCCTGCGCGCGGTATGGCGCAAAAACGAACGTCGCACCCGCGGGGCGCAGATGCAATTCATGATTTCGGTTCCCAAGAAACGATTGCGCCATGCCGTTGACCGCGTCACAATGCGTCGCCGCATACGCGAAGCCTATCGCCTCAATCACCATGACTACACCCTCACAGATGACTCAAACATTGATATCGCTTTCATATATGTAGCCAACAAACTCACCCCTTATCGCGTGATTGAGCACTCAATGAAGAGACTTCTGAAGAAAATAACAGAAACACCACAACCCGCAATCACCGATGATAAAACGAGCAATCAGTTGGTTGTTGATACTGCCAATTAAGTTCTACCAATACTGCATATCCCCAATGCTACCCGCATCTTGCCGCTACACTCCCACCTGTAGCCAATATGCCATTGAAGCGTTGCGTAAGCACGGACCGATAAAAGGCAGTTGGCTCGCAATAAAGCGCATCGGTCGATGTCACCCGTGGGGAGGAAGCGGATATGACCCTGTGCCATGACAATGTTCACCCTTCTTGACATACACACCCACGACCCATCTCGCATCAACTCGGCGATAATCAACATCACCCCCGATGATGAGATAATACCCGACGCGATACACTCCGTAGGCATACACCCATGGCACACAACAAAAGCCACCTCAGAGACTCTCTCTCGCCTTGAAACCTTGTGCGCCAACCCACAAGTCGTTGCGATAGGGGAAGCCGGCTTAGACGCGTTAAAAGGTGGAGACTTGAATGCCCAGACCGAACTTTTCATCAAACAGATTGAGTTGAGCGAGACATTCCAAAAGCCTCTCATAATTCATGCCGTAAAAACCCACCAACAGATAATAGCCCTACGCAAGCAAATGCGCCCCTCCCAACCATGGATTATTCACGGTTTCAGAGGTAAACCTCAACTTGCCCAAACACTATTGCAACAAGGCTTCTATATATCTCTCGGCGAAAAATTCAATCCCGACACCGCAACCATAATCCCCGACGACCGACTATTATTTGAGTCAGATGAAAGTCTCTTGCCCATAGACGTGATAATATCGCGCATACACTTTATACGCAACGCCGATTAATCGCACGACCATTTCGTCAGCAAAACCAACCATTTCAACACAAAACCCCATAAGGTTCATCCAATATGCACCTCGAAATTTGCTTTTGGGGTAGCCCGCTTGCTAACTTTGTATCAGAAACAGAAAACAATTGATTTAAGATTAAAAGCTGTTTTTCTGAATAAGCCCTTTAAACCTACTACTATATATATTTTGAAAAAACAGAAACAGCTTTTTAATTGGTATAATTTAAGGTTAGTATAAGTATCAAAGAGCCGTCGAGATGACGGCTCTTCGGTGTTTAATAAAACGTTTTTTGACTTATTTTTTAACAGTACTCTCAAATTACCAAAAACACATAAACACCCCTTTAACCGAATCAATAATATGCTAACCTTTACACCTCCAATAAAAACATCAAACTTATCATTTGATAAAATTCTTACGGACGTAACAAATATAGTTTGTAAATTTTAGAATGGGGTGGGGAGAGTTGTCATGCCCCAAGATGCTCGGTCGAGGTTGCGATAGCTCACAGCTTCACCTATGTGGCGGGGTTCCACCATTGGACTATTGTCAAGGTCGGCAATGGTGCGTGCCACTTTCAATATGCGGTCATAGGCACGAGCCGACATATCAAATCGTGTCATGGTGTTGTGCAATATCTCCTTAGACTTATCATCGAGACGCACCCACTCATTAATCAAGCGAGAGTTCATCTGAGCATTACAATGAATCTCGCGCTCATCACGAAATCGTTCGGTCTGAATAGCTCGCGCACGTATCACACGTTCACGTATCGCAGCACTGCTTTCCCCTTTTTTAAGTGAAGAAAGCTCCTCAAACGGCACAGGCATTATCTCACACTGAATATCAATGCGGTCGAGTAGGGGACCTGAGATGCGGCTAAGGTATTTGTTGACTTGGCCCGGTGCACATGTACACGCTTTTGTAGGATGATTATAATACCCGCAAGGGCATGGGTTCATCGACGCTACAAGCATAAATCCGGCAGGGTAATCAACAGTATATTTTGCTCTTGAAACGGTAATGTGGCGGTCTTCGAGTGGTTGACGCATCACTTCAAGCACCGAGCGTGAAAATTCGGGGAACTCATCAAGAAACAAGATGCCGTTATGAGCAAGTGAGATCTCACCGGGCATAGGATTGGCTCCACCGCCGACAAGTGCCACAGGCGACACTGTGTGGTGGGGCGAACGGAACGGACGTTGTGTCATCAACATTGAGCCTCGCTTGAGTTTTCCGGCTACCGAATGTATTTTGGTTGTTTCAAGAGCCTCTTGCAGTGTGAGCGGAGGGAGTATTGATGGGAGTCGCTTTTCCATCATTTATTTTCCCGACCCTGGAGGTCCCACAAGCAGAATGTTATGACCACCGGCACACGCCACTTCAAAAGCTCGTTTCACATTTTCCTGACCTTTCACCTCATCAAAGTCAAAATCAAACTCACCTGAGGCGTTTTTAAACTCCTCTCGCGTGTTTATAACCGTCGGATGAAGAATATGGTTGCCATTGAGAAAAGCGATAACTTGAGCCAAATTATCAACCCCATACACGTCAATGTTGTTGACCACGGCAGCCTCTGTAACATTGGCTTGCGGGACTATCATGCCTTTAAAGCCCGCTTCGCGTGCTTTTATCGCCATAGGCAACACTCCTTTAATCGGCAACACCGAGCCATCGAGCGAAAGTTCCCCCATTATGAGATAGTCGCCAAGGTTGGGAGATTGCAACTTGCCATCGGCGGCGAGTATGCCTATCGCTATCGGGAGATCGTAGGCAGCACCCTCTTTCTTCACATCGGCGGGAGACATGTTTACCACCACTCGACGGCGCGGGAATTCCTGTCCCGACTGCTTGACTGCCGAGAGCACACGTTGATAACTCTCCTTAACGGCAGTATCGGGCAAACCTACGATGCAAAACATTATTCCGGTCTCAACCGAGACCTCGATTGTCACAAGAATAGCATCAATGCCATATACAGCCGCCCCGTAGGTTTTAACAAGCATATCAGTTTATTTAAGGTGTGATTTAATAATGTCGGTTGCGAGCGAAAGCGATGTGCCACGATAAATCTGCGTTGAAGTAGAATCAACAACAATGAAATAGGGAGTGCGAGGAATACCAAGACGCTCCACCGGACGAGCCATGACTGCTCCCGGAGCCCAAGCTTGCAACCAAGCAGCACTATCAGGCTCAATCGCGCGCTTCCAATCGGTCGTGTCGTTTTCAAGAGACAAATCCACGATTTTCAAACGGCGATCTTCATATCTCTCATTCAGTTCACGCAGAGTTGATGCGATAGAGTCGCCTCGCTCGGTGGTGATACACAACAAAGACATTGTCGAACGAGTGGGATTGTAAACAATTGTAGTGTCGCCAGAGGTGTATAGTGTCATGCTTATTAAATTGCCACGCGCCACAGAACTATTCACACGCGTAAGCATCACCGAGAAACTCTCTACAATCGATTGCGGACAAACATTGTCGTTAATAACCGACAGCAATGAGTCGGCCCGACGTTCATTTCCACAAGCGTCATACTCGGTGACAAGCAATAGCGTAGAGAGAATGTTATCTTTATGACCCACTATATATTTCTCAATCAATTGGTTTATCTGCGCCGTGTTGCCCGAAGCCAAAACAGAGGAATTATCACGCAAGAATTTTGACCACTCCTCATTGGCAATTGTGCCACTGATATTCGGATTATATATATTGGACTTATCAAACTCACAATCCAATTTATCTCCATTTTGAACAACCACACGCCCTATCAACCCTTCGCCACCGGCATAAATCTCGGCGATAACGGGATTTGATGACGAGCCTTTGAATGAAAAAGCGCCATTGTTGGTTGTAGAGTTTTTTGTCACAACTGCACCATCGGCATAATATACCAATTGGAGCGATTGATTGCCAAGACCTTTTACAGTGCCATTAATGTTGAATTCCTCACCGGAACCACAACTTGCGACAGCCAAACTCAACAATAACGCCAATATAGAAAAAACATGTTTCACACTTTCCAAATTTTATTTACCACAAAAATACTCAGAAAAAAATGATTTTCCGGCATTTTACATTCTTTTTCTTCGCAAACACTCATTTTTCAAAATTTAAACTTACGTAAACCAAAAATAACATATCCTTGTTTCTAAGAAAAATGAGAATTATCGGATAGAAAAAACGCCATTTGTGATTTTCCCAGGTTATAAAAACATCGTAACTTTGCAAATTGAAAAATGAGACTGTTTAAACGAGTTATATTATGCGTGATTGTGATGTTGACAACCATAGTTGTCAATGGTCAAATCACATCAATCGGTAATGCCCCTTTTGATAGCGATAGTGTGAGAAGAGCTTTTGACAACCAACCTCATTTCTCTCTTTACAAAGATAATTATTTCATCTTCGGGCCATCGAAAATCACTCATCCTACAGCAAGAAACACCGATGTGAAATTTCAATTATCCATCTCGCAACGCCTCACCAACTCAACACTTCCATGGGGTACACACCTATACTTGTTTTATACACAGAAGTGTTTTTGGAATATACTTCAGGAGTCAATGCCTATGACCGACCTGAATTTCAATCCGGGTATCGGTCTTGCCAAACCATTATTTGTAAAGAACCGTTATATCGGAAAAATAATGTTGACACTTGAGCACGAAAGCAATGGGAAAAGTCAATTGGATAGTCGCTCATGGAATAAAATCTCATTTGGAGCAAACATCATGATTGACAACAACCTGATAGTTCACGGCAAATTCTGGATTCCGATTATCGACGGAGAGAACAACCAAGATATTCTTAATTACTCTGGATTGTGGCAAGGTGGCTTCACGGCATCGACCCATGACAAACGATTTGGGTTGTCAATGATGTTTACCAAGCGCGCGGGGTGGAATTTTAACTATAACATTGTCGCCGAGTTGAATTACCGTGTGTTCAAAAACGAGAACCAATATCTGTTCCTACAGTATTACAATGGCTATGGCGAGGGGCTATTGGACTATAACGAACATCACTCGGCATTGCGTCTTGGCATCGTAATCAAACCTAAATTTTTCAGCGAGTATTAATCTCGCTACCAAATGTTTCTCCCGATAGTCCAGACGATTATCACCGCAAGTATTCCAAGAATGCTCCACCGGGAATAAAGAATGTTGTAAAGTCGGGGAAAACGCTGTTGATAAAGTTCTGCGACAGCAAGCATTAAAGATAACGGCAATAACAACAGCATCAATGCGTTGTAACGCCACGCTGTGACTATGTCGCCATGAAGCAAAGCGTGGATAGCTCGTTGACTTCCACATCCGGGACAATCATAGCCGGTGAGTTGCTTAACAACGCAACGAGGAAAAAACACGCTATCATTTGGGTCAAAGTAAAAGTAAACAGATAGCATCGCCACAACCACCAAAAAAGCGATTACAACGATGCTACGACGTTTAATTCTTATCATATTATTGAGAAGATTATCTGAAACGGAAGTGAAATAAGCCCCGCGACAAAACTGATGATAACCCACAATGCCGCACGCTCGGAGTATTTCATCGCACCCTCAATATCACCCCCGTTGAATTTAGTTTTCACATTGGAGGCATACACTATCGCCGCGATACCAAAAGGCAAACAGCAACAGAGAGTTGACAAAATCGCCCACACGAGATAAGTTGGCGGACATTTTGCGGGTATTGCCTGCAATTTTATCTGCATCGGTTGAGATTGTAATTGTTTCGGCACTTCGGTAGCGGGAGCAGAGTCTGACATAGGTCGCAATGGTGGTGGAGTGACCACCGACGTCTGCTCAACGTCGTCATCCTTTTGCTCAAAAAGATGAGCCAACTCAGGCACTTCGGCAATAGGCATCCACAAATCAAGCCCTTCACGCCAACACAATGTATCGGGAGCCAAGTCGCGTTGAGCTATTTGCTCCTCGGTCAATGGTCCCTCTTTGATTTTATTTACCGCTATCCAGTATTCCATAATTATTGACAATTAGAAAAATTTTGTTTCTTCTCCAAGTATATCAGACAACAGATTGTTGGCAAGACGACTTGCGCCGATGCGGAAGTACTCGTTTGTGAGCCATTTTTCACCCAAAACCTCTTTAATTATAGTGTAGTAGGCAACTGCCTCGTCGGTTGTCGCAATACCTCCGGCGGCTTTAAAACCTACCATATTACCAGTTTTCTCATAGTACTCTTTTATACATTGAGCCATCACATAGGCTGCTTCAAGACTCGCTCCGGGATAGTCTTTGCCGGTCGAAGTCTTCAGGAAATCCGCCCCCGAATATAGAGATAATATCGAAGCGGCTTTGATATTTTCAGCCGTTTGCAACGCTCCGGTTTCAAGAATAACTTTCAGTCGAGCATCACGACAAGCCGATTTCAGTTCGGCAATCTCATCACACACCTCTTCATAATCGCCATCAAGATAATTGCCAAGGTTAAACACGATGTCAATCTCATCGGCTCCGGCATCAACGGCAAGTGCCGTTTCTGCGACTTTAACTTCTATGAACGATTGCGAAGCGGGGAAACATCCCGAAACACAAGCTATATCGACATCGCTCACTTCAAGTACAGTGCGCACAAGTTGAGCGAAATTGGGATAAACACATATTGCGGCAACGTTTTTAAGCTCAGGATGCTCCTCATCAAAAGCGTTTACACGTTCCACAAAGCGAGCAACCGATTGCGAAGAATCGGTTGACGTGAGAGTTGTCAAGTCAATCGCGTTGAAAAGAAATTTATAAACATCTTGAGTCTTATTCTCCTCAAGATGCTTAGTAAGAATTTTTTCAACAGCGTCTTTAACTGCTTTATCATCATAAGTGACCTTGCTTGCTGCGATAGTGTCACGATATTTATCTGCCATAGTTGTGGTATTTAGTTGTTATTATTTTCCGTTAATTTGGGATTGTTGCAATGCCGATCCTTATCTCTAATAGTTTTCTTTTTGAGATTGTTCATAAAAGCCTCCGAAAGATCAATACCCGACTGATTGGCAATCGCGATTGTAACCCACAGCAAATCGGCAAGCTCATCGGCAAGGTTGGGTGTTTCACCCTCTTTAAACGACTGATCTCCATACCGGCGAGCCATGATGCGCGCCACTTCTCCTGTTTCTTCGGCAAGAATAGCCATATTGGTGAGAGGCGAGAAGTATCTCACTCCGATTGTTTTAATCCAGTTATCAACCGTTTGTTGCGCGTCTCGCAATGTTATGTCATCGTTGTTGCTCATTCTTTCAGGTGAGAATCGATTATAATTGTTACCGGTCCGTCATTGACAAGCTCGACTTTCATATCGGCACCAAAGACACCTCGTGCTGTGGGCTTGCCCATCATCTCGGCGACCATATCACAAAACGCCTCATAAAGAGGAACTGCGACATCATGACCCGCGGCACGGATGTAAGAGGGGCGGTTACCTTTTTTGGTACTTGCCGTGAGAGTGAATTGGCTTACTGCAAGTATCTCCCCTCCGACATCGGCAACCGAGAGGTTCATAACACCATTGGCGTCATCAAAAACACGCATCGCTACCGCTTTGGCTGCCAACCAACGCGCATCCTCAATCGTGTCACCGTGTTGCACACCTACGAGAATCATCAATCCCACTCCGATTGACGACTTCACTTCTCCGGCGATTGCCACCGATGCCCGGCTCACACGTTGTATCACAAGTCGCATAACACTATATTGTCTATGATTGAATTACAAATTTACAAAATAATTATTGATTTCAGCGATGCGGAACATTTTTTTCTGACAATTATTAATAATCAACTGACTCACTATTGATTAGCTATATCAATAATTAAAGCCAAACTGCTATAATGGTATTATAATGTCATTTCAAAATATATTTGTCTATGTAAAATCCCTCAATGAGGGATTTTTTTGCAATAACATGATGTTGGAATGAAAAAGGTGCGACTTTGCGGGTCACACCTTTTGATATTGCGTTGAGAGTATTATCAAGCGTTGAGAGCCTGGGTAATGTCGGCGATGATGTCGTCAACATCTTCGATACCCACAGAGAGACGAATGAGGTCGGGACGCACACCGGCTTCCATCAATTGCTCATCGGAAAGCTGGCGATGAGTGTGGCTCGCCGGATGAAGCACACAAGTGCGCGCATCGGCAACGTGAGTCACAATAGCGATGAGTTTGAGGCTGTCCATAAATTTGATCGACTCCTCGCGTCCACCTTTGAGGCCAAATGAAATCACACCGCAAGAGCCGTTGGGCATATATTTCTTGGCGAGGTCGTGATATTTATTACCGGGCAGGTCACAATAGTTAACCCATGCAACACGCTCATCTTTCTCAAGGAATTGAGCCACTTTGAGCGCGTTTTGACAGTGGCGAGGCATGCGCAGATGCAATGTCTCCAAACCGATGTTAAGCAAAAACGCGTTTTGTGGAGACTGAATACTGCCAAGGTCACGCATGAGTTGAGCTGTGGCTTTGGTGATGAATGCCAACTTGCCAAATGCTTTGGTATAGGTCAATCCATGATAAGACTCATCGGGAGTACATAATCCTGGAAATTTCTCGGCATGGACATCCCAATCAAAGTTACCGCTATCAACGATTACACCACCCACACATGTGGCATGTCCATCCATGTATTTAGTGGTAGAGTGGATGACGATATCGGCACCCCACTCAAATGGACGACAGTTAATGGGCGTGGGAAAAGTGTTGTCGATAATCAAGGGAACACCATTGGCATGAGCCACACGCGCAAATTTCTCAATATCGAGCACCTCAAGAGAAGGATTTGACACCGTCTCACCAAAAAGAGCCTTAGTATTGGGGCGGAATGCCGCAGCAATCTCCTCTTCAGTCGCATCGGGAGCGATGAAAGTAACCTCAATACCGAGTTTTTTCATCGTAACGGCAAATAGATTGAATGTACCGCCATAGATAGCCGATGACGAGACAAAGTGATCGCCCGATTGACAGATGTTGAAAATCGCGTAAAAATTGGCAGCCTGACCACTCGAAGTCAACATCGCCGCCACACCACCTTCAAGAGCTGCGATTTTGGCTGCAACCGCATCATTGGTGGGGTTTTGTAAGCGAGTATAAAAATATCCGCTGTCTTCGAGATCAAACAAGCGAGCCATCTGCTCACTTGTGTCATATTTAAACGTGGTGCTTTGGTAGATTGGAAGCACTCGCGGTTCACCTTTTTTGGGAGTCCACCCCGCTTGCACGCAGAGTGTGGATGGTTTAAATTTTTGTGACATATATAGTTTCTTAAGGGAATTTCTATAAATTCCACTGATTAGTTTATTCTATAGCTGTTTGGTGATTTCTCTTAATATTGTTCTTTTTCGTTGGGGAAATCCTGGGTTTTCACATCATCGATATAGTGAGCCACGGCATCGTTGACGATTGCAGAGAGGTCGGCATATCGACGCAAGAAACGAGGAGAAAAACCTTTGTTGATGCCAAGCATATCGTGCATCACAAGCACTTGACCATCAACACCTCCACCGGCACCGATACCGATAACCGGGATAGACACCAATTGCGCTACTTTGGTTGCAAGTGTAGCGGGAATTTTCTCCAACACCAAAGCAAAGCAACCTATCTCTTCAAGCATCTTGGCGTCTTCGATGAGCTTTTGAGCCTCAGCCTCTTCACGGGCACGCACCGAGTAGGTTCCAAACTTATTAATTGATTGCGGCGTGAGTCCCAAGTGTCCCATAACAGGAATACCGGCACACAAAATGCGCTCGATTGACTCACGTATTTCAGAACCACCCTCCATTTTCACAGCCTCGGCATGACTCTCTTTCATGATGCGAATTGCCGACGCAAGAGCCTCTTTTGAGTTACCTTGATAACTACCAAAAGGCAAGTCACACACCACAAGAGCGCGTTTCACACCCTTGATTACCGACTTGGCATGGTAAATCATTTGGTCAAGCGTAATGGGAAGAGTTGTCATATTTCCCGCCATCACATTTGACGCCGAGTCGCCCACAAGAATCACATCCATGCCTGCGGCATCTATGAGTTTTGCCATAGAGTAATCATAAGCAGTGAGCATTGCGATTTTCTCGCCACGTTGTTTCATCTCAATAAGACGATGAGTGGTCACTTTGCGCTGATCTTCGGTATAAGTTGACATAATATCTTGTTTTTTTTGAAACTACAATTTTAAATGACGGCACAAAATTAGCCAATTCCTCAATATCAACCAAATAAAACAAACAAAGAAATCACATATCCAGCTCTGACTCAGAGATAAAAATATCTCTCAAACCTGATAGCGATAATCTGCGACTCCGTGGTAAAGAATGGCTCTATTTCACCCCATGAGAGTTCAAAAATTTTCGATTTTAAGTAAAAAATTGATTTTAGAACCATTACTTATTTAAATTTTCACTAAATTTGTTGGTTTGGATAAATCATAAAAATATGACAACTAACCAACTGACTAAAAAACAAAGAATAGGCTATATTGATGCTCTTCGCGGTTTCACTATGATATTAGTTGTGTGTGTACACACCGCAACTTTCTCACGAGTTGATATTTTTCCTTATTCAAAATTTTTTGAACTATTCAGAATGCCACTTTTCTTCTTTATCAGTGGGTTTATTCTATATAAAAATGAACGAATATGGAACCTTGCCAACAGCATTAACTTCCTATCCAAGAAGTTTTTGGTTCAGATTATCCCTACCGCGATATTTATGTCTATTCACTTGTTTGTATTCTCCAAGAGCAGAATAGATGTGAAATTAAATGGTTATTGGTTTACGGTCGCTTTGTTTGAATTTTTTATTGTCTATGTATTATTCAATTTTCTTATAAGAAAACAGAAAGTATGTAACGTCGCACTTTTAATATGCGCACTTTTTTTATTCAGATTTTCTTTTAGCGATTGGTGTCGAGACAACTACCCATTCATCTATAATTATATGGTGAGTTATTCCGAATACTTCATTTATTTTATCATCGGAACTATAGCCAAGAAACATTTTGATAAGGTCAAACTCATTTTCAACAACAATCCGATAATGATGAATGGTGTGGTTTTAATGTTTATCGGAGCGATATTTTTTCTGAAGGGCTATTGCAGTTATTTAATCATTGAGTTAACCCTATCCACGATCGGGATATTCTCCATTTTCTATTTCTTTATGAGAAACGGAGAATATATGGACAATTCTCGCATCGGAAAAGCGTTGCAATTTATCGGGCGGAGAACTCTGGACGTATATCTTCTTCACTATTTCTTTGTAAACAACTCGATGGCATGGGTTAAAACCTTCAATTTCAATTCCCCAACCATTATTTTTATAATCTCTATCGCGACAAGCTTGGTTATAATAGGCATTTGTCTGTTGGTCAGCAAATTTTTGCGCACAAACGACCTATTAGGTAAGATACTCTTCGGAGCAAAATTACCTCAAAAAGCCTCACAAAATAGTTGAATTTGAAGTACTAATTAGTGTTGTATGGAGTTGAAGAAGTGCCAAATGGCAATCCCCGCCGAGACTGAGACATTAAGGGAGTGCTTAGTGCCACATTGCGGTATCTCAAGACAATAATCGGCTTGATCAACCACTCGCTGATCTACTCCGTTAACCTCATTGCCAAGTATTATCGCATATTTGCCATCTTGTGAAACTTGAAACTCCTGAAGCTCCACACTTCCTTTCACTTGCTCAAGACAACAGATGGTGTAACCTGCGTTTTTGAGATCGGCTACCGCATCAAGTGTGCTTTCATAAAATATCCAATCAACCGAATCCTCAGCCCCAAGAGCCGTTTTGTGTATTTCGGGTGAGGGTGGGGTAGCGGTAATGCCACACAGCATGATTTTCTCAACCAAAAAAGCATCAGAGGTGCGAAACACCGAGCCTACGTTGTTGAGGCTGCGAATATTATCAAGCACCACAACAATAGATAGCTTAGACTTCTCTTTATATTGTTCAACCGTGTCGCGGTCAAGCTCCCAAATCGTTTTCTTTTCCATGTGGCAAAGTTAATAATTTATTTCCTACTTATCAACAGCGGTGTTGATAAGTATGTTAATATGGTAATTTACAACTTGATAACAACACAAAAAATGTTGATAACCGGTAGATAATAGTGTAAATAAATGTTTGAGTAACGCCAACAATTGCGTAACTTTGTCGGCAATTATGGAAAAACAAGGGAAATTACAAGAATTGGAAACGCGCCCTGTGGGACGACTGCTATTGGATTACAGTCTGCCTGCCATAGTGGGCATGGTTGTGATGTCGCTATACAATGTCATAGACCGCATATTTATCGGTCAAGGTGTAGGGTCGGAAGCGATAGCCGGTCTTGCCATAACCTTTCCCGTTATGAACCTTTCGGCGGCAATTGGGATATTGATTGGAGCCGGAGCGGCAGCCCGCATATCGATACTGCTTGGAGCCAAAAATCAACGCAGCGCCGAAATGGTGCTCGGCAACGCGCTTGTTATGATACTAATCAACGCCGTTGTGTATATCGCAATTTTCGCGATTTTTATTGATGAGATACTCATAGCCTTTGGGGCGAGCAACGCATCATTGCCACATGCCCGCGATTTTATGCAATGGATGTTGCCGGGAATGTTGCTGATGAACGTGATGTTTAGCTTCAACAGCATCATGAGATCATCGGGCTACCCGCGCAAGGCAATGATAACAATGTTTATCAGTGCCGGCATAAACGTGATTCTTGCTCCGATATTTATATTTGGCTTGGATTGGGGCATTAAAGGCGCGGCAATAGCAACCGACATAGCCGTTGCCATCTCGACATTTTTTGTGATGAGACATTTCGTGAAAAAGTCGAGCAATCTGCATTTCACACCAGGCACATATCGGTTGAAATGGGCAATTGTCGCAAGCATCATAGCCATAGGGGCGGCGCCAAGTGTGGTCAATGCGGCCGGCAGTGCGATAAACGTGATTATCAACACATCACTATTTAAACATGGCGGCGACTCGGCTGTCGCCGCTGCGGGGATATTCACCACCTACACTTCGTTGCTGACCACCATCGTAGTGGGGTTGTGCCAAGGGATGCAACCTATTATCGGGTATAACTATGGCGCGGGGCGCTTCGACCGTCTTAAACGCACATACTGGATAGCTGTAGCCGTGGCAACCATAATAACCACCGCCGGAGGTATAATAGGATTGCTGTGCCCTAGCTATATCGCAAGCGCGTTTACAATCGACGCCAACCTCATCAATGCGACGGTAAATGGATTGTCAATCTCATTGATGGCGTTTTGGATGGTAGGGTTCCAAATTGTATCGACAACATTTTTTCAATCAATCGGAAAAGCAGGAAAATCGATATTTCTCAGCCTCACCCGACAAGTGCTATTCATCATTCCGCTATTGTTGATATTGCCTACGCATTTCAATCTGGATGGTGTGTGGGCATCGTTCCCGACATCCGACGTGTTTGCCACAATCGCCACCACAATCATGATATGGTGGGAATTCAGGCTTATATCACGAGCGAGTACACCGGTCGAAATATAGCGCTATTTTATATTGCGGGGATGGTGGGTGAGGATTTCCTCGCGGAGGCGTGTATTGTCGAGATGCAGATAAATCTCAGTCGTGGCGATGCTCTCATGTCCAAGCATCTGCTGGATAGCACGCAGATTGGCTCCCCCCTCAAGCAGATGAGTGGCAAAAGAGTGTCGCAATGTGTGGGGACTTATCTCCTTTTCAATGCCTGCTCGCTCGGCACACTGCTTTATGACGTAGAATATCATCACTCGTGTCAATCGCCCTCCTCGTCGGTTGAGAAACAGAAAGTTTTCCTCGCCCGGTTTTATCTTCAATTTGGCGCGATCGGCAAAATAGAGTTTTATCTCATGCAACGCCACGGGAGAGATCGGAACCATGCGCTCTTTACTTCCTTTACCTTTTACAACGATATATTCCTCCTCAAAGAACACTCTGTTTATCTCAAGATTTATCAATTCTGATACTCGCAATCCACACCCATAGAGCGTTTCGATAATTGCACGATTGCGCTGTCCCTCGGCAAGGTTCATATCCACCGCATCGACCAAAGCGTCAATCTCCTCAACAGTCAAAACATCAGGAAGGTGTACACCGATATTGGGTGACTCCAATAGTAATGACGGATTATACTCTATATAATTTTCAATCTGAAGATATTTGAAAAAAGATTTTATCCCCGAAATGATGCGAGCCTGAGAGCGTGGAGAAATTCCCAAATCGTGAAGGTCGGTCACAAAACTACGCAGAGTGTCAAGCGTGACATCACGCAAATTGATATTATAGTCTTTGAGATAAAAAAACAATTTATACACATCTCGAGAATAATTCTCAATGGTATTGGGAGACATGCCTCGCTCAAGCATGATATAAGCATTGTAATTGGCGAGCAACTTATCGATGGAGGGAAACCGTCTCATATCAAAACCACAAATAGAAATTTTGTCGCGGAAGATGCGGCAATCCCACAAATACACCTATGCGTTCATTTGTAAAACCCATACCATGACCTACCGCTATACCCATATCGTGCCAAAGTCGCTTCATAACTTTGCAATGTGAGAGATTGCGCATGATTATCACTCCACCTTTATTAATAACATCAACACACACCGGCAACAAATCATCTTCAAGACCGACGATATCGTTTATAAACAAGTAGGGAGACGCATCACCTCGCATCTCATTATATCTCACCAACGCATCGGTGAGATTGGTTTCTATATCTATGCGCGACGCGACAGGCTCTGTGATTTTAGAGTAAATATGTTTCGCTGACGTTTCGGTATCCAACACTACAAGGCGTGACGTCTGCGACACACTTAGCATTGTAGTTGTAGAGACTCCATAAACTGTGCCAATCTGCAAAATCGCCTGCGGATTGAAATGACATGTAACACGAAAAAGCATCTTGGCATTACTATAGGATATTACACGCTTAGAGGTAGCCGATTTACCAAGTTGAACAGCACGCTTGCGTGTTGACTTGATTTCTTCATATTGATAATAGGGGCAACGCTCGCGCAACACTCTCAACACAAAGCGGAAGGCATACGGCGAGTGTATGCCGTAGCCTTTGCTTCGGTTGTAGCGTCGCAACGCCGTGTAATATTTTTTCAGTCGGCCCACTACTTTATTTTTTTATCTCCTCTTCTTCTTTCTTGCGTAGAGAAACGAGCGCAAATCCTATTGCAGCGACCAATGTTATATATATTATTATAACTGAGATAGTTGCTATCGTTTCTGTCGTCTCGACCGACTTGGGTTTGAACGTCATTACAATTTCATGTTCACCGGCAGGAACGCGTATCGCGCGCAACACATAGTTTACACGTCCAATCTCAATCGGTTTGCCGTCGATTGTTGCCTCCCAACCCCATGGGAAATAAATTTCGGAAAATACAGCAAGACCACCATTGACACTCTTGGCTTTATAAGTCAGTTTATTGGGCGCGTAACTTGTTTCAACAATCTCATCACCCTCAGAAACAGCGGGAATGTCAGAACCGAGAATTTGTTTAAACTTGGCATCGGCAACCGCCTCAACCGCCGGGTCAATCACGCTTAACGCAGCCATCTCGTCATCGGCATTGTCAACATAGCTGATTTCGCCAACAAACCACGCGTTGCCAAGACCGAAATTGGGTAATAATTTACCATTTTGAATAACAAAACAGGTGTTGAGCATACTCAAAACATTACCATTCATACCATGGCTTATCAAATCATTATAACGTGTGAGTTTCGCAGCGTGATAACCACCTACCGATTTATGAAAATAGCTCTCACGGTGACTACCGAAATTGTCAAGATTCACCACTCGATAGTTTTCACCCAAGCCTCTCGCTTCGGCTTGCCTATATATCTCCTTATCTATCTCTTGAGGGGTAAAGATAACCTCCATTGGTTCATCATGGAAACTATCATGATTTACATAACGCTTGTTTACAGAATATAGGTCGCCAAGCACAAGCACTCCGATTATCGAGCATGACATCCACATGGGTATCTTGCGATAGAAATAGAGCAACAAAGCTCCTAACGCAGCTGCGATAAACCAGAAACTGCGCCAAGCGTCGGCCGACACCATTGAATAACGCAATGCATTAATCTCATTATGCAATTTAGCCGTTACGGCTGTAATTTGAACGTCCGACAATCCGTTTGGTTTTAATGCCTCCTCAACAATTCTGTTTGTCATCTCAGTATCTCTTCCACCGATTGTAGAACCAAAAATATCGGGAACAATCGCAATTATAAGACACACAACCATTGTTGTGGCAAATACCGAAATTATAGCCACCTTGTGTTTTACCCACACATTTTCAGTCGTAAACAGTTTCTGAAGCGCAAGCACCGCCAACAATGGAATGGTAAACTCGGCAATAACAAGTATCGACTCAACAGCGCGGAAACTTTCATACATCGGTAAATAATCGGCAAACAGATCGGTAAACCACATGAAATTGCGTCCGAGAGCAAGCAATACCGACAACGAGGTAAGTATAAACAATGTCAATGCTATAGGCTTCTTAATAACAAAGAAACCAAGCAAGAACAATACAAAAATTATCGCACCTACATATACCGGACCACTCGTACCTTCATCACCACCAAAATACTGAGTATAATAAGGTAAAAATTGAGAAACTATTTGATCTTCGGGTTCAAAGTTGTTCTTCGCATAGTTTTCAACCTCTTCAAGCTCACCCAACAAATGGCTGGCGCCACCATTGATGTCGGGTATCAACAATGAAAGAGTTTCTGATTTCCCATAGCTGTATTGTGTCATGTAACCGCGAGAAACACCACTTGATGACGCTTCGGCTGATTTTTCGGCTTCGGCTGAGGTCAACTCGGTATAAGTACCACGTATTGTCTCTTTTGAGTATTTATAGGTGTGATACAGACTTGGAAGATTGGCTCCGACGGCAAGTGTAGCAGAAGCGAGCAACACACCGGTGGCAATGCACCATTGCTTCAATTTTTTTTCTTTCACAGCCATCACAAGATAGGTTATCACAAGCCCCACGATGACAAACATGAAATAGTAGCTCATCTGCACATGGTTTGACGCAATCTGCATCATCGCAAACAATGCCGCAAGCGCACCTCCAAGCAGATATTTGCCACGATAACACAACACAATCCCGGCAATAGTCGGAGGAATGTAGGAAAGCGTAACAAATTTCCATATATGCCCGGCTCCTATGATTATGATGAAATAGGTCGAGAAACCAAAAGCAATTGCACCTATCAAAGAGAAGTACCACCGCACACGCATCGCAAACAACAATATAAGGAACCCAAACATCATTGTAAACAATAAGTCAGACGGCACGGGTAATCCCAAGCCATAAAGATCATTAATCCAACTAAATAGCGAATTTGATGTGTAACTTGGAGCGATTTGGAACGCTGGCATACCCGACATTAACGAGTTGGTCCACCAAGATTTCTCACCGGTCTGCTCCATATAATCCTTAATCTCCTGACCATTGGCGGCTCCTTGCATCATATCATTTTGATGCAACACTCTGCCCTGAGAAGCGTCAGGATAGAAGAATGCAAATGATATTACAAATAAAACCGCTACCGACACAAAAAATCCCCACACCTGAGGGCGTTTCACCCACTCTATCAGATTTTCTTTTATCTCTTTGATATTAAATTTCATATATTCAAAATTTATTTTTCACATACAAACCCCTATATCACACATCGGGCAATATAGGGGTAATAAGGTTTATGTTATTACAAGTATTTATCTCCGTAATCGAGTTTGGCGTCATTTACCATCTGCTTGATGCGTTGCTCCTCACTGAGCGGACACACAAGCAACACATCACCGGCATCGGCGATTATATAATCTTTAAGCCCTGAAACCACAACCAATTTCTCTCCTCTCACGGCAAATATATTACCCGATGAGTTATAGGACAAAACTCTGCAATTTTGCGTCACATTGCCATCACGATTCTTGGGTGAATTATCAAACAACGCACTCCATGTGCCGAGATCGTTCCAGCCAAAATTGACACACTCGACATAAACATTAGGAGCTTTCTCCATAACCGCAAAGTCTATTGAAATGCCAACACATGCGGGGAAACATTGAGCGATAAAATCGTTTTCGGCAGATGTACCAAACAGATCCTTACCCATGTCAAATTGTGTGGTAATATCGGGTGCATGAGTGTGTAACGCATCCAAAATGGTTGACGCTTTCCAAAGGAAAATACCTGAGTTCCAGAAAAATTCGCCCGATTCAAGAAAAACTTTGGCAAGTTCAAGATTGGGTTTCTCGGTAAACGTTTTTACTTTGCGCACTCCCTCAGAAACCTCATCTCCGATTTGAATATAACCATAACCGGTTTCGGGACGCACCGGTTTTATGCCAAGTGTCAGCAAAGCGTCATTGTTTTCAACAAATTCAAAACCTGTCTCAATGCTTTGCTCAAACTCCCGTTCGCGAGTGATAAGATGATCGCTCGGAGTCACAATCATGCTCGCTTGCGGGTCGCGTGCCGCAATGTGATAGGCTGCCCAGGCGATACATGGAGCCGTGTTGCGACGAGCCGGTTCGAGAAGAATTTGATCATCTTTGAGTTCGGGCAATTGCTCTTTCACAATTGGAGCATATTGCGCATTGGTTACAATAATTATATTCTCAGCAGGTACAAGTGGCAATATACGGTCAAAACTCATCTGCAACAAGGTGCGACCTGTACCAAGAAAATCTATAAACTGTTTAGGGCGATCGGCGCGACTGTAGGGCCAAAAACGGCTACCTACACCCCCACACATTATCACACAATATCGATGGTTGTTTGTCATATATACTTTGAATTTAATCTATTAATGTGCTAAGTTAGGCATTTAAGTTCATAAATGCCAAAAAAAACAGTCATAAATTGGTTTTTTGCCAAAAATAACGACTTTTTAAACCTACTTTTGTGACTTAACAGAAAAAACTATATCTTTGCATAATAACGTAAAATAAAAACATTAATATGAGATCAAAATACAACAGAGTGTTGCTCAAACTCAGTGGCGAGTCGCTCATGGGCGAACAAGGTTATGGCATTGACACTAAACGCCTTGGCGAATATGCCTCACAAATAAAAGAGATAGCCTCACAAGGCGTGCAAGTGGCAATCGTGATAGGTGGCGGAAACATATTCCGTGGCTTGTCGGGTGCGTCAAAAGGTTTTGACCGCGTGAAAGGCGACCAAATGGGTATGTTGGCTACCGTAATCAACTCGCTTGCTTTGAGTTCGGCTCTCGAAGCTGCGGGACAGCCCGCCAAAGTATTCACCGCCATCAACATGTTTCCCATAGGCGAGCACTATAGTAAGTGGAAAGCCATTGAAGCCCTCAATGCCGGAGCCGTGTCAATCATAGCCGGAGGCACAGGTAATCCATTCTTTACCACCGATACCGGTTCGGCACTTCGCGGAATTGAAGTTGAGGCAGATGTTATGCTCAAAGGTACACGTGTTGACGGCATCTACACCGCCGACCCCGAAAAAGACCCCACAGCAACAAAATTTACCGAAATCACCTACGATGAGGTTTACACCCGCGGATTGAAAGTAATGGACTTGACCGCAACCGCTTTGTGTAAAGAAAACAATCTCCCTATCGTAGTGTTTGATATGGATACTCCGGGAAACCTCGCCAAAGTTATCGCCGGCGAACCGATTGGCACACTTGTGTATTAATTCACGATTTAATTGATTATTAATTTAAAATACAGATATTATGACTGACGTAAAAACTTATTTGGACCCGGCTGAAGAAAAAATGGAAATGGCTGTGGAATATCTTGATGAGACACTTGCTCGCATTCGCGCAGGTAAAGCCAATGCCAAAATTCTCGAAGGGATACGCGTAGAGTATTATGGTAGCGCGGTGCCCATCTCTAATGTAGCCAATGTATCGGTTCCCGACGCACGCACAATCGCCATTACTCCTTGGGAAAAAGCGATGTTTAAGGAAATTGAAAAAGCCATTATAAACTCAGAACTCGGCATCACTCCTGAAAACAACGGTGAAATCATTCGTCTCACTATTCCACCATTGACCGAAGATCGCCGTAAAGCTCTTGTTAAACAATGCAAGGGTGAAGCTGAAAACGCTAAAGTATCGGTGCGCAACGCTCGTCGCGATGCTATCGACGGATTGAAAAAAGCTGTTAAAAACGGTATGCCCGAAGACGTATCAAAAGATGGTGAAGCATCGGTTCAAAAACTTCATGACAAATACTTGAAGAAAATCGATGAACTTTTCGCCGCCAAAGAAAAAGAAATACTCACAGTATAATTTATTGATATACATAAAAAAAGGCTCTCGATTGAGAGCCTTTTTTTGTTATTTTATATATTGAAAGGTTTGCCTTTGTGTACATGAGCTACAAGTATCCATGCCGCACCTATCAATAATTCTATAATCCAGCCAAAACCAAAGCCAAGTAATATACTACCCAATAAAATGCAACCTACTGCTACACAAGGAACTATAAAATCCACTTTCTTTTGTACATAGGACCACACCACAGCTCCGATAGTGGCAAGAAAACCAACCCAAAGCAAAAATCCTTTAAATCCTAAGGGTAAACCTCCAAAAAGAAGATTAGAACCACTAATTGATATACTTATAAATCCTCCACCGGCCGAAACCATTGGCAATATCAAGAAAAACAGCAAAAACGCGATGCCCAAACCTCCATAAACCATAGAAGCTTTTTTCACATCAAATTCACGAATAATTTTTAAAATCTGTTCCATAACGCATAAATTTAAATAGTTAAACAATTATTTAATTGTATAATCACAAATTTAAAATATAAATTTAAAAACGTGGGCAGCTACCCCTTGATTTTAAATTAGTTTAACATTTATATTTACGTGTCGTTTTGAGAAAATAAAAAAGGAACAAAGCCGCAGCCATAAACAACGATGCCGAAAAACTCAATATAATGCCATAAATACCCATTCCAGCGGTAAATCCAAGCAGATAAGTAGCCGGTATCCCTATAACCACATAACTGACAAACGCAATCCACAACATAGGCATCACGTTTGAAGTGCCACGCAAAGCGTTGGCAAAATTTATCTGAGTAGCATCACTAAGTTGATACAACACCAAAGGAAATATAAGAGTGACAGTAGTTGTTATCACAGCCACATCGTTAGTAAAGAATTCAATGATATTTTCACCGAAAATCACAAAAATAGTTGATGATATCGCAGCCAATGTCAACAATAAATGATACCCGGCAAATGCCACTTGGCGCATTGCTTTATTATCACATAACCCGGCGGCATTTGAAACCAATACCGACACACTCGCGGCTATGCTATAATAAATACAGAAACCGAGAGTGCCTGTAATTACTATTATCTGATAAGCCGCCAACGATATCGCTCCAAGCCATCCCGCCATTACTGCCGCAATAGTAAATGATCCCGACTCCAACGACATTTGCAATGCAACAGGCCATGATGTGCGATTGACTTGACACAATCTGTTTATTGTAATTTTGCTCTCTCTAAAACCCTTGCTATAAGATTTATAGCATCTAAAACTGAAAAATACTATTATAATCGCAACCGGACAAAACACACGTGCAAGTAAAGTGCTTAATCCGGCTCCTATCAATCCCATTTCAGGAAAACCACAATTACCATATATCAACAGCCAATTGCCTACGACATTTATTACATTGGAAATAAGAATAATCCACATGGGCATTTTTGAACGATTGATTGCATAAGCCCACTGAGCAAATACATTAAACAATGAAGTAGTCAACATTCCCGCAAGATATATCAAAAAATAGGGGCGTATCAGAGGCAACAATTCCTCCGGTTGACCCATATTTTCAAGATTGAAGTAAAAAACTGTCATTATGCCTGTTACCACCAATGCAAACAACATGTTCAACAACAATCCGTTTTTCAATAAATCACCAATCGCATCGTCGCGTTTCTGAGAATACAACGCACCGATGAGCGGTGTCAAACCATAAGAAAATCCCAAACAAGCAAATATAGCCACATTAAAAAGATTGTTGACAAACGATGCCGATGCCAATGCCTCTGTTGAGTATTTTCCCACCATTATATTGTCGGCAAATCCCACCACTATCATACCAAGCTGACCTATCAAAATAGGGATGCCAAGTTTTATAATAGACTTATAATTAGCATTGTATTTACTCCAAAGGTGTTTCATGACTACAAAGTTAGTCAAATTTAATCACTTCAAAACCATTATTCATAACTTATAATCATAAGTTTCATCACTTCCTTATACTATTTTCATATTAAATTTTTTAACTTTGTGTCAAGCCAAATATATAAAACCAGAATAATGAACACCTTAAAAAATTTAATAATATCAATAATTACTATACTTTGTTTATCACAAACCGCGCAAAGTCGCACGTTTGGTTTATTTATAGGATTAAGTGAATATAACAGAGATGATGTAACACCCCACCAATCATCTTACAATGATGCCGTAGATTTGTACAATTTATATAAATCAACCGCCAAAAACGGTATCTTCCTTTTATTAACTAATGAAGAAGCTACAACAGAAAATATAATAAAAGTAGCCAAAAGACATTTCTCACACGCTAAAAAAGATGATACTATAGTATTTTTTATAAGTACCCATGGTCATGACGGTGGAGTTTCAACTTATGATGGTTATTTATACACTCGCCAAGTGCGTGAGATATTTCATAACAGCAAAGCCACAAACAAATATATAATTGTAAATAGTTGCCATTCAGGATCTTTTAATACCACACCTGAGGAAACATCGTCACAATCCACATGGAGCAATATGGGTAATATAGCTCAAAACGGTCGTTCAAATGTTATTATCTTAACTTCAACACGTCATAATATGTTATCATATACTTATGTAGGAGAGAATTATAACAGTCATTTTGTAAGCTCGCTTTTAAATGGTTTGGGTGGCAGTGCCGATAGTAATAGTGATGGTATTATCACCATAGGAGAAACTTATGATTTTATAAAAGAGAGTTTCAAAAACAACACAGACCAAACACCGCAAATGGTAGGACGTTTCAATCGCAACACACCTTTTATAATTCAATAAATAAATTTACTTATCACTCTAAAACAGTATTTCATAACTCACAATCATTCATTTCATCACTTATTTATTTTGATAATTAAAATTCATAATTAACTTTGTATCGTAAATAAAAAACAAATGTCAAACTATTAAATACTTAAAAATTATGTCAACTAAAAAAATTGAAACCAAAGTTATTGATAACAATCAAAAATCTTCTTCTCGTGCAAAAACAGTAGCGGCAGGCGCGGTAGCAATAGGCGCGGCAGGTGCCGGTGTCGGTGTAGCGGCGGCAATGTACAATGACGGAGCCTTTAGTTCAGTATCAAATGACAGTTCGGCTGCAACTGATACAGCAGATGTCACTGAAGAAATCACAACCGATCAAAATTTTGAAGATATGTCATTTGCTGAAGCTTTTAGTACAGCTCGTGGTGAAGATTTAGAGACTTTTGAATGGAATGGTAAACTCTATAATACCAAACTCGCTGAAGAAGTAGAGCCTCAACAAGTTGTTAATGAAAATAATATAGCTGATAATACGGAAGAAACAATAACCGAAGTAGAACCAAGTAATAATGTAGTCGCTGTAAATGATGAGGAAGTCATTATTCCTGAAGATCAAATTGTTGAACCCGAAGATATTGATTATACCGATGTGGCTTTTTCTGATCCGGTAGGTTTTGAAGGTAATGTAGCTATCGCTTATAATGATGATGGCAGAGAAGATTTACTTATTGATGTTAATAATGATGGTTTTGCCGATATAACTGTTACTAATAGCCTCGCCGAAGATCCAAATGATATGGAAATTCACATGATTAATAACGACTCAGCTTATATCGGTATCGACAATTCACAAGAATATGACCCTACATGTTATGAAGATTATGATATAGATGAAAATTCTATTGACTATAATGATAGCAATGATATTATAGCTGACGCTTATTGATAAATTTTGAATAAAGTAGTTTATTTTATACCTTTGAGGTGTAATTTATAACTATCCATTAATAGGATAATGTAAAATTACATTATCCTATTTTTTATACTCTTCTCCTATATAATAATTATTATGAAAAAATTAGCAATAAGCGCCAATCGCACTCTTCACATCTTTGATGTTGAAGATTTAATTTATTTCAGTGTAAGCACCGAGAAAACCAATTCTTCAGATATAGTATTATCAGGTAACAGACGATTAACAGTACACAAATCTGTATCAGAACTTTACCAACTTTTTTCACCTGTCTATGGCAATAACCTTGAAAAAGTTACACGCGATGCTTGCATAAATCTCAGTTGTGTTTATGAACTTTCTTATGATGGCGTATTGCGCCTTACTGACAGAAAAGATTTAAACAGACATTATAAAATTTTTATACATAGTCGTACTCGTATAAACGAACTAATGAAAAAATTAATGGGTTGTTGATTTTTTTATTTTTCAGTGAACTTTATAATGTGTCTATATGTTATCATATCAGACACTTTTTTTATATCAACAGTGAATGTTGATAAAGTGTTGATATTGTAAAATAAATAAAGAAGCAATTTTTTATAACAAAATTTGCTTTTAACATTATGCACTCAGTATAAATGTTTATTTCTATATCCAAAATTAGTTACAATTAAGATATTAAACCTTTATCAATAATTATTTATCAACTTATTAGTGTGTCAAATGAATCAAAGTTATTAACTTTGCACTTTATAAACATAATGTTGATAACATAGCTAACCTATTATATATCACTTTATGATGATGTTTATAACCATCTGATAAAGTAAATTGATATATTAATAACTTAAAAAGCAAGTTTTTCATTAAAAAGTTATCATTGCTATCAACACCTATTATTATTGTTATTAAAAGAATTTTTCAAAAAACTAAACTTAAAAAATAAAATAATGAATGTCGATAAAGGCTATGTAGATGCCCCCATTGATAAATCTCTTAATTTAAAAGAAGAGATACTGAAATTAAAGAAGGAGAAAAATGCTGTGATATTAGCACATTATTATCAAAATGGAGAAATTCAGGATATGGCCGATTATATAGGTGATAGTTTAGCTTTGGCTCAAATAGCAACTAAAATAGAGGCTCCTATAATTATATTATGTGGAGTACATTTTATGGGAGAAACCGCCAAAGTGCTATGCCCTGATAAAAAAGTGTTGATACCTGATATGTCGGCAGGATGTTCGCTTGCTGACAGTTGTCCGGCTGATGAATTTGAAAAATTAATAAATGATCATCCCGGACACACTATTATCAGTTATGTAAACACTTCGGCAAGTGTAAAAGCTCTTACCGATATAGTGGTTACCTCTTCAAATGCTCGTCAGATAGTGGAAAGTCTTCCGGCTGATAAGAAAATTATATTTGGTCCTGATCGTAATTTAGGTAATTACATAAATAGCATAACAGGTCGTCAGATGTTGTTGTGGGATGGAGCTTGTCATGTGCATGAGCAGTTTTCTGTCTCAAAAATAGTGGAATTGAAAAAAGAATATCCCGATGCTCAAGTATTAGTTCATCCCGAATGTAAAAAAGTTGTAGTTATGCTTGCCGACAAAGTAGGATCTACAGCTGCATTGCTTAATCATGCCGTAAATTCTGAATGTGATACTTTTATAGTAGCTACAGAAAGTGGAATTTTACATGAAATGCGCAAAAAATGTCCCGATAAGACTTTTATACCGGCTCCACCTGAGACAGGTTCATGTGCTTGCAATGATTGTAATTACATGAAATTAAATACACTTGAAAAGTTATATAAATGTCTGAAATATGAGCAACCTGAGGTAATGGTAGAAAAAGAATTATCTCAAAAAGCCATTAAACCTATAAAGCGAATGCTTGAAATTTCGGAAAAACTTGGACTTTGAAGATTTTATAAATAAATTTGCATATATAATATATTAATAATATAAAGATCATGGAATATAATCATAAAGATATTGAAAGCCGTTGGCAACAGTATTGGAAAGAAAATAAAGTATATAAGACTGAAATTGATAATAGTCGTCCTAAATTTTATGTGCTTGACATGTTTCCTTATCCGTCAGGTGCGGGATTACATGTAGGACACCCACTTGGATATATAGCTTCTGATATATATTCGCGTTATAAACGTCTTCAAGGATTTAATGTTTTGCACCCTATGGGATATGACGCCTATGGGCTTCCCGCAGAACAATATGCAATCCAAACAGGTCAACATCCCGAAATTACCACTACTCAAAATATAGCACGTTATCGCAGTCAGTTGGATAAGATAGGTTTTTGCTATGACTGGGATAGAGAAATTAAAACTTGTGATCCTGAGTATTATAAATGGACTCAATGGGCATTTATAGAAATGTTCAACAGTTATTATAATACTGAAAAACAAAAAGCTTGTCCTATATGTGAGCTGATAGAATGTTTTGAAAAACAAGGTTCTACAGATATAAATGCGGCTTGCAGCAAAGAACTTGAATTTACTGCTGAAGAGTGGAAAAATTATACCGATAAAGAAAAGAGTGATGTGTTGATGAATTATCGCATCGCTTATCTTGGTAATACAATGGTAAACTGGTGTCCAAAACTAGGAACAGTGCTTGCCAATGACGAGGTAAGTGAAGGTGTTTCAATACGTGGTGGATATCCGGTAGAGCAAAAGTTGATGTATCAATGGTGTCTTCGTGTATCAGCTTACTCTCAAAGATTGCTTGATGGTCTTGATACTATTGATTGGACCGATTCTTTAAAGGAAACCCAACGCAATTGGATAGGACGTTCAGAGGGTGCTGAGATGAGGTTTAAAATTGCCGATAGCGATGTGGAACTTGAAATATTCACAACGCGCGCCGATACTGTTTTTGGTGTAACATTTATGGTTCTCGCTCCCGAAAGTGCCTATGTAGATATGATTACTACCGATGATAAAAAATCAGAGGTAGAGGAATATATTAAAAGCATAAAGCACAAAACAGAGCGTGAACGCATGATTGAAAAGCGTGTAACCGGGGTATTCACAGGTGCGTATGCAATAAATCCGTTGACTGAAGAAAAAATACCGGTGTGGGTAAGTGATTATGTGCTTGCCGGTTATGGTACAGGCGCAATTATGGCTGTGCCTGCTCACGATAGTCGTGACTATGCGTTTGCTCGTCATTTTAATCTGCCTATTATTCCTTTGATTGAGGGTTGTGATGTGTCAGAAGAAAGTTTTGACGCAAAAGCGGGTAAAATGATGAATTCTCAAGGCAAAGAATTAAATCTTAACGGTCTTGAGGTCAAAGATGCTATCGCCGCGACAAAAAAATATATAAGTGAAAAAGGTATAGGTAAAATAAAGATAAACTATCGCTTGCGTGACGCTATATTCAGCCGTCAACGTTATTGGGGTGAACCATTCCCTGTATATTATAAAGATGGAATTCCATGCATGATGAGTGAAGATCAATTGCCTTTATTGCTTCCCGAAGTAGATAAGTATCTTCCTACCGAAACAGGTGAGCCACCTCTTGGACGTGCTGAGAATTGGAAGACTCACGAAGGTTATCCTATTGAATTATGCACTATGCCCGGATTTGCGGGTTCATCGGCTTATTATCTACGCTATATGGATCCACGCAACAATGATACGTTGGTATCAACCGAAGCAAATGATTATTGGCGTAACGTTGACTTGTATATTGGTGGAACCGAGCATGCTACCGGTCACTTGATTTACAGCCGTTTCTGGAATAAATTTCTTTATGACTTAGGTAAAGTTTGTGAGGATGAACCATTTAAAAAACTCATCAACCAAGGTATGATACAAGGTCGTAGTAACTTTGTTTATCGCATTAAAGATACCAATACTTTTGTGTCATATAACTTAAAAAAGGATTATGATGTGACACCTATTCACGTTGATGTCAACATTGTGAGCAATGATGTTCTTGATACCGATAAGTTCCGTGCATGGCGTCCTGAATTTAATGATGCTCAATTTATTCTTGAGGATGGAAAATATGTGTGTGGATATGCGGTGGAAAAGATGTCTAAATCAATGTTCAATGTTGTAAATCCCGATGATATAGTTGAACGTTATGGTGCCGACACATTGCGTCTTTATGAAATGTTCCTCGGTCCGCTTGAACAAAGTAAACCATGGGATACCAATGGTATAGATGGTGTAAACCGTTTCTTGAAAAAACTTTGGGGTTTATTCTATAAGGGAGAAACTTTGGTGGTAAAAGAAGAGGAACCTACTCGCGAGGCATTGAAATCTATTCATAAACTCATTAAAAAAGTTACATTTGATATAGAGAATTTCTCATATAACACTTCTATCAGTGCGTTTATGATATGTGTTAACGAGTTAAATTCTCAAAAATGTAGCAATAAGGAAGTATTATCTCAATTGCTTATATTGCTTGCACCATTTGCACCTCACATCACTGAAGAATTGTGGCACGCGATAGGAAACAATGACACTATATGTGATGCTAAATGGCCTGTGCATAACGAAGAATATCTTAAAGAGGATAAAGTGACGTATGCGGTGTCATTCAATGGTAAGGCTCGTTACAATATAGAAGTGGCTGCTGATACTGCTCGTGAAGAGGTTGAAAAACTTGCTTTGGAACATGAGAGTGCGACTAAGTGGATTGACGGAAAAACTATCCGCAAAATCATTGTAGTGCCTAATAAAATAGTCAATATAGTTGTAGGATAATAAATTACGAGTTTTTTCGTTATAAAATAAATATCCTTATTTGATTTATGTCTAATATAAAAGAAATAGTATTTGCCACCAACAATCTTCACAAACTCACTGAGATAAAGGAGATTGTCGGTGATAAATATAAAATTTTGAGTCTTAAAGATATTGGGTGTAATGAGGATATACCCGAAACTGCTTCTACACTTGAGGGTAATGCCGAGATTAAAGCAAGATATATCAAAGACAATTATGGTTATGATTGTTTTGCCGATGATACAGGTCTTGAAGTGGAAGCATTGAATGGAGAGCCGGGTGTATATTCGGCACGATATGCAGGTGAAGTTCACGACTCCTTGGCTAATATGAGGCTATTGCTTGAAAACATGAAAGATAAAGAAAATCGTAAAGCACGTTTTCGCACAGTGATAGCTCTTATTCAAGGTGATAAATTAACTCTTGTTGAAGGTATCGTAAATGGTGAGATAACATGCCATCCGCAAGGTGATAATGGTTTTGGTTATGACCCTGTATTCCGTCCCGAAGATAAGCAAGTGACATTTGCTCAAATGGATAGCGTTGAAAAAAATTCTATCAGTCATCGAGGTCGGGCTACCGAAAAACTCATAAGTATATTGAATAATTAAATAAGATAAAATACAGATATTATGATAAGAAAAACGTTATTGGCACTATTAATTCTGATACCATTTTGCATGAAAGCGCAGATGGCATCGGATAACATGAAAGTTTATTCGGTGTTTTCAGGTGGAATTACCAAAATGATAGAGACTCCTGAGAAAGTGTATTATCTGTCGGCCATGAATCTTTATTCTTTTGATAAAGAAACTGAAGAGTCTTATATCTATATGGTTGTCAATAAATTGAGCGACTCTGATATAACTAATATATATTATAATAAACGCAATAAGTACTTGTTGATTACCTATAATTCAGGAAATATAGACTTGCTTTATGATGATGGCACAGTTGTAAATCTTCCTGATATTAAAGATGCTGTTTTGACAACAGCCAAAACTATAAATGATGTGGGTTTTCACGGAAATCGCGTTTATGTGACCACCTCATTTGGTCTTGTTATATTTGATGATCAAAAACATGAAGTTGTAGAGTCAGGAATTTATAACCTCAGTCTTGGCGCAATAGATGTGGTTGGTGATTATATAGTATTGTGTTATAATTATGGTCTATATATATCAAAAGTAACAGAGCGTCACAATTCTTTTGATAAGTTTATTAAAATAGCAGGTGCCAACGCTTCAAGTATAACAGGTTTGGAAAATGGTAAAGTTATATTGAGATTAAATGACGGAACTAAATATATGTATCGTCTTTATAGTGTGGATTTTGTTAATAATAAGCTATCAGGTTTTGTTGATATGCAATTCAATGACGGATCATTATTGGCTGACTATGCCGATGGTCTTTATACTTATAATGCGACACAGATAGGTTTTGTTGATGCCGAAGGTAACATTACAACTACCGATATTGCAAGTAGCTTGCAAAAGATGACTATGACATTCTGGGACAGTTATAAAAATGTGTGGGTAGGTGATGCCAACGGTATTGCCAACTATAAAGTGGAAGATGACGGCACATTGACTGTGTTGCGCGACAAATTCATACCTGAAACCGTTACCGTCAAAAAGGTGGTGTTCTTGAATATGGGCAAAGATGGTAAACTATATTTATGTAACTCGGCTGGTAGTGTTTACATGGGTTGGGACTCATGGCAAGTGTCACAAGTCAACACTATTAACAACGGAGAGATTACAAATGTGGGAGCTTTGGAATTTGAAATAAAAAATAAAAAGAGTTTGTCTTATATGTATAGTTATTTGAGAACAACTCTTTGTGACACTTATAATCTATGTGAGGATCCCAATGATCCTGATGCGTATTATATAGGTTCTTATTGGGAAGGAATGTATAAGGTTAAAGATGGAGTCGCCATTCAGAAATTTGACTGGACAAATAGTACTATTACTATGGACCCTGCAGGTGTGCAATGTCAAATACATGTAATTGCTTTTGATAAACATAATAACTTGTGGTGTATTCAACGTGCAACCAAGGGTAATGCCGTGCTCCATATGCTGAAAGCCGAAAATTGCCTAAAAGAGACTACTACAATCAGTGATTGGTCCGGTACCACTCTTGGTGATTACCTTGGAGACAAAGACAACCGCATGATTATATGTAAACACTCCAATATGATTGTAATGGGTCATGGTGGTTGGAATAGTCCGCTTGTAATATATGACACAAAGGGAACATACGATGATATGTCAGATGATGATTACATGGTGTGGGAGAAATTTACCGATCAAGATGGTAAAAACTTAGATCCTGAGCGTATAACTGCTATTGTGGAGGATCATGACGGTCGTGTGTGGGTAGGTACTCCAAGCGGGGTATTTGAGATAACACGTCCCGCCAACGGGACTGACCCGCAGATGACAATCAATCGCATTAAAGTGCCTCGCAATGATGGAACTCCCTATGCCGATTATCTTCTTGACGGTATAATGATTTATTCTTTGGCTGTGGATAATTCCAATCGCAAATGGATAGGTACCGAGTCAAATGGTGTATATCTCGTGAGCGAAGATGGTGATGAGATTTTAGCCCATTTCACAATGGATAACAGCGATTTGCCGTCAAACAAGATATTCTCTGTATTGTGTGACCCCAATAATAATAGAGTATATTTCGGAACCGACCAAGGTTTGGTTATTTACACAAGCAATTCGGCGCCTGCGTCAGAGGATTATTCCGATGTTTACGCCTATCCCAATCCTGTGCGTCCCGACTATACCGGTTGGATAACAATCAGGGGATTGATGGATAAATCTCTTGTCAAGATAGCCGATGCGGCAGGCAATGTGTTCTTTACCACACGCTCTGAGGGTGGTATGGTGACATGGGACGGTTGCGACGCGAGTGGAGAGCGAGTAAAAACAGGTGTTTACTATGTGTTTGCTTCTCAAAACGAGAATGGCGACGCTTCGGGTGTCGTAACCAAAATAATGGTGGTAAATTAATAAAATTATCTGTTGGCTGTGTTTCTGGATTATGGAAATCAGTTTGAAGTATGTAGATGAAGATGATAAATGCTACGGCATAACCGGCATGGCTGTCAGTATGGTTGTGTGGGACTGTGAAAATCTGCTTTCAGCCATATCACTTGATGCCTGTGCCGATAAAGTTGTGGAGTTTACCCCCGATTTCTATTTCTCAGGAAATCCGCGATTATCACCAAAATTGGCATGGAAACAGATACTTGAAAATTTTCAAGTGTCAATAAGTATGCTCATTTCCAATGTTGTGTGTCGCAATTATATGTCAAAAGGTGTCGCGTTAAATAGTGATACTAAACGATTGCTATATAAGCATATTGAGGATGAGGCTCGTGAGACATGCTCGCTTGAACGCGATGAGATTGAACACATGTTTAATAAAAGTTATGACTATATCGAACGCATATTTTCTCACCATGCGGTGCAAAATATAGTGAGGGAGTTTGCCGACACTTTGAAGCAGCAAAGAAGATTGACACGTGCCGAGGTCATAGAAAATCTTCAGGCATTAAATATGCTTTGATATAATCTCTTTTAAAACAAGTGGTGCTTCGGTGCCCATATTAAAAATAAGGTCTAAAACACTTAGATTAGGTATAAAGCCAAGTTCTTGGCGACGCACTTGATAGTATTCTACCGCAGTGGCAAGTACAAAATTGTCATTGCGGTAATCTTTTATATCTGTAAAGTTGTCGCTTAATTGATATATCACATTGCTGTCAATACCGAGAATATCGCGTATGATAGCATCTATATCGCAATCCAAGCTCATCAGCGATTCCTTTTCCTCTCCGTTGCGATGTTGGAAAAACTGTAGGAAACGGTCAAAATAAAATTCAAAAAAAGGAGTGCGCCCATAAGCCGAGAATAAGGCTGTTTTATGCACGTTCCACCATTGACCATGAGTTGATACCTCTATATTATTCCAAGTCGCTTGACGGCAATTAACAGGCTTTACAATGGGTACTGTGAGCATGAGTTCTCCATGGGTGTCGGCTATGTGGCAACGATGTGTCGATTTTTGGCGTTTGTTGTATCGCATGTCGCAATCGATGACCACATTTTTGTGGGCGGCCAATGTTGCGTAATAACCTACACTACCGCAATACATTGGTGGGAGTATCGCGGTAGTGTCGTTGTATTTTATCAAAGGGGATTGCATAGGTTAATAGTCGGGGTTGGCATCTTTGAATATGCGGTTCCAACGTATTCCGCCATTGAAAATGCTTTTGTCTTTGTCAAACGAGATGAGAACAAACATCGGAGTTCCAACAATGTGATCCTCAGGAACAAAACCCCAGAAACGCGAGTCAAGCGAGTTGTCTCGATTGTCGCCCATCATGAAGTAATAGTCCATTTTGAAAGTATATTTATCGGCAGGCTTACCGTTGATATACACTGTGTTACCTTTTAGGCAGGCATCAAAATTACGTTCATAGTTGCGAATGCAGCGATGATACATATCCCAAGTTTCGGCATTTAATTTGATAGTCATACCTTTTTTGGGAATGAGAATACCTTCTTCTCCACCATAATTTTCACAATCCCATCCCTCAGCCATTGATTTTTGTTCCGGGAACAGGTTGTCAGACATAGCTTGAAAACGCTCTATGTTTATGACTTTAGGATTTTGTCTCAGCGAGTTTAGCATCGACGATGTGAGGGGCAGAACATGGGCATAGATTTGGGAATCTTGAAAATATCCTTGTTCTTTTCGGTCATCGACAGCCACACCAAGGCTTTCCCATTCGCTGTCGGTGATAGGAGATGTTACGGTAACTAGATAGTTAAATTGCACATCATTGGGTTGTTTCTGTGCTTTGCCGTTTATGTAAATTACTCCGTCAACGATTTTGAGACGTTCTCCGGGGAGTCCCACACAACGTTTCACATAGTTTTCGCGACGATCTACGGGGCGATAGATTATGTCACCAAAGATATCTTTGCGGCTATGCACTATTTCATGTCCGTTCTGCTTCACGAGTGTGTAATAGTCGGGATTGGGGACTTTTGATGCCACGGTGTCGCCGGCAGGAAAATTAAACACAACTATATCGCCTGTTTCAACATTGCGATAACCTTTGAGTCGGTGATATTCAAGTTCAGGCCATTCAAGATAGCTCTTGGTGTTGATAAAAGGCAATGTGTTGTGGACAAGCGGGAAATGGATAGGGGTCATCGGTACGCGGGGACCATATGCCATTTTGTTTACCCACAAGTAGTCGCCGGTCAACAATGTTTTTTCGAGCGACGAAGAGGGTATTTGGTAGTTTTGACCTATGAAGTTGAAAACAAAGTAAACCAAAATCAGAGCATATACAATGGCGTCAACCCAACTCATCACTGAGCGCACAGTTTTGTTTTTACTGTTTTTCCACCATGTGAATGGTATATATCCGGTGATATATACATCAAAAAGCAGAATGATAAACAATCCCACCCACCATGTGCCGAGCCAAATGACCCATGCAAAAAACAATGCGGCGACGATGCCAAAACGCCACCAACGTGTCTTTTTGGTTTCGCTTACGCGACGCAAGAAGTCGGCTTTAAATCTGTCGAGTTTTTCTTTATATTCAGGTTTCATAGTTTATTTTATGTCTAAAAGGTGAGAGTTTTTTACGATGTCGTGCATCATCTCGTCCATAGTGAGAAATCCTTTTTTACCATTTACCCACTCGGCGGCGACAACGGCACCGAGGGCAAATCCCTCACGAGTTTTGGCGCGATGCTCTATTGTGATATTATCCACGTCGCTATCCCAAGAGATGATGTGTGTTCCGGGAACTTCCCCTTCACGCTCGTGATTGATAATCAAAGTATCGTCAGCCTGGTTTTCTTCTGCCCAACGGTTGATGCGACCCACTTTTTCGATCAATCCATCGGCAAGCGTGATGGCTGTACCGCTTGGGTGGTCGAGCTTGTGGATGTGGTGGATCTCTTTCATTTCCGGAGTGTAGTTGGCAAAATTATCCATCAATGCGCTCAAGTATTTGTTTAGCGCGAAAAAGATGTTTACACCGAGACTGAAATTTGAGGTCCAGAAAAAAGTCGCTCCGGAGGTTTCGCATAACTGCTTTATCTCAGGCATTTGGGCTGTCCACCCGGTGCTGCCCGACACAACAGGCACTCCCTGGGCAAACGCCTTGTGATAGTTGCCAACAGCGGTAGCCGGAGTGGTAAACTCGATTGCGATATCGGCACTGCGAAATGCGTCGCTGTCAAAATCTTCTTGGTTGTTAATATCTATGATTGAGACTATTTCGTGTCCGCGATTGATGGCAATACGTTCGATGGTTTTACCCATTTTGCCATATCCTATAAGTGCTATTTTCATAAGGAAACGTCTATAAAAATCAAAACTTTTATGCAAAAATACAACAACTCCACCGATAATCCCACACATGTGGCTATATATTAGCCGTTTTTTGTTTATTTTTCACGCATTGAGAGAATTCCACCGATTTTGTGAACCGTTTTTTTATGCAATTCATAATTTTATTGTGGAGTAAAGGCTTGTAGTGTGTAGTAGTGTTTTTATATGATAATGTCAATAATTGCTTATGCACGAAGCTAAAAAGCTTAGTTTTTCATTTCTTTGTTGTATCTTTGTCAATTAAAACTCAGAGATGATGAATAAGATACTTATAATCAATGGTCCCAATCTCAATCTTCTTGGGGTGAGAGAGCCGGGGATTTATGGCAATAGTTCGATGGATGATTGCGTTAGTGCGCTCCGTGTGAAATATCCCGAAGTGGTGATTGAGTATTTTCAAAGCAATCACGAGGGTGCGATTATCGACAAGTTGCACGAGGTGGGTTTTAACGAGAGCTACAAGGGAGTTGTACTCAATGCCGGTGCCTATACCCACACTTCACTTGCCATCGCCGATGCCATTGCGGCGATAAAATTGCCGGTTGTTGAGGTACACATTTCAAATGTTCACGCTCGTGAGGCTGTGCGCCACACGTCGATGATTTCTCCGGTGTGTGTAGGGGTGATTGCCGGCTTTGGGCTTGATAGCTATCGTCTCGGAGTGGAAACATTGTTAAATCGTTAAATCTATCGCTTGAGATGCAAGAGGAATTGGAGGAATATATCCTTGCCCATATCGATGAGGAGCCGGCTGAGTTGAAGAAACTCAACCGCGACACTCATGTGTATCATCTTTATTCCCGCATGTGTTCGGGGCATCTTCAAGGGCGTATGCTCAAGATGTTTACCCGCATGATACAACCTAAACGCATCCTTGAGCTCGGTACGTTTACCGGATACTCGGCGTTGTGTTTTGCCGAGGGCATGCCCGATGATGCCGAGTTGCACACGATTGAGATTGATGATGAGGGGGAGGATTTCATTCGCCAACGTTTTGACGCGTCGCCTTATGCCGAGCGCATGCATCTGCACATTGGTGACGCGATGACGATTATACCTGAGATAGAGGGTGAGTTTGATTTGGTTTTTATCGATGCCAACAAGCGCAATTATGTTGAGTATTACCAACTTGTACTTCCACGTGTCAAGAAAGGGGGATTTATCATTGCCGATAACACATTGTGGGATGGCAAGGTGACCGATGACACGGCTCACGATGCTCAAACTCAGGGGATACTCGCCTTTAACGACCTTGTGGCTCAAGACAAGAGTGTCGAGAAAGTGATATTGCCACTGCGCGATGGATTGACTCTTATTCACAAATTATAATAATCACAAAAACAAAAAAATACTATCTATGGAAACAACCCGCCAAGCCAAAATAGCACGTCTGTTGCAAAAAGAATTGAGCGAGATATTTCGCCAACAGACTGCCAAAACTCAAGGTGTACTCGTGTCGGTGAGTGCCGTCAGAGTGTCGCCCGATCTCAGTATTGCACGAGTCTATCTGTCAATTTTCCCATCTGATAAGGCCGAGGTGTTGATTGAGAGCATCAATAAGAGCGCACGCGAGATACGTTATGAGCTCGCTCAGAAGGTACGTTATCAATTGCGCAAAACTCCCGAATTGTCATTCTTCATTGATGATTCGCTCGACTATATCGCCAATATCGACTCTTTGTTGAAATAATAATGTTTGCGCTCAGAGTAGCCATAAGATACCTGTTTTCAAAGAAAACCCACAATGCCGTCAATATCATCTCGTTGGTGGCGGTCGTAGGTGTCGCCGTAGCCACGATGGCAATCGTGTGTGTGTTGTCGGTTTTCAATGGCTTCAGTGACTTGGCTGCTCGTCAGATGTCTCGTTTGGATCCCGAAATAAAGGTAACTGCCACAACAGGAAAAACAATAGCCAATGGCGACTCTATCGCCGGGGTAATAGCCTCTCTCCCTGAGGTGGCGGCGGCAGTCCCGACTATTCAGGAGCAAGCGTTGGCAATGTTTAATAATAGGCAAATTCCTATCACGCTAAAGGGTATTCCCGACAATTTCAATGAGATAAACAGCATTGACTCGTTGATAATCGACGGAGCATATTTGTTGCCTGTCGAAGAAATCGATTATGCGACATTGAGTGTGGGCACTTCAATGTCACTGAAAGCCTATCCGGGAGACTTCCGTTGGCTGAAAATATATGTTCCCAAGCGTGTGGGACGCATCAACACGTCAAATCCCATGACGGCATTCCGAGCCGACTCCTTGTTGGTGGGCGGAGTGTTCAGAGTTGAGCAACAGGAGTATGACACCGATATGGTGATTGTTCCGCTTGAAAATGCGCGCCGATTGCTCCAATACACCACCGAATCAACAGCTATCGAGATTGCCACACCTCCGGGGGTGTCGGTCGATAAGGCTATTGCCGCAATCACCGCAAAAATAGGGTCGGGATATGAGATAAAAGATCGTATGGCACAGCAAGAGCAAGCGTTTCGCATGATTTCGATAGAGAAATGGATTTCGTTTGTGATGCTCGCCTTTATTTTGATCATTGCCTCGTTTAATATCATCTCGACATTATCGATGCTTGTGATAGAAAAAGACGAAAACATACACACATTTAAAGCACTTGGTGCGTCGCAGGGCATGATTGCACGCATTTTCATGCTTGAAGGGTGGTTAATCTCCTTGGCCGGAGGCTTTATCGGCGTTATCATAGGGGTGACATTGTGCCTGATACAGCAATTCTTTGGAGTTATAAAACTAAATGCTGACCCATCGCAACTTACAATCGCAACCTATCCGGTAGTCGTCAATGTGGGTGACTTGGTGATTGTGATGGCACTTGTAGCGGTCGTAGGGCTGTTAACCTCACTTGTCACGTCGGTATTCACCCGCCGTCGCCTCAAATCCTAATCGTTATAAATATAGTATTTTTTGCTATTTCCCCTAAAAGTGAAATTTTCCGATTTTATATTCTCCTTGTATAGGAGAATCGACAGCACCAAAATTTATTGTACCACCCATTTTGGTGGTATATATTTCAAGAGGTGGTATATATTATAGTTTCGTTAAAACCACTTGCCACACTCCTGTTTTTCGTGAACCGGAACGTACTATATATCCTTTGTCCTGAAGTGATTTCATGTGTTTTTGAACGGCAGAACGATTTATACCAAGTATGTCAGCTAATTCAGAAATTGATACTGAGGGCTTCTGTATTAATTGGTTTATTATTTCTATTACATTAGGATTGTCAAAACAAACCCAACCACCATCATACCACCATTGTCCACCATCACTTTCAGCTACCACCATGTCTGTTTGCATTTCAATAGTCATAAGCCTTTCTAAATAATCTATAAAAGGCTTTACTTGTTTCAAAGTGGCTTTAGCTCCGTCTGAAGGTACTGCGCCAACTAAACTATCGACAGAAGCTAAAGCTTCCAGATATTGGCTTTTTGTCTTTGTCGGCACAACAATCAGTGGATAATTGTGTCTTGCTAAAATAAAATTCATCATAAGACGAGCTATACGTCCGTTCCCATCTTCAAAAGGGTGTATTCTTATGTAGCGATAGTGAAACAGAGCCGCAAGTTCAAGTGGGTTAAGTTCGCCTTTGGTTTCTTCATCCTGATACCATCTTATTAAATCAGCCATCAATCCGGGCGTTTCCTCTGGGCTGGCATATTCAAATCTCTCTCCCGAGGGTGTGATGACAGAATTGGGGCGGGTTTTATAGCATCCGGCATGAACCGTATATGAAGTAGTGACACCACCTGGTAAATTACGGTACACTTCATAATCTTCACGCAGAAGAATTTTATGAGTTTGGCGAATAAAAGTCTCGGTAAGAGGATTATTAGTAGATGCTTCTGCAAGTACCATTTTTAGTCCGATGTTATGAGCTTTCATTTCTTCCAAATCAAACATCTTAGCCTCTCCGATTACTCTTCCAAATAGTATTAAAATTTCTGTTTGACCATAGGTTAGAGTGTTGCCCTCAATATGGTTACTGTTGTAGTTGAACTCGATAGAGAATTTTCGTGCTAATTGGTCTTTTACGACATCACGTTTAGGTTCAAGTTCTCGCCACCTATTTAGTATATTAATAGTAAGTTGTTTCATTTATTTTATGAATTTATTGCAAAACTACAAAATATATACCACTTATAAAAATATATACCACTAAAAGTGGTGGTATATAAAAATTTCACTTGATGCGGATTGCATTGGCTCTTGTAGCTTTTGACCTCGCTTGTCACGTCGGTTTTCATCTGCCGTCGCCTCAAATCCTAATTAGCGGTCGCCGGGGTCAAGCAGGCGAGGGGTGATGAGGTAGTAGGTGCTGTCATTAATCTTGAATGGAACTCCAACCCACTCGTGTTTTCCCATTTTGAAGATATAGTTAAGCACATGAGGTGTTTGTGGGTCAAAAGGCGGTGTGTCGGTAATATAATCGCCGTTTGAAAGTCGTTGTAAACCTCTGAAACGTTTCCAATCAATATCTTTAACACTCTTTGGTAAGATGGCGAGTGTTTTACCCCCCCTACCATGGTAATAGTTAATCCAATATATCAGGTGGATATCGTCGGCATCAGGCACTCCGCGAGTTTTGTTGAGAATCCACCAAGGGATGTCGGTCTCAAATGTGGCGTCCATATATATTGTGCCGTCGGGTGACGCGTTAAACAATGCCAACATCTCGTCATGTTCTTTCCCAAGTATCACCTGGTATCGTGCAAACTCAATGAAATGGGCTATCAATGTGACCGAAAGAATGGTTGAAACGCCTATGGCTGTGAATTGTGAAATCGAAAATTTGTAGCTGTTTACCCATCGGAAAATAGCGATCAGCGCAAACAGATTGGCAAACCATCCGCTACGCCCCACAATTCCCGACACGGCGCTGAAACAAAGTGAAGCGATTGCTGCGATGAAAAAAATTATCCACTCGGTGTGAGACAATTTGATGAGCTTGTGGCGTGATGATTTGAAACACAAAGCGATAAGCACAGCGACAAGTAATATCAACACTATTGTGTCTGACTTTAATATGAGCCACCCTATTGGGTCGTTTGGTTCCTGCATGCGATTAAGTCTATCCCAAATACCTCTTGAGGCAAAACAGAATAATGTACCCGCAAAGAAACTCCAAGTGATATATTTCTTGTAGCGTGATAACGAGGCAAATCCCTTTGACATGACAAAATAGGCTATCAGTCCGCAACTGATGGGGACTCCGCAAGCCTCGTGCATACCTCCGGCAATAAAAAACAGCAAGCACCACAACAATTGTATAAACCGGTTCTTGGGTGTGTATTGGTCGGAACGATTGAGAAAATGAGTCAAGAACCACAGACACAATGCGCTGCTGAACACATAGTTGTAAACAACATCAAACACTTGAAACGAGTCCCACCAAGGAAACGCAAAAATGATAATCGATATCAAAACAATTTTTCCGGTCACCGCTTGATTGGGAAATCGGCATAATTTCATCGCAAAAGCAAGCATCGCAGTGATGCTGACGCTATTGAGGATGGCGTTAACGCGGTGGGGTATCATAAGTGGCATAAACGGATTGAGCATATCGGCTATGCGACCGTTTATCCATTTCCAGTGCCTTGCTATTCCGTAGTAGGGATAATAGGAAAGATCGTGAGGACCATTTCCCTCACACCACCCGGTGAAAATTATAAGGTTTTCAAGGTCATCCCCTGAGTAGGGCATAAACCAATAGATTATGGCATAAGCGATACCAATAAATAATAGTATGCCGGGGATGACATATCGCGATGTTTTCATCTCTTGCCTTATGTCGGGCAACCGATTCATCAGCGTTTTTTATTGAGTATAAATGTCAGAGGCAACGCCACTCGTTCAGCCCAATCACGCTCGCAGTGCGAAGCACCGGGCAAATAGCGTGTCAACAATCGGTTGTCGCCAAAACCCCATTCATCGCGGGCAATAACATTTATGCGGTTGAAGTGAGGAGTATATAAGGTATCGATCATACAATCACCATTGTCCATATAAAGGTAATGCTTGTTGTCTCGTGGCAGCGATTCTCCTAAATAGCGTATCATCGCATTGGGAAAATCGGGGTTGCTGTCGATCGTGCCACTCCAGTGAGTTGACAAGCACGCCGCCGAGCCAAACACTTCGGGATATTCAGCCATTCCATAGATTGAAATCAGTCCTCCCATGCTTGAACCCATTATAGATGTAGCTTCCATTGTCGGGTCGGTTGAGAAATTGCTATCAATAAACGGCTTGAGAGTGTTCACGATAAACGCGAGATATTCATCGGCACGCAACTTGCCTCGACACATGCTATTTACAATAAATTGCTTGACGGTGTCGCAAGTGAGATATTTCAATGGTTTTTCGGGCATCAAGTCACCGAGTCGAGTAGAGTTAACGCTATGTATTCCCACGATTATCACCGGTGGAATTTTGCCGGTTTCAATGAGTTCACCCGCGACGGAGTCCATTTCCCATGCCTGATGATTCCAAGTCGATGAGGCGTCAAACAGGTTTTGTCCGTCGTGCATATACACCACAGGATATTTCTCTTGTGGTGAATAGCCTTGTGGAGTCCATATATCCACTTTGATGGTTTCTACCATTTCGGGAGAATAAATCTCCAAGTGTTGTAATTGCCCTGATGTGACTTGCAATGGCGATTGCGACAATGCTTGCGCATTTCCCGAGAGAAACGACGTTGCAAGCATTAACACTAACGCGACGATGTTATTTGTGCGATTTGTCATAACGGTAGAGTTTTATCGTTTTGCTACATCAACTTTTATCGTAGGGGGCAAGTCCTCGTTGCGCGCGTCGATTGCGTCAATCGCCTCATGGGCAAGGTGCATAAACGCTTGTCCGGCGATTGAGTCTTCAAGAGCGATGGGCGCTCCATTGTCGCCACCTTCACAAATTGAGCCGACAACCGGTATCTGTGCCAACAGTTTCACACCGAGTTCTTCGGCGAGTTTCACACCACCCTCGCGACCAAATATGTAGTAGCGTTCTTCGGGATGAGGTGCCGGAGTGAACCATGCCATGTTTTCGACAAGACCGAGAATGGGTACATTCACCTTGTCGCCGGTGAACATTGCGATACCCTTGCGGGCATCGGCGAGAGCCACCTCTTGCGGGGTGCTGACTACGATTACCCCGGTAATGCCAAGCGTCTGCACGAGAGTTAAGTGTATGTCGCTTGTGCCGGGGGGCATATCGATGAGGAAATAATCGAGTTCGCCCCAATCGGCATCGGTGATGAGTTGTTTCAACGCGTTAGACGCCATACCACCGCGCCACAACACCGGAGAGTTTTTGTCAACGACAAAACCTATCGACAGCATTTTCACGCCATAGCGTTCAACCGGTATTATCAAGTCGCGTCCGTCAACATTGTGCATGAATAGTTGCTCATCTTCCACGCCAAACATTTAGGTACCGACGGACCGAAAATGTCGGCATCGAGCAACCCCACTTTGTAACCCTCGCGAGCGAGAGCCACGGCGAGATTACTGGCAACGGTCGATTTCCCTACACCGCCTTTGCCCGATGACACTCCGATGATGTTTTTTACACCGGGAAGCGGATTAACGGGAGCATGCACCACTTGACGAGTCTTCACCGCGATGTTGCCTTTAATCTCCACTTCTGGAGAGATATAAGTCAAAATAGCTGTCTCAGCCGATTTTACCAATGATTTAATGAATGGATCGGTAGGTTTCTCAAAAATCAATGAAAACGACACCTTATTGCCGTCAATGCGTATGTCATCTTCGACCATTTCAAGTTCTACGATATTTTTACCATTTCCGGGATAGCGCACATTTTTCAACGCATCCAATATCAATGCGGGATATAATCTTTCCATATCAGTATTTTTTATTTATTACAAAGATACAACAAAGAAACGAAAGTGAATGCAAAACGGGGAAAGAATGTTGTCTGTTAGTGATTTACCGGTGTTTGCCAATATGTTGCTGTGCCATCAAAAGCCAATGAGAAGCCAAGAAATGACAATGTTTCGTTACTATTCCGTTACTTTGAATATTGCTTTCAATGGGTTATACTGGTTGCTGTAACAGATTGAATAGCAATACTTGTTAAGCGATTACGGTTGCAGATATAGGAGTTTTCTTATATCTTCGTTACGGTTTCGCTTCGGCTGATTCTTTTGCACCGATACGCTGTGTTTTGCTTACCGTCACTCAACTCTACAAGTAATAATTTCGCAAACAAAAAAGTTGAGTTATGAGCAGAAGCACTTTCAGAGTATTATTCTATCTCTAACGCAATGCATCGAAGCGCATTATCACGGCATAGAGCATCGTAAGCAGATGGGTAAAGCCATCAAAGCTACCACCATGATTACGGCTGAATTGAAGAATTTTGGACTTGTCTAACAGTTTTATTTGCTGCCAATATATCGGCTGACCGAAGAAATTGTACTTTTGCTCATGGTTAAACTTTTAGTGTGGTAACTCAATGATAACCAAAATAAAATAGGGCTGACTTCCAAAATCGGGGGACAGCCCTATCTTTATAATGATGTATGAACTTTTAGCGGGCAGTAATAATTGCAATTAGTAGATATAAATCTTGATTTTTTCTTATTTCTTCGGCATATAAATCAAGATTTATATCTAAATTTGTGAAATAGAATAAATACTAACATAAAAATACTAACGATTATGCGAAAACAGTTCTTCTCTTTTTTGGCGTTGACGGCTATGGCATTACCCATGTCGAGCAATGCCGAGAGTTTTACCGCCGGTGGGGAAACTTATACCTACACGGTATTGGAAAACAAAACACTTAGTTCGGGGGTGACTCACCATAGATTGAGATTTACCTCTCCTGTAACGATTAATGTCAACATCGTGACAGCCGACTTGAGCAATCCCGACGTTAGGGTTGAGGCTTTTACCGGTAGCGACATGGCTTTGAAACGCGAGGCTATGACGACTCACTACACTCGCAAGAAAAACGCGGGCCGTCATCCTATCGCATCACAAAACGCCCATTTCTGGTCAATGTCATCTCAAACTACTACCGACGCCGGAGTATATGCGACAAACACTTGCCTTGGCGGCGCAATGGTCAATGGCGAGATAATTACCGAGACCAACTTTCATCAAGATCAATGGAATGGCGGTCCGTCGCGCACCGGAGTGCTTGGCATTACCTCTGACGGCAAAGCTTATATTGACAATTATCAAACGTTGATTAAGGTAATGTGTCCAGCCAAATGGGGTACTGATGAAAACGCCAATTATCTCACTGTGACTGAAGTCAACAAGTATTGCCACGCAAGTGATATTTTAGCGTTGTTTACACCCAAATATCCCAGCACAACCGCATTAAAAGTCATCGACTCATCGGCAGGACAAGCCGGGACACAAGTTACCGGCACCGGTCTTGAGGTTTATTTGACTATCAATAGCGGTCAAACGATGACCCACAACTCATGGGTTACCGCGACAGTCGGGAAAATTGGCACAAACTCTTCAAGCAGTACACGCGGCAATTATGACTTGGTGCTTGTCGCTTCACCCGGAGCTAATCAAAACATTCTCGCGTCGATTGCCGTTGGCGATCAAATGAAGATTAAATATAACTGGCACTTGTGTGACGCAAATCGCGCAAGTGAGGCTGGATATTCCCCCGCATTTGAAAATATCGTTGCCGGAAATGCAATTGTTATGAAAGATGGTGCGATTACGGCCAGAGCCACCGATGAATACTATAACTCACGCGTATATTCTCGCTCGGCTTATGGTGTGAGTGCCGATGGCAAGAAAGTTGTAATGTGTGTCATCGATAATAAGGCTGATGCCACCTATGGTTCTTCATCGGGTTGCAGCACTACCCGCATGAGCTATATCATGAAACAATTTGGTGCCGATGATGTGTTAAACATGGATGCCGGAGGCTCGGCACAGATGGCTATTGGAGGAAAAATCATCAATTCTCCAAGCGACGGTAGCGAACGCTCGATTGCCGGAGGTATAATGATCTATTCTGTGAGCGGAGATAGTGGAACTCCAGAAACACCTACCGACCAATATGTGGAAGTTACTCCGGCAGCCGGGACAGCCAATCCATACGCTTTTGAGGTGACCGGTTCTGTTGCCGATAACAAGTTGACTGTAAATTATGTGCTCAATACCGCCGCTACCGCTGTAGCAGTGGATATAAAGAAAAATGGTGCGGTAGTGAAATCGGTATCACTCGGCAGTGATTATTGCACCGAAGCGGCTCACACCGCCTCTATCGACCTTGCCGGACTTGCCGCAGGTGAATACACATGGGGCATAAACGTGACCGGAGCGACGAAAGGCGCCGTTCAGGAATTTAAGTCTATACGATTTAATCACCCACAAGGCATTGACACCGACCGCAATTTCGAGTCACCCTACTTTGGTCGCATCTATGTGACCGAGGGACGCGCAACGACCAACTCTGTTCACTATAGCTCAGCCAATGGCGGGCAAGGGCTGTATATGTTCACCCCACGCTTCATCGGTATTCAAAACTGGATTACAGGAAAATATGCCTACACCGGAGGTGTGACATTTGACCAAACCGTAGGCTCAAAATCGGGTGCCGACTTCCGCAAGGTGCGTGTAGCTGACGATGGTCGTATATTTGTAACTCGCCAAAACGATAGTGGTAATTATCTCTATGAAGTACCCGATGCCGCAACTGTAGTGCAGACAGACGCCGCGTTTACTCCCGTATTCTCGGGTGGTTCGCTCAACACTACTACATTTGCCTATGAGAACGGCAGTACATTCATTGCCGCGCCCAACATCGGTTTTGACCTCAAAGGCTCTGGCGAGTCATTGACTCTCGCCATGTTGTCGGGACAAGCAACATTATTCTCAAGCACCGTAACTTCAGTGTCTCGTCTTGACCAATATGCGTTGGGGAGTAAAGCCAATTGGAGTAGCGCGGCAGCCCCTGTGAGCGCGCTTTCAGGAAAATATACTGTTAACTATTCGGGTACAAACATCTGTTATGACAATCGTGGCGGATTGTGGTATTGCCAATATCGTCAATCCCCAACTGCTACTCAACCTGCTCTCATTTATATAAACTCAGCGGGAGAACAAAAATATCTTGACATCACAACTCCTCGCGGAGGTGGTGGCATACGTTTCAATCCCGATTTTACTCAGATTGCCATCGCAAGTTCGGAATCAACGCTTTCAATCTATGACATCAGCTACTCAACCGACGGAACTCCAACGTTGACTGAAAAAATTCGCATCACTCACGGCATGGGAAAAAACATCAATGATATTGCGTGGGATTTGGCGAACAATATATATACAGTGAGCAATAATGGTGAAATTCTAAAAGCGTTCAGTATTCCTCGCAATAATAATGCGTTTACTACCGAAGCGGCCTCAACTTATAGTTTCTCTATCGAAGCCGGCGACTTGAGTGAAGGTGAGAGTGCCAATGAAGGATATACTCTCACTCAAGAGTGGGAACAAACCGAAGGTCATCTTACAGCCAATTCTCAAACTCGATGGGCAACCGCTTTTGACGGCAAAATCTACATCAATGATCATGCCAATAGCAAATTATATTATTGGAGCGAAAGCGGATTGTCTGATACCGGAATAGCATCGGCTGCCGGAACTGCTATTACAAGCGACGATGCCGGAAATATCGTTGTTTCGACTTCGATGTATGCCGGAGGAAATACCTCAATGAAAATTCTCCCCGCGGGAGGTAACGCCTTCCAAGCACTTACAATCACTATGCCCGAAGGCGTGACAGCCGCACAGATGCAATATCTCGGCAAAGCGGTAGGCGATATCATGGGCAATGGCGGAGCTCTATATCTCTTCCCTTCAGGGGCAACGTCGGTAGCAAAAATCATATTTGAAAACGGAGTTCAGACATCGGCAACCACAATCGCAGTTAATGCAATTACAGCCGATGGTCAATCAGTCGCAGTGCCCTTGACAAGTGATATCAACAGTAATAATGTAGCAGTACGTCTTCGTACAAGCAAGCACTTCTATTATCACAATGGAACTGAATATGTAGCATACCCCAACAATAGCATTAATTCAACCGCAGGAGGTACATTGTTTACCCTTGGGAATACACTATTTGCAGTAGAACCAATCGGAACAAACTATCGAGATGGGTTCCAAGTTGTGAATATCGCAAAAAATGAAGTAGTGGCTACCCACGACACCCAATTAACAACAACGGCAGTATCACCCAACCCCAATTGTATCATAGCAGAGCCAATAAATGGCAGCACAGTACGTTTATATCAATATGTCCCCGGACAACTTGCCACAATGTACACATTCACGGCAAGTCCTTCGGTTGGTATTGACACGGTGGAAGAGGGCAATAATGTTGAAGTTGTAGCCGGTGTCGGTTCTATCAGCGTAATAGGTGAAGTTGAAACCATAGAGGTTTACAACGTCGCCGGAATGCTCGTGAGCCGTGGTGAAACAGAAATCGATTGCGCCGCCGGCATATACATTGTGAATGTCAATGGTCAAGCGACTAAAGTTGTGGTAAGATGAGCCGCAAAATAAAGCAAATTATATTGGCGTTAATGTTGGTTGTGGGACTCAGTGCGGTCTCACAACCTCGCGCCACTAAGGTGCAACTGATTCTTGCCCCTGACCATGCCGACGCGCTTTATCACATCGGAGAAAATGTGAAAATGAAAGTAATTGCTCTTGATTGCGGTATGACTTTGAGCGGGGTGACAATCAAATATGAGGTGAGTGAGGATTTAATGACTCCCCACAAAACCGATTCTATTACTTTGCGTGGGAATGAGGGTAGTATAAATGTCGGTACGATGAAGAAAGCCGGTTTTCTCAGAGTCAAAGCGACAATTAAACATGAAGGTGGCACATATAGCACGCTCGCCACAGTCGGTTTTGACACCGACAAGTTAATTCCCATAGTTACTCAACCCGATGATTTCAATGAGTTCTGGAGCAAAAACACGTCAGCTGTTGCCGGTGTTGCCGTGAAACCTATAATGACACTTATTCCTGAACGTTGCACCGATGATGTCAATGTTTATCACATCTCATACGGAAACATTGGCAACACACGCATGTATGGTATCTTGACAATGCCTAAAGCTGAAGGCAAATATCCCGCTATATTGCGTTTCCCGGGAGCCGGCGTCGGTGAAAAGGGTGGAGACATCACACATGCGGCGCAAGGAGTAATCGTGCTTGAACTTGGCATACATGGCATTCCTGTGAATCTATCGGGCAGCGTCTATGCCGACCTCAATCGAGGTGCGCTCGCCTCTTACCCTACCTATGGTAATGATAATCGCGATAGCTATTACTATAAGCGTGTGTATCTTGGTTGCGTTAAAGGGATTGACTTCTTGGAGACACTTCCGCAATATAACGGAAAGGTGGGAACTCTTGGAGGCAGTCAAGGAGGGGCGTTGTCGATTGTGACATCGGCACTCGATTCTCGCATATCAGCAACCGCTGTTTATTTTCCGGCATTGTGTGACCTTGAGGGTTACACTCTCGGGCGCGCCGGAGGGTGGCCCCACATGTTTAAAAACAAGGCAAATCGCACTCCCGAAAAGTTGCAAACCGCTCGCTACTATGATGTTGCCAACTTTGCTCGTGAGCTTAAGGCTCCGGTATATTATATTTATGGATATAACGACTTGACTTGTGCGCCCACTACCACTTGCGCCACATACAATGTCATCACCGCCCCCAAAACGTTGATGATAGGCGAAAACATCGGTCATTGGCTATATCCTGAGCAGACCGCCGCTCTTTGGAATTGGCTCATCACAACCCTCAAATCTCAGTAAACAGATTTGAGAGAGAACACTATCAGTATAAGTAGAACCCCAAGAGTTTATGACCAACTCTTGGGGTTCTTTCCAAATTAGTGACAACCATTATTGGGGTGTACCCCGAAGCAGAATCGAACTGCTATCAAAAGTTTAGGAAACTTCTATTCTATCCGTTGAACTATCGGGGCTACAATTTGCGAGGACAAAGATAGTGGTTATCGGTGAGATAAGCAAGTGAAACGATATGAGACGCCACTGCGTGGGTCTTCAAACGTTTCTGACTGTGACTCTATCTCCCACTCATCTCGATTGAAGTTGGGAAAAAATGTGTCGGCGTCGTCTCTTGTCGCGTCAATCTCGGTGAGATACAATCGACTCGCAATCGACATTGCTTCACGATAAATTTCTCCTCCCCCGATTACCATAGCTTCGTCGGTATCTGCTACCGCGTCAATAGCTTCTTTAAGTGAATGAACCACTTCAATTCCTTGATGAACATAGTCGGTGTTACGGGTAATCACGATGTTGCGACGTCCGGGCAATGGTCCATTTGGGAATGACTCAAACGTTTTGCGCCCCATGATGATAGGGTGTCCCATTGTGATTTCCTTAAAGTGTTTTAGGTCGGCGCTGATGTGGTATAGCAAGTCACCGTTAGTGCCAATTGCATTATTGCGTGTTACCGCAACTATGATTGAGATTTTTGTCATAAGGAACAGTGGGATTATACAGCGACTACACCTTTGATGTGGGGATGCGGATCATAATCAACAAGTGTAAAATCCTCATACTTAAAATCAAAAATGCTTTTCACTTCGGGGTTAATAATCATGCGTGGCAAGTGTCGTGGCTCGCGTGAAAGTTGCTCGCGCACTTGCTCGAAGTGGTTATTGTAGATGTGTGTATCACCAAGGGTGTGTACAAAGTCTCCGGGTTGAAGTCCGGTCACTTGCGCTACCATCATCAATAATAGCGCGTATGACGCGATGTTGAACGGTACGCCAAGGAAAGAGTCGGCACTACGTTGATATAGTTGAAGGCTTAACTTGCCGTCGGCAACATAGAATTGGAAAAACGCATGACAGGGAGGTAGGTTCATATTGGGAAGATCGGCAACGTTCCAAGCGTTTACAATGATGCGACGAGAGTCGGGATTGTTTTTGATAGTGTCGATAACTTTCGAAATCTGGTCGATATGCCCTCCGTTATAGTCGGGCCATGAGCGCCATTGGTAGCCGTAAATATGTCCGAGGTCTCCATTTTCATCAGCCCATTCATTCCATATTCTCACGCCGTTTTCTTGCAAGTATTTGACATTGGTATCACCTTTGAGAAACCATAGCAACTCATGGATTATTGATTTGAGATGCAGTTTTTTAGTGGTTAGCAACGGAAATCCTTTTGATAGATCAAAACGCATTTGGTATCCGAAAACACTGCGAGTGCCGGTGCCGGTGCGGTCCTCTTTTGCCACACCATGTTCCATAATATGGTTTAATAGGTCGAGATATTGTTTCATCGTGTCATGAGTTTAAGGAAACTTATTAGACTACGAAGTTACACAATTTTCGGTTATTAAACCTCATAATTTTGTCATTCTTCGTTAATTTATCGTTAAAATCATTTTGTTTTTCTATGAAAAACATAGTTTCTTTAAATTGGTTTTCTTAAAATATATTACCTTTGTATCTTATCAATTATAAAACAAATACTAACTAAATAAATATCAAAAACAACCTATCATGAAAAAGTATTTTACCTTAGCTTTTTTATTGTGTATATGTGCTATGGCTCAGGCTCAATCGACCTCTCAAGTGCGCATTTACATCAACCCCGGTCACGGCTCTTGGGGCGGTGAAGACCGACACATGGGTACGGTGACTCATGGCGGTGCTACCTATACCGACACTGCCGGATTTTATGAATCAAATACCAATCTTGAAAAAGGGTTTGGGATGTTGGAAAAACTCATCGAATATGGAATCCCTTTTGACCGCACCAAAAATCAAAACAATTCCAATGCGGCACGCCGAGGCGCCGCACTTGATTTAAGTCAAACAAACCTTGTGATGAGCCGTGTCAAAAATGGTCCATATCCACACGATGGATCAACATACGGCGCTTACAGCCGAAATTTAAGTGAAATAGCGGCAGAATGCGAAAGTTGGAACGCCGATATGATGATTTCAATTCACTCCAACGCAGCAACAGAAGGAACCACAACCAACTATCCGCTATTCCTTTATAGAGGATACACAGGCTCGGAACAAAATGCAGGAAGTTCTGCGGTTTCTAAAGCTTGTTGGCCACATTGGTGGAAAAACCAACACATGATGTGGACCAACTACTCCGCCACAAATATGAATGTTCAAGGCGACTGGACTTTCATGTCAAGTTGGGGAACACAAGGTTATGGCGTTTTGCGTCATAGCGTCCCCGGATTCTTGGTTGAGGGATATTTCCACACCTACCAACCGGCTCGCCATAAAGCAATGAATTGGGACGCATGTCGTTGGGAAGGACAAGCCTATGCCAAAGGTTTTAATGACTACTTTGGTTGGGGCAAAAAAGATAGTTACGGAACAATCTATGGTGTACTTCGTGATGCTGAAAAAACATTTACTCACACTTATTACACTCCCAATACCGGTACTCTTGACAAGTATCTACCTATCAACAACGCTACCATTACTCTTAAAAACAGTGAGGGAACTGTAGTAGCGACTTACACAACCGACGATGAATACAACGGAGTGTTTGTGTTTAACAAAGTAACCCCCGGTACATATACCATAGTTTATTCTCATCCCGATTATAAAGACGCGACCGAGCAGATAACAGTTAAAGCAAATGAGACAGTGTTCCCCACTCCCCGAATTTCAACCACTACAGAGACCATCGCGGTGCAAGGTCACTATGCCTACAACTTGTCAATGACCAATGAGGGAGAAAACTACACTTTGAAATTTAAATCGACCGGCGCGGTAAATAAAGGCTTTGTGATATTGACCAATACCTCAACCGGCGCGACACAATCGGTTGAAATCGGAGCTATCAAAGCGGGAGAAAACACCGTTACAATCAAAGCCTCTGATTTAGGCTCAAAAGATAAATTCTCTTGGGCAATCTCTCTTGAAAATCCCAAAAGTACGGGCATTGAGCTTATACACTCCGACAACTCGATCGTTTACAATAATGGCACCAACAATGCCCGCATCGGCTTGGCGATAGACAAAGATGAAACAAGCACCAATTTCGGTACAATCTACACCATGACCGCCATGGGACAAGGGTTACAACGTTATAACCCCGACCTTAGCAAAAACGGGTCAAAGATACTTACAAATCTTTTTGGATATGATGCCTCAACATCTACCAGTGCAAATAGATATATCCGCTCCAACCGCATGACTGTAAGTAACGGAAAAGTATATATTGCCAACTATGCAGCGGTCAATTCAGGTGTTTGGGTATATAATCCAAGCGGATCTGCAACCGCGACCAATATACTTAGCTCTTATTATGAGAGAAACGTTGCATTCTCAGGTACCGGTTCAAGTCGAGTAATGTATGTCGGACACGAAAGCAGTTTAAATTATTACAACATCGGCACGTCAGACTCATGGTCGGGCAATGCGACCAGTCCGTCAGGATCATTCAGCATCAATATGATAAATGGTGACGGCGACTTGGTGATGACCGATAAGGGATTTTTTGCAGCTCAAAATCGTTATAGCGGAAACAACTCAGCCGATGTGCCTGTATTTAAATTTGTCGATAAAAGCGGTTCTGTACTCTTCAATTCAAGTTCATTATCATCTTACCTGACTGGTTCACAATGTGGCGGTATGGCAATAACCTCTGACCTTGCTACATTTGCTATCGTTGACGGTTACTCAAATCCTGCCGATATTGAAGTTGATGTTTTCAGCGTTTCATGGGGTGGAAATACTCCGTCGTTTATATATCAATACTCAATTCCATTGAGTGGTACACAATGGGTTGACCAAATGGCATTTGACCATGCAGGCAATCTTTATATCGCATCTCGCGAGAAAGGACTTCTTGTATATACTATCAAAAATCCGGCTCGCCAAACCATAACCAATGCCAATAAATCACTATTAATTCAAGGTGTGGTTGAGCCTGCCGTACAAGGTCATTTTGCCTATGGTCTCGAAGTAGAAACGGCTGAAAATGCCTATACATTGAAATTTAAATCGACAGGTGCTGTTGATAACGCTTCGTTGGTATTGACAAATATATCTACCGGTTGGAAAGAAGTAACATCTATTGGCGCTGTTGTAGCCGGTGAAAACAGCTACATTTTGGATCGCACCGAAATGCCTGCCGACAGCATCTATAATTGGGCTATCGCACTCGATAACCCCGCCAGCCCATCGGTTGAATTGGTGCATAGCGACAACTCTATTATTTATAATAATGGAACAAATGATGCACGCATCGGTGTGACTATCGATAAAGATGAAACAAGTGCCAACTTTGGTACAATCTACACCATGACCGCCATGGGGCAAGGGTTGCAACGCTACAACCCCGACCTTAGCAAAAACGGGTCTAAGATTCTTACAAATCTTTTTGGATATGATGCCTCAACATCTACCAGCTCAAATAGATATATTCGCTCCAACCGCATGGTCGTAAACAATGGTAAAGTATATATTGCCAACTATGCAGCGGTCAATTCAGGTGTTTGGATCTTTGACCCCAATGCCGGAACTAACGCTACGCAAATGCTTACAACCGAATATCAACGAGCTGTTGCGTTTATCGGATCCGGTTCAAGCCGTGTAATGTACTCTTACAATGAAAATGGTCTCAAGTACTATAATATCGGTACAGCTGACACTTGGGCAGGAAATGCGGCAAGTCCTTCAGGGCTCTATGGCATAGGAATGATTAATGCCGATGGAGATTTGCTTGCGACCGACAAAGGTCTATTTGCGTCACAACATCGTTATAGCGGAAACAACTCTGCCGATGTACCATGTTTTGTGTTTGTAAATAAGAGCGGAACGGTATTATACAAGTCAGACGTATTGACTTCATTGAGTGGTTCAGAACGCGGAGGTATGGCAATCAGTGACGACCTTTCAACCTTTGTGATTGTTGATGCTGTTGAAGAAGGCAGTTCGTCTGATATTAGTATTGATTTTTACAAAGTAGCTTGGAATGGTGAGACTCCATCACTCTCTTATAGTTATTCTATTAAATTGGACGGAACAAAGTCGGTTGACCAAATGGTATTTGACCATGCAGGTAATCTATACATTGCATCGGCACAAAAAGGTTTGCTCGTTTATGCGGTTAAAACCAACGCTCGTCAAACCATTACCAACGCATTGTCAACATCTCAACTCACTTGCGCAGCTTCGGTAGGCATCGAAAGTATTTCAACAGATGAGTCTGCTCCCGCAGTTTACTTTAACTTGCAAGGTGTGAAAGTCGATGGCGAAAACATCGCCCCCGGAACATACATAAAAGTTCAAGGAGGCAAAGCAAGCAAAGTTCTTGTAAAATAAAGATATAAATATCTCTCAGAAACACCCCGAAATCTGTTATGCATTTCGGGGTGTTTTTATGTATTACAAACATTTAAAGCCGTGATGCTGTTTATATTTGTTGGAAATTTTAGTATCTTTGCGATATTATTTAAATTGGGTAATTATGGGCATGTAAGAATAATCCCATATAAAAAATTTAATTGATAATAATAGCATATTAATTAACAAAATAACTTATTAGTAAAATGGAAAATAAAGAAATTGACAAAATCAGCTATGCGTTAGGATTGAGCATGGGTAATAATTTCCGCAGTTCGGGTATTGAAACCCTCAATATTGCCGACTTTGCCGATGGTGTTGCCGCGGTTTTTGCGGGAGAAACTCCCAAAATGTCATACGAAGACGCTAAAACTGAAATACGCAACTACTTCATGGCTCTTGAAGCTAAGCAACAAGAAGCAGCCAAGAAAATGGGCGAAGTAAATAAAGCCGCCGGTGAAGCCTTCCTTGCTGAAAACGCAAAACGTCCCGAAGTTACCACAACAGCGTCGGGATTGCAATATGAGGTATTAACTGAGGGAACCGGAGAAAAACCTGCTGCTTCTGACTCTGTGACTGTCCACTATACCGGAAAACTCATTGACGGCACTGTGTTTGACAGTTCTGTTGATCGTGGTGAGCCTGCTACATTTGGCGTGACTCAAGTTATTGCCGGTTGGGTTGAAGGTCTTCAACTTATGAGCGAAGGTGCAAAATGGCGTCTTTATATTCCCGGAGAACTTGCATACGGAGCCAATGGTGCAGGAAATCTTATCGGACCAAACGCGACACTTATCTTTGATGTTGAACTTCTTAAAGTTAACAAGAAATAATTATGAAATCATTGAAAATAGGAGCATTGGCGCTTTCTGTTCTACTCTCTACCGGAGTGAGCTATGCCCAACATGAAGTTATGCTCATAAGTGAGACCGCAGAGACTCCTGCCGACTCTACCACAATTGCGGTAGCTACAGTGTTTGGTCAATCATTGCGCCAAGCTGCCGAATCAGAATACCCTGGAGATCCCATTGCTCAAGGTGTGTTTATGCGCGGTGTTGTTGACGCCTTTGAAGCTACAAGTGCAAGTCAAACTGCCTATCATCAAGGTGCCGCGACCGGTGCGATTTTAATTCAAAATTTACAGCAATTGCAATCTGCCGGTTTGACAATCGACATGACTACTGTTGGAGGTATGATGGCGATAGTGGCTAAGGGAGAGTCGCTCGGTATGGATTTTGCGTCGGCCGACGCCCACATTCAGTCAATTCTAAATCCGACCATAACGGTCGATCCCGAAGTGCAAAGTTCGTTTCTTAAAAATATGGCAAAGCGTGACAATGTGATGACTACCGAGTCGGGATTGGTGTTTGAGACTATCACAGTCGGTGATGGCGCGTCACCTCAGCCTACCGATAATGTGCTTGTAACTTATACCGGTCGTCTTGCCGATGGCACTGTGTTTGATCAAAGTGAAAATCCTGTGATGTTTAACGTCAGTCAACTAATCCCCGGATTTACTGAAGGGCTTCTTTTAATGAAAAAGGGTGGTCACTATCGCATGTATATGCCCGCATCATTGGGGTATGGCGAGCAAGGAGCCGGTGATGCAGTTCCCGGTGGCGCGGCACTTGATTTTGAGGTTGTATTGATTGATATTATCCCAGCTCAACAATAAAAATAATTATGAGAAAGATATTTTTATCGCTAAGTGTGATTGTTTTGATGTTGGTTGCGACAGGTTGCCAACAAAAGGAGACAAATCCTGCGACAGATACCGAAACTACTTCTGCTTTCAACGATTCTATATCAGAAGCGTTAGGAAACTATTACGGTAGTTTATTTAAACAGGATTTTTCTCAACGAGACAGCGTAATAAACAACGCTAAGTTCTTGAAGGGTATGCGCACTGCCCTATATGCCGACTCTGCCTCATTTATTGGTATGACCATCGGTTTAGGACTTAAATCAGAAATGGAGACAGCTCCATATTTCGCAAAAATCGACTTTGATTCAAAGATAGTCAATGAGCATTTGTTAGAGGCTTTTAATTGTGATTCTGTTTCACTTCAGGAGTTACAACAAGTTACTCAAAAAATTGATGAACTTATAACGAAATCAATGACTGATTCAAGCCAAGTGATTAATGAGTCATCTTCGGTTTGTTATGGAAAATTGGTGGGATTGCGTCTTAATTCAGACTTGATCCAACAAGATAAAAACTTTGACAAAAAGCAGTTGATCAAAGGTATTGAAATGGTGTTTGTTAAATCTGTTGATGATGAGGATTTTGCTATGGGACTTTCGGCTGGGGCGCAACTTCGCGGTGACATGGCAATGTTCAATCGTAATTTTGAATTTGTTAAGTTCAATAATGGAGTTGTGTTGAAGGCTGTTGCCAAGATGATTAAACGACCCGCGGTATCTCATGAGGAAATGGTTTTATATCAACATTCATTGGATTCGCTTACCGCTATTGTGAAACAAGTTGGGGTCAATCGCCAACTTGCGGCTGCCGCATCTACCGATGAGGCTATTATGGGCGATCGCACAGGTGAAGCATTTATCGACAATTTGTTGAAGAGCGATCCTACAATAAAACAATCAGCATCGGGTCTTTGCTACAAGATTCACGAGCCGGGTTCTGATGTTAAACCCACCGCCGACAACACTTTGGTTGTTCATTATACCGGCAAACACATCGACGGTACCGTGTTTGATAGTTCAGTCGATCGTGGCGAGCCTGCTGAGTTTATGGTTAATCAGGTTATCCCCGGATTTGGCGAAGGATTACAACTCATCGGCAAAGGGGGGAAAGCAACTCTGTATATCCCCGGCAAACTCGGATATGGTCCACAAGGAACGCCCGGCGGACCTATTAAACCAAACGAAACCCTGATTTTTGAGATCGAACTTATCGACATTAAATAACACTTAATATCAGACTCCGCCGGTACTTTACTTCAATATCGGCGGAGTTTTTTCTAAACACATTCTCATAAAAACATTATGTCACCGGCATTTATAAATACACCTGAGTTTTATGTAATCGCCGCGGTCGTCGCCGCTATGATTGTCGCATTTGCGGCAAAACCATCGTCAAGAGGTGAGGCAAGAACTCATCTCCTTGCCGGAGAACTCAGTTACGGAGAGATAACCACGCCGTCAATATCTTTAAAAGTTGGTGAAGATGGCAATGTGGCACTCATCCGTCATGGCATTGAGGGACTTGGCGATTCAGGTGCGTTGAGCGTGGCTGTGACAGTGATAGGGTTTGACGTCACTATTGAGGAGCGGTTTGTGCCATCACGCGATGTGTATGACACACCGGTCAACACCGCAACCTTTATTTTGGATTTTCTTGCGCCTGAGCGTTACCACATCAAGTATAATGCCGAGCAAGGAGGATTGTTTGTGGCATTTGCCTTCAACAATCGCCCCGGGTGGGAAACAACAAAGGAATTAATCAGATAAAATCACGCCATCAACCCTTTACATATCGACATGTAGATTATCATGCCTATGATGTCGTTGGTAATCGTGATAAAGGGACCGGTAGCCAAGGCTGGGTCTATTTTTAAGCGTTCAAGCGTCAATGGAACGAATGTGCCGAATACCGAAGCAAATATCACTACTGAGAACAATGATAATGCCACGGCGATAGTCGCTACCTCATGAATGCCATAGGTGAAAAAGTTGTAGCCAAACACCACCAACGACAAAATCGTCGCGTTTAGCAACCCCACGCCAAACTCTTTGAATATCTGCTTGGAAGCTTCTGAAATCTCCAACGAACCATTGGCAAGACCTTGAACAACTATTGCCGATGATTGTATCCCCACATTCCCCCCCATCGCGGCGATAAGAGGAATAAATAACGCTAAGATGGGATTATTGGCAAACGATTCATCAAATAATCCCAATATCCATGCCGTTGCTATACCCCCGATGACACCTATCAATAACCATGGCAAGCGCGCTTTGGTCTGTTTAAACATTGTGTCGTCGGTTTCCACATCGGTAGAAAGACCTGATGCCAATTGGTAGTCGCGTTCACTCTGTTCACGCACTTGATCCATAACGTCATCGACAGTGATACGACCAAGCAATCGCCCTATTGAGTCGATAACAGGCATTGCCACAAGGTTATATTTTTCAAAATCAAGAGCTACCTCCTCAATCGGTGCGTCATCTTTTACAGCCACCGGGTCGGTCTCCATAACATGCTTGATTTTTGATACCGAGGGGTGAGTGACCATTGTTTTGAGCGGGAACACACCTTTGAGTTTGTTATCATTATCGACGACATAAACATAGTATATCTCGTTCATATCCTCGGCTTGTAAACGCATCTGCTTGATACACTCAGGCATACTCCAATTCTCGTTAACGACAATCATTTCGGTACCCATCAAACCACCGGCAGTGTCCTCGTCATATTTCAATAGGTCGATGATATCGCCGGCTTGCTCCACGTCGTCGATGTGGGAGAGGATTTCATCACGATCCTCTTCATCGAGTTCCTGGATGATGTCAACAGCGTCGTCGGTGTCGAGGTGGTCGATAAATTGCTTGGCGATCTCTTCGGCGGGCATGTCGCGCAACAGCTTGCGGCGGTCATCCTCGTCAAGTTCCATCAACACCTCGGCTGCGGTGTCGTCATCGAGCAATTTGTATAGATATTCAGCCTCGTCAAGGTCAAGACTTTGGTACAACTCTGCCAAGTCGGCGGGGTGCATACCCTCCAATTCTTTTAATGCTGCGACCTCGTCTTTATCTTTGATAATGAGACGTATCTGTTCGAGATATTCGGGTGTAAATTCCTTCATTATTTTTCGGTGTTACGTAGTTGAGATATTGTGTTGGTTAACTCGATAAACTCAGCGACGCTGAGTTGTTCCGGACGTCGGGTAAAAATCGGATTGTCGGGTAACGGCACGTCGGGAGGTAATAATCCGCGTAGGGAGTTGCGCAACGTCTTGCGACGTTGACCAAACGATGTCTTGACAACTGTCTTAAACAATCGCTCGTCACATCCCAGCGAGGTCACACCATTGCGACGTAGTCTCACTACGCCCGATTTCACCTTGGGTGGAGGGTTAAACACATTCTCATTTACCGTAAACAAGTATTCGACATCATACCATGCTTGTAACAACACGCTCAATATACCGCGAGTTTTTGTCCCCGGTTGGGCGGCAAGTCGCTCGGCAACCTCTTTTTGAAGCATCCCTGAGCAACAAGTCACGTTATCTTTATAGTCGAGTACCTTGAAAAATATCTGAGAAGATATATTGTAGGGATAATTTCCTATGACACAGAAATCACGATCGCCATACAACTCCTCAAGTCGCATCTTCAAAAAGTCGCAAGCCTCAATGCGCCCATCGAGCGCAGGGAAGTTTACTCGCAAGAAGTCAACGCTTTCACCGTCGATTTCCACCACTGTTACATCGTGACCCGCTTCAAGAAGATATTGAGTGAGCACCCCCATGCCGGGACCTATCTCCAATATCGGCATACCCTTGTAGTCATCGACTGTGGCAGCTATGCGACGAGCCACGCTAAGGTCGGTCAAAAAGTGCTGTCCAAGAGCTTTTTTAGGCTTTACCTGTTGCATAATGACTTTTGGGTTAAGGGTTAAACAATCGTTTTGTTTCATCAAAGCCACCACTACCGGTGGCTTTACAACTGCAAAGATACAATTTTCTGTTGATAAATAAAAAATCCCGCCATGGCAAAAACTATAGCGGGATTTCTGAATTATGAGAAGATGTTTTATTATTTGATGACTATTTTATGGGTTTCAGCACCGGCTTTGACAATATAGATGCCGGGAGTGTAGTTGATAGTCAATGTTGAGCCTGCCGGGAGAGTCGCTTTTTCGACCATAGCGCCATTGATTGAGTAAACAGCTACATCGGTAGTTTGGAGGGCAGTGATAGTGTTACCTTTGACACTTACAACAGTAACGCTTTCGTTGCCGATTACCGACTCGACACCGAGTGAGCCGTCATACTTGTAGTGGCAGATACCGTATGCTTCAACATCTTTCACTACATATTCAACTACCGGAGTTCCTGTTGCATTTACACGCTTGATGCCTGAGGGGCTATTGGGGTTTGAGCCATCGGTTCTGTATGCCCAATAAACATAGTTGCCGTCAGAAGTGAATTGGCGTACATAGACACCCTCATCGGCGGTAGTGTTTTCAGCGTCGGCTTGTGAGTTATCGATTAATTCCCATTCGCTTGGGAAGTTTGTGCGTGCTTCACTGCGTATCGCGCTGATGTGCATACGGTAAACACCATGATTGGTGTTGTTTCTTGAGAATACATAGATGTAATCATTTGGTTCATCGAGATACATCGCCGTAAATTTAGATCCGTCAGCGATAGTAGGATATGGAACAGTATTGTCATATTCGGCTCCCACATAAACATCGCTTGCCTTGTATCGGAAAATACCGTTACCATTATAAGTAAACGCATGCCAATAAACACCCTCTGAGTCTTTTTGGAAACCGATGTGTCTCGCTCCAAAGGATATTCCTCTACCATAATAAGACAACCAATTACCCCGAACAAACAAAGGCATTTCGGCTGATGTTTGGAAAGGTGTAGCATAGCTTTCAGAGACAATAAAGCTGCGGATACCTTCGTTTATCGTACGACCACCAAAATAAATCTGATCCTCGCTGTCATCTATATAGATGAGGTAAGGGTCGTTAAATGCCTGATAATTGGCGCCATCGCCTTGATTGGTGTTGTTTACAATGGTGGTTCTTGAGAAGCCTGTTTCGTGTTTGTTCACCACAAATAATTCTCCATCGCCAAGGGTGTTATCGGCGTCATTTTGATAGTAGTAGTTTTTTCCGGCATCCACACAGTAGATTGCGCCATGCCAAGAGGCGAGTTGGAATGGGTGTGAGCCTGAAGGGATATATGTATCAACAACATTTTCTCCATCATAGTAACAGATGTTGCCATCTTTCACAGAGAAATACAGTCCGTCGGGTGCAGGTTGGATATATCCGCTGTAACCATGTCCGGCAAAATCGCTATTGCCGATAATAGCTTTGGCTCGTCCCCAGAACTTGTGAGCGGCATACGCTTCTACACAAGATGAGGGAACTACAATAGTGGTGTTACCTATCCATTCAACACTATCAACTTCAGTTACCACTGGGGGTATAGAGGGGTATAGAGTGATGTCGGTCATGCCGGCGGGCAGAGCGTTTTCATATAATCGTTTTACTTTCTCTCCAATTGTAATCTCACTGATTGCCGTGCCATAGAACAACTCGGCGGGAATGCTTTCGATCCCGGCAGGGATTTCGGGAGCGGTGGCGAGAGGGGAACAATTTTTAAACAAGCCTTGAGCCAATTTAGTCACTGAGGGATCGATTGTACACTCTTCAAGCAATTTACAGTCGGCAAATGCTTCAGTTCCGTACATTACAGTATTTGTATAAGTCTCCCCACTAATGATATAACAGATGGTGTCTTTGATGTGAACACTCTTTATATTGGTACCGGCAAGCGAACGATTGCCATAATTATAAACAGCCGGGAAATCAAAGCTTTCGATGGGAAGTCCGTCATAAAGGTATGCGCCTAAGATGTTGACGGTGTCATTTTTCAGTGTAGTTGCGCCGGTATAAGGATTTCCAACGGTAAGAACCCATGTGTTGCAGTTAATATAAGTTGACGTTGTGAGCATATTATCCTTGAGAGAGTAAACACTGTTATAAGGATCGGCATATATTGATTTGATGTTGCGACTCTTCAAACCATCGGTGCTGAGATATGTGAGGGCGCTGGAGAAACTGATGTTTTCAATTGCGCAACCATCAAAGGTCGTTTCAGGAATATATGTTACTGCCGGTCCAATCTCAACGGTTTTGAGTGAGGTACAATTTTTAAATGTGTAGTTCCCAAGATATAATGTTGTTGTGGTACTGCCGTGGTCGTAATTTTGTGTAGGCTTTTTCCATTCCCACTCGTTGGGGAATTTCACATAAGTGAGGCTTGTGCAGTCGGCAAACGCTTCTGCTTCGATACGGGAAATTGATGCGGGTAACTCTACAGAAGTTATCGCAGTGCCTGAAAAGGCGCGATAACCCATTTTGAGTTGAAAGCGAGATGTTGAAACTGTGCCGGTAAATACCGGAAGGTCTATATTTTGGAGTGAGTTGCAACCATCAAAAGCCATTGAACCAACTGCCGTATTATATGAGGAGAGATTTACGTTGCGCTCATACATGATCGTATCGGGCAATATCACCTCTTTCAAAGAGGTGCACCCTCTAAATGCCATAGGAGTGATAAAATAGGATTGTGTATTGCGTCCAAGGTCGGTGTATGCTCCATTGCCGTTACCATAGTCTTCCCATTCCATTGATGAGCTAAATGGTATCAAGTTGCTTAAGTCAATTTTTTCAAGTGAGGTACAACCTTCAAATATGCCATAGGATCGCCATCCGGTTACTTCGTCGGTCACAAACACGTTGAATGAGAAACTATGATTAGGGAATCTCACCTCCTTAAGATTTTGGTTGTGTGAAACTACATGAGGATTGATTGTTGAGATACTATCTCCAAACTCAACATAGTAAGCGTCTGGAATAATTATAAATCCCCAACTATTTGCTGAAGCAAAAAACTTTAAATCTCGGTTGATGATAACAGAATCAACTTGAAGAGTATAATTAGAACAATACAAAGGTTTTTCGCTATATTCGATTGTCACTTTTATTGGGTTGCGAGGACCAATAGATTCTCGCTCATACGAAATTGCATTACGACCTATAGTATCGACTGAAGCCGGAATATATACCGATGTAAGGTCTTTACACCATGCCATTGCTCCGTTACCGATTTTTGTTACTGAGTAAGTGGTATCGTTCCATGTTACACTATTGGGGATTACTACATCTCCTGAGTAGCTGTAAAGCTTGAGCATGGTTGGATCGCTATAGCCATATTTGTCTGTTACCTCGACGGTGAGGTTTTCTTTTGAAGTGACATTGTAGTAAATGCCGTCAACATAGAAGTCATAGCCCTTGGCCATAACCTGCACACTTGTCGACAGCCCTGCTGCGACAAGCAACGATTTGAGTAAAATTTTTTTCATTTAAAACTGATTTATGTTACTAAAATTTGATTGATTTTGATGCAAAATTATAGTTACACGACTATCCAATACAATTTTTCAATCGCTTCTTTGATGAAACAATATGGGTTAATTGATGAACCATAATGTTTTCGTGTCTAAACCGATTGCAAAGTTACTGAGAAAAGGCCAGTTTTTACCCCCCCACATTTAAAAGATGTTAACATATATAAAATGCTTTACAAAAAGAAAGAAGCTGACCAAAATTTTTAGTCAGCCTCTTTTGTCGTTTCAGAAATTTATGTGAATTCCTATAAGCTCCTTTTAATTGGTTGGATTGATGAAAACACGATATTCACCGGGAGCAAGGGAGTTGGGGTGATTTTCGGCTTTGCCGGTAAAGATGTTGATATTGGTGGCTTGGGCGGGAGCTGTGCCGGTGTAAGTCACGTCGGCGGTTTTAGCTCCGAGATTTACCATTACCACTACTTTGTCTCCTTCAGCCTCACGAGAGAAAATATAAAGGTCATCGCTCGTTGTAGGGTAACGAAGCATTTTTCCCCCTTGCTCACCGGCGCGCAATGCTTTATTGGAATGCTTCAAGTTGTTGAGTGTTTGATAGAAAGTGAAATACTCGTTGTGAGGTTCCCATGCGGGGGCTTCATCTTTTTTAAAGAACTCAAATGCTCGGTTCATACCGGTTTCCTGTCCGGTGTAGATGAGAGGCATTCCCGGCAAGGTGTAACTGAGTACTGCAAATGCTTTGTTAAGATTGCCAAGACGATCAAACTCGGTTCCTTCCCAAGAGTTGAGATCGTGGTTGGTAATCATGTTCATTAAGTATGTGTCGCCGGGGTAGTTGGCTGCCTGGTCGGCAAGCAACGAATCGATAGCAACAGCATGTTTGATAGGGAATGTTTTCATTGGTTCACCCTCTTTCTTGAACGTGTATTGACCGGCAGTGGCGGCGATTTCGCTGAAGAGGTCTTTCATTGGCCAGTTATAACCCATGTTGAATGCGTCGATGTGCAATTCGGGCACACTTGCCTCAGCGAGCATAAACAAGTCGGGCTTTACGGCTTGCAATTGTGGTCGGGTCTCATTCCAGAAATCGGTGGGAACTTCCATTGCAACGTCACAGCGGAAACCGTCAACACCAATCTCGGTGAGCCAGAATTTAAACGCATCGACCATTGCGGCACGCATCTCGCGATTGTCGTAATTGAGCTCATAGACATCGGTCCAGTCAAATGGACCATACATCTCGCCTTGCTCATTGCGAGAGAACCATTCGGGGTGCTCTGTGACCCAAGCGTTGTCGCAGCCGGTGTGATTAGGAACCCAGTCGAGAATAACTTTCATTCCCAACTTGTGTGCCTGATCTACCATAGCCTTAAATTCATCAATTGTGCCATATTCGGGGTTGAAACCTTTGTAGTCCTTAACGGCATAGTAACTGCCAAGCTCCCCTTTGCGATTTTTCTCTGAAATGGGGTGAATGGGCATGAACCACAAGATGTCAACACCAAGCTCTTTCAATCGGGGCAATTCCTTGGCAAAGTCGGCGACTTTGCCGGTAGGGGTGTATTGACGCAGATTGACTTCATAGATTACCGCGTCGCGGCTCCATTCGGGGTGTATCACATTTGTTTTGGCAGGGGTGGTCGCATTGCTTCCAAAGGTAAACAATGACGCGATTCCTGCGATAATTGATTTAAAAATAACTTTTTTCATTGGTATATAATTATTATTGATTTCAATTAAATGAAACTTCTATAAATTCCATGGAAACAAAGTTACGAGAAAAAAACGAGAAAATTTTTCAATATCTCATAATAAGGTGTTAAAAAAAGGAGCTACGCCCAAAATAGCGTAGCTCCCTCATGAAGAAATTTTATTTATTGATGTTATTATTTCTTGATTGTCGCGCTGTAAATGTTGCCTGCTGTGTCTTTCACTTGAACAACATAGATGCCGGCAGCGAGAGTGCTGATGTCGAGTGTAGAAACACCGTTACCGCTTGCCACGAGAACGCCGGCGACATTATAGACATTAATCATGTCGGCTTCGATACCGATGAATTGCAATTCATCGCCATATACAACAGCTTCAAAGCCTTCGCCACCATCAACAGCTACATCTTCAACACCGACAGTTGTAATCAACGTGAATGTGTATTGAGCAGCGAGCTGACCGGGAATGTATTGATACAATTTAGCTTCATAGTCACCAACAATTTCCGCGGTAATGCTATTGGGGTTGGGCTTATACGCCGCTTCGGTTAATTCTGCGGCGTGAGTAGCTACAACTTTATTGTTGGTGATATCCACAACTTGGAAACCATCAAGATATGCGGGGGTTCCTATTGGTTCAACCGCATACAATGTTTCGTTAAGAGTGAATAATGTACCACCCTGAGTTGTGTTTATGCCATTGTCGGGATAAGCGACAAATTCAGTGCCGTTGTGATAGTAGAAGTGTTTTTGGGCACGTACACGAACTGCAATTGCGTCGCTATTGATGTCGCTTGTCAATGGAACTGCTATTGATTGAGCATCGGCGGTAAGAACATTTACAGGAATAGCTTTAGCCGAAGATTGAGCGCCATTCTGAATAATAATTTTTGCGACATTTGTTGATGTGTTAGGGAACAAGAACAATGCGCCACCCTTAGAGTTCATAACATTACCAACAGCCTTACCAAGATATTGAAGTTGGTTAGTTGTCATACCATCGGGGAGTGTGATTGTCAAATCTTGGAAGGTTGTACTTCCGGCAGGAAGAATTTTAAATGAAGTTGCCGCTGCCGACCAAAGAGTAGTGTTAATAATAATGTTACCGGCATCATCACTTGTTATTGCCGCACCGGCTGCCGATGCGCCAACTTCTGTGATACCTGATTTTGTCCAATAATACAACTTGCTGTTGGCATAGTCGTTGAAATAGATTTTGCCATCAAATGCGGTACTCCAGCAACGACCTGCGCCACCAACGGTAATATGGTTGCTTGTTTGTGCCCAATCTTGTTTGATTTCGGCTCCGGTTACAACCAATTTTTCAGTTGCGGTACCTTTGAGAGTAACTTTAGCATCAGGAGCTCCGGTTGACGAGATTGTCAATGTGGCAGTGTGACTACCTGCCAATGTCGGAGCGTATGTGATAGTAATGCTTCCACTTGCGGTTGCTTGTGCGATTTTAGATGATGAGATAGAGAACATTGACGCGTCAACTCCCGACAACGCAAGTGTTATGTCTCCTTCAAGAGAAGTACCCGAAACTGTGATTTTTGAAGTAGCGGTTTCTCCAACTGTCGCGGTCAAACTTACAGATGATTTGCTTGATTTTACAGTTGGGGTGGCAGGAGTGATTTCAGAAACACTATAGGTGGGTGCAGTGCCATGGAGATAGTAGCCGATACCTTGTCCGGTTGACAATACCCATGCTTCAACACCGCTTGTTCCGTTAACCGCGGCGATTACGTTACCTGTACAGTTGGTGTTTTGAACAGTAGAACTTAAACCGGCTTCGGGATATTCTTCACATACTGTCGGTTTATTCCAACCCGAATCATTGCGGAATAATACCATGCGACCACCTGTATAGTTCTTGGCTTTTTGCTCATCGGTTTGAACCGACCAACTTTCACCTTCCATAGTGTTGAAAGTCATTGCTACACCATATTCGGTACCTTTCCATGTAAATGTTTGGAATGCTGTACCCCAAGTTTCATCGGTATCGATGTAGTATTGGCGTGCACCATTTGCGTCCAAGCGTGTAGTGTGATTGTTTTTGCCGTCAATCCAATAATAATCAGAACCGGGATATACACGAGTAGAACCACCGGTGTTAAGTATTGTAGAACCGTCGGTGGTTGCTTTTACAATAGTCGGAGTTGTTGAGCAAACGCCATCTTTGATTGCGTATGATATGATGCGGGTAGCATCTGATGCATAGTGTCCAAACACAACCTTACCGCTTGACCAAGTTCCGTAGAAACCTAAATAATCACCAATGCGGGTAGCTCCGCCAAAGTCGGTTGTCTTAAGTAACACGCGAGGATTTTGTTGATCATCATCCCATACATATAGTTTCAATTCCTGACCTGTAACAGCCAAGTTACAAGCCACAACTTTTCCGTCAAAGTATTTCACGTCACAAAGAGTGAGTGTACCACCTTCAACACCGGCTTTATTAAGGTTACCGAGATCTGTACCATCTTGGGCATTGACAACTTTAATGTCGCTATGGTTGTAAACAAGATATAGTTTACCTGCATTATATGTCATGTTGCGCACTTTTCCGGCGTCCCAACCTTTTTTGGTGAGCGTACCGCTTTGATCAGAAAAGTTCCATTTTTCAGTAAATGTTAGAGGTTTCGCCGAAGCTGTACCTGTTAATTTCACAGTTTTTGAAAGTGAACCTGATTTAAGGGTTAATGTCCCTGAATAGCTACCGGCGCTTGTTGGTGAGAATTGTATTGTAACAGTACTTGTTGCGGTTCCTGTTTTCAAAGACTTACTTGCAATAGAGAAACCTGTACCGCTTATGGTTGCCGTTGGAGCGGCGGTAAGATTTGATCCTTTAATCGTTACTGAGTTGGTGGCAGAATTGCCTTCAACACAAGTGAAATCCAATGAAGTCGGGTTGATGGTCCATGAGGGGGTTGTAGTTGTAGAGCCTCCTGTATCGGATGGGTCAACTATGTCACTCTTCAAAAGCACCAAACGATCATAGAATCCATAAAGGTGTCCTTGTACCCATTTTTTGAAACCGTCTTTTGACTCGGTGTTGATAATACCCCATTCGGTTGAGTTATCCACAAATAGACCTTCGGTCAAAATAGCGGGAACGCTTGAAGATCCTTTGATTACCGCAAGATTACCATATTTTACACCACGATTGGTGGGAGTAAATCCGCTAACTGTTTTGAATTGGGCAATGAGTTGCGCTTGAACTTTATTTGCCAATAGGTTACTATTACCTGTTGACCAATAGTAATAGGTTTCTGTCCCTTTGGATGACTTGTTGTATGCGTTAAGGTGAATTGAACAGAAAATGTAAGGGTCGTATGAAACTGATGAACTTCTACGAGATGACAATGAGATAAAGACATCGGTTGAACGAGTCATTTTCACTGTACCACTACACTCGTTTACGATACGATTTTTCAATGCGTTACCACAACGCAACACGAGGGTTGCTTCGTGGGGAGCGCTTGGACCTTGTGCGCCGGGGTCACTACCGCCGTGGCCGGGGTCAAGCATGATTTTATAGTTTGTCCATTTTGTCGCGGCTTGGGCGTTGAAAGATAATGCCGCCACAAGAACCAATGCTATTATGTAAGATATTTTTTTCATAATTTCAGCCTTTATGGGTTATTATTTAAGGTCGGCAATATAAATTTGACCATCGATTATTGATGTGAAAACAACCTTTGAGCCATCGGGTGACACAGAAGGGTTCATCTCAATTCTGTTGGTTGTGGTTGTGAGTTGTTTTAGACTTGAGCCATTGGCGTTAATCATATATAACTCACCACTTGTGTAAGAGTGACCATCATCGGTGGTTAACTCATAAACCAATTGGTCGTCATTTACCCATTGCGGGTTGAAACCACGAGTCAAAAGGCGCTTGCCACTACCATCAACATTTACGATATAAATGTCATCAAGTTGATTGAATGCAACTTTTGTCCCATCGGGCGACAATGTCGCGTTAAATGAGGGAACACCTGAGTTGATAACAACTTTTGAGCCATCGGCTTTTATCAAATAAAGGATGTCATTGTCGGCATCGATATAGAAACTGATATTGGCTCTTGGATCTTTACGGATAAGATCGGTAGCGGTCTTAGTTACCGGAGAAAGTTTTACTGGTAACGCTTTTGCGTCGAGTGACATCACGCTTTTAACGCCGGTTGTGCTATAACGCCATGCGGCGGGTTGCATGTATTCGGCATCTTGTGTCAATTTAGTTTTTGCACCGGTCATGGAGATTGCCCATGCGGCATGTAGGCGCATTATACCGGTAGAGGTTTGCTCCCAACGGGTGTCGCGCACGAGAATTTCTTTACCATCGGCACTCCATTGGTAAAGATACCCTACACCGGCATCCGCTGTGAGTTGCGTTTTTCCCGATCCATCGGCATTCATTACATACAAGCCATCATAACCCAATTGGGTGAAGGCGATTTTACTGCCGTCTGGTGACCAACGCGGATTTTCATACATTGTCGCTCCGTCGTTAGTTAGACGAGTTACATTGCTCAACGTTCCTTGTTTAAGAGCCTGAGCCGAAGCCATTTGTGCCAATAGCACGGTAGTCATCACAAGAATTGTTTTTTTCATCAGCGGTTAAATTTAAGTTATTATTTTATGTTGATTTGTTCAAAAAATGTTAGATGTCGCTTTACACATATAGCGTAATTCACAAAATTATGAAATAAAATTCATTTATTGCAACAAAACACAATGTTTTTTGTCAAATATCTGTTTTTTGATGCATAAAGGGATATTTATGCCATAAATTCCTAATAATTAATTAGAAATTAGACTGACGGCGTTTAAATCACAAGATAGTTGAGCTGATAATTCTTCAAGGGAATTAAAGCGTTTTTCGGGACGTAGAAATTTTATGAATTTCAGCGTGAGTGATTGTCCGTATATATCGCTATTGAAATCCAACAAGTGAGCTTCGATAGTAATAGGCGCGTCTTTGACATCAACAGTGGGGCGTCGTCCTATATTTACCATCGCTTTGTGTTTTGAGCCGTCGGCGGTGATTGCGATAGTGGCATAAGCCCCATTGGCCGGTATCAATTTGTTCTTGTCATTGACGTCAAGATTAGCCGTCGGGAACCCGATAGTGCGTCCGAGTTGCTTACCCGCTGTAATAATACCGGTTAAGGAGTATTCATATCCCAATGCTTCGTTAGCTGCCTCGACATCACCATTGAGCAACAGAGATCGTATTGTGGAGGAAGAAATATTGCCTTTTAACTCAGGAGCTTGTATCACTTCAACTCCTAAGCGTTTGCCTATTTCACGATATCCATCAATGCAATTGATGCGGTCACGCCCAAAACGATTGTCATATCCCAAAATAAGAGCGTTGACTCCATAATCATTGAGAAATGTTGTCATAAACTCCTCGGCGGTGTAACTTCTTAGTCTCTCGTCAAAATTAAGCAGAATGCAGTAGTCAATACCGGTCTCTTCAAGAAGAGCAAGGCGCTCATCAAGAGTTGACAAGGTTTTGGGGGTGTGTTGTGGATTTACAACCGATTGCGGATGATTTTTAAATGTCACAACTCCACTTTTAAGTCCTCGATTTTCTGACTCTTGGCGAAGATGCTCGATGAGAAATCGATGACCACGATGCACACCATCATAAGTCCCTATTGAGACCATGAGTCGTTGTTGTGCTTGTGGAGTCGTGAGAATTTGCATGATATTTATGGGATTAGGTCGATAAACTCGCTTCCGGGAGTTACAAGTGCGGTTTTGAACCCTAATTGTGCCGCCGCATCAAGATTTTTTTGAGAGTCATCAAGAAATAGTGTTTCCTCTGGATTAATGCCACATTTCGTTATTACGGTTTCAAAAATCAGGCGATCAGGCTTGATGCTGCGAGCCTCAAATGAAGTGACAATTTCATCAAAATAATAATTGATGTCATACCCCTCTTGGCGGAACTCCTCAGCAATGCGACTATGCCACATGATAGAGTTGGTGTTTGATAACATATAGATACCATAACGCGTTTTCAGCTCACGCAATGTTTCCAAGCGGTGGCGCGGTATGCCTATCAGGAAGTCGCAAAACGCACTATCGATCTGCTCATCGGTTACATCTCCTTTAATGAGTTTTCTCACTTCATCACGGAATTGTCCGGGAGTAATCGCCCCCTCTTCCAATAGCAAGAACGGACCCTTTTGTGCATATTCACCAAGGAAGCTATCGGCATCGGTCATACCGATGCGCTCAAACGATTTCACACAATTAAGACGGCGTATATCCATGATAACTCCGCCCAAGTCAAATAGTAAATTCTTAATCATGTCGCAAAGTTACAAAATAACGTTGGTTCGACGAAAAATCGTGGAGGTTATGCGTCTATTTAATTGTGAAATAGCGAGATTGAGGGTGAGCTATAATGTAACCTGTGGTGGATGCTGTAGGGTAAAGCGCACCATTTTCGGTCAACGAAATATCCAACTCGGCATAACGCAACACTTTATCGGCAAGGAATACCAACGATTGGTCGGGGAGTGACGGGTAACCAATTGCCGGGCGTATTCCTTTATAGTATTGGCGCAATAGATTGTGAGGATTATCATCTTCGTCGGTCGCATAACCCCATAGATTGAGTCTTACATGACGATGCATGATTTCGGTCGCCGCCTCGGCAAGACGATCAGCAATCGATTGGTATAAAATGGCATTGAAATCATCATCGGTTGATTTATATCGATCGATGACGCGTTGCAACTTTTTTCCTGTTGTAACGGCAAACAATCCAATCCAATCTTCCAGCTCATAGTTGGTTTCAATTGGTTTGATAAAGTCGGCGAGTGCGAGACATTGCCCATCATCGTTTTTGTGGCGTTGTCGTGGTGTGGGTAGCGTGTATATTTCGCCATTTAATGAATATAGAATATCTTCATCACGACTTCCGGCTGGGAGTAGAGCCACGCGTGCGAGCAGTCCGTTATCGCCAAGCGCATCTTGGATATCGTCAAGTGCTTTGCAGGCTTCTTTGTAGAGTTGCATCGCTTCGGTGGCTTTAGGTCGTTGCTCTTGAGGTATTGTCGCTAACCATTGAGCCTTGCAATGATCGCATCCGTCAATTTCGGCGATTGTGGCTAATGACGCGTCAAGTTTCCATGCGACAAAAAACGCGCGCCAATTAATCAATCGCCGGGCATCGGCAATAGGTATATTGAGGTTGTGAAGACCCGGATATTGTGGCTCCGGAATTATGGTGTCGCGACCATAGTCAAATCTGTACCGGCGCGCCTCATCTGCCGACATTGCCGATTGTTCAGCCAAATACTCCCGGCGCAACTTCTCTTGCTCCATTTTTATTTGAGAGATACACTCCTTACAAGTTTCAGGGTTTATGAGTCTCTGAGCTATTGAGGGAAGTATGGCAGCATCGCGTGTAAACACGACGACTCCACTATAGCAAGGGGCGATTTTAACGGCTGTATGAAGTGCCGAAGTGGTCGCTCCGCCTATCAACAATGGAATTGATAGTTTTGCCTCTTCCATAAGTCGGGCTACATGACACATCTCCTCAAGCGAGGGGGTAATCAATCCGCTAAGAGCAATAAAATCGGCTTTCTCGGCTATTGCGCGAGCCACAATTTCCTCACCGGGAACCATTACTCCAAGATCTATCATCTCAAAACCGTTGCAACTCATAATAACCGATACAATGTTTTTCCCGATGTCATGAACATCTCCTTTCACCGTTGCGATTATGACTTTTGCATTACCGCTTGCGTTGCGATTGCTCTCTATGTATGGAGTTAGGAAATTTACCGCGGTTTTCATTGTGCGAGCGGTTTTTACCACTTGGGGTAAAAACATTTTTCCGGCTCCAAACAGTTCGCCGACCTCTGTCATTCCGGTCATTAACGGACCCTCAATTATTGCCGATGCTGATTGATATTTTGTCATTGCTTCGGTTAAATCGGCTGCAAGGTTGCTATCGTCACCTTGTCGCAATGCGTCGGCAAGACGCTTGTCAAGGGATATTTCGTTGCGATTAACAACACATTCTTTTTTGTCGATAGTTGGTGATGATTTATATCGCTCGGCAATTGTCATTAATCTGTCGGTCGCATCTTCTCGGCGGCATAATATCACATCTTCAAGTGCTTCTAACAATTCTGTGGGGATATCTTCATACATCACAGCTGTCGCAGGGTTTACGATAGCCATGTCGAGCCCCGCTTTTATGGCGTGATACAAAAATACCGAGTGCATTGCCTCACGCAGATAATTATTGCCACGCAACGCAAATGACAGGTTGCTGACACCGCCACTCACGCGCGCTCCCGGTAGGTGTGAATGGATATATCTCACCGTCTCGATAAAATCAAGAGCATAACGATTGTGCTCCTTTATTCCGGTTGCTATGGTTAATATGTTGGGGTCAAAAATTATATCATTGGGATTAAATCCGATGCGTTCGGTAAGCAAATGGTAGGCGCGGGTACATATTTCAACACGTCGCTCATAGGTAGTCGCTTGCCCTTGCTCGTCAAATGCCATGACAACAAGTGCCGCTCCCATTTCTTTGACTTGCTTGGCTCGTTGTAAAAACAATTCCTCACCCTCTTTGAGTGAAAGTGAGTTTACGATTGCTTTACCTTGAACTGTTTTCAGTGCGGCTTCAATAACATCAAATCGTGAGGAGTCTATCATCCATGGCACGCGTGCCACTTCGGGGTCAGAACCCATGAGATTGAGGAATGTTACCATTTCGGTTTGAGCGTCAAGCATGGCATCATCCATGTTGATGTCAAGAATCATAGCTCCGGCTGTCACTTGTGAGCGAGCGATAGCCAATGCCTCGTCGTAATTTTTCTCATTGATGAGACGTAAAAACTTGCGACTGCCGGCGACATTGCAACGTTCACCGACATTGATAAACGCGCCTGTCGAGTCAAATGCCTCCAACCCTGAGAGCCATGCTCCGGCTCCGTTATTGGGAGTTCTTATTATCTCAGTTTTTGCGACCTCGGTTGCTATCGCTTTTATATGGGCAGGGGTAGAGCCACAGCAACCTCCCACGATGTTAACCAATCCTTCATCTAAAAATGTTTTGATGTGAGTTGCCATAGATTTGGGTGTCTCTACATATTGCCCCATCGCATCGGGTAATCCGGCATTGGGGTGGACACTTACATAATATGGGGATATGCGTGATAGTTGGCGTAGAAATGGTAGCATCTGAACTGCTCCAAATGAGCAATTCAGCCCAATGGAAAATATGTCGGCGTGAGCTACCGACGCCATAAATGCTTCAATTGTTTGTCCCGATAAAGTGCGTCCCGCGGCATCGGCAATAGTTATCGACAGCATTATAGGCAACTTAATGTTTCGCTCGTTGAATACCTCTTGAGTCGCCGTTAACGCAGCTTTGGCGTTGATTGTGTCAAATATGGTCTCGATAAGCAACATATCCACACCACCATCCACAAGGGCGGTAATCTGTTCGATATATGCGGTTTTGAGTGTATCAAAATCAATCGCGCGCAATGCGGGATTTTCCACATCGGGGGAGATTGACGCCGCTTTGCCTGTAGGACCAATCGAACCGGCTACAAAACGGGGTTTCGTAGGGGTAATTGCCGACATGCGGTCGGCTTCGGCTCTTGCAATGCGAGCCGCCGAGAGGTTTATTTCTCTGACTTTGTCGGCTGTGAGATACTCTGCTTGTGAGACAGTTTGAGCGTTAAACGTGTTGGTTTCGATAATATCGGCTCCGGCTTCAAGGTATTCGCGATGTATCTTGGCAATAATATCGGGGCGGGTCAACGAGAGAATATCGTTGTTTCCAATGAGTTTCACTTGATGGTCGGCAAACTCCGAGCCTCTGAAATCCTCTTCGGTCAATCGATATTGTTGTATCATAGTACCCATAGCACCATCAAGTATGATGATGCGGTGGGCTATTTGCTCACATATATTTCTATCAGTCATGATATCCGGTCTATTATGACTATTGTTGTTTGGGAGTGACGCGAGGATTGCACAATTCGGGGCATTGTAATTCTCCGCGAGAGAAACTGCGGTAGGTGTCAAACTAAATATCGATTTCGGGCTCTTTCAACTCGGTTGTGTGGTCGAGCGTGAAGCTTATATATTTGATTGTCAAGCCGCGGTCAAGCCATTGTTGCTCATAAAAGGTCTTGATTTCGAGGATATCCGATACATAGTCGGAGTGATACAAATCGTAGGTGTCAACGATTGTAGGCAATTCGTTGAGTTTGGCAAGCAGGTGAGTGTAAGTGTATAGAAACGGACTATCGGTCTTGAGATGCACAATGCCGTTTTCAACAAGCACTTCGCGATACAATTCCAAGAAACGAGTTGATGAAAGGCGTTTACGCACCTTTTTCATCTGTGGGTCGGGGAATGTAATCCATATTTCGGCAACCTCGCCGGCTGCAAAGAAGTGGGGAAGTAGCTCGATGTTTGTGCGCAAGAATGCCACGTTTTTGAGCCCTTCATTGCGAGCCTGGCACGCGCCGGTCCACATGCGAGCACCCTTGATGTCAATCCCTATGAAGTTTTTGTCGGGGAAACGGCGGGCAAGCCCTACCGCATATTCACCCTTACCACAACCCAATTCAAGTACGATGGGATTGTCGTTGTTGAAAAACTCTTTATGCCAATTCCCTTTTAAGGGAAATCCTTTTTCTTTTAATACAGCAAAGGGATATTGAAACACAAAGTCAATGGTTTCCATATCCCTAAACTTTTTCAGTTTATTTTTACCCATTTTTGTATGTCCGGAGTTTATTTATTGACGACGAGCAAGTTTAAGAGTGCTTGATGTTCCGTCGGTCAATCTGACCTTTAAAATATATATGCGACAATTCCAATCATCGGTATTGATTGTGAATTGTGTTGATTGCGGGGTTTCATATATGTATTGACGACCCGATGAGTCATATAGCTTAACTTCGGCAATTTCGTTTGTCGCATTAAGGTGTAACGCAAAGCCTTCAAAATGAGCTGTTACTGCCGAGTCGGGGTCGTCGGTAATAATTTCTTCGATTGCAGTTGAGTTGGTGATGTCAAACTCTGTCCATTGTTCGGCGGCTTCAAATGCGTTGAACATATCGTTTGAAACAACCAATTTGATATTTTCTTGGTTTAGTCCTTGCCACACATTTGAGCCAAGAGCAGGTACCTCGGTTAAATCTTCGGCGTTAAGACGTTCAAGTGATGTCCACCCCTCAAAAGCGTTATCGCCGATATATCTAACGGTTGGGGGAAGTGTAAACACTGAGATTTGTTTCCAACCCATCATTGAGTAGTTGCCGATATGTTCCACCGATGAGTTTATAATAGCGGTAGAGTCAAGTGCTATGGCCCCTTTCAACATGTAGTCGCTCAATGCTGTGCAAGAGGATGGAATTGTTAGAGTAGATAGTTGAGTGTCTTCAAAAAAAGCACCATGACCTATTGCCGACAATCCGTCGGGCAATTTCACATTTACAAGTGCCGCGCAGTGAGCAAACGCCCAGTCTCCGATTGAGTCAAGAGCATTGCACGCCGACAGATCGACCTCTGCAAGTCCGGTCGCTTGAAACGCTTCACTACCGATAAATTCCAATTTGTTACCAAACGAGAATGTCGCTACATTTCCACAACCATTGAACGCGCTATTACCTATTGAGGTGGTTGAGGCGGGTAGTGTGACATTTGTGAGTTGAGGGCAGCGAGCAAATGTGGCGTCGTTTATTTCTGTTGCTCCGGCAATTGCGACGGTAGCGAGTTGGTCACAACCCATAAATGCGTGTGAGCCGATTGTGGTAACGGTTGCGGGAATAGAAATTGCGGTCAATTCGTCGCAATTACTGAACGCCCCCATTCCTATAGTTGTAACCGATGCGGGAATTTCGATTGATGTTATTTTGGTTGCGGCAAGTGCGCCGTCTCCAATTTTTTTGAGCGAGTTGGGCAAAATCAATGTAGAGATATTGCTACCCATCAATGCATAGTCGGGCAACACGTCGGCTTCGTATGATTGCTGTTCTGTGATAACCGCTTTGCCGGTGTATGCCACGATTTTTGCTCCTGAGAGATCGAGCGTTGACAGCTCCGACATCGATTTGGCGATAAACGCGAAGTCGGCAGCGTTCAATTCACCGATAACGGTTATTGACGTTGCTGTTGTATCGGCTCCTATTGTCTGTCCAAATTCACCGGCTGCTGTCTCTACTGTAAATGCGTTGATATTAAGTGTTGATAGCATTGCTACCAACATCAAAGTTATTTTCATTTTCATAATAATGCGCACAATATGATTTAATTATGCAAATATAGCGAAAAAACTTTTATCCATCACAAATATAATAACTAAAAGTGCCAATTATGACATTAAGCCATAAAATTATAAGCTGACGCCGCCTTGCCGTCGCTCCTTACATATCTGCGTCTTAGCCTGTCATATCATGAAACATCAACGCCTCTTTCTTTGAGGCAAATATATCGAGAAAAACGTAATTAATCATATATAATTTCAGATTCTTCCCAGTTAATTATATCTCCATTTTCATCAATTTGGAATACATATCCATTGCCAATGGTAAAGCCAGCGACTTCAGCATAAGAATAATTGCTGTATCTACGTCGTGGATTAGGGCTGAGTTGTATTAATTCCGCAAATAAGAATGAGTCTTCTAATGGTGAAAAATATAATATATAGGTAATTTGGTTCTGCGATTTTACAATTTCAATCAAACAATCCGGAATAGGACTATTCTCAAAATATGAATGATACGTATTACTGGATAAATAATTATATTCCTTTGTGTTTTTTTCAAAAAGAGAACGTCCATGCCATTTATCTAAATCCACATAGTATTCATATAGTTGAATACTATTATTCGGAGAATCATTATATTTTAAAATTGAATCAACTGCAGCCATGTAAACCTTACAAGTATCTATTTGACCATAAATTTTTAATGTCAAACAAAATAGCAATAATAATAACGATGTCTTTTTCATTTATATTTAAAATTAATAATATATATATTTACTATTTCTTGAAGGACGTTTATTTTGGTCAAGCCGTCTATATGCGTCACGGTCAAAAGGTATATAAAAAACACCATTAATCATTATATTAGTATATGATTCTCTTTTCCCATAATTATATCCTTTTTTATTTAGTTCTTCTCTGATTTGGTTCATCTTGTCCACAACACCACCAGTTCCATAGGTAGCATCTCGCATATTGCCACCCATCAATGTGTGCATTGATTCATGGAAAAAGACCATACCATATCCTAATGTGCGATTATCCAAATTATTCGCTCCAGAAATAAATGCTTCAACTTGCTTTATCCCGAATCCAATCAAATTCTTTTTAGGATGACTCACAGACTCTTTGCCAAATGCAACAGTCAATGTGCGTTCATCTTCGATTAACTGAATCAGATAATCTCGTGCTGTTTGACTACCTTCCTCAACTTCTTCTCCATCTTCATTCGTTTTCGAAGTAACAATCGGTTTTCCATCATCATCTTTTTTATAAGTTAGGTTCCCGTATTCATCAAAACTAATAACCAAACCTGTTTGATGTGCTAAGTCTGATATTAGCATTTGAGCAAAATTATCCCCAACGCTGTTATATGCATTTATTAGATCGCTGATATTTACTGTACAACCTGTCGGGTCGATAAATTTGATGGGGTTCCCCATGCAGTAGGCGTATGGGGATAGGTCAGGGTATTGCTCGGCTAAGGGGTTGGGGGTGGTGAAGCGGCAGTATGCCGGGTCGAGGTGGCGGGCTGAGAAGTCATACCAGTCCAGTCCGCTGATCTTGTCCAACTCTTTGCCCGAGTAGCGGTAGAGGTCGCTGCGTTGGCAGATGTCGCCAAAGGCTCCGCC
>JAFQKI010000009.1 GCA_017396945.1 Muribaculaceae bacterium | reverse complement strand
TTTTCATCGCCTGCACAAATGGCACAATCCTTGCCTTTCACATTAATCGTTCCGGTTAAGGAAATATTGCCGGAATTGGATTGTACTGTTGCGTTTGAATAACCTCTTGCAGTCAGCGATCCGTTCGGCATTGTGATATTACCTGCGGCATAGATACCGAAACCGGCACTCGCTGCGGTTATGGTACTGCCTTCCTGGATGAGTAAGTTACCACCATCACGGGTGTTAAATGCACCGGAGTGGTCGTCTGTTGCACTAGCAGTAATGTCCCCGCCAAGTATCATGTCGCCATACGAGACAACGGCATTCGTAACGGAAGTAATCTTCATTGTTCCACCAATCAAGGTTACTTTCTTTCCGACAATACAAAAATATTTGTTTCCTGTCGTCTCTGCAGTCAAGTTATTCGTGATGGTAATATCACCTTCCACATTTGTTGTGGCGATAGCATTGTCTCTCGCAGTTATGTGCAACGGAGCCATGCTATTGAACGATTTGACAGAAATACCTGTGCCGTTGGGATTGTTAATGGTCAGCGTATTGCTGCCTTGTATCTCCAAGTTGTAGTCACCGCTAATGCTTTTCAGCGTCAAGTCCGCATTCATAAACAGCACGGTATTGCCTGTCAGGACAATATTGTCGTTGTCCACCAGATTGCTTGCATATTCTGTCCCATTGATATTTGTAGCATTCACCTTTTGTGCCAACCCCACAAATAGAATTATCAGAATAATGCTTAGAATTTTTTCTTTAAATTTAAGCTCTTTCATAATTATATCTTTTTAATTATTAATTTTCTGTGTAATAAGTATCTCTGTGCGATTTTTAGAACGCAAAAAAAGTGAGAATTTTGAAGAAAGAGACGCCACTACCGGAATTAGGAATAACTCCATACAACTGCAAATATACATCAAAATATCTAAAACAGAGTACAAATTTTAAGCAAAAAATGGTAGATATGTTGTAAAACATATTATGAAATTTGGAAATGAATACCAAAAGTTTAAAGCTCCAAAACTATTAAATAAAAATAGAGTGTAAATGCATGCTTAAAAGAGTATATTAGATTTATAGATAGGTATATAAAAATAGCGAGCCTACTCTACTAAGTAGTAGGCTCGACTTTGCTTTTTTTATAGTGCAAGCTTATAGCGACGATGTCTATAAGGGCACTGATTTGCTATAGTATTTATGCGTTATGAGTAGGAATATCAATCAATGATTGACCGGAAAAAGTAGAAAGCATGGCAAGAGTTCGCAGAAACACAAGTTAGCCCTTAAAGTGTTAAAAATAGTCCTATTACTGAACTTTTTCGCTTTAGAATGGTTGACAAATAAAATAAAATTAGTAATTTTGTAAACCAAATTAAAACACTAACAAAATCTCAGACGCATGAACTCATTATTTTCAACTCGACTAAAACAGGCTCGCATAATGCAAGGATTGTCTATGGACTCTCTTTGCGAAAAAGCAAAAAATGCTCTTACCAAGCAGTCTATATCTAAATATGAAGCAGGAAAGATGATGCCTGACAGCAAGTCCCTTATAGTTCTTGCCAATGCGTTAGGTGTTAGTATTGACTACTTCTTTCGTCCACTTGCTGTATCTATAGAGAATGTAGAGTTTCGCAAGAAAAAGAGATTAGGCTTAAAAAAGATTGAATCAATTAAAGCAATCGTAAAAGATAAGTTAGAACGATACTTTGAGATTGAATCTATAATAGATATTCAGTCAGAGTTTAAGTCGGAATATCGTAGTGTTGCCATACAAAGCGAAAGTGATATTTTCTCTATAGTGAACCGAATTAAAAATGATTGGAAATTAGGTGAAGATGGTATCAATAACCTTATTGAGATTCTTGAAGAGAACAAAATAAAAGTTATTGAAATCGATGCTCCATCTGAATTTGACGGATTAAGTGGATATGTAAATGAAAAAAATCCTATAATCGTTCTAAATAAGAATTTGGATAGTGAACGTAAGCGTTTCACTGCACTTCACGAATTAGGACATTTGCTTCTAAACTTTGATAGTTCTATCGACGAAAATAGAGTGGAAAGTTTTTGCCATCTTTTTGCGAGTGAAATGCTTATCTCAAAAGAGATTTTTATCCAAAAAATTGGAATGAATCGCAAGGATATTTCTTTACAAGAATTACAAGATATTCAAATGCAATTCGGCATATCAATCGATGCTTTGATGTATAAGGCTTGGAATCTTAATATTATAACCGAAAGTCGCTATAAGACTTTTCGTATTAAGAAAAGTCAAGCCCCACAATTCAAAGAAGCTGTTGAAGAAAGCCGATACAAACAAGAGCAATCAAACCGTTTTGTGCGCTTGGTTTATCGTGCTTTGGCAAGTGAAATTATATCAATTTCAAAGGCAGGCGTTTTATTAAATACTCCTGTAAATGCAGTTCGTAATCAACTAAACCTGGTGTAGAATGGAAATCGTAGTAAATGACACGAACATATTCATCGACCTTCATTCTATCGGGTTGTTGGACCAATTCTTTGAATTACCTATAAAGGTGCATACAGTGGACTTTGTAATCAATGAATTGACCGATGAAGAGCAATTCAATGCTATTAGTAAATTTATCAAGAACGGAAAACTTAATGTTCAATCTTTTGAGGCTGATGAATTGCTTGAGATTATCGAGTTGCAGAGTAAAGCAGGAGGTAATGTTTCTATTCCTGACTGTGCAGTATGGAATTACGCTAAAAAGCACAGATATACATTACTAACAGGCGATGGTCAGTTACGCAAGAAAGCGATTGAATCAAATGTAACAGTCAAAGGGATTATATATATTTTCGACCATTTAGTAGAATGTGAAATAATAACTCCACAGTCTGCTGTAATTAAATTACAAGAATTATTGAAACATAATTCTCGATTACCGAAATCTATAATCCAAGAACGAATTGAAAAGTGGAGCGAATAATCGTTCCACTTTTTGTTTACAGCACCCCACTTGAAGTGTAGGGCATAATCTCTCGATGCGGGAATTTTTCGCAACCGATGTAGAGCGTATCGAACGCATCTGTTCCGTCGGTGCGATGTTGAAGCAAGTCCTCTTCCGTTTCGGCTAACTTTTCGCCACCTTTGTCCTTGCGAAAACCGTTGCGACCACGAGTAACGCCGGCTGACTGAACAGCAAGAATAAGGTCATCATTATTCTGTCGGTTGAAGAAAGGCATTAGGCGTTGTTTGCCTGCAAACCCTTGATTTATCAAGAGGTATTTTTCATCGTGTCGCATAGGATTGCCGAGATACACATCTTCCACTTGCCAGCCGTGATGCTCAAATTAGTGGCACAATACCCAGCGAAAGTCTATAATATGCTTTTAAGAAAACAGATTGCGGAAGGCTTCTTCAACTTTGGAGACTTCAATGATTTTGATTTTAAGTCGAGAGGTATCTATTCCTTTAAGGTTGTTGCGAGGTATGATAATGGTGTTCATACCGAGTTTTTCAGCTTCCATTATACGTTGCTCGATGCGAGTAATGGGGCGTATTTCACCAGACAATCCGACTTCGCCCGACATACACACTCCATGAGGTATGGGCATATCGACGTTTGAAGACAATATCGCGCATATCACAGCGAGGTCTAATGCCGGATCATTAACTTTTAATCCACCGGCAATATTTAAAAATACATCTTTCTGTATTAACTTAAATCCTACTCGTTTCTCCAAAACAGCGAGCAACATATTCATACGTTTATAATCAAAACCTGTAACAGACCGCTGTGGCGTACCATATGCAGCAGTACTAACAAGTGCTTGGGCTTCTATTAGAAATGGTCTGATACCTTCAAGTGTCACTCCTATCGCTACACCCGACAATTCTTCATCAGACTGAGACAACAACATCTCTGAGGGGTTTGCGACCTCGCGTAAACCACGCTGACACATTTCATAAATGCCTAATTCGGAGGTGCTTCCAAAACGATTTTTAATTGAGCGCAATATGCGATACATATACTGCCTGTCACCTTCAAATTGCAATACTACGTCAACAATATGTTCCAACACTTTTGGACCGGCAATACTACCCTCTTTGTTAATATGTCCGACCAATAACACCGGCACACCACTCTCTTTAGCAAATTTAAGTAATTGAGCAGAACATTCACGCACTTGACTAACACTCCCGGCCGATGATTCTATTGTATCAGTTGCAATAGTCTGTATCGAATCGACAATTACAATTTCGGGCTGAACATCCTCAATATGTTCAAATATATTCTCTAAGGAAGTTTCACATACTATATAACAATTATCACTTTGGCGACCAATTCGTTCGGCTCGTAATTTTAATTGTGTCGCACTCTCCTCTCCAGAAACATATAGTATAGTTTTTGTTTTTATGGCTAAGATATTTTGCAAAACAAGTGTAGATTTACCAATACCGGGCTCTCCGCCTATCAAGACTAAAGACCCCGCGACCAATCCGCCTCCAAGCACACGATTTAGCTCCTCACTTGGCATGTGAATACGTACTTCATTCTGAGTCTCTATTTCAGAGACCTTACGAGGGACATTTCTTGTAACCCTTTTCAATCGAGACTGATTTAATTGCTTTGAATTTATCCGCTCCTCAACCATTGTACCCCACTCTCCACAAGAAGGACAACGTCCTTCCCATTTAGGAGAGTCTGCTCCACAACTTGAACAAAACCACATAGACTTTTGCTTTGCCATATCTCTATTATTTAGAAATTCTACGTCTAAATTCCGAAATTGTTATAGCCGTTGCCATTCCGACATTTAACGACTCTGATGTCATTTCATTTTGAGGATAAGGCGGGATGTATAGTCTTCTATTTACCAATTGCGATAACTCAGTCGAAATCCCTTGTCCTTCATTACCCATAATAACAATACCGGTAGCCGATAATTGTGTTTCATAGATATTCTGGCCATCTAAAAATGTACCATATACCGGAACATTTGTATTGCGTTTAATTAATTCAACCAAATCCATCTGAGAAACTTTCACTCTTGAAATCGCTCCCATTGTCGCTTGAACGACTTTAGGATTATATGCATCAACCGTTCCAGATGAACATAAAATATCTTTTATCCCAAACCAATCCGCAATCCGCATAATTGTACCCAAGTTTCCAGGATCTTGAACTCTATCAAGAGCTAATACAAGATTTGTACTTAATTTAGCTTCATCAAATGTATATTGCGGAATTTCATAAACGGCAAGCACTTGAGTCGGAGTTGTTAATTGCGACATCCGCTCTATATCCGACGATTTTACAACTATAACATTTATATTGGATAGCCAATTTTTATATTTTTCCACCCATAGCGCTGTCGCAAACAAGTATCTGCAAGAAAAAAAAGGCAGTGTATCCATTACACATTTTGTTCCCTCAGCAATAAAACACCGTTCCTGAACCCGATTTTTTGCATTGCCAAGAGAAGCTACCGTTTTACGTATTGAATTTGTCAATTCCATAAATACAAATTTACAACAATTAAACCAACATTGCAATTTGATAAACAATAAAGGAGGCTATCCACGCAACAACTGTATTGTATGTAATCGAAAACACTCCATATTTCCAGCTTCGTGTTTCTTTTATAATTGCCACAACCGATGCAATACATGGACTATACAACAAGACAAATATCATGAAACTTAATGCCGATGCGGGTGTAAAATCTGGCTTTCCGGTAGATAGCACCGGTGCTGATATTCGCTGCGATAGCTTCAACTCTGAAGACTCACTATCATCGGTATACAATACCCCCAACGTTGACACTACAATTTCTTTTGCCGGCAAACCCGCCACAGCAGCGACAGATGCACGCCAATGAAAACCCAATGGCTCCAATACCGGATTTATTGTTTTGCCAATCATCTCAAGATAAGAATCTGTCTCAGTATTTATCTTTGAATCATCTGTTGTCGATTGAGTCTGCACTAATTTTGCTGAAGTCGAGGGCTCTCCATTATGCAAGGGGAAATAGTTTAACGCCCATACAATTATACTTGCAAACAAAATAATTCCGCCCATTTTTCTCAAATACTGTACCCCTTTATCCCACATATGACTAATAGATGATTTTATAGTAGGCATACGATACGGAGGTAACTCCATTACAAATGGCGTTTCATCTGCTTTGAAATAAAAGCGTCTGATCAAACGAGCCGTAATTACAGCAACCACAATCCCCAGCAAATACAATCCAAAAAACATCAATGTCGTACAGCCGGGGAAAAATGTCCCAATGAACAATATGTAAATAGGCAAACGTGCTGAACACGACATAAATGGATTAATCAATATCGTAATTATTCGGCTACTTCTGCTTTCGATTGATCGAGTCGCAATTATAGCCGGGACATTACAACCAAAGCCCATAACCAATGGAATAAATGATTTACCATGAAGACCTATTTTGTGCATCATCCTGTCCATTATAAACGCGGCACGCGCCATATAACCCGAATCCTCCATAAATGAAATGAAGAAATATAAAATCAGTATATTTGGGAGGAAGACAATAACCCCCCCAACTCCACCAATGATTCCATCTACAATTAAATCTTTCAATGGGCCATCCGACATGGTCTCATTAATGAAATTACCCAACACCGAGACTCCGTTTTCTATCCATGACATCGGATAACTTCCAACAACAAAAGTCATCCAAAAAATAAACATCATAATAGACAAGAACAGTGGTATGCCAAACAACTTATTTGTAACAAACGCATCTATTATTCGAGTAGAGTCTGCTGTATTCTTTCGTTTTTCAGTCATTGTTTCGGCAAGAGCTCCGGCAATAAATCCATATTTCTCATTGGCAATCGCCGATGACAAATCCTCATCTCTTAATTGCTCTATGCGCAGAACCTCTTTATCCCGCAAAGCAATCAATGATTGCGCTTCTGGGATTTCTTTTACTTGAGATTCTATCTCTTTATCTTTTTCAAGAAGTTTTATAGCAAGATAACGTGGAGAAAAATGTTGACCGATATTATTATCTTTTTTTATGGCATCTTTTATCACCCTCACACCGGCTTCTATATCTGATCCCAAATTTACATGAACATGTCGCACAGATCGTTCTCTGCCCTCATAAACAGCGATAACCATGTCCCATAATTGTTCAACCCCTTGCCCTGTTCGAGAGATAGTCGGAACGATAGGCACACCTATCATGTCGCCTAATGTTTTGTAGTCCAATACTGCACCGGTGCGTTTTAACTCGTCATACATGTTTAATGCGATGACCATGCTTCTATCCATGTCAATCAATTCTGTAGTAAGATAGAGATTTCTTTCTATATTAGACGCATCTACTACATTGACAATCACATCAGGCATCTCGTCTTTCAAATAACGACGCACATACAATTCCTCTGGAGAATATGCCGAAAGTGAATATGTTCCCGGCAAATCGACTATTTTAAATTTATAGCCTTCATATTCAAATGTACCCTTAATTGCATCTACTGTGACTCCACTATAATTTCCGACATGTTCATGCGCTCCCGCCGCCACATTAAACAATGAGGTTTTACCACAATTGGGATTACCAATAAGCGCAACATTTATTGTATGAGACTGACCATCAAATTGACTTGTAGCACAATTTGACTCAGATGTCACACATATATGAGAATAATCATTTACTACATCCGAGACCTGATCAATCGGAATAATCTCAATCAAACTTGCCTCGCTGCGTCGCAACGATACTTCATAACCCATTATTGAGTATTTCACGGGATCTTTTAAAGGAGCGCTTAACAAAACTTTAATAGTTTTTCCTTTAACAAATCCCATTTCAATTACTCGTTTACGAAAGGCTCCATGGCCAAGAATTTTGACTATGACTCCCGATTGTCCCGTTTTTAATTCTGATAATCTCATTTTATAACCTAAACGAGTACAAATATCCGATTTTTTTTGAAAATAATGACTATTATTTGCCCCTTTTATTTAGAATGATTATAAATAATAACATTTATTATCAGAAACACACAAAATATAATCATTTCATTTGCATTATGTCGTGGATTTGCATTACTTTTGCAGAATAAATCAAAATCGAATATTTGTTATGCCGAATATATCTCAGCGCGGGCAAATAATGCCTGCTTCTCCTATCAGAAAGTTAGTTCCACTTTCTAACGAAGCCAAGGCTCGCGGGACTAAAGTCTATCATCTAAACATTGGTCAGCCGGATCTGCCGACTCCTCAAGTCGCTCTTGACGCACTAAAAACTATAGATCGCAAAGTTCTTGAATATAGTCCATCCGAAGGATTATTATCTCTACGTCAAAAATTGGCAAGCTACTATAAACGTTTTAATATCGATGTTGATATTGACGACATAATTGTTACTACCGGCGGTAGCGAAGCTGTACTTTTTGCATTTATGGCTTGTCTTGACCCGGGAGACGAAATTATTGTACCAGAACCTGCCTATGCCAACTATATGGCTTTTGCCATTTCAGCTGGAGCAAAAATCGTCACAGTCCCCTCAAGCATTGACGAAGGCTTTGCCTTGCCCCCAGTCGAACGATTTGAAGCATTAATAACACCAAAGACAAAAGGGATACTCATATGCAACCCAAATAACCCAACCGGTTATCTCTATACACAAAAAGAGATGAACCAGATACGCGACATCGTGAAAAAATATGACCTATTTTTGTTTTCCGATGAAGTATATCGAGAGTTTTGTTATACCGGAGCACCTTATATCTCCGCTTTTCACCTTCCCGGGATAGAAGAGCAAGTAGTTCTGATTGATTCTGTCTCCAAAAGATACAGCGAATGTGGAATACGCATTGGGGCAATCATAACAAAGCATAAAGAACTAAAGAAAAACGTCATGAAATTCTGCCAAGCTCGTTTAAGTCCGCCATTGTTAGGTCAGATTGTTGCAGAGGCTTCAATAGATGCACCCGCAGAATATATGCTCATGACATATAACGAATATGTTGAACGCCGTAAATTTCTTATTGACGGACTAAATAAAATTCCGGGATGCTACTCCCCTATCCCCATGGGGGCATTCTATACAGTTGTAAGTTTGCCGGTTGACGACGCCGACAAGTTTTGCGAATGGTGCCTGAGTGATTTTGAATATGAAGGTCAAACCATATTTATGGCACCCGCATCAGGATTCTATACAACTCCCGGAGTTGGTCGTAATGAAGTGCGAATGGCATATGTATTAAACAAAACAGACTTAACCAACGCACTAAAAGTCCTTGCAGAGGCACTAAAAGCTTACCCGGGACGAACAATATGAAATTCTCGCTATTTATAGCACGCCGAGCAAAGTTAAACACCCAACGCAATAGATCTACGAGCACAATAATTGCGATTGTAGGCATTGCGTTGGCTGTTATTGTTATGGAACTCGCCATAACGATTGTGCTTGGCTTTAAACAAGAAATAAAAAACAAAGTAATCGGTTTTGATTCTCAAATTACAATATCGCCATATATAACCGGAGATATTACATCTACAAATGATATTTATATCCCATTTAACGATAGCATAACAAGTATCCTCAAAAATTCCATTCCCAACGTCAATGCGACACTTACATTAAAACAACCCGGGATACTCAAAACCGACACCACTTTTGCCGGAGTTCTATTTAAAGGATATGACCAACAGCACAATTATAGCTTTGAGAAATCAAACATAATTGCCGGCAACATTCCCGACTTCAACAACGACGTAAACAAAAACAAAATTGTCATCTCTAATATCACTGCGACAAATCTGCATCTTAATGTCGGAGATAAGATAAACACATATTTCTTTGCTGATGATAATATCAGAGTACGTAAATTTGAAGTAGCAGGCATATATGACTCAAAATTCAGTGATTACGACAGATTAATCGCCTATGCGCCTCTCCACACATTGCAAAAAATCGCGAGAACAGATTCTTGTGGCTCATGTATCGAATTACGAAACATAAATTATGATAGTATCTATATTTATTCCGAAAGATTACAACAAAAGCTTGTAGATGCCGTTCACTCCGGAGTGATAAACAGATATTACTCCGTTAACAACATTCGCAATTCTGCCGCGTTATACTTTAATTGGCTTGACCTACTTGATACCAATGTCATTGTAATTCTGATATTAATGGCGTGTGTATCAGCTATAACACTTATCTCTTGCCTGTTTATCATAATACTTGAGAGGATTAAAATGATTGGACTATTAAAAGCGCTTGGTGCAACAAACAGTCAAATAAGACATATATTCATTTACATTGCCGAACGCCTTGTATTAAAGGGCATACTTATTGGTAATGTTATCGCATTATCATTAATACTCATTCAAGCCAATTACCATATTATCCCGCTTGACCCAAACGCTTATTATCTCAGCTATGTTCCTATTGAGATTAATTGGTGGCAACTTTTAGTACTTAACATCTGTGTTGTTCTCGTTTCTATATTGATTTTAATTATTCCGTCTCACTTGGCATCTAAAATTAATCCGGTTCAAACAATGAGATATGAATAATACTAATCGAGCAATAACCTTTTTGGCACATTATTTGTTCTAAAAGTATAGATAGTTATTGACAACTGAAAATCTCATAAAAATTTTCACTAATTTTGCACGTTAAAAATTAAACCACTTTATATTAATGACAAATTCAAATAACATTGTAAAGCTTATCACTGAAGGCATCCAGGATAGGAAAGGACACAAAATCACTATTGTTGACTTAAGCCATATTGAAGCAGCAGCTACCGAAAAATTTATTATATGTGAAGGTTCCTCAAACATGCAAGTTAGCGCTATCGCCGACAGTGTTAGAGAATACCTACATAAAAACGCAGGAATTAAACCATATAATTACGATGGATATCAGAATGCCCAATGGATAGTCATTGACTATGGCAATATACTTGTTCATGTGTTTCAACCCGAAATACGCTCATATTATAATCTTGAAGAACTTTGGAGCGACGCAGCTATTACAGAAATACCCGATTTAGATTAACACCATTAATACATTATGCAACCCAACAACAAGAAACCGAAAAAGACAATTAAATTCAGTTTTTACTGGATGTATGCAATAATACTCATTTTCTTGATTGGAATGTATTATCTCGATAACAATTCCATGACAAAAGAAGTTAGTTTCAATGAGTTTGAACAATATGTCCAAAATGGTGGCATCAAAAAAATAATCATCTATGAGAACAAAGGAATTGCGACAGGCGCAGTAACCGACAGTCTTGGAGAAGCTCTATTTGGCAAGAACTACAGCAAAGATGTAGAGGCCCTTATAGAAACCGAAGTAAGTCGGAATTTTGACCAAATAGTTCAGAAATGGAAAGACGAAGGCAAATACAATGGAATTGTCGCCCCTAACAACGATAGCGGTTGGGGGTCTATTTTGTGGTCAATTGGTCCGATTTTACTTCTTATCGGTTTTTGGATTTTCATGATGCGTCGCATGTCAGGAGGTGCATCCGGAGGTTCAGGAGGCATATTTAATGTAGGCAAATCAAAGGCTCAGATCTTTGATAAAGACAATGCCATTAAAGTTACATTCCAAGATGTGGCAGGATTGTCTGAAGCGAAAACCGAAATAGAAGAAATCGTGGAATTTCTTAAAAATCCCCAACGATACACCGAGCTTGGCGGTAAAATTCCAAAAGGTGCATTACTTGTAGGTCCTCCGGGAACAGGAAAAACATTGCTTGCCAAAGCTGTCGCAGGAGAAGCCAATGTACCATTCTTCTCCATGTCAGGATCTGACTTTGTTGAAATGTTTGTTGGAGTTGGTGCATCACGAGTTCGAGACCTATTCCGACAAGCCAAAGAAAAATCCCCTTGTATTGTATTTATTGACGAAATTGATGCTGTAGGTCGCGCACGTGGTAAAAACCCAAACATGGGAGCCAACGACGAGCGAGAAAACACGCTTAACCAGTTGCTTACTGAGATGGACGGTTTTGGATCAAATAGTGGTGTGATTATCTTGGCCGCGACTAACCGTGCCGACATTCTCGACAAAGCATTATTGCGAGCCGGTCGATTTGACCGTCAGATATACGTAGAACTACCCGACCTTAACGATCGCATCGCAATTTTTAACGTTCATCTCAAAAACATCAAGATGTCAAACGACGTAGATGTTGAGCTGTTGGCACGACAAACTCCCGGCTTCTCAGGTGCCGATATTGCCAATGTGTGTAACGAAGCAGCTCTCATCGCCGCTCGTCATAAAAAAGACTCGGTTGAACGTCAAGATTTCATTGATGCGGTTGACCGCATTATTGGTGGATTAGAAAAGAAGTCAAAAATTACCACCGATGAAGAAAAACGCTCTATCGCAATCCATGAGGCCGGTCATGCTGTAACCTCATGGCATTTACAATATGCCAATCCACTGATTAAAGTTACAATAGTCCCACGAGGCAAAGCGTTAGGCGCTGCATGGTATCTACCCGAAGAGCGACAAATAACTACCGTGCAAGCGATACTCGATGAAATATGCTCAACATTGGGCGGTCGTGCGGCTGAAGAATTGTTCTTGGGACACATTTCTACCGGAGCCGCGAATGATTTGGAACGTGTCACAAAACAAGCATACGCCATGGTAGTATATTATGGCATGAGTTCTCGCTTACCCAACATCAGCTACTATGACTCTACCGGGCAAAGCTATGGTTTTACAAAGCCTTATAGCGAAGAGCGCGCTAAACTTATTGACGAGGAGGTTTCTTTAATCATCAGTGAACAATATGAACGAGCAAAAGACTTATTGCGCCAATACGCAGCAGGACACAAAGAGCTTGCCGAACTTCTTATTACTCGTGAAGTTATCTTCACTGAAGATGTCGAAAAGATTTTTGGCAAACGCAAGTGGACATCTCGCACCGATGAAATTTTAGCGGCAAAAGAAGCTGAGAAAACTCAATCAGAACTCCCCCCCGCCAATATGCCTCCATTGCCAGAATAGAGCAACCAACATTTTCAATATGAAACGGAGTTGTCTTCTGATTTTTAAAGTTATTGTAGGATTTGTTTATGCCAATGCTCTCGAGCATGAGGAAATAACAAGTCCTACCGATACTTGTAATGTTATTGATGCAACAATTCCATTATCGACACCTAAGATTGAGTCTGATTCAAGTAACATTTTTGGCTGGCTACCTGATTGGGCTGAAAACTATGTAAACTCATTATTGAGAGGAAACGTGGACCGCACACACGAAAAAGCGATAGACCTTAGTTTTGGCGCAATCCCATCCTACACTCGTGAGGCAAGCTTCGGAATAGGAGCAATGGCAACCGGACTATACAGAATTGATCGAACAGACTCAATAATGCAACCCTCTGACGTGTATGCCTCATTCAATGCGTCCCTTAATGTTTTTTTTGTGTTGACATTCAAAGGGAACAATCTATTTACCGATAACCGCTCTCGTCTCTCATACAAACTTGAGATATATCGCAAACGCCTTGATTTTTGGGGAATAACCGCAGAAGAAACTGCACGAAATCAAAAATCAAAATATGATCGTCGCCAAATAGATTTACAAGCTGAATATGTTTATCGCATAACTCACAACTTTTTTACCGGGCTTCAACTACACGCCGACTATACCGACGCACGCAACGTATTAAATCCGGAATACTTACTTGGAGAGCGGTCACAGTATTATGTCACCGGTTTAGGATTGTCTTTTGAGTATGATACTCGAGATAATTTAATCACACCCACCAAAGGTATCCATTTAGCATACAAACCAATGATATTCCCTCAATTCCTTGGGAATGCGCCATCAACATTCCACAGCCACACATTTATTGGAAATGGATATTTTAGGGCGTGGAAAGGCGGAATAATCGCACTTGATTTGTATGCGAAAATTAATAGTTCCAATACACCGTGGACTATGCGAGAGATGTTAGCGTCTGATGGCATTAGAATGCGTGGATATTATATGGGATCAACAATTGACAACAGCCAAATTGCGACACAAATAGAACTACGTCAAAACATTTGGCAACGATTTGGCATCGCTGTATGGGGTGGAGCTGCAACTATTTTCTCGTCTTTAAAAGATTTTAAATACCATGAGCATGAACCTGAATGGTTGCATAATTTTGGGATTGGTCTAAGATATGAGTTTAAACACAATGTAAACGTCCGCGTTGACTATGGATTTGGGCAAGGAACCTCCGGCATATTATTTGCCATCGGTGAAGCGTTCTAACATCTTGCCAACTTAGCATCCAAAAGCAAAATCAATTCTTTCGATTTTTCCTTACCTGAAATTGCGGAATACGGAATATATAGCAATCTGTATCGATTGTTTTTTTTATATAACGTTATCCCTCCTCCCGATTGCTCAAAACGACCAAACTCTGACCATTCAAAGCAGATACTCTTATATATCTGTAATGAGTTCTCTTCTGTGTCCACTTTCAAAAAGTTCACACATATTCCTTTATCATTAAGTGACAGTGTTTTAAGCTGAGTCGCTACAATTGCATCGGGAGTTGTGACTTGTGTCAGAAACATAAACATTACTAACGTCGGAAACACAATAAATATCAACATTAATGCAACATAAGCCCATGCGACATTAACTGCCCCTGCCAAATAAAACAACACACACAATGGCAACATCAATGCCCACCACCAACGCCATAGCCAAATTCCGGCAAGCATTCTCATATATTTCCCCGCCGAGCAACGATATGCATCTGTTTCAATTGTGGTCATTGCAACAAATGTTCTATAACTTTAGGGAAATATCGATGCTCTAACTCATGTATTTTTTCGGCAAGTGTTTCCGGAGTGTCATCTGAAGCTACATCACACGATGCCTGAAAAATAATTTCACCGCCATCGATTTCTTCGGTCACATAGTGGATTGTAATACCGCTTTGGCTATCCCCACTTGAGATTACCGCTTCATGAACATGCCTACCCCACATTCCGGGTCCGCCATGACGTGGCAATAACGACGGATGTATATTTATAATTCTGCCATTATATGCTGATATTATCGGCGGTTCTATTTTGCTCATAAAGCCGGCAAGCACAATCAAATCAATCTGTTCTTGGTCTAAATACTCAACTATTTCAGTTGCAGACTGCCATGATGCTTTCGAAAATGTAATTGATGAAATTCCTATAGCCGACATGCGATCATGTACTCGAGCATTTTGTCGGTTTGACAAAACACACTTTACACAAATTTTATCACTGCTTGCAAAATAACGAGCTATCGCTTCTGCATTTGATCCATCTCCCGATGCAAATATCGCAATTCTTTTCATATTGCAAAGTTACACTATTTAGATTAAACCCCAAAATCGCGACCTATTGCACAGCAAATGTTATTATTGTAATTTTGCACTCAAAAATTCGACAATGGAAAATTTACCAAAAGACCCTTTTATTTTATTCAGTTACATCAACACAAAGTTACGTGATGAGTACCCATCGCTTGAAAAATTATGCGATGACATGAATATCGACAAAGAAGATATAACCCGACAACTCCAAGCCGCCGGGTTTGAATACAATAAAGAACTTAATAAATTTCAATAATCACACGATTTCTGGTCCTCCCTCCCACCTCATCTGATTTATAACGTTATTACTTAATATCGACACCCTCTCCAATGAAAAGAACGGTGTCTTTCCCATTTGTAGCGACACCAACAACCTCGGTGTCAACGACTATACAACTATCCTTGCAACATCTGTCTCGTTTATGACAAGACTCTTTTTTGTGGTGACGTTCTCGATGATTGCGCTCATCTTTGCCAGAAGAACATGCTACTGCAACCAGTGATATAAATACAGTTGCCATTAATAAAACCTTTTTCATAGTAGTTAATTAAAAATTGATGTTTAGTATTGTTTTTCATCAACGATTAAAACGCTTGTTATCTATTTTAGTTCAAAATCAACCACAAAAAACTTTAATGGATAACAATTGTTATCTTAATATGTAAATAACCATTTAGTTCTTATCACTATGATTACGATAATATACGCACACCCATGGAACGAAAGTTTCAATCACGCTCTTCTTCAAGCCACCACCGAGAAACTAAGCCAAGAAAATCGGCAATATCGCATAATCGATCTTTATGAAGATGATTTCAATCCGGCATTGACTGCAAAAGATTTAGCATTATACAGCAAAGGAGGGACAACCGACCCATTGGTTGCCGACTACGCCCACGCGCTTAACAAAACCGATGAATTGATATTCATTTTCCCAATATGGTGGGGCGGACTACCTGCGATTGTCAAAGGATTTTTTGATAAGGTATTATTAAAAGATGGTGCTTTCTCATATTCTCCTAATGGAGAAATGATCGCCGGATTAAACATTTCAAGAGCGATTGTTGCGACAACTTCTCAAGGACCAACCGAGGCTTATCAAGCATATTTTGAGCAATATCTGATTCCCTATATTTTAAATCCAATTGGGGTTCATAATGTTAAATGGATTAATTGTCCTCAAACATCTCATGGCCCGGCAAAAAACAGAGACCTATTTATGTTACAACTACTGACAATAGTATAACAATTATCTGATAAATAGTAATTCTCGATATTTCGGTAATGGCCACAACTCGTTGTCCACAACCAATTCAAGTTTGTCGATATATTCTCGAACAATCTCCATTGCCGGCACAACCATATCATGATAAGCGATAGCCTTTTCTCGTTCGCTGTCGATACGATTGGCAACTTTACGAGCTTCAACCATTTTATTTACCTCATCTTTTATAATGAGCATATACTCCGAAATATCTTCAATCATTTGAACATCGGGAGCGGTAAACTTTTGTCCCTTTTCTTCATCAAACAATTTACGCAACTTGAACACATTATCCATAAGTATTGATTGATAGCGTGTCGCAATTGGTAGAATGTGATTAATCGCAAGATCGCCAAGCACACGAGCTTCAATCTGCACTTTTTTGGTGTACATTTCCCATTTCACCTCATTGCGAGCCTCAAGCTCGATTTTATTGAATATGCCTGTATTTTGAAACATATCTATGGACGATTGTTTTAGATAAGCGTCAAAAATTTTAGCGGCATTGGTCTCACAATCAAGACCTCGGCGCGCGGCTTCAGCTTTCCATTCTTCGCTATATCCATTGCCATCAAAATGTATAGCTTTAGATCGAGAAATCAACAACCTTATCTCTTCAAGTATGGCATGTTGCATGGTATCCCCTTGTGCCATACGAGCATCAACAGTAGTTTTAAACTCTGATAATTGCTCGGCAACAGCCGCATTCAAGGCTATCATCGCCGAGGCGCAATTAGCCGATGAGCCAACTGCTCTAAACTCAAATCTATTACCGGTAAACGCAAATGGTGATGTGCGATTACGGTCGGTATTGTCAACCATAACCTCTGGGATTTGGGACATTCCAAGTGAGATACCTTCTTTCCCTGACAAATCAATTAATTCATCATGATTGCTTTTTTCCAACTTTTCCAAAATCTCACTAAGTTGCTTACCTGCAAAAATCGATATAATTGCAGGAGGAGCCTCATTCGCTCCAAGACGATGACAGTTGGTTGCCGACATTATAGACGCTTTCAATAATCCATTGTGCTTATGCACTGCAGCCATCACATTAACAACAAATGTGATAAATCTTAAATTTTCCAATGGCGTTTTTCCGGGGGCAAAAAGTTGTACACCTGTATCAGTTCCAAGACTCCAATTGTTATGTTTACCTGAGCCATTAACACCGGCAAATGGTTTCTCATGTAATAATACCCTAAAATTATGGCGACGTGCCACCTCCGACATCAATGACATAAGCAACAAGTTATGGTCATTGGCAAGATTGGTTTCTTCATATATCGGAGCCAATTCAAATTGATTTGGAGCGACTTCATTATGTCGAGTTTTAGCCGGAATGCCAAGTTTATGACACTCTATTTCCAAATCCAACATAAAAGCCTCAACACGAGATGGAATTGCGCCAAAATAGTGGTCTTCAAGTTGTTGATTTTTTGCGCTCTCATGCCCCATCAACGTGCGTCCCGACATCACCAAATCAGGACGAGCCGAATATAAAGCCTCATCAACAAGAAAATACTCTTGTTCCCATCCTAAATATGAGATTACATGTTTTACCTCCGGGTAAAAATAACGCGCCACATCTGAGGCCGCCTTATCCACACTGTTTATCGCTCGCAACAATGGTGCTTTATAATCAAGCGATTCTCCGGTATATGATATAAAAATTGTGGGAATACAAAGCGTTTTATCAAGAATAAATGCGGGAGATGAGATATCCCAAACTGAATATCCGCGCGCCTCAAATGTGTTACGGATACCTCCATTTGGGAAACTTGACGCGTCTCCTTCCTGTTGAACGAGCAATTTGCCTGAAAATTCTTCTACGACACCACCCTTGCCATCAACGTTAACAAATGCGTCATGTTTTTCTGCCGTGCCATCGGTTAATGGGTGGAACCAATGTGTATAATGACGTGCGCCATTATCTATAGCCCACCGCTTCATGCCATCTGCCACGCTATCAGCCACCTCTCGAGACAGAGTTTCCTTATTATCGATCGCATTTACCAATGCCTCATATATATCTTTGGGCAAATACTGTTGCATACGTTGACGATTAAACACATATTTACCATAGTATTCTTGTGGACGCTCAACCGGTATTTCAACCGATAAAGCTTTGCGGTTATATGCTTCTTCTACTACTCTAAATCTCAACTGTGACATAGCGTGCAATTTTTTTATTATTTGAAAAACTATGCAAAGTTACGGTTTTAAGAGTTTTTATTCAAATATCAGTTCAATTAATTATCTCCAGCGGCAAATAATCTTGCATTTAATAAAGATAATAACTAACTTTGATGTTTTAATAATTTACTTTTTAAAACCGATGAAAATAAAAACATTACCCATTTTGGCATTATTAATTGGCAATAGCCTATATGCCAACGCCACAACTACCGCCTCAAGCGACAACGTGATACTACATGCATGGTCATGGTCTTTCAACACTATCGCCGACAATATGAAACAAATAGCCGAAGCCGGATTTGATTATGTGCAAACTTCTCCTGCCAACACATGTTATGTCGGCGAAAACGGTGGCATGGCATTGTTTAGCCAACCGGGGGATTCCGTCACCGGCAAATGGTACTATTATTATCAGCCCACCGATTGGAAAGTCGGCAACCATCTACTCGGTTCTCGCGATGAGTTCAAAGCAATGTGCGACAGCGCATATAAATATAATGTAAAAATCATTGTTGACGTTTTACCCAATCACACCGCCATTGACCACTCCGCAGTTCTCCCCTCACTCGACAATGCTGTCGGTGGTCATGAAAATCTATTTCATGCCAATGGGTTTAAACCAATTACTCAATGGAATGACCGAATGGAATGTACCACAGGTGAAATGGGAGGGCTACCCGACGTCAATACCGAAAATCCCGATTTTCAATACTATTATCTACAATACGTCAATGACTTGATAAACCTCGGTGCTCGCGGTTTCAGATATGATACCGCCAAACACATTGGTTTACCATCAGACCCCCTTGACCCAAAATCTTCTCGCAATAATTTCTGGGAGATCGCTACCGGACGTGAAGGAGTGAAAGGTCTTTCGCTTCTTATGCCCGACAGCCTATACATATACGGAGAAGTCTTGCAAGATAAGAATGTCAAAGAACTTGAATATGCCGAGTATATCGACCAAACAGCCAGTGCCTACGGACACGCTTTGCGCAACGCGTTAAATGCCCAAAGCTATAAAGGTGACGATCTTGTTTCATGGCATCATCCCGTGTCACCATCGCAATTAGTTACATGGGTAGAATCTCATGACACATATTGCAATGCCCACGAGTCGGCTTCTATGACCGATGAGCAAATCCGCACAGGTTGGGTATTTCTTACCGCACGCCAATGGGGCACTCCCCTATTCTTTAGCCGTCCCGCCGGTAGCACTCGCGAGAATTATTGGGGGAACAACAGAATTGGAGAACGAGGTAATGATGAGTTCTTTCATCCTGAAGTAATTGCCGCCAACAATTTCAGAAAAGCGATGAGCAACCAACCCGAAATAGTATTTACAAATCCCGACGGCGCAATCGTTGAGGTTGCCAGAGGCACAAAAGGCATCGCGCTGATTAACTTTTCAGGCAAAGCTCAAAAATGTGTTCTTACAACCACACTCCCAGATGGGACATACAGCGATAAGGTGTATAACACTACATTTACCGTAAAGAACGGACAAATCAGCGGTCGCCTTGCTCCAAACACGACTTATATCATATACTAAAATTTGAATTACTATTCCTTGTTTTTTACGTAGGTCACATTGAATATATAACGGCAAGTCTCCTCGGCTTGCCGTTATACTTTGCCCCAATTTACAAATTGACAGCCATAGCCCTCATTTTAACCGATTTTAACTAATGCACCATTTTGCCAAGATTTACACGAAAACAACTCATAATAGGCAGTTTAAGTACATCGTCAAACCAGACACAGTCTCCACCAACCACAGCGAAATAGCAAATTGTCAGAAAATATGATTTATAACATATATTTTTAATTGCACATTACAAATTTATTGTCTTACTTTGTGCCAAGAAATTACATTTGAACAATCTTCTTAACTAAACAATACCACTAAAAAAATAAAACCCTTTTTCATAAATTAAAATAATATCAAAATAGACATATAACAAACATTAAGTACTATGTGTGTAAATCAAGGCAAGGATATTCGTGAGAACATCCTTGCCTATTCTTTATCCAATACCTAAAACAATTTAGGCTACGTTTAGATAAAAGCAAAACAAAACTTTGTTTTTTTTGCTTTTACTCTCAACATGTACTATCTTTGCATTGATCTTGGGTGGGTTAACGCGTTAGCCCCCAAGTGACATATTATTAATGAAAGCGTTTCGCTTTATCCTAATTCGTAAATTCGCCAAAAATTTATCACAGAAGGATATGCGGTCAAAAACGCCTTCGCTTGCCTATACTCACCCCGTAGGCGGGGTGTTATACATAGGTATGGCGTGGGGTGGGATGTTTATTTCTGTGAGGGCGTTTGGCGATGCCTACGAATTAATAAACTGAACAATGTCCCGCGCTTTCGTTTTTTATATATTGCTTTAATTAATACTTTATTAATCGCCAAATTCGGGGACACAGGAGGCACACAAAAAAAACAATTACTGTAATGGATAATGAATATCTTTACAAACGGTCGGCTTCAATACATTGAGCGATAAAACGCTCCGAATTTATAGCAAAAACGTTTTTTATGTTGTGCAACATATATAAGAGATTTGGTGTATAAGAAAAAAAATAGTAATTTGCGCTCCGATTACAAACCTATTGAATAACTTAAATTTTAAAATCCTAATAACATGAAGGTTTACAAAACTAACGAAATCAAAAACATCGCCTTGCTTGGTAGCAAAGGCTCTGGCAAAACCACACTCGCCGAAGCAATGCTTTTCGAGTGTGGAGTTATAAAACGTCGTGGCACCGTTGATGCTAAAAATACTGTATGTGACTACTTCCCGGTTGAAAAAGAATATGGATACTCTGTGTTTTCAACCGTTTTTTATGCCGAATTTTTAGGTAAAAAACTAAACGTTATAGATTGCCCCGGAGCTGATGACTTTGTGGGTAGCGCAATTACTGCATTGAATGTAACCGATACCGGTGTTATCGTGATTAATGGTCAATATGGTGTTGAAGTTGGCACACAAAACATCTTCCGCACTACAGTATCATTAAAGAAACCTGTAATTTTTGCGATGAACCAACTCGATGGCGAAAAAGCCGACTATGACAACGTTCTTGAGCAAATGAAAGAGGTGTTTGGCAGCAAGGTAGTGCCCATTCAATACCCTCTATCTTGTGGTGCAGGATTTAATGCGATGATTGACGTTTTGTTAATGAAAAAATACTCTTGGGGACCTGATGGCGGTGTGCCTACAATCGAAGAAATCCCTGCCGAAGAGATGGAAAAAGCCAAAGAGTTACATCAACAACTCGTTGAGGCAGCAGCCGAAAATGACGAGACATTGATGGAAAAATTCTTTGACCAAGGCCACTTAACTGAAGACGAGATGCGTGAAGGTATCCGCAAAGGTCTTGTTGACCGCTCTATCTTCCCTGTATTCTGCGTGAGCGCCGAAAAAGATATGGGTGTGCGTCGCATGATGGAATTCCTTGGCAATGTAGTTCCTTTTGTCGAAGATATGCCCGCTCCTATCGATGCAAACGGTAACGAAGTTAAACCCGATACCGATGGGCCATTAAGTCTATATGTATTTAAAACCACTGTTGAGCCACACATCGGTGAAGTCAGCTACTTCAAAGTTATGTCGGGCACATTGACCCCCGGCGTCGATCTCGACAACATCAGTCGCGGTTCAAAAGAACGTTTCGCACAAATCAACTGCGTATGCGGTCAAATCAAAACCCCTGCCGACAAACTTTGTGCAGGCGACATCGGCGCAACCGTGAAAATGAAAGACGTGCGCACCGGTAACACATTAAATGAAAAAGGATGCGAATATCTATATGACGATTTCATTAAATATCCCGCTCCAAAATATCAACGTGCAGTTCGCCCTGTAACCGAAAGCGATGCGGAAAAACTAAGTGCGATTTTAACTCGTATGCACGAAGAAGATCCCACTTGGGTTGTTGAACAATCTAAGGAACTCAAACAAACAATCCTTTCAGGTCAAGGAGAATTCCACTTACGCACATTGAAATGGCGTGTTGAAAACAACGATAAATTACCTATCGTGTTTGACGAGCCCAAAATACCTTATCGCGAAACAATTACCAAGGCTGCTCGTGCCGACTATCGCCACAAAAAACAATCAGGTGGTGCTGGTCAATTTGGTGAAGTTCACTTGATTATCGAACCATTTGTTGAAGGCATGCCACAACCCGACACATACAAATTTGGCAGCCAAGAATACAAAATGAACGTGCGTGATACTCAAGAAATCCCATTGAGTTGGGGTGGTAAATTGGTTGTTCACAACTGTATCGTAGGTGGTGCTATCGATGCACGTTTCATCCCTGCCATCGTGAAAGGTTTGATGGACCGCATGGAACAAGGTCCATTAACAGGATCATACGCTCGCGACGTGCGCGTGTGCATCTATGATGGTAAAATGCACCCGGTTGACTCAAACGAAATCTCATTCCGTTTAGCAGGTCGCAACGCATTCAGCGAAGCGTTCCGCAACGCCAACCCCAAAGTACTCGAACCGGTTTATGACGTTGAAGTCATGGTTCCCGGCGATGTGATGGGCGATGTGATGAGTGATCTCCAAGGTCGTCGCGCGATTATCATGGGTATGTCAAGCGAAAACGGATTTGAAAAACTCAGCGCAAAAGTGCCTTTGAAAGAAATGTCGTCATACTCAACCGCTCTTAGCTCTATCACAGGCGGTCGCTCTTCTTTCACAATGAAGTTTGCGTCATATGAGTTGGTACCAAGCGATGTTCAAGAAAAACTCTTGAAAGAATACGCAGCAACCCAAAACGAAGAATAATAACGTTAACTAATCCATATCTGATAGCCACCAACTCAATTGGTGGCTATCTTTTTGCGACAAACCGATAAAAACTTGTAACTTTGCACTTAGAAATTTATAACATCCTTGAAATATGAAATCAAAAGACGAACTCATTGACGATTTATTGACACTGGCTTTTGCCGAAGATGTCGGTGATGGTGACCACACTACGTTAAGCACAATACCAGCCGACGCGATGGGGAAACAACGTCTCATCATCAAAGAACCCGGCATTATCGCAGGCGTTGAAATGGCAAAAAAAGTTTTCGCAAAATTTGACCCCGAATTGAAAATAACTGTTTATATCAACGACGGGGCTGAAGTAAAACCCGGAGATATAGCATTTGAGGTTGAGGGCAAAGTGCGCTCTTTGCTTCAAACCGAGCGCGTCATGCTCAACATCATGCAACGCATGAGTGGCATCGCAACAGTAACAGCAAAATACCAAAAACAACTCGAAGGGCTCAAAACAAAGGTTTTGGATACCCGCAAGACTACACCCGGATTGAGAATGCTTGAAAAAGAAGCTGTGAGAATCGGAGGCGGATGCAATCACCGCATCGGATTGTTTGACATGATTTTGATTAAAGACAACCATGTTGACTTTGCCGGTGGCATTGCCGAAGCGGTCGCTTCAGCAAAGGAGTATTGCGCTGAAACCGGTCGCAACCTGAAAATAGAACTTGAAGTGCGCAATACCGAAGAGATTATGCAAGCTCTCGAAGCAGGCGTTGACCGCATAATGCTTGACAACTTTACTCCAGAGCGCACTCGTGAAGCCGTAAAACTCATTAATGGCGCCGTTGAAATTGAATCATCGGGAGGTATTACATTGGAAACCCTTCGCGCCTATGGCGAGTGTGGTGTTGATTTTATCTCAGTAGGAGCCTTGACACACTCAGTAAAGGGTCTGGATATGAGTTTTAAAGCCTGCTAAATCATCGTTTAATCAAAAGCATTTTATCTACACTATAGCCTACGAAATCATCTATAATTTCGTGGGCTTTGTTTTTAATCACTTCAACAGGGTTACTTGTCGTTAATCCAACGACGGTTGCCCCCGATGCGATTCCGGCATCTAATCCTTGCAGCGAGTCCTCAAAGACATAGCAATTTTCAGGAGCGACACCTATCGCCTTAGCAGCCAACAAATACCCTTCGGGATGTGGCTTTGATTGAGCAACATCCGACCCGGTGATAACCGCAGCAAAATTCCCTCTAAAATCGGGATATTGTTTATATAGATTTTCCATCTTCACATCATCGCTACTCGTAACTATCGCAGCCGGAATACCTCGTTGTTTTAACTCAGCCAAAAACGAAATCACTCCATCATATATCGGGTATTTGATATTTCGTTCAAATTCATGCACCATCTCCACGATATTTTGATGAACATTTTTCTCAAAATAAGTATCAAGTATCTTGAACAACGCATTACCCTTTATTTTATATACAAAATCCTCGACATGAGTTGGATATACTTTCTCCACATCACGCCAAAATTCGGTATAAAGACCCTCACTATCAATCAATACGCCATCTAAATCAAACAGCACTCCTACTTTTTCCATTTTCAAACGTTTTATTTTTACGCAAATTTAATACTCAAAAAGAGTATGATTGCGTCATTTTGAGTTAATTTTGTAAAATCAAATTAAATATATGGCAGAAAACAACGAAAACAGCCCTATGACGCTTGGCACCAAGCCTATCGGAAAGCTATTATTACAATACTCGGTACCCGCGGTAATCGCAAGCGTGGTAACTTCTCTATACAACATTATTGATAGTATATATATCGGACGAGGAGTTGGAGCAATGGCTATTGCCGGACTCGCCATCACATTTCCATTAATGAACTTGGTGATTGCGTTCTGTACGGTTATCGCTGTCGGCGGCTCAACAATAAGTTCTATTTACTTAGGACAAAAAAACATCTCCAAAGCCAACGAAACGGCAAACAGTGTTGTTGTACTAAGCCTTATACATTCAATCGTTTTTGGTGGCTTAACCCTTATATTTCTTGATGAGATATTGTATTTTTTCGGAGCAACAAATGAAACGATTTCTTACGCTCGCGATTTCATGCAAGTCATACTCTATGGCACTCCGATTTCTTATCTGTTTATCGTCTTAAACAACATGATGAGAGCAACCGGTTACCCCAAGAAAGCAATGTACTCTGCCCTATTGTCGGTTCTTGTCAATGTGTCACTTGCACCATTATTCATCTTCCAATTTCAATGGGGAATAAAAGGAGCCGCACTTGCCACAATATGCGGACAATTTGTCGGATTTATTTGGGTAATGCACCATTTTATGTCTCATAAAAGTTTTGTTCACATCGACAAAAAAAACAAGTGGCTCATACCATCTATCATAAAACGCATGTATGCCATCGGGTTATCTCCGTTTTTGATGAACGTGTGTGCATGTATTGTTGTGATTTTCATTAATGGCGCATTGTTAAAAACCGGAGGAGAAAATGGCAATCTCGCGGTAGGCTCTTATGGCATCGTAAATCGCACGGCAATGCTTTTTGTCATGGTTGTGTTTGGTGTCACACAAGGGATGCAACCAATTTTAGGGTTTAACTATGGCGCAAACCAATGGCATAGGGTGAAACGCACGTTAAAAATTGGTATATGGTTAGGAATGATCATTACCACTATCGGAGTCCTATTGGCTGAATTGGCACCAAATCAAATCAGCGCATTATTCACTGAAGACACAACATTAATCGACATCGCTCAAAATGGGTTTAAAATCAGCATGATGTTCTTTACTGTGGTTGGCGCTCAAATAATTATTCAAAACTTCTTTCAATCGATCGGGAGTCCAAACATTTCGATATTTTTATCTCTAACACGTCAATTATTATTCTTAATTCCCACTCTATTGGTACTACCGGCATGGTTGGGCATTAACGGCGTATGGCTAAGCCTCGCTGTTTCCGATATGCTTGCGTTTATAGTCGCGGCTATTACTCTTGTAATTTTGCTGAAACGTCAAGACAAGCATTTTTCATCATTAAACATAAATTCATAGATATGATTGAGACTCTGCAACTACGCTTATCACCAGAAATCGCATATAACGAATTGAGATTAACCGCAGAAATCTCAACACTTCTTCATATCGATATAAATCGCATCAAAGCCATTAAAATAACAAAACGCTCAATCGATGCCCGACAACGCAACATAATTATAAATTTATCGGTGTCGGTCTATATTGACGAAATGCCGGTATCGCTCTCACTTATTGAGCCGATAAGATACAACTCGGTTGTTGGGAAACCTCAAGTAATCATTGTCGGTGCCGGCCCTGCCGGACTTTTTGCCGCATTACGTCTCATTGAATTGGGATATCGCCCTATTATACTTGAACGCGGAAAAGATGTAGATTCTCGACGCGTGGATATGGCTCGCATATCACGAGAGAACATTGTTGACCCTGATTCAAACTATTGTTTTGGCGAGGGTGGAGCCGGAGCCTACTCCGATGGGAAGTTATACACCCGTAGCAAAAAACGCGGCTCGGTTGATAAGATATTGACCATATTCCACCAGCATGGAGCCTCAGAAGATATACTCGTTGACGCACATCCTCACATAGGCACCGACCGATTACCCGAAGTGATTAAAGCGATGCGCAAAACAATCATACAAGCCGGTGGCGAAGTCCATTTCTCATGCAAAGTCACAGATATTACCATAACCGACAAAATAGCTACCGGAGTCAAAACCGCCGATGGCAAAGAGTTTTCAGGAGCAGTAATACTTGCTACCGGTCACTCGGCTAGAGATGTTTACTATATGCTAAACGACAAGCACATCACACTTGAGCCCAAAGGTATTGCGATAGGCGTGAGATTGGAACACCCTCAACATCTTATCGATTGCATACAATATCATAGTAAGAATGGTCGCGGGAAATATCTGCCGGCGGCTGAATACTCAATGTTGACCCGTGTTGACGACAGAGCGGTATATTCTTTCTGCATGTGCCCCGGAGGATTTATCATTCCTGCCGCAAGTGCGCCCAACCAACTCGTTGTAAACGGGATGTCCCCCTCTTCTCGTGGCACAAAATGGGCAAATTCAGGAATGGTCGTTGAAATCCTACCTGAAGATATTACAGAAAAATATGAGCAACATGGTTGTCTAAAAATGATGAAATATCAAGAAGATATTGAAGCTCGTTTTTATGAAGAAAGCAACAAAACGCAAAACGCTCCGGCTCAAAGAATGGTTGACTTTGTTAATGGGAAAGAGTCTAAAGATTTACCCGGCACATCATACGCTCCGGGGATACACCCCGCTCGCATTGATAAACTACTCCCCTCATTTATTGCCAATCGGCTCCAAAAAGGATTCAAGGAATTTGGGCGCAAATCACATGGGTTTCTCACAAATGAAGCAATACTGATAGGTGACGAGACACGCACTTCATCTCCGGTCAGAATACCACGTAACCGAGATTCTCTCATGCACATTTCCATCTCCGGACTATTCCCATGTGGCGAAGGTGCCGGTTATGCCGGAGGCATCGTCTCAGCAGCGATTGACGGTGAACGTTGTGCCGAGGCTTGTGCGATATACCTCTCTCAAATTAAAGCATAAAACACGACAAGCAACGACATTGCTACAACGGCATATATAATTGCGCTAATTATAAAGCGACGCAAAAATTGTCGCCATGATTTGACACCATATAACCAGGCATAAACACCCCCGCAGATTATACCAAAAACGATAATTACAGCAAGCCAAATCCAAACACTTCCCATATATATTTGTTATTATTCTCCGGGAGTGATTTCCGATAATTCTTTCATCTCGGCATATTCAGCCCAATCGGCATCATTCTCGGCATAAATTGTTATCGGCAACAATTCAAAGTCACTTAAGGCCTCATTCAATTTGCGTCCAAAAATATGAGTGCTTAATGTGTAAAATACCCAATTGCGTTCATCATCACCGGTATATATCCCGGTGAGAACGGCAACAGGATCTTTTTCAAACACCGCTTCGAGCGCGTCTTGCACTTCGCTCATCAATGTCGATGTCGCCACGTCGGGCATTCCCGACGCATCTCCATTATATTTCCAAGTAACCTCTACTCTGATGTTAAAACGAGAATTATCACGAAATTTTTCAACATCACGGCGTCCTGTCACCATGATTAATCGTCCGTTTTCACTTTCTGTAGGAGAGGTCCACCAATCTTTTTCTTTTGCCATAAATAATTTTTCTTTTATGGGCGTAAAGTTAACTATTTTATTGCATAACGACAATTCTGTTAATAAGTTTATATGATAAAATTTTGATGAATAAAATCATTTGTATTAATTTTGTGGTAAATAATTTATAATAACATTCATAATGGAAGTAAAAGGAAAAATCATCGTTGCCCTACCCGAACAAGCAGGCGTATCTAAAGCCGGCAACAATTGGAAAAAGAAAGAATACGTTCTTGAAACTCAAGAAACATATCCTAAAAAAATACATTTCGACTTTTTTGGAGAGAGAGCCGACCAATATCCCCTAAATGTAGGAGATGTGATTACCCTCAGTTTTGACATCGACAGTCGCGAGTACAACGGACGTTGGTTCACAAGCATTCGTGGCTGGAAAGCCGAAAAAGCTGATGCAACCACACCGATGGCGCAACCGACAATGGCTCCTGTTGGCGACATGTTACCACCTCCACCGGCAATCGTTGCCGATGAAAGTGATGATCTTCCATTCTAATTGAGCATCAAATTATAACACCATAAAAAGTTGCGAATACCTTGATATTTGCAACTTTTCTTTTTTATTGACTTGAATATATTTGTGATTATCTCTATCTTTGTCAAGACAACCAATAAAATCATCCATTAATGAACGAGAACAACCCACAACAAAAAATATCCATACGCTTCTTTAATGATAAAGATGTTCGCGCGATTTGGGACTATAATGGCAATCGTTGGTTGTTTTCTGTATGGAGGCAATGCGTTTGAGTCCGGTAAACCCGGCAAAAATTCGGAAGTTAATCACAAATGCTTTGACTTATCAAATCAATGACCGTGAAATGTTCATGAAAGGCATTGACTATTCTTATTATTATGAACAAAACAACTAAATACTCATTATATGAAGAAATTATTTTTAATCGTTGTGACAATGTTAAGCGCATTAACAATGTCAGCCCAACCAAAACATGAAGTTAGAGCTGTGTGGCTCACGACCAATAGCGGCTCTGATTGGCCCAAAGGGAAATATGATGAAGCTAAACAAAAAGAATTACTCGTCGATATTCTTGACCGCCTTGCAGCCGCCAATTTCAACACAATCATTTTTCAAGCTCAAGTAAAAGGAGATGTCGCATGGGTTTCAACAATGCAACCCGCCATGCGCTACATTACCGGCGACGGAGCAAAAGGATTGTCTTATGATGTGAGCCGATTTGTTATCGACGAGTGCCACAAGCGCAACATTGAGTGCCACGCTTGGATTGTCCCCTATCGCATCGGGACAACCTCCGACGCCAATCGCTACAAAAATAATAGCGTTAAGCACCCCTACACAACCCATCCCGAACTATGTGTAACCTATAACAATGCGCTATATCTCGATCCTGGACTTCCTGAGACTCGTCAATACTTATTGGATGTTTACCGCGAACTCATCACAAATTATGATTATGATGGTGTGAATTTTGACTACACCCGTTATCCCGGTTCTGATTTTGATGACGCTGATTCGTACGCTGCATACAACCCCGAAGGACTCCCAAAAGCCGACTGGCGCCGTCAAAACATCAACACATTTATTGCCGAATTTTATGAAATGGCAAAAAGCATCAACCCCGACATCAAAGTTGGCGCAGCTCCCATCGGCACATACAAAAATGTTCAGGGCTATGGCAACATGACAGCCTACGGAAGTGTTTATCAAGACGCTTGCCAATGGATGCAATCAGGCAACCATGACTTATTAATCCCCCAAATGTATTGGAACGAAAACTATGGTTTCTCACCAAACATGGTAACATGGGTAACCAATTGCGCCGGTCGTCAACTCGTCATAGGTCTTGCTCCCTACAAAATGGTTGACGGCTCCAACGATTGGGAAGTCGAAGTTGTCACCGACCAAATAGAGAAAATACGCAATCAAAATGGCACTTCGGGAGTATGCTTCTTCCGCGCCGACCACGTTATCGACGAGAGCGAGACAAAAATCGCCGATTTATATGATGCACTTCAAAATAACTATTTCAAATACCCCGCTCATATCGTCCCGATGGAATATAACGGCATCACCTATCCAAATTCGCCACTCAATGTAAAGCAAGAATATACCGACGGACAATACCACATCACTTGGGACTCCCCAATGCTTGATGAATTATCTACCCCGATAAGATATTATTCTGTTTATCTATGCGACGGCACAAATGTTGACATCAACGATCTACAGACCGTCGCCGCCCACATCGTAAAAGATAATGAGTTTACTTATAGCTCAACAGATCCCAATCTTCGCTTTGCCGTAACCACATTTGACAAAAACTATTACGAAAGCGCACCGGCGATAAGCGAAACAAATAGCATCGACAACATTGTGACGCACTTTCAAATTTGCTATGCCCACGATATTTTGACCATTACCGGCAACAAATCGGTAAAACAAGTTGATATATACTCAATCTCCGGAGCGAATTTAAGACACGCCCAATTCAACGTCCCTGAAGTTTCGATTAACTGTAGCGACTTCTCAAAAGGAATGTATATCGCCCGCATCATCTACTGCGACGGAACAACGACAACCCACAAATTTATCCGATAAACAAGCGTTATATTTATTTTAGACGATCCGTTAATAGTTTTATTAGATATAACAACGATTATCCACAAACGGCATTGTGAAACAATGGTTTATCGGTAGCCGGGGTTTGCCTATAGGCAAACCCCGGTAAAGGAGAACTATAGCTGTCAATCTGAATAGATTGATTAATGTTTCTTTCAGAAACACAACCTTTTATGACTATCAAAACCGTGTTTTGCCGTTGGCAAAACACGGTTTTGAGTTAAGTATTGCTTCGCAAAACATTCTCACTAACTTTGTGGGGGGGACGTCGAAACTTTTTTTGCGACCACTCAGGGCGGCCGCAAAAATAGGTCGGTCGCTATTTATGCGACCTCCTTAAGGGCGGGAGCCCGAACGAGGACGTCGGTCTCCCTCAAACGCTGCGACAGGCCGGGAGACAAGCTCCGGCCTGCTCCGCTTATTTTTCTGTGACCGGACGCACCGTGTGACCGTGGCTGCGGTAGTCGTCGTACATGTAATGACCGCCACTATCGAAGTACAAGTTCCAGGCGTAGTGGGTACTGCTCTCGTTGAGCGTAGCACTCCAGTAGTAGCCGTAGCTGCCCACGCTGTAAGACGACGTACCGTAGCGGTAGCCCGCAGCGGGCAAGAAGATTGAGTTACCATTTGGGCCCGTAACCTTATAACCGCTATGACCACCCTCTGTAGTCCATGTCCATGTGCATCTATTTTTGAGTTCCCCCCACTGCGCCTTGGTAGGTAGCTTCCATCCGCCACCCCAGGCCTGACGAGCTACATCACAACCTGTGCCGGCGATATTGGAACCGATGTTGGCCAACTCGTTGGTTTGGATATTCCAATTTGAATCAAAAGGCACACCATTGCCGTCTTGGTCGTGGAAGTATTGGTAAGTATCCCATCTGTAATCTCTCTTGGTAGAAGTCTCGCCCCAGGCGTAATAACCTCCGTAATCACTTGGGGAAGACGCCCCGACATTGCGGTTTGCCCACAAAACACTCAAACCCAAATCAACAGCACCAGGAACATCGGCACACTCTTTATCACCAAGCCATGATGACGAAGCGTCTTCTGTTGTCGCGCTGTCATCATCATCTTCATAGTTGTCACTCGATTTTGAACCGCATGAGATTAACGGCAACGCCGCTATCATATAATAAACAATCCGTCTCATTTCTTATTTGTTTTTAATTTGTGATTTATTTGCTATCTGCAAAAATAGTTTATTTCCACAAACTCAACGACCAAATCCGATGATTTTTTCACCACAATCCGCAAAAAACGCTCCAAATTGCGATTTCTTTCACGCGTTTCTCGCCTAAAACCACAAAACTCGCAGAACTCATCAAAACCAAATCGCTTTGCACAATGCCCGATAGGAGATTTCAACAATGCGGGATTGTGGGTGTTAATTCGCACCACATTCCCTATACCGAAATGGCATTCTTTAAATGCCGGTTTTTGTTGTGGTTCTCCGGTCGTGGCGTTCACTATCGTTCACTTACGACCGGTTAATATGCAACACTTCATGCCTTCGGCATGGGACGTTGCCCCTGAGCGATGAATGATAAAACCTTACGCGATAGCCCTTTTCTACTATATTTTACAAAGGCGGTTGCATGGTGAAAGAGTTGAATTTTTGATTTTTAAGACCGGAGATATAACTTTTTTGTGGTAAAAGTGTTCCTAAGTTTAGGAAATAGTTATAACTTTGTGATGTTAAAAAATAAATTTCTATTACCATTAAAAATAAAAAAGAATTATGAGTAAGCCCTATGTTCTTGGTATCGATATAGGTGGTACCAACACTGTTTTCGGAATTGTTGACGCAAGAGGTGTCGTATTGGCAAGTTCAGCAATCAAAACACAAAAACACAATAACATCAACGACTATATTGATGAGCTTTATACCGAGATTATGCGTCTGCTTGATTTAAATGATGCGGTTGACAAAATTCATGGTATAGGTATCGGCGCTCCAAATGCCAACTATTTCACCGGTATCATTGAAGACGGCGTAAATCTCCCTTGGCCTACCCCAATACCATTGGCTCAGATTGTAAGTGAAAAATTTGGCATTCCGGTAGCAATCACCAACGATGCCAATGCCGCCGCTATCGGTGAAATGACATACGGCGCTGCACGCGGATTAAAAGATTTCATAATGATTACTCTCGGCACAGGCGTTGGTAGCGGCATTGTGATTAATGGTCAACTCGTGTATGGTCACGACGGATTTGCCGGGGAACTTGGTCACGTAATCATGAAACGCAACAATGGTCGTTTGTGTGGTTGCGGTCGCACAGGTTGCCTCGAAGCATACTGCTCGGCTACAGGTGTTGCCCGCACTGCTCGCGAATTTCTTGAAGCTCGCACCGATGAGTCTCTTCTTCGCAATATCCCCACCGAAGATATCACATCCAAAGATGTATATGACGCAGCTGTAGCAGGCGACAAGTTGGCTCAAGATGTATTTGAATTTACAGGCAATCTCCTTGGTGAAGCATTTGCCGACTTCACAGTATTCTCATCTCCCGAAGCTATTATCTTGTTTGGCGGTTTAGCCAAATCAGGTGACTTGTTGCTCAAACCATTGCGCAACTCAATGGAGAAAAACATGATGGGCATCTTCAAAGGTAAAGTGCGCATTCTCCTCTCAGAACTCAAAGAAGCCGATGCCGCTGTGCTTGGAGCAAGTGCTCTCGGTTGGGAAGCAAAACCTATCGCAAAATAACAACCCTATACACACCAACAAAAAATCCTCCCAATCGGAGGATTTTTTTGTTGCTTGTGGTCTAATCCGGTATAAATATCGAAAGCCCGTCGTAAGCAACTTTCACATTTTCGGGAAGTCGCTGCGACACTTCACTATGAGTTCCCATGTCATGGCTCAGATGTGTCAAATAGGCAATCGTCGGCTTCACCTCTTTTATTACATCAAGTGCCTGCAATAGGCTCATGTGAGAAATATGCTCCTTAATGCGCAAGGCATTAATCACGAGCGTGTCAACCCCTTTCATCAACTCGATTGTACTATCATCTATCGTCTTGGCATCGGTAATATAAGCCAATCGACCAATACGGAAGCCGACAATAGGCAATTTGTAATGCATCACAGGTAATGGCAACACCTCGATGTCACCAATCCTGAACGCTTTGTTGTTAATCTCATAGATATTAAACGCCGGCACTCCGGGATAGGGATGCTCCGCAAAACAATATGGCACACGTTCTCGTAAATCCTCTGCCACATCATGACGACAATATATAGGGAATCCATCGCCGATAGTGCAATAAGGGCGTAAGTCATCAACACCGCCAACATGGTCATAATGACTATGAGTTATCAACAATGCCTCAAGCATAGGACTGCCATTTTTGAGCATCTGCTCTCTAAAATCAGGGCCACAATCTATTAATAGATTTTTAGACCCAATGGTCAATAATACTGAAGCTCTGAGACGTTTATCATGAATATCCTCAGACTGACAAACCGGGCAATTACACATTATCTGTGGCACACCTGTAGAAGTTCCGGTGCCTAAAAATTTCAATCTCATAATCTTACTCTTTTAGCATAATAACACGTTTATTTACCAAAATGTTGTAGGATTGTTATTTTCTAAATTGACGAAGCAACCCATCTTCAAAGATGAGATAGGTTCCATTTTCATAAATCCAACGTTCTTGTACCCCGCCATAGGTTGGCACCCGTTCGACCTCCTTAGGTGTGCCAAGTGCCAAACGGCATTCTCCGGTAGTCATATCCAATGCGACCCGTGAATTTATGATATTTTCCCATGTAACATCTGAAATTGACGGATATTTATCGTGCGGATTGGCAAAAGCAAACAAGGTTGCAAAGTCTCGCACAGAGTTTTTATCTGACAACGACATATAAACTCTTGACTTAACATCTCTGTCATCGACAAAAGTTACTTTTATCGGGTAAACATCATTACCATAATCAACCGACTCGATTGTAACTTTCACAAACTTCCGACCAACTATAGCTTTATCCTCAAGATCATACCACGATGGGGTCAATATATACACCTTCAGCCCAACAAGTTTTTCACTCACAGTGTCAATAATGGATTTTTCTATCGTAAAAGGTATTGAAACAGACTCTTTTTCTGCTAAACGAGTGGGAGACGCATCAATACGATAATTGTATATTTTACCGTCACAAGTACTGAACGAAAGTTCTGTCGCATAGTCACCGGTAATAGAGCGCACGGTATCACATGACATATACATTATTTCTGTACCGGCAAGATTGTTTTGTGTCATATCAGCACCCGACATAACAAGCATGAGTTTATCGTTAGTGACAAAAAATCTCTTACCTCTTTGCCACTCGCCAAATGATTGGGATTTTATTCCGGCAAGAAAAATCTGCTCAGGAGTCAACTTTAGATCTTCTTGATCAACATCATCAGCATTAATGCGCGGTGTGCTTTCTATTCCGGTAAAACAACTCGACAACAATGTGATACACAAAATAGAAGATATATATGTCAACCAATGACACATCATTTAGCCATTATATTTTTATCGGAGTCACGCATATCTTGTTCTCGCTCTTTGCGCAATTTCTCACGACGTTTTATCGAGAAATGCAACGCAATAACCGCAACAGATACTCCTCCAATAACTCCCCAAAATTTGAGAGGAGTTATAGTCCCTGCTTTATATGCAGGCACACCAAAGAAATAAACCATTATGGCAAGATAAGCAAGCAATGCCAAAGGTATTATTATCGCTTTATTCTTCATTCAATTATTCTGTTATGATTGATTTTCAAATTATTTACTACAGATATATGGAGATGTCGCAGGATTGAAAAACCCCTCAACCAAGTGATTATACATTTTCAGGCATGCCCAAGCATCAATCGATGCATAACTGCATTGCCCGACTGTGAGTTTGTCGGCTTCCCAATTTGACAATCGCTGACTTTTAGAGATGCGCTCTCCAAATATAATTCCATAAATACGCTGCAGGCTGTTGTCAACTATGCCATATTTTTTCACAAATGGTTGCAAGTCTATAAATCCTCTCGGTGTAAAATCGGCAACTCTGCGCAACACATGAAAATCGTCTTTTATTGAAAGTCCGACTTTGATTATATTTTCATTTTCAAGAAATTCACGCAATTCATCAATAAAGCCAAGTTTGTTTATCCTGAAAAGGAAACTATGACGCAACGTTGAAATCTGTATTAACGAAACTTTATATGTACGTCCTCGGCGGAATGATGGACGTGTCTCTGTATCAAAACCGACTATCTTTTGTCGATTTAAGATATCTAAAGCCATATCGACAACCTCTGGAGTCTCAACAACCGTAATTTTCCCAAAAAATTCCACCGTAGGCAATAATGATAATTGCTCCTTTGATATAGATAATGAGATTCCTTTATTATATATCGTCAAATTGTCGTTTATCACTTTAATAAAATTTTATGCAAAGTTAGCGATGTATCATATGTTATCACACACCAAGCGCAAACCAAGATAATAATCCTTAAATTGAGGGATAACATAGCTTCTATAAGTTACCCGACTCGTTCCCTCATCATTAATCCAACTACCTCCCCTCGTCACAAAAGAGGAGCGATCCTCGTCGCTATTATAATCAGAAGTCCAATAACTTGACGTCCATTCCCAGACATTGCCGGTCATATCATAAAGCCCCAATTCATTGGGTTTCTTTGTCCCAACCTCATCAGGCATACCATTCGCATTTTTGCAATAAACTGCAATCTCATTTAAATCATCACTACCACTAAACTTATAACATTGAGAGAATTTACCGCCTCTTGCCGCATATTCCCACTCCTGCTCTGTGGGTAATCTGAAATTATATTTATTATGGGTCAACTTGTTCAAACAACTAATAAAAAACAAGCAATCGTAATATGATACAGACTCAATGGGATGAGATGCAATTTTAAAGCACGCAGGATTAACACCAACTACCATTTCCCACAATGCTTGAGTTACTTCATATCGACAAATATAAAAATCATTCACAATATGCTCTTTTGCCGGTTTCTCCCAATCAAATGCCTCTTTATCTTCAATAGGCACTCCAAGCATAAAAGCCCCCCCATCAACCTTAACCATATTCTGAATAAGGGAGTCAATAAGTTGTTGCCTATAAGTATATGGATCACGCTCATACATTTCAAGAGATTGTGCCGACACTCCTGGGACAATCGCTAAAACGCACAATATAATTAACGCAATTTTAATTTTCGTCATTTTAAATAGTTTAGTAAGCACAAAGTTACGACTTTTCATCTACAAAAACAACCTGTCACACGTAAGAGAGCAACAGGTTGTATATTGATATTGTGTAAATACAATTTTTCTTAAGGGATAAGTTGATAAGCACGGAACACTTTCTGGATTTTCTCAAGCGCAAATGTCACTTGTTCCTTAGTGTGGCTTGCCATCAAACTGAATCGGATCAATGTGTCATGAGGCGCAACAGCCGGAGATACTACCGGATTAACAAAGATACCTTCTTCAAGCAAATCACGAGTAATCGCAAATGTCTTCATGTTATCACGAACATATAGCGGGATAATTGGAGTAGATGTATTACCGATTTCACATCCCATATTGCGGAATCCCTCAAGCGCATAGTTGGTCATCGCCCAAAGATGTTCTTGACGTTCCGGCTCTTGCTCCATCAAATCCATCGCTTTAAGCGCTGCGGCAGTAGAAGCAGGAGTGATACTTGCAGTGAAGATATAAGAACGAGAGTGGTGACGCAAGAAATTAGTGATCTCCTTATCACACGCGATAAATCCACCAAGAGACGCAAATGATTTGCTGAATGTACCCATAATCAAATCCACATCATCGGTTACGCCAAAATGGTCACAAGTACCACGACCTCCACGACCAAAGACTCCGATACCATGAGCCTCGTCAACCATGACACTCGCATCATATTTCTTTGCCAACTCGACAATTTTTGGCAAATTTGCAACGTCGCCTTCCATAGAGAAAACGCCATCGGTAACGATAAGTTTCACTTTATCGGGAGCACATTTTTGAAGTTGCTTTTCAAGCGACTCCATGTCATTGTGTTTGTACTTGAGTTGTTGAGAGAACGAGAGACGGCGACCTTCAATAATCGAAGCATGATCTTGCTCATCCCAAATTATATAGTCTTCACGACCTGTCAATGTCGATACAACACCAAGGTTTACGCCAAAACCGGTAGAATATATCATTACGTCCTCTTTACCGATATATTCAGCAATGCGAGCTTCAAGTTGCTTATGAAGGTCAAGAGTACCATTAAGGAATGGAGAGCCGGCGCAACCGGTTCCATATTTTCTTGTAGCCTCAATAGCGGCTTCTTTAATACGAGGGTCGTTTACAAGACCGGAATAACAGTTAGAACCAAACATCAAGACTTTTTGTCCATTGATAATAACCTCAGAATCTTGTTCACTTGCAATTGCGCGGAAATAAGGATAAACACCGGCAGCTTTAGCTTCTTGCGGTGCAGTGTACTTAGCGAGTTTAGCTTGTAATAGCTTCATAGTTTATTTATGGGATTTTTCTTTATTTGTTATAAACTATCTGATTAAAAATTATCATTTTTTAAATCAGACTACAAAGTTACAAATAAATAGCGACAATTTGCCAATTTTCAATAAAAAGTTGCGCAAAATTCCGTTAAATGCGCAGAATTTCTCAACAAGAAAAAAGGTTGCCTAAGCACATTCTTAGACAACCCTGATATTATTCATCAAACGACATTGATTAATCTTTCACTCCTGCAAGTTCCGGATCAATCATAATGCGACCACAGTATTCACATACGATAATTTTTTTGTGCATCTTGATTTCCATTTGACGTTGAGCCGGAATGCGATTGAAACAACCTCCACAAGCATTACGTTGCACATAAACAATACCAAGACCATTGCGCGCATTTTTACGAATGCGCTTAAACGCTGCCAATGTACGAGCATCGATTTTAGGCTCAAGTGATTTTGCTTTCTCACGGATATTCTCCTCTTCTTGGCGAGTTTCTGAAACAATTTCATCAAGTTCAGTTTTTTTCTCAGCAAGAATGTGATTTTTATCTACAAGCACCTCTTCAGTTGCGGCAATGTCTCGCTCTTTATTTTCAATCTGACGAGAGTATTCATTGATGTGTTTTTCACACAATTCAATTTCAAGAGTTTGGAATTCAACCTCTTTTGACAACAAATCAAACTCACGGTTGTTTCTCACATTGTCGAGTTGAGTTTTGTAGCGTTCAATTTTAGAAAGTGATTCATTGATTTTCTCTTTCTCAATAACAAGTTTTTGACGCAACTCCTCGATATCTTTGCGATAATTTTCTACACGAGTGTGAAGACCTTCAATACTATCTTCCAAGTCTTTCACTTCAAGAGGGAGTTCTCCTCGAATAGTCTTGATGCGGTCAATTTCAGTGAGTAAAGTTTGAAGCTCATACAATGATTTCAAACGTTGCTCAACAGAAAGTGGTTGTTCGGTTTTGCTTTTAGTAGCCATATCTTTTTACAAATAATTTATCGGATTTTTTTCTGTTTCTGAGTAATAGATTGCAAAGTTAGGAAATTTTTCTCTAATTACGTGATAAAAAATCTCTTTTGTGCATTGTTCACCCTCAAAATGTCCTATATCGAGGATAAAAATACGTTCTGCGTTATCTATAAAATCGTGATATTTGATGTCAGAAGAAATATAGGCTTGCGCGCCGCAACCTATCGCATTGCCAATTAATGACGCCCCCGATCCGCCACACAATGCAATGGTTTTAATAGACGTAACAGGTGGAGTCGTACATCTAACCATCGGGGAAGCAAAGGCATTTTTTGTCATTTTCACCAACTGTTCAGCTGTTACAGACTCATCCAACTCTCCAACTACACCAAGACCGGTAGTTGCAGAGTTCTCCAACATCACAAATTCATAGGCAGGTACCTCATATGGATGAGCTTGCAATAACGCTACCTCTACCCTACTTTGCATCCACACCGGTAACACAACATCCAAACGGGTTTCTGCCTCGTTATGCAATTTGCCAATTTCTCCTACAAATGGATTAGCGCCTTCTTTCGCACGGAATGATCCTGTCCCATTCACCATAAATCCGCAGCAATCATAATTGCCAACTTCTCCTGCACCGGCATTAAAAATTGCGGTTCTGACAACATCAACATGACTATCAGGAATTATCACCGACAGTTTCAACAATTTATGACTCTGAGGCTCTAACACTCTTACATGTTTCAGTCCAAGCCGTTCTGCCATCTTCCATGACACACCTCCGATAGTGCTATCTAAAGAAGTGTGACATGAATATATCGAAATACCGGATGACAATGCCGAGATTACCGTTCGCTCAACCAATGTTGCACCAACGATACGCTTTAATCCTTTAAATAAGATAGGATGATGTGAGACAATTAGGTTGCAACCTTTTGATACTGCCTCCTCTATTATTTGTGGTGTAACATCAACGCACAGCAATACTCCGGTACATTCTGCCGATTTATCACCGACTTGTAGCCCGGTATTGTCGTAGCTTTCCTGCAATGCAGTTGGAGCAAACGCTTCTAACGCTGATATTACATCTCTTATTCTCAATTGCGATTAAGAATTTGCCGCGTTTACAACTGTTGCAATCGCAAGTTCTTTGAGTTGCGCATCATCAATCGTTGATGGAGCATCAATCATCATATCACGGCCTGAATTATTCTTGGGGAATGCGATAACATCTCGAATAGAATCAAGACCGGCAAGAATAGACACAAAACGGTCAAAGCCAAATGCCAAACCGCCATGAGGAGGTGCGCCATATTTAAACGCATTCATCAAGAAGCCAAATTTATATTGCGCATCCTCTTCTGTAAGGCCAAGCAATTGAAACATTTTGTCTTGCAACTTAGCGTCATGAATACGAATACTACCACCTCCAAGCTCATTACCGTTAACCACCATATCATAGGCAGTCGCACGCACTGCACCGGTATTACTATCGAGCATATCAATATCCTCAGGATTGGGAGAAGTAAATGGATGATGCATCGCATAAAAACGTTGAGTCTCCTCATCCCACTCAAACAATGGGAAATCCACAACCCACAAGCATGAGAATTTTTGAGGGTCACGCAATCCAAGTTGACTACCCATTTCAAGTCGCAATTCACATAATTGCTTGCGAGTTTTCATTGTCGGTCCGGCGAGTATTAAGATCAAATCTCCGGGCTTGGCTTCACATCTGTCAGCCCAAAGTTTCAACTCCTCATCGGTATAAAATTTTGAAACAGAACTCTTGATTGATCCATCAGTCTCAACTTTCACCCACATCATACCTTTTGCGCCAATCTGAGGACGTTTAACAAAGTCTGTCAATTGGTCCAACTGTTTACGTGTATATGATGCACAACCCGGAACACATATAGCTCCAACATATTCTGCATCATCAAGCACTGCAAACCCTTTACCTACGGTTAAATCTTTAATCTCGACAAACTTCATTCCAAAACGAGTATCGGGCTTGTCGCTTCCGTAGTATTTCATAGCATCTGCCCATGTCATACGAGGGAATGGATCAACAAAGTCTATATCTTTAACATATTTAAAAATATGTTTTACTAGCCCTTCAAACATTTGGAGAACATCTTCTTGTTCTACAAATGACATTTCACAGTCAATTTGAGTAAACTCAGGTTGACGGTCGGCACGAAGGTCTTCATCTCGGAAACATTTCACGATTTGGAAATAACGGTCGAAACCACTGACCATAAGTAGCTGTTTGAACGTTTGTGGAGATTGTGGCAACGCATAAAACTCACCAGGATTCATGCGAGAAGGAACGACAAAATCACGCGCCCCCTCAGGTGTAGATTTGATGAGCACCGGTGTTTCTACCTCGATAAAGCCCTTTTCATCCAAATAGCGACGTATTTCAAATGCCATTTTGTGGCGCAACTCAAGATTACGACGCACAGCGGGACGGCGCAAATCGAGATAACGATATTTCATGCGCAAATCATCACCGCCATCAGTATCATCTTCAATAGTAAACGGAGGCACATCTGATTTATTCAACACGGTCAAACTACGAGCTATAATCTCTATTTCACCGGTAGGAAGATTGGCGTTTTTGCTTGAACGCTCCGCAACATCTCCGGTTACTTGAATTACAAACTCACGACCAAGATGATTGGCTTGCTCACATAATGCCGCATCAGTTTCATTGTTAAACACTACTTGCGTCACACCATATCGGTCACGCATATCAATAAATGTCATACCGCCCATTTTGCGGCTACGTTGCACCCAACCGGCAAGAGTCACTTGACTTCCGGCATCACTAATGCGGAGTTCTCCACAGGTTTTTGTTCTAAACATATTGTTGTGAGTGATTTAATTTTCTATTATGTAAATTTTGTGTAAAGTTACAACATTTCTGCTGTATTTCAATGCTATCGACAAAATTTATCACGCAACTTTGCCCAAAACGAGCGTTTAACCGGTTTGATGTTTATTTGGACTTCTCCTGTTTCTTTCAATAAAAGTATCATTGATTGCGCAAGCACAATTGCTATTGTTTTCTCAAAATTCACAATACCATGTACCCTATTCAATTTCAACGCATGAAATGGAGATTTCTCATCGACATTATGAATAATCAAGCGATCATCTTTTATTTCAACATTGATATTGTCACCCGCGTTTTCCGCCAAAACGCTTAAATCAAGCCTGTCGGGCGACTTTGGTCGCTTGCGATACTCTTTATATAATGAATTTACTACTTTTGCCGTAACCATAAACTCTCAAACAATTAGGGCGTGCGATGTTTTTTAGGTAAAACGCACTTAATTAACAAGACTACTTATATAACGAATGTGACCGATTATTGTTTATCCACTATATGTTAATTAATAAAAAAGTGTGACCATCAAAAGACAATCACACTTTTACTATCATTTAATGAGGATTAATTATCCAAGGAAACTGAGAAGTACACCGGCTGCTACAGCAGAACCGATAACACCAGCGACATTCGGACCCATAGCATGCATCAACAAGTAGTTTGACGCATCACTTTCTAACCCAAGATTGTTTGAAATACGTGCAGCCATCGGAACCGCCGACACTCCGGCATTACCAATAAGTGGATTGAGTTTCTTTTCTTTGGGCAACACCAAGTTAAACAACTTAACAAACAATACACCTGATGATGATGCAATCACAAATGCCATAAATCCGAGGAAGAAAATTCCGATTGTTTCCAATGTAAGGAATTCCGATGCTTGAGTAGAAGCTCCGACAGTCATACCAAGAAGTATCGTAACGATGTCGGTCATTGCATTACTTGCTGTCTTAGCAAGACGAGTAGTCACACCACATTCACGCAACAAGTTACCAAAGAACAGCATACCAAGCAATGGAAGTGCTGTTGGCACAACAAAACAAGTCAATAATAACCCTACAATTGGGAATATGATTTTCTCATTTTGAGATACGGCACGAGCCGGTTTCATCTTAATCAAACGCTCTTTCTTAGTTGTAAACAATCGCATAATTGGCGGTTGAATTACAGGCACGAGAGCCATATAAGAATATGCCGATACGGCGATTGCGCCCATCAAATTAGGAGCGAGTTTTGAAGAAAGGAAGATCGCTGTTGGACCATCTGCGCCACCGATGATCGCAATAGCCCCGGCTTGGTCGGGCGCAAAACCTATAGCTAGAGCCACCATGTATGCGCCAAATATACCAAATTGAGCAGCTGCACCAACAAGCATCAACTTCGGGTTGGCAATCAATGCCGTAAAATCGGTCATAGCACCAATGCCAAGAAATATCAATGGAGGATACCAACCCGCACTCACACCATTATAAAGAATGTTTAAGACTGTTCCTTCTTCATAAATACCAACTTCCATACCTGCCGAGAAAGGGATATTACCGATAAGAATACCGAAACCGATCGGCACAAGCAACATTGGCTCGAAATTCTTTTTAATGGCAAGCCAAAGGAAGAACAGACCAACTACAAGCATAACAAAATGCTCCCAGGTAGCATTATGAAAACCTGTCATTTCCCAAAAGGTCTGCAAATTTCCTGACATAAATTCACTTAAATTCATAATCTTGTGATTTTAAATTATTATTCAAGTGTAATCAATACCGCTCCTTCAAGAACAGAGTCTCCGGGATTTACATTAATAGAAGCAACTTTCCCGTCACGACCGGCATGGATTGCATTTTCCATTTTCATTGCTTCCAACACAGCCACAGTATCAGATGCTTTTACAACATCACCTACTTTAACCGAATATGATACAACAACCCCCGGAAGTGGCGCTTTAACTTGATAAGCACCTGAAGTCGCTGAAGCCGGTTTAGTAATAACTTTTTCGCCCGCTTGTGTACGTGGAGCAGCTGAAGGACGAGGAGCTGAAACGACTTTTACAGTTTCTTTCTTTTCAAGTTCAACTTTATAAGGAGTACCATTAACTTCTACTTCAGCAATACCATTATCAATATCGCCTACGGCTACCTTATAGGTGTTACCATTAATTTTATATTTATATTCTTTCATTTTGGTAAAATTAATTAAGTGTTAGCAATAAGCGATTACTTACGAGGAAGTTCTCGCAATCCATAAATTTTAGAACTCCAAGGAGAATATGCACGTTTAACCTTGTTAATTGTCAAAATTGTGCTTTCTTGGTCATGCGCATTGAGATGTTCATGAAGAGCCATTACAATTGCAGCAATCTCTTCTCCTGAGTCTCCGGTTGGAAGATCGGTATTAGCGATAGTTTTAGGCTCGACGCCGTGGGATTTACTCTTATTGATTTTAGAGACTTTTTCACCAACCTTACTAATAACATAGAAACAGATGCTAAGGACTAACAACGCACCAAACACAATTGCCATAGCCATTATAGTGAGAACCACTCCGTTTTTATCAAGTTTACGGAACATTTCCACTTTTTCATTGGTATCCTTTATGATATTATTACTGCTTGGTGTAATGTAATCATTTTCTATATCCTCGCTACCGGTTCTGATTTTCCATTCTCCGGCACCATCCTCAGTTCGTGCATACGATTGATTTGCGCCTAACTCTTTTGGAATTACAACACTATCAATCATCGTTTCCATATCTGCGTCAAACACATAAATGGTATCTCCGGGCGCGATATTAAAACTCAAATGGAAAGTTCCCTTATTAGGTTCATTATCTGCCCAGAACAATACATGTTGAAGTGGCGGAATGTTTGTTTTAACATCACCGAGAGGCACAGGATACTTCGTGGGGTCGTTTTTTTCGTTTGTCAGATAAACACTTGAAATCTCCATCGAAGCATGAGTAGAGTTATATAACTCAATCCAAGCCGGACGCATACCGTAGTCATCAACTACGCTGTTATTATTTTCTACCATTACCTCATTAATCTTTAGCCCGTTACGACCTTGAGCAAACGCAATAGTCGAAGTGGCTACGAAGGCAACGAGTAATAATAAAATTTTCTTTTTCATAAAATTATAAATTCTCGTTGTTGATTATAGAGGAATGTTTCCGTGCTTTTTAGCGGGATTGGTTACTTTCTTTGTAGCGAGTTGTTGTAGCGCGCGTATCACACGGAAACGAGTGTTGCGAGGTTCAATAACATCATCGATGTAACCATATTTAGCTGCATTATAAGGATTGCAGAACAACTTGTTATATTCTTGTTCTTTTTCCGCGAGAACTTGTGCCGGATTTTCTGATTCCTTAGCTTCACGAGCATAAAGTACCTCAACTGCACCGGCACCACCCATAACTGCAATTTCGGCAGTTGGCCAAGCATAATTCATGTCACCACGAAGTTGTTTACAACTCATCACAATGTGGCTACCGCCATAGCTCTTACGCAATGTAACAGTAACTTTAGGCACAGTAGCTTCGCCATAAGCATAAAGTAATTTTGCGCCATGGAGAATTACACCGTTATATTCTTGACCGGTACCTGGCAAGAACCCTGGAACGTCAACAAGTGTCACCAAAGGAATGTTGAACGCGTCACAGAAACGAACGAAACGAGCACCCTTACGAGAAGCATTACTATCAAGCACACCGGCAAGGAATTTGGGTTGGTTTGCTACAATACCAACAGCTTGACCATTGAAACGAGCAAAACCTACAATAAGATTCTTCGCATAGTCACGTTGAACTTCAAGGAACTCACCATTATCTATGATTGCGCCAATTACCTCATACATATCGTAAGGTTTGTTGGCTGAATCAGGAATAATTTCGTTAAGAGAATCTTCAAGACGATCGATGGGATCATTACATTCAACCATCGGAGGTTCTTCAAGATTGTTTTGAGGAATGTAGCTAAATAGCTTGCGTATAATCTTGAGTGCTTCTTCTCCATCTTCAGCAGCAAAATGAGCTACACCACTCTTTGATGAGTGAACTTCTGCACCACCGAGCGCATCTTGAGTCACATCTTCACCGGTAACTGTTTTTACTACTTTAGGTCCGGTTAGGAACATATATGAAATACCCTTAGTCATGATAGTAAAGTCGGTCAACGCTGGAGAATATACCGCACCACCGGCACAAGGACCGAGGATACCTGAAATTTGAGGTATCACACCTGATGCCATAATGTTGCGTTGGAATATCTCAGCATAACCGGCAAGAGCGTTGATACCTTCTTGAATACGCGCGCCACCTGAGTCATTAAGTCCAATGACAGGTGCACCCATTTTCATTGCCATATCCATCACCTTACAGATTTTCAACGCCATTGTTTCCGACAAAGAGCCGCCAAATACGGTGAAATCTTGAGCAAATACATATACAAGACGACCATCAATTGTACCATAACCGGTTACAACACCATCGCCAAGATAACTTTTCTTTTCTTGACCGAAGTTTGTACAACGATGTTTTACAAACATATCTAATTCTTCAAAAGAGCCTTCATCAAGCAATTGAGCAATACGCTCACGCGCTGTATATTTGCCTCTTTCATGTTGTTTTTGGATAGCTTTTTCTCCACCACCCAAACGAGCCTCATTGCGCAATGCAATAAGCTCTTGTACTTTTTCTAGTTGATTACTCATTATTGTAATTATTGGTAATTAATCCTTACTAAATTATTTATTGGGATCTTCGCAAAGTTCAATCAATGCGCCACAAGTTGATTTGGGATGAAGGAATGCGATATTAAGACCTTCTGCACCTTTACGAGGAGCTTTATCAATAAGCGCACAGCCCTTACCTTCAGCTTCAGCAAGTGCATTGGCAACACCATCGGCCATAGCAAATGCGATATGCTGAATACCTCCGCGACCACCATTTTTAGCAATAAATTTAGAGATTGCGCTGTCTTCTGAAGTACCTTCAAGTAGTTCAATTTTTGTTTGTCCGACTTTGAAAAATGCGGTACGCACTTTTTGGTCAGCGACTTCTTCAATGGCAAAACATTTAAGACCGAGAATGTTTTCGTAGAAAGGGATAGCTTCTTCCAAACTTGGAACTGCTATACCAACGTGTTCGATATGAGAAATATCCATAATAAAAAGTTTATAAATAGATTAGTATATACATAATTACATAGCAAAAGCTACCTCTCATTGAGATTACCCATGCTATTACGTTGCAAAATTAGCAAATTTAATGATATAATCAATCTTTTTCCACATTAATTAATGCAATACTATAAATGGGACTCCCAATTAGCTTCTCCCACAATTAATAATTGCAGTAAATTTAGGCGAAATTATCCTCATTAAAACATATACCAAACAACTTGATATAGTTATAATCATTGCAGAAAACAAGTATATCATCGTCGCCAATATATCATTGCCTATTGCGTATTTTTCTGTCAAACCAATAGCAACCCATGTAAAATATGGAGCATGCAACGCATATAACATAAAACTGCAACTTGACAAGAACCGTGTTGATTTGCCAACGCCTTGTTTTGTAAATTTAGGCATAATCACAAATAAAAATATCAATGCGACAATTGTTGTTGCTCGCTCTATAACATCACTATAAATCCAAGGTTTCACCAATAAAAGAACAATAATTAATATCGGCAAACACACATATACGAAACTCTTAAACCTCAATGCCATTTCAATAATTGTTTTTCCATTAATTGCTATATACACACCAATAGAGAAGAAAAACAATGCAATAGAACTTAACCCATACAAACCGACAATAGGGATTGTCTTATTAAGTCCATACATTAATCCAAGCAACAATATAATCCATCCTTTTGTATATTTTACCAATATATAAATCAGAGGAGATATTAAAGCCATAACAAATAAATCACGAAGAAACCACAAATGAAATGCCGGATTGGGATAAGCCGTAAACGACTCTATACGAGTATTCCCAAACACACACTTAACCACATCGCTGAAAGATGCGATAATTCCGTCTTCAAAAATCATCATATACAATGTGATATACAGAACACTCCAAGTCAGAAATGGCAACAGCTGCGACCGACAACGCTTTTTTATCTTATTATAATAAAAGTTTAAATCTGTTTTTCTCGCATTATAGAAAAAATAATATCCTCCTATCAAAAAGAAAAAAGGTACCGCTATCCTACCAAACACACAAGCCAACAATTCTGTAATCGTATAATATATAGGATATTGCCCACAATATCCAAGTTTGGCAAAATCAGTTGCCAATAAATGAATAAACACGACTCCTACGATCAATGGGAAACGCAAAAAGTCAACCATTTTTGATTGCAGCCTATCGTAGTCCATATCCTTTCTTTAGGTGCTTAATGAGCATTATCAGTCCCATCGTCGAAGCTCGCTCTATCACACGACCTCGATTTCCGGGGAAATAAAATGTATCAGACACGATGCCACCAGGAGATTTAACGGCAATACACACCATTCCTACCGGTTTATCGATAGTGCCACCTCCGGGACCGGCAATTCCTGATGTAACAATACCACAATCTGTTTTAACTATATCACATACACCTTTTGCCATCTCTTCGACAGTGGGAATGCTTACCGCTCCATACTCATCTAATGTTTCTTGTTTTACGCTAAGTAATCGATGTTTTACATCATTACTATAAGCCACCACACTCCCCATAAACACCGATGAACTGCCGGCAACACTTGTTATGAGATGCGCAATGTTTCCGCCTGTACAACTTTCTGCAGTAGCAACCGTAAGATTCAATTTGTTTAGATATTGAAGCAGTATTTCCTGCAGTGTATAATCTTCATCACACAACACATCTTCAGCCAATCGGGCTATAAGTTGTGACTTATATTTATCAAGCTCTTCATTTAGAAATTCTTTGTCATGATAAACACCGTCAAGGCGTAAACGTATCAAACCCGGCTTAGGCAAATACGCAAGATGAATATATGAGGGAAGCGCATTTTCCCAATCAGAAATTTCCATTGCAAGCTGAGATTCACTCCATCCTGTCACCAATATCGTGCGATGTTCAATAGCAACATTTGATTTGAACCGTTTCAACAAATCAGGCAACACCGCATCTTGAAACATTTGACGAGTTTCAAATGGCACGCCCGGCATTGATACAAGGATTTTGCCATTTTGCTCAAACCACATCAAGGGAGCTGTACCTACCTTGTTTTGAATAACACGGCATGATGAGGGGACAACCGCTTGAGTAGCAGTCAAGTCATTCAACTTCAATCCTCGTTTAGCTACAACTTCTTTTACATTTTCAAGCACTGAAACATCTTCTCGCAATTCTCCTCCAAAAAATCGGCATAACACCGATTTTGTAATGTCATCTTTTGTTGGGCCAAGTCCTCCGGTTGTAAGCACGACATCACTTATTTCAAATCCACGCCGTATCGCAGTCAAAATAGCCTCAGAGCTATCACCAACGACCTGAACATCATTAACAGACCATCCATGTGGTTGTAACATTCTTGCGATATCTCCCGAATTGGTATCAACCACCTGCCCTATCAGTAGCTCATCTCCGATAGCTATAACTGAAACATTCATTTCAACAAGATATTATATTGTTACTCTTGCATACGGAACCGCATCATAATGGCAAAAATCACCTGTCAGATATTTATAATATCCGGCAATTGCCACCATTGCGGCATTATCGGTAGTAAACGCTCGTTCAGGGATAAAAGCTTTCAACCGGCACTGAGCACAGAAATCAGCTATCGCTTGACGCACGCCTGAATTTGCCGACACTCCACCGCCTATTGCAACTTGCTTAACTCCGGTATCGGCAACCGCCTTTTTTAATTTATCAAGAAGTATTTCTATAATTGTACGTTGCAATGATGCTGCCAAGTCGGCTTTATTTTTCTCAATGAAATCAGGGTCAAGTTTCTTTGCGTCACGCAACATATAAAGAAACGACGTCTTTAATCCACTGAAACTATAATCATAACCGGGGATATGCGGTTTTGCAAATTTAAACTTTGAGGCATCACCCTCTGCCGCGAGTCTGTCAATATGTGGTCCACCCGGATAAGGCAATCCCATAACCTTAGCGCATTTGTCAAAAGCTTCACCTGCGGCATCATCGATAGTCTGCCCCAAGACTTCCATATCATTATAATTTCTCACCAATACGATTTGAGAATTACCTCCGGATATCAAAAGACAAATAAATGGATACTCAGGGACTTCATCATTATCTTCTCTGCGTATAAAATGAGACAACACATGCCCGTGAAGATGATTTACATCAACTATCGGCTTACGTAATCCAAGCGACAATCCCTTTGCAAACGATGTCCCAACAAGTAAAGAACCAAGCAATCCCGGCCCACGAGTAAAAGCAATCGCCGAAAGGTCCTCTTTTGAAATCCCGGCACGTTTTATTGCAGTATCCACAACCGGCACGATATTCTGCTGATGTGCACGTGACGCAAGTTCGGGTACTACCCCACCATATTCCTCATGCACACTTTGGCTTGCAATAACATTTGACAACAACAATCCGTCTTTGATTACCGCCGCGCTTGTATCGTCACATGACGATTCTATTCCAAGTATAATTACACTCATTATTTTATCTATCTTTTATGACTGCAAATTTACATAAAAGTCTTTCAACTTCAGACAAAATTAGTTACTTTTGTTGTATGAAAAAGAAAATACATGTCATCAGCTTCCAAAATCCCTATCCGCCAAACTATGGAGGGGTAATTGATGTGTATTACAAGTTAAAAGCACTGAAAGAGTCCGATTTTCATATTACGTTACATACTTACAACTATGGAAATCGCACCGCAGATTATGAAAATTTATCACAAATTGCCGATGTAGTGCATTTATACAAACGAGAGACCGGCATAACAAAACAACTATCATCACTGCCATACATCGTCAATAGCCGACGAGATAACAGTTTAATAGCCAATCTGCTGAATGATGATGCACCAATTTTGTTTGAGGGATTACACACTTGCTATTTCCTTTCAGATATTAGATTGAAAAATCGTCTGAAAATCGTAAGGACTCACAATGTTGAGCATGATTATTATCATGGGCTTTATCTCTCGGCAAAAAAACTGAAAGATAAATTATTTTATGCGCTTGAAGCAAAAAGGTTGAAATGCTATGAAAAAGTTCTGACCAATGCCGACTATATAATGGCAATCAGCGAAACCGACCGCGATTATTTCACAAACAAATACTCCAAAGTTATTGTAAAACACCTCCCTTGTTTCTTTGACGATGAAATATCATCTGACAATATTATAACCGAAAAATTTGTATTATATCATGGAAATTTATCAGTTGGAGAGAACATAACAGCAGCAAAATGGATTATTGACAAAATCGCGCCAAATCTACCGGATATTACTTTTAAATTTGCCGGAAGCACCCCACCTGAGCATCTTACACAAACACAACACGAGCATAAAAACGTTGAATTTATCGTAAATCCTGATGATAAGACATTAAATCAACTTGTGCGACATGCTCATATAAACTTATTGATAACATTTCAAGCAACAGGCATCAAGTTGAAACTACTTAAAGCGTTGACTAAAGGCGCATTTGTCATTGCCAACTCTCAAATGGTAGAAGGTAGCGGATTATCAGAAAATTGTATAGTGGCAAATTCTCCACAAGAAATAATCAACAACATTTCCGATTTGATGAGTCAAACCTATACTCCCGAACAAAAAAACTTGCGACATTTGCCTTCAAATGCCGCAAGTATCAAGACTCTTACGTCTATTATTCATTAGGGCGTGGCAACCAGCCACCACTATTTGACGAACCATTATTTCTCTTTTGCTTACCCACGTTTAATACCTTCTCACCTAATGGTGTAAGATATGGTTCAAGATCTTGTGCCTTAACCGAAATACATACAGTACCGAGATAACCTGGAGCAATATCATAAGGTGGATATAAGAATACCACATTATTATCCTTATCTATACAAAAATCGGAATAATGATTTATCGTTTCATACATATAAAACTCTTCCTCGTTATTCTGAGCGGCAAGCGTGATTAATCTACAGATATCCCATTCCGAACCATAGTTGAACAAATCCGATATTGAAAGCACTTTATCTTCCGGAAGATAGTAATTCAGATACATCACTGAATAATGCGGATGATTTCCACCCAAAAACACTTCTTTATATATCCTATACACTATAAGTTGACTATTTAAAACTTCAACTTCACCGGAAATCATTTCAGACCAACTTAATCCAAAATCAATATCATCAGAAACCTCATCAGTTTCTCTTAATTGAGAGACCTCAATCCAATTATCCTTTGAAGATCTTAGATAGTCCTTAATTACTTTGGGATAATCACCTATCGTATCTAATGCGTAATAACTTATACTATCACGCAATATATTGGCATTTTTTCCGCAAATTTTTTCAGGTATCTCCAATGAGATATAAATTGAATAACTCCATTTTCCCCAATCCTCATAGTATCCTTCATAAAAACAACTATCGGTATATTCTATGAAAGTCGTCTCTTCTTTCAATTCCTCTTCCTCTGAATTATACTTATTTACACATGCCACAAATGCACATGCCACAAGCAACACTAATGATAAATGCTTTATTTTCATAGTCAAACTATTTTTAAATTCACACAAAGATAGAAATTATTTCATCAAACAATTTATTTCAATCTAAAATTATTATTAATTTTGTATTCTAACAAATAGCATACATATGAATAACGGATTTTTTCGTGTCGCGTCAGCGATACCACAAGTAAAAGTAGCTGATTGCCAATTTAACGCAAACAGTATTATCAATCTGTGCCAAGAACTTGACAAACAGAATGTATCAGTTGCTGTTTTCCCCGAAATGTCACTTACCGCATACACTTGTGGAGATTTATTCCATTCATCGCTATTACTTGAAGAAGCCGAAAAAAATCTAAGAAGAATTATTGACTCATCTACCCAATGGCAGTTGACTGCAATTGTTGGTATGCCTATAAGCTACCGCAATGTAGTTTACAATTGCGCAGTAGCTATCAATTCCGGGAAAATCATTGCAGCAATCCCCAAAAGTTATCTTGCAAACCAAAACGAATGCAGTGAAAAACGTTGGTGGCAATCCGGTCTGAATATCGATATTATTGTATATGTCGCCGGACAAGAGGTATTATTAAATCCCAAACAGTTAATCAGAGTCGGCGATGCAATCATCGGCGTTGAAATTGGCAGTGACTTGTTTGCCCCTATCTCACCATCAACTCAAGCATCAATGGCCGGAGCCCAAATCATCTTTAACTTATCAGCGACTAATACAATAGCATGTAAAGATGAATATCTCAACACTTTAATATCTCTACAATCATCAAATTGTATTGCCGGATATGTATATGCCGGAGCCGGATACGGAGAATCCTCAACCGATTTTGTTTTTGATGGAAAAGCTATTATTGCCGAATGCGGACATATATTAGCGAAAAACGAACGTTGGCATTCCGGCGGACAATATATCATTGCAGACATCGATTTGCAAGCGATAGCATACAACAGACGCACCAACAATACATTTAACGACTGTTCAACTCACGAATTAAACAATAGATATAGATATTATATTGCAGAAGCGTTAAACCGCACAAGTTGTAACAAGGATTTATATCGCACAATAAATCCTCATCCTTTTATTCCATCCGAAATTGAGCACGAGTCGAGATGCAATGAAGTTGTAAATATACAAGTAGCAGGACTGGCTCAACGTCTCGAAGCTACAAAGTGCAAAAATCTTATTATCGGTATATCCGGAGGGCTTGACTCAACTCTTGCCCTATTAGTCGCTATAAAAACGTTTGATCGATTAGAATTAGACCATAAAAACATCACAGCAGTTACAATGCCCGGATTTGGGACAACCGACCGCACCTATAATAATGCTTTGACATTGATGAAAATGCTCGGCGTTACAATACGTGAAATATCTATTGCCAAGGCTGTAACTCAACACTTTAACGACATCGAACATGACATCAACACACATGATGTAACATACGAAAATTCTCAAGCCCGTGAACGCACACAGATATTAATGGACATCGCCAATCAAGTAGGCGGAATGGTACTTGGCACAGGTGATTTATCAGAACTCGCGCTTGGTTGGGCAACATACAATGGCGACCACATGTCAATGTATGGAGTTAATGCAGGTGTTCCCAAAACACTTGTGAAACATCTTGTTCGTTGGTTTGCCAATAATGCGACAAATGAAACATTAAGCGAAGCTCTGATTGACATTGTTGAAACCCCAATCAGTCCGGAATTGACTCCCGCCGACAATTGCGGTAATATCAAGCAGAAAACCGAAGATTTAGTCGGGCCTTATGAATTACATGATTTTTATCTGTACTACATGATACGCTTTGGCTTCTCACCTCGTCGCATATACTTCATGGCTAAAAATACGACATTTGACGAGCCATATACCGACAATGAAATACGCCACTGGCTGAAAACATTCTGCCGCCGCTTCTTCAACCAACAATTCAAACGCTCATGCCTTCCCGACGGTCCCAAAGTCGGAAGTGTAGGGATTTCACCACGCGGAGACTGGCACATGCCATCTGATGCCTCATCAGCACTATGGTTGCAAGAATGCGAAAATTTATAATAAAGCTATTATTTAATGGGTGACAAACCCATTGAATGGGCTGTTTTGTGCATATATTCTAAAGCGGCGTCACGCTCGTTGGGTATTATCCCCTCAAGAATTGCATCTTTGATACTGTCTTTTATCAAACCAACTTCACGAGAAGGGCTTAATCCAAAAATCTCCATAATTTCCTCACCCGACACAGGTGGTTGGAAATTACGTATGCGGTCTTTTTCTTCAATTTCTACAAGTTTGCGACGCACAATCGCAAAGTTTTCAAGTACACGACGCACCTTTTCGGGATTTTTTGATGTTATATCGGCATTACACAACAACATCAGGTCATCAATATCATCACCGGCATCAAACAGCAATCGACGTACAGCCGAATCGGTAACTTCATCTTCAACCAAAGCGATTGGACGCATGTGTAACTCAACAAGTTTTTGCACATACTTCATTTTCTCATTAAGTGGGAATTTCATCTCACGAAATATGCGAGGTATCATCTTTGCCCCTATAAAGTTGTGATTATGAAAAGTCCACCCTATTTTTTCATCCCAACGCTTTGTAACCGGTTTGGCAATATCATGCAACAATGCAGTCCAACGCAACCACACATTATCACTCTTTGCCGCAACATTGTCCAAAACTTCAAGCGTGTGATAAAAATTATCTTTGTGGCCTCGACCATTAACAGTCTCTACCCCTTTCAGAGCCGCCAACTGTGGAAATATCAATTTCAGCAACCCACACTTCGACAACAACTCCCAACCAATCGATGGACGACGTGATGCCATAATCTTCATCAGTTCATCCATTACTCGCTCTTTTGATATAATTTCAATGCGTTGTGCATTGCGAGTTATTGCATCAAAAGTCTCATCAAAAATTGTAAATTCAAGTTGAGTCGCAAAACGTATAGCACGCATCATTCTCAATGGGTCGTCACTAAAAGTGATGTCGGGATCAAGCGGAGTGCGTATCAAACCTCGTTCCAAATCCCCGACTCCATCATATTTATCGACCAACTCTCCAAAACGATTCTGATTGACACATAGAGCCATTGCATTGATTGTAAAATCACGACGCGACAAATCATCATCCAGTGTGCCATCTTCGACAATCGGCTTGCGACTATCTCGTCGATAAGACTCTCGACGAGCCCCTACAAATTCTAATTCAATGCCTCTGAATTTAACTTGAGCCGTACCAAAATTTTTAAACACATTCAGATAAGCCTTGCGACCAAATTGTTGAGCTACAGAAGTCGCGACTTCAATACCACTTCCTACAGTGACGAAGTCTATATCTTTGGAGTGCCGATTTAAAAACAAATCACGCACATAGCCACCTACTATATAGCACTCTCTACCAAGCGTATCAGCGACATTGCCAACTACATGAAAAATCTCACTATCTATTTTCTTCCCTATCTGATGCATTCTTCATCTTTATTTAATCCAATGCGATTATCTCTTCTGTAGCTTTTGTTATACATTCCATACCCTCGAGTTTTACCACATAGGTATTTTCTATACCTACCGCACCAACTCCAGGGATAACAAATTTCGGTTCAAGAGCAATCACATTACCTTCACAAAGCACGTCTCTACTGCGAGGTGCTATAACCGGAGACTCATTTACTTCAATTCCGACGCCATGACCAATAAACCCGGCTTTCTGACGATGCCCCATGAAATAATCTTCAAAACCGGCATCTGTAACAATCTCAATTGCTCGATTATATAAGGCTTTGGCTTCAACTCCGGGCTTTGCCATATCTGCAAGTTGATGACAAATTTCAATAGAGCAATTATGAGCCTTTTGAGCCAAGTCATTAACTTTACCTACTGAAAATGTTCTTGTCATATCTGTCATATAACCGGTAAAGTTACCGTTCATATCAACCATTACAGTCATTCCGGGGATTATCATAGTACCATCACTTCCAACCGGCAATGACGGATCAACGCCGGCTCCGCCCATAGCAAAGTCATATGGCGATGGGCTATCGGCATTGTCACCACAAATCAGATTTCCCATGTGAATTTCCATAGAATTTCCACTGATACGGAATTTGCCTATACAACCGGCAAGGCGTAATGCTCGTTCTATTTCCACTTGCAATTCCATATCGGTCATTCCATCATGATATAATGATGGTACATTACTATAGACATATTCATGTTTAATACCGGATTGACGTAATTGTTCTATCTCATAGGCGGTTTTTATAGAACGCGCCTGACGCATTACTGCCGAAACATTATTCATCTTAGCATTGGCAAACAGGCTCACAAGGCGTTGAGCTACCGAATATGGTATTAAGTCCAACTCTAACCCAATAGTTTCGGGCAGGGCATAACCTTGTTCAGCTAACAATGCCGGGATATCTTCAGGTTTGCGTATATAAATAACACGTTCTCCTGTCAATTCAACCGGACGACGCACAAAATAAAGCGCATCTCCCTCTGATGGTATATACACATATCCATTAAACACCCGACCGCTACAATAATATATATTGGCATTATCGCAAATCAACGCAGCCCCTATGTTTTGCACAAAAAGACCTTGTTGTATTTTTGAAATCCTCTGTGAAACTTCCTCTTGAGAAATCAATAATAATGTTTCCATATTTATTCTTTAATAAACAAATTAACCAAGTCGCAAAAAGTTTCAACTTCAAACTCGGCATTACAACAAGAGCCAAATCCATATCGAGCAAACACCATAGGCAACCTTGCTTGATGCGCTGCATCACAATCACCCTGAGTATCTCCCACATAAACAGGGCTTCCTAATTTATTGCGAGAAACTATTAATTTTATGTTATCGGTCTTACTTAAATGGGTTTCTCCAAATGTGAGGGTATCTACAAAGTATGGTTTTAATTGCGTAAAATTCAAGAAATTTTTCAATCCGTCAGTGCCACAATTACTAACCATAAATAATTTATAAGTTGATGCGAGTCGCTTAATGCCGTCAAAGACTCCGTTGTATAATTGACCGCCTAAAATCGGCATCATATCACGTTCGTTTTCGTCAAGCAATTCAAGAAACTTTGTAGCATCAACATTAATAGTCACTATACGTCTGAATATCTCATCAATAGGCAATCCCATACATTCCAACAACGTTTGACGAGGAATTTTATCAACCTTAAATCCCATTTGCTCAAACGTCGCATCCCAAATTTTACAATATGAATCAACAGCATCCCATAGAGTGCCATCCATATCAAAAATTATACTATCACAATCACGCAATTCAATCATTTGGAGTAAATGTAATACCTACCTGTTCAATTCCTGTCAAATTATCATCACGCATTATGTGTCGCACCTTTATAGGCACTCCACTTTTCAGTGAACATTCTGTCGCAATGGAATCTGATAACTGATATAACATACCGGAACCGCTACCATGCCATTTACCATATATATCGGCAAGCTCAATGTTTAAGGTATCGACTACTGCTATCATCGAGTCTATGGCAGTACAATACGAAACCTCAAGCCACAGATTGCTGTATAAATAGTCATTGTTATGACGCAATGCAATCTCAAGCACTCCTATCGCAACAGAATCATTAAGTTGAGGTGTAAATATCAACGTATCATCATATTTCCAACCATCAATCGGAATATCTTTAAACTCGCTATACTCATTTCTGTCAATTGCACACGATGGTACTATTAACAACAATATAATAACGAGCATGACACAGCATTGTTTATGCATCGGTTTGTGGTTGATTGTTGTTATTTTCACCTCCACGATTGTTTGTGCCGCCACGTCCATTTCGATTTCTATTGCGACGATCGCCTCTTTCATTGCGAGAGTTTCTTCCATCGGGTTGATTTTCCGAGCGACGACTATCCTCTCCTACACCATTTAACTTATTGTTATTTTTTTTCTTTTTCTTCTTTTTCTTGTCAAATCGGGTAAGACTGTCTTGACCTATAATATCTCCAAACTCAGATACCGCCTTAGGTTTTTCGTCGCCATCACGCTGCAATTTGAGTGGTTTTTCACCATTTTTATTCATTGCAATAATTTCAAATGCACGTGCAGCATCAATAGTAACCAAATTAGCCGGAATTGATTTATCGGTAGAATATGTAATTTCTCTCTTGAAAATATCTGTTTTAAAGTGGAAATATGTATTATCGGCTGTTTCAAGTCTTATATCCTTAGCCGGCATACGCTTAACGGCTTCCACATAGGCATCTACCTCAAAATTTAAGCAACATTTAAGTTTGGCACATTGTCCCGCCAACTTCTGAGGATTTAATGAAATATCCTGATAACGAGCCGCACTTGTCGCGACTGAGATAAACGACGTCATCCAACTTGAGCAACACAACGGACGACCACAGGGACCTATGCCCCCGATGCGACCGGCTTCTTGACGGGCTCCAATCTGCTTCATTTCAATTCTCACCTTGAATGTCTCGGCAAGCACTTTAATAAGTTGACGGAAATCGACACGCTCATCAGCAATATAGTAGAAAATGGCTTTATTGCCATCTCCCTGATACTCTACATCGCCAATTTTCATTTTTAATTGAAGACTCTCTGCGATTTTACGCGAGCGTATCATTGTATCGACCTCCTTGGCTTTGGCTTCCTCATATTTTTCAAGATCGGCAGGTTTAGCTTTTCGGAAAACACGACGTATCTCTGCATCGGGCTTAATGTTGGCTTTCTTCATCTGAAGTTTCACCAACTCACCGGTTAATGTCACTTCTCCAATATCATGACCCGGAGACGCTTCAACAGCTACCATATCCCCCTTTTCAAGAGGGATATTGGTACTGTTTTTATAGTATCCCTTACGAGTATTCTTAAACTGCACTTCTACCATATCAAATTCAGCCAACCCACCAGGGATATCGCCTAACCAATCATAACAATACAACTTACCACGAGGTGGCTCTTTACGCCGCTCATCGTAGCCAATCGCCGATGATTGATCGGGAAGATCGGGCAATTCAGATATGGTATTATCAATAGTATTTTCGTCTGCCATAATTTATGACCTTGGATTACTATTATTTAGCAAAACTTACAGATCGTGTTTCACGTATCACGGTGATTTTCACTTGACCCGGATATGTCATCTCATCTTGAATGCGACGTGCGATTTCTGCCGACAGTTTTTCTGTTTCCACATCATCAATTTTATCGGCACCAACAATTACACGTAATTCACGACCCGCTTGTATTGCATAGGTCTTAATAACACCTGGATAAGAAAGAGCAAGTTGTTCCAAATCGTTAAGACGTTTGATATATGCTTCAACAATTTCACGACGAGCGCCGGGACGTGCACCAGAAATAGCATCACAAACTTGAACAATAGGAGCAAGCAATGTAGTTTGCTCGATTTCATCATGGTGAGCACCAATCGCATTGCATATTTCAGGCTTTTCTTTATACTTTTCGGCAAGTTTCATACCATAAATTGCGTGTGGCAATTCGGGATCTTCATCAGGTACTTTACCGATGTCATGAAGCAATCCGGCACGACGTGCTTTCTTGGGATTTAAACCAAGTTCAGAAGCCATAATAGCACACAAGTTTGCAGTCTCGCGAGCGTGTTGCAACAAGTTTTGACCATAGCTTGAACGATATTTCATTTTACCCACCAAACGAATTAAATCGGGATGCAAACCATGAATACCAAGGTCAATCGCAGTACGTTTTCCGGTTTCAATAATTTCTTCCTCAATCTGACGGCGCACTTTGGCAACCACTTCTTCAATGCGAGCAGGGTGAATGCGACCATCAGCAACAAGTTGATGAAGAGCGAGGCGGGCAATCTCACGACGTACAGGGTCAAAGCCCGAAAGCACAATAGCCTCGGGAGTGTCATCAACGATAATCTCAATACCTGTAGCTGCTTCAAGGGCACGGATATTACGGCCTTCACGACCTATAATGCGACCTTTGATTTCATCAGAATCAATATGGAAAACTGTTACTGAATTTTCAATCGCAGTTTCGGTCGCAACACGTTGAATTGATTGAACCACGATGCGTTTCGCTTCTTTATTTGCTGTCATCTTAGCTTCATCCATGATGTCATTGATGTAGGATGCCGCCGCAGTTTTAGCTTCATCTTTAAGCGACTCGATGAGTTTCTCTTTAGCTTCTTCTGAAGACAATCCTGAGATATGTTCAAGTTCTTCTTGAGCAATAAGGTGTAATTTGTCTAATTCAAGTTGTTTTTGCTCTACGACATTTTGTTGAGCTTCAAGATTGGCTTTTGTCGCCTCAATCTCATTGCGTTGACGTTGATTGTCGCTTTGTTGTTGGTTGAGTTGTAACTCACGTTGTTTTTGACGAGCTTCAGCAGTTTGAACTTTAGCCAAACGATTGTTTGCTTGCTTTTCTGCTTCAGCAAGTATTTTCAGTTCCTCTTCACGAGCTTCCAACAGTTTGTTTTTCTTAATAGTTTCTGCGTCGCGATTGGCTTCATCGATAATCAATTTGGCACGACTGCGAGCGAGTGATTTTTGCACAATAAGCGTACAAACAACACCAATCAACAGTGCCACAATGCCAACTAATGCATAATAAAGTATTTCCATTGTTGTTATTTTTTGTTTTATGTTTATACTAAAAAAGCACCCAACAGTCCAGGGGTTTCCAAGACAGCGAGTGCGGTTAATTAATTCTCTTATCGTATGAATATAACTACTTTATATGTCGCTCTAACGCAAAATCTCTATTCGACGTTTAGTAATATACCATCCAATTCTTTTTCAAAATCCTCAAGCGTTTCATTAACCATCTGAGCAATTGCGGTATTGGCATAGTATAGTTTTGCATATTGATAGGCCACCATTGCAAGCACCTCTTTAGAGGTTTTGTCCTTAAAACGATGGCACCAATCAGCCCATAAAGAATTGACATTTGACTCGGCAATCCTCACCAATTCCTCATCCTCACGATTTATTGTGAGCGGAATTTTTGGCAAATCGGCTATCTTTATAGTTATATTTTGTTTATCTGTCATTGCATCATTCTTTTAATTCCAAGATGCATTTGTCGATTTCCCGCACTAATCCGGATAAAACAGCTCGGCTACGCTCCACCTCTTTACGATCTGGGACCAATGTCGTAGCGATTTTGAGATATTCAATCTCAGAACTTAAACGCTCTAATTCCGCCTTCTGACGCTCGATAATTTCGCTCATTTCCTTAATGCGAACATCGGCATCGGCTTTACTCCGGCACAACGCATTATATCGGTCAACCAAAAGAGTTGATTTATTGCGTAAACGTTCAAGTGTTTGCTGTAGTTCACCAGCCATTTCAATCCAAATTTTTACAAAAGTAGCGATTTTTTTTTATTCCGCCACGTTTTATCCATTTTTTTTGAAATAAAAAATTATAAAAGCTATTTCCTATTAGATATTATAGGAAATCTTTAAAGAATAGGGCTTAAAGGACGGAGTATTGATTCCAAGGTTTTTTCTTTCCAATTACGATGACGCCAACGACTAGAAGCCACTCGTATAGATTTTTTCATGTCTTCGTTAAACACCTCGCGCATTTGTTGATTTATCTCACGAGAATATATAAACATATTTGCCTCAAAATTATGCTCAAAACTACGGAAATCAAAATTAGTTGAACCAATCGTCGCAAATTCTTCATCAATAACAATCGTCTTACTATGCAACATTCCAGCATCATACAAATATATTTTTATCCCCGCATTAAGACACTCTTGTATATATGAAAATGAGGCATATCTCAACAAGATCGAATCGGAATTGCGCGGTATCATAATGCGCACATCAACCTTTGACAAAGCAGCGCTCTGCAATGCTTTCAACAAACTTTCTGTCGGCAAGAAATAAGGAGTTTGTATCCAAATGCTCTTTTTGGCATTCCCTATTGCTTTAAGAAACAGCAATGCGATATTACTCCATTGGCTTGTCGGACCGCTTGACACCAATTGAATACCCACATTTCCGCTCCCTAAGCTATCGGCATCAACCAATTGTGGTTCATCAGGCAATGATTGCCCCATGAAACTCCAATCAACCGCAAAAGAGAATTGCAGAGCTTCTATTGCGGCACCGGTTACCCTCAAATGACAATCACGCCATACCCCATATTTAGTCCCTTTTATATATCGGTCTGCGATATTCATTCCACCGATATAGCCAATACGTCCGTCAATAACACACAGTTTGCGATGATTACGCCAATTCAATTTCGCCCCAAAGGATGGGAACGTAACCTTAAAAAACGGATGAGCCATCACCCCGGCTTCCTCCAACCGCCTAAAGTATCTGCGTTTTGTCTTAAAAGAGCCGACATGATCATATATTACGCGAACCTCTACACCAGCCTTAGCCCTCTCTACAAGAATATCAGCTATGCGATTTCCAATCTCATCATCTTCAATTATATAATACTGAAGGTTAATAAATTTTTGAGCCGATTTTAAATCTGATTCAAACGCATTAAATTTATCTTCTCCCGAATTATAAACAACGACATCATTTCTATCATAATATCCGGATCCGGATAGGGCTTTTGCCAACTGTATCTGCTGAATACTTTCTTTAGATAGATGCAAATCTCCATACTCACGTTTATGGTATCGACTTTGTTTCTTTAGAAATCTTCTTTTTCGTCGAGAAATCATACGTGTATTCTTGATACTGCGACCAAAAAACAGATATATTACAAGCCCGACTGCCGGGACAACAAGCAATATAGTAACCCATGCCAACGATTTTACCGGATTTCTATTTTCCGATAAAATCACGGCGATAATACTGAGTATGGTCACCGCATATATGGCGACCATCACCCAATAAACCCATGTCATATTTATTCCATAATATACAGTGGCAAGCATGGCATTAAGGCAACATTTATTTATAACGGCGAAGTTACAAAAATTTCAACAATCCACCACTCCATTATAAAATTTTAAGCTATCAATTCTCGTGGCATATTATTTTAAGCCACAATTAAACACAAGAAAAATTTAACCAAATTAGAGTAAAACAAGAATAATATAAAAACAAAAAGAGACTGCACCATAATGCAGTCTCTTTTATTTTCTCAGAAATCGAAACTATTATTCAGCAACGACTTCAAATGGGACTTCTACGCTAACTTCTTTGTGAAGTTTGAGAGTTGCAGTATAGCTACCTACTTCCTTAACCGCTTCTTTGATTGCAATAACTTTGCGATCGATATTGTGACCAAGTTTTTCAAGCGCTTCAGCGATTTGGATAGAGTTAACAGAACCAAAAATAGTACCTGTTGCGCTAACTTTAGTGCTGATTGTAAGAGCTACGCCTTCCAATGAAGCAGCAAGAGCTTCTGCGTCAGCTTTAATTTTAGCGAGTTTATGAGCACGTTGTTTTTGGTCTTCAGCAAGCATTTTAAGAGCAGAAGGAGTTGCGATTACTGCTTTGCCTTGTGGAATGAGGTAGTTGCGACCGTAGCCGTTTTTTACTTCAACAACATCATCCTTGTATCCAAGGTTAGTGATGTCTTCTTTAAGTATAATCTTCATAATTCCTTAGCTTTTAAAATTATTTCATCAAGTCGGTTACATAGGGGAGAAGAGCCAAGTGGCGAGCACGCTTAACAGCTTGAGCTACGCGACGTTGGAATTTGAGTGAAGTTCCAGTGATGCGACGAGGAAGAATTTTACCTTGCTCGTTGAGGAACTTTTTAAGAAACTCAGGATCCTTGTAATCAACATATTTAATACCACTTCTTTTAAAACGGCAGTATTTTTTCTTTTTTACATCCACTGAAAGGGGAGTAAGATAACGAATTTCAGATTGTGCTTGTGCCATAATTTAGTCCTCCTTTACTTCTTCTTTAGGTGCATTAGCTTTAGATGCTTTCAAACTGCGACGTTTAGCTGCATATTCAGCGGCATACTTGTCAAGACGGAAAGTCAAGAAACGAAGTACGCGTTCGTCACGACGATAAGCTACTTCAAGTTTTTTGATAGTTTGAGGCGCGGCATCAAACTCAACAAGAGTGTAAAATCCGGTAGATTTCTTTTGGATAGGATAAGCGAGTTTACGCAAACCCCAATTTTCCTCATTCACGATAGTTGCGCCATTGTCGGTCAACACTTTAGTGAATTTTTCTACCGCTTCCTTCATCTGAGCATCAGACAAAACGGGAGTTAAAATGAAAACGGTTTCGTAATGATTCATAATAAATTAATTAAAAAAGTTTTATAAAATCGAGTGCAAAGGTAGCACTTTTTTATCAAATACACAAGCATTTAGCAAAATTGCCAATAAAAAACTCCCGAAACATGCATCTCAGGAGCTTAAAACAACTTCATCAGTTAACAAAGAGACCACTTAATGAAGAGTGGAGTTGTGGTTGATGCTGATAGGCGCGAGCAAATTGCTTAATAAAATCAATTGTTGACTTGCGAGGCTCACAACGGAACAACTCTTGTTTCTGACTTTTTTGAGCGACAATCTTCGCTGGTTCTTGAGTAGAAATTTGCTTCATAGGCAATGGGGTTAACAGTTACACTTATGTAAACGTGTGCTATTTGAATTTTAGTATATTTCAAATTGATTATTTTACACCCTAAATATGTGAAATAATCTAAAAACAGCGCCAATCTACTTGTAAATAACAAAAGTCTGTGTAACTTTGCGGTGTATAAGACTTAATCATTCAATTTATAAACTCAAAAAACGCCACTTGCCTATTGCAAAACATTACTCTAAACCAACAAAATAAATAGTAATGCTTACATTAAAAAAACTCACCGACGATCAGTTGGTGGAGTCTTATGCCAAGGGTAATAATTATGCGTTTGACGTATTGCTATCGCGATACCAATCACGAGTTTATTCCTATATATTACATATCATCAAAAACAGAGATCTCGCCGATGACATCTTTCAAGAGACCTTTGTAAAAGCGATAATGACAATAAGACAAGGTCGCTATGCCGACAATGGGAAATTTGCGGCATGGATAATGCGCATAGCCCACAATCTCATCATCGATTATTATCGCCAAGAGAAATCAGAGAACACAATCAGCTCAGACGATGATGAAACCGATTTACTAAATCGCAAAGACCTTTGCGAAGAGAACATTGAGGATTTATTAGTAACCGAACAAATACATGAAGACGTGAAACGCATAGTAATGGCATTACCAGAGCTACAACGTGAGGTATTAATCATGCGTTATTATCGCGACATGAGCTTCAAAGAGATTGCCGACGCAACAAATGTGAGCATAAATACAGCATTGGGGCGTATGCGTTATGCGATATTAAACATGCGCCGCATAGCAGCCGAACATAATATCGTACTCACATTATAATCTAAATTAAGCACAATTATTTTTCATAAGCATAATAGTTTTATTGGTTAGAGTTCCTGCGAGTGATTGTCGGAACTCTTTTTATTAACACTACACGAGCATCAAATATGGCAATCCAGTCAAAATGATAGACAATACTACTTAAAAAATCAAAGGGAGGTTGAGTTTCAACCTCCCTTTCGCATTGTCATATTAATTCAATTAGTTCATTGCATATTGTGATGTTGCCTTAACAAGATCTGAATAAGCCATAACTCCGGTTTCTGACAATTCAACAATTTGATAGTCACCTTCAGGTGTCGGGAGTTTCACATGTGTATCATCAATGAATGTCATCAATGTGTGAGTTTCGCCTCCGGCAGTCACACTCCACTCTTTATCTTCTTCATCAAAATCAAGACGCACTACGCTTCCATCATTTTCGCTTGTAATAGTGTAACCTTTTCCGTCACATTCTACAAGATAGCGACCATCTTCACCTTCTATAACCTTTGTACCACACGCCACAGGATTGCTTCCACTCCAAAATTCGATACTATTAATAACCAAAATATCGGCAAGCGCAGCAACCTCATAAACCGGAACAACCCAGAACGCGATGAACACAAGTTCATTTACAAACTTGTTGTCAATGCGATTATTCCAAGACAACAACTTATTAGTCAATGAGAAACTACCAATACAAGATGTAAACATCATTGATCCGGCCAATACCATTACAACTGCGACACTTAAATACGTTTTTTTCATAATCGTAAAAATTAAAATTAGTATAAATAATTTTATTCATTTTATATAACATCACAAAGGAACTTCTCGTTTAAAACGCTCATAGAAATCCATCACCTGCTTAACATAAACCTGAGTCTGTTTTCCTCGAAAATATCCATATTTACACACCGGATCATTATAGTATTCAGGATTGGATTTCATCAACAAAGCCGTTTCTACGTTATCATACCATATTGCAGGATTCTTTCCATGCTTGCGCGCCAACTCAATGGCATCATATATATGTGCAATACCGGAATTATAGGCAGCAACAATAAATTTGAGGCGTTCCTCCTTATCGGGCACATATTTTGCCAAACTGCGATCAAGCGAAGAAATAATTTTTGCCGCAGTAGCGATGCTAACTTCGGGGTCAGCAATAGAGTCAATCGCAACGCCATAGGCACGTGCCGTACTCGGCATAATTTGCATAATTCCACGTGCTCCAGCCCATGACACCACATTAGGGTCAAAACGACTTTCCGAAAAACCTTGCGCCGCCAATAAACGCCAATCATAATCAATTGTTTTGGCATATTTTTTAAATAAAGGGTCATAAGATACCGAAATCACACCTCTCGATAAATCAAGGTTATATATCGACAATTCGTTTTTACTAAGTTCAAAATAACGCTTCAACAAAGTCGCTTTCACACGACGTGGCGACTCTTGTTCAAACCATACATTTATTGAATCGGCGAGCCATGGCTTTGTTGGCGATACACACCACGATGATCTCTGAGGGAAACTCAGTTCAAGCGTAATATCCAAATCTTTATAATAAGTCTTATTGATACGTGCGATATCACTATCGACAATAGTTAATGGGATTGTGCCATCCGACACCATCTCTATCAAATCTTCAGTAATGAGAGTATCTTTATCAATAGGATGTATATTAATACCTCCTCCCAACTCATTATTTAAGTTTTCAAGACGGTGCTGATATTTTGAATCTTTTTCGACATATACATCTCGCCCAACCAATTGAGTAACATCACTTATGCGAGAGTCTTCGCTATTTTTAGGTTGGACAAGAACCTGAGATGTAAAATTCTCAGCGCCACAATGCAATACCCTATCTTTATACTCCGATGTTATTGGAACTTCATAAGCGATAAGATCAACCAATCCCGAGTCTAGCATTGCAATCATTGATGCCAAATTGGTAGCCACAACCAAATCCAATACAACATTCTTATCAGCAACCAATTTCTCTACAAGACCATAATCATATCCCATTTTTTCCTCTTTATAAATGAAATATGACGTAGGACTATAAAGCGTGGCAACACGCAACGTATCGGGGAAATCAGTAGTCGGCTCTTGTATCTGCGCATTTTCATTTTTGCCTGAGCCACTACAAGCAGCAACTAAAGCAATCATAAAAACCGCCAATATACCTACGGCTACCGATTTCATGCTAACGATGCGTTACATCAATACTCAAATGTTCCTTTCTCTGAAATGATCGTTAAGTGATTAGCCTCAGCATCCTCTACCCTTCCTATAATTTTGGCAGGGATACCCATTTCTTCTGAAATTTCGATAATGCGAGCCGCATCTTCAGGCGCAAGATATATTTCCATACGATGCCCCATATTAAAGACTTTATACATTTCTGCCCAATCGGTTCCAGACTCGCGGCTGATGAGTTCAAACAATGGAGGGACAGGGAAAAGATTATCTTTAATCACATGTTTATTCTCAACAAAGTGCATTACTTTTGTTTGCGCACCACCTGAACAGTGTACCATGCCATGTACTTTATCACGCATTTCATCAAGAATACGCTTAATTACAGGAGCATAGGTGCGAGTGGGAGAAAGCACAAGCTTCCCGGCATTTATAGGAGCATTTTCCACCTCATCAGTAAGATGCATAGATCCCGAATATACTAACTCAGCAGGTACCGAAGCATCAAAACTTTCAGGATATTTTTCTGCAAGGTATTTTGCAAATACATCATGACGTGCCGATGTCAAACCATTGCTACCCATTCCGCCGTTATACTCTTTTTCATAAGTAGCTTGACCATAAGACGCAAGACCTACAATAACGTCTCCCCCTTTAATGTTGGCATTGTTTATAACATCGCTCCGCTTCATGCGACAAGTAACAGTACTGTCAACAATGATTGTGCGCACAAGGTCGCCAACATCAGCAGTCTCTCCACCGGTGCTATAAACACTCACCCCCATATCTCGAAGTTCGGCAAGCAACTCTTCTGTTCCATTAATAATTGCCGCGATAACTTCTCCGGAGATTAGCAGTTTGTTACGTCCTATTGTTGACGAAACAAGGATATTATCTGTTGCACCGACACACAGCAAATCATCAATATTCATTATCAACGCATCTTGCGCAATACCTTTCCACACGCTTAAGTCACCAGTTTCTTTCCAATACATATAAGCCAACGACGATTTCGTTCCTGCGCCATCGGCATGCATGATATTACAGTATTCAGGGTCTCCGCCCAATATATCGGGAATTATTTTACAAAAAGCCTTTGGGAATAAACCTTTATCGACATTTTTTATAGCGTTATGTACATCCTCTTTTGATGCAGAAACGCCTCGCATATTATAACGCTGATCGCTCATATTGATGATTTATTTTTCGTTTTTTACTTTTATATTTTGCAAATATACGATTTTTCTTGCTTAGAAACAATCAATAATTACAAGATAACATAACATTGCGGGAATTACGAGCAATAATGAATCAATACGATCAAGTATTCCTCCATGTCCCGGCAAAATGTTTCCTGAGTCTTTAACATCAAGAGTGCGTTTAATCAAAGACTCGACCAAGTCTCCCCATGTCGCAAACGCCGACACAACGACGCCTAATAAAATCGTTGTGACAACTCCGATTTGCCCAAAGACAGCCGGAGCCAAGAAATAAAACGCTATGGCCGCACCTATTGAGAATATCATTCCGCCCCAAAAACCTTCCCATGATTTTTTGGGCGAAATGCGTTCAAATAAACGATGACGGCCAATCGAGCAACCAACAACAAACGCACCGGTATCATTAACCCATATCATCACAAACATCGCCAACAATAAAATGTTACCACCGGGAAACACTGAATATATCAACGCCATCAATGCCAACGGTAGTACCACATATAGCTGCCCCATAAATGAATATGCAAGATTGGCAAATGGCGAAAGTTCTTTAGTATATAATTGTAACACCAAACGTAAAATCATATAACAAAGATAACCTACACCTATTGCCGACATTGATATCAAATTTTGAGCGACAACAAGCGGAGATGAAATCAATAAGACCGCACCAATGACATCTAACATTAACGGCAAAGTTTTAATTCCATTTTGAGCATTTGCCAACTTATAAAACTCGACAACGCCAAGCACTCCAAAAAGCAGACATAAAGCCAACATCAGTTGCCACATACCGCTTAACAATCCGGCAAGTATTATACCCACATAAACAAGTCCTGTCACGCTTCGTAAAAGAAGTTTTTTCATTTCAATTTATCTTTATTAATTATTATTTCACTATAATTTTTTCAACAAGTCGTGTATTTCCAATGATTTCTAAGACATAAACTCCCGACACCAGATGTGACAAATCTATTGTCACACTCCCGTTAAAAAAATCATTATATAGCTCAACTCCTGAGGTAGAATATATTTTTACATTCAAAGTCTCATTTTCGGGAGAAAATATCTCAAACACATTATTTGCTTTTGGCATCAACAATATCTGACACTCGTCATACTTAGGCACATCAATACTCGCTTGCTCAATAACTCTGACCAATCCGGCATAAGCATCAATACACCCTGCCCCCCAACGAGGATTTGCCATATCAGGATATATTGTTTGTGCCGTAGATTGTGCGATTTCCACCAACTCATGCACATCAAGTTTCGGATTAGCCTGAAGCCACAACGCAAACACACCCGCCGCATAAGGACACGACATCGAAGTGCCACAGTCTGTCAACCAATAATAATCAGAGCCGTCAACCGATGCGACCGCGGCAAGAGTATTTTTTTGTTCCTCACTCAGTGTCTCGACATAGGGAGTGCTGACCGATGATACTATCATATTTCCGGGCGCGCAAAAATCAGGCAATACTCGTCCATCAATCAATGTTCCGTAGCCCGAAAAATTGGCAACATTATCTACACTGAAATTAAAGGTTTGCTCCACGCCACTAATCGTTGGTGTCGCATTTCGGGAATTACATGCACCTATCACCGCGACATTATATCCACATGCTATATTACTTATCGAACAAGCATTGTCACCCATTATAAACCCTTCAACTCCATGAGAGTGGAAAAACGAATAACTACCATCGGCATATCCGTCAATGTGCATACCCGCACTACCCTTTATAATAAATCCAAGATAATAACGACCATAAAGTCCTTCCAACTCACGATTTTCCACCTTATAAGCGGCAGTCACATTATATCGATTGTTTTCTGTATTTTCCTCGGCATAAATGTTGACATATCCATTAAAACACCTACTGAATACATCATTAAACTCGCTGTCATCAGATGTATATTCATCAGACGCAACACCCCATTGTTCAACAGAACCACTTCCTTTACCTATGAACGACGATTTGTAAACAATCGTTTTATTTCTGCGGTCATATATACACATAGCGATTGAAAACTCTCGGCTATCGGCACTCCAAAAATCGGCATATCCTTGTATCTTTTTGCCCGCCCAAGTACCCATATCATAGACAAATGTTTTATACTCGGCATCGGATGACGCGACATCTATTGAAAGACAATTATAACGATGACCCTCATTTCCTGCCGCTATGCAAATAACAGCATCCTCGCCCACCATGTCAAGATATTGGCAGAACAGATCCGTCCCATCATGCGGACCAATATATGAACCTAACGAAAGGTTTACCACAGCCGGTTTGCCCTGCTCTTTAGCATACTCCACAATATCCTCAACTCCGGCAAGAATACCTACATCACTCAATTGACTTGTTGTCGCAACAATATCAGCTCCGGGCGCAACACCTTGATACCCATTCTCGGCATAACTTCCGGTCAACACACCCGCAACATGAGTTGCATGCCACGACTCTACATCATCTGTTGACCATGCCGCTATTTCTTCTGCAGACGTGAGTTCTATGCGACTTGCACACGACTCTTTATAACTGACAAGATGACGCACGCGACTCACACCATCTTCTCCTCTAAAGTTTATATGATTAGGATCAAAACCTATATCCGCAAAACCAACAACGACTCCGCTCCCATCATATGATTGAGGCAAATTCAACCCTGCGCTGACTTTATCTACTCCTCCAAACGGTCGGGCATAATTCATTTCAGGCGATGCTTGTGCATCAAGTCTGATTGATTGCACCGAGACTATCCTTGCCACCTCCTCAATTTTATCATCCGGGATGCAAGCCAACACCAAATCTTGTCGCTGGCGAAACACTACAACTCCAAGCATTTCAAGCTGTGATACAGCAGTGTCATCGGCAACTTTTATTATCGCCCCGATATATGTAGGTTCTCCGGCTGATATTGTGGTAGCCGATAGTGCTTTCAATTTTGCCTTGCCAAATGGATCAAGCGCCGACCGAGCATCAACCACTGACACCCACATCGAAACTAGTAGCAATATCGATAGCATTTTTTTCATACCACAAAATTACAAAAATAATGCAAACCACATAATTATTTCTCAATGCATTTCACTACATTACCCTCTTTGCTGTATCTTTGCAATAAAAATAGCAAACAGACAAGATGAATCGATTTGTATTAAGCATAGGAAGTAATAGTGGCGACCGAGAATATCAAATGTCGCAAATTGTCACTCTATTAAACGATTTATTTAACAACATCTCCGTTTCCGATATTTATGAAACCCCCGCAATCAATGGCAAAGACGCACCATATCTCAATGGTGTAATCATCGGACACACATCAATGAACCTTGATGAGGCGGTAAAAACGCTTAAAGAATTAGAACGAAACCAAGGAAGAACGCCCGAATTAAAAATACAAGGCATTGTGCCCATAGATATTGACGTAGTAATTTGGAACGATGAAATCGTAAGAATGCATGATTATGAGCAAGACTATTTCTCACAAGGGTATCGACAACTAAACCGCAACAGCAACAACTAAGGCAACATGACCTCATGCAAAGCCTGTTCCCGCAATGATCTGAATGGAATTGACGTCTCTTCAAGTTCTCTTGCATATCTACTAAGGCGTTTCACATTTAAATCACGACTCAACAATATCTCATCGGGTTGCAACACTGCATAAACTTCTTGTATATCCCCCGTAAATCCTCGACACACAAGCGCATAATCAGGTCTCACATTCATCGGCAGAATATCTCCATTATTATCAATTATAACCACCACACACCCCGCTAATGCCACGACTCTGCCATTCCGCGATATCACATCATCTTCATATCGCTCCTGCACCATAATCAAACTATCAACTCCTCGCCTTCCAAAATAATCGCGATAGCGAGATTGCACTCTATCATAAACCACCTGACAATCGGCCGGTGAAGCGGTCGTTATAAGATAAGCCTTCTTTTCGTTACGATATATGATATTGGTATAATTTGTATCACGTGGTACAAAAAACTCACTCGCTACAAATCTCGGTGTAGCGATAAACGGCACAATAACAATAAACATTGCCAACACCACTATTGCCCAATAATAAACTCGTCGGCGATACTCAATAGCCGCAAGCACACAAGCCACAATAATAAAATATGGAACAAGCAACCACCCCGGGAAATATAGATTGTAAATTGTCGCACCCGGCAACGATGCCACCCATGAGGCACAACCGGCAATTACATCATACAACCAATCCACGACATCACACAACCACACCGCATCTACACCTACACTTTGCAACACAATTATCAACACTCCGCCACCAACTATAAATGGCAACAAAAATACCACCAACACATTTGACAACAAGAAATACACCGGGAATTGGTGGAAATAATATGCTACCACAACTCCTGTTGCAAGCATCACCGAGAAGGAGACTGTCACACATGAAAATAACGCATACACAACCTTGCGACGTGGATTTATCGGGTTAAGCCTATTGGCAAATAACAATATCGAGGCAACAGCTAAAAACGATAGTTGAAACCCGACTTGGAACAACGCTTCGGGCGAAAACACAAGAATAACAAGTGCGGCACAACATAATGCGTTCATAGCACTGTGACGACGCTGTAAAATCAAACTACCAAGGTAAACAGTCGCCATTATCACCGCTCGCGTCACCGATGGCGACAATCCCGCCATTACAGCATAAACCCACAGTAATACAATCGTTATCACAAAACGCAAGCGATTTTTCCCCACTACATACAATGGAAACAGCACAACCGCTATCACAATTGCGATTATACCCACATGCAACCCGCTCAACGCAAGAATATGAGCCAACCCCGATGCCGAGAAATCCACTTGCGCATCTTCGGTCATCATTGAGTCATCACCGGTAATCGTTGCATTTAAAAATTCTGCGGTAGCCGGCGACAACCTACTTGACATTATCAATCGCGTCACATCGTGGCGCAACCGCTTTATATCCCACATCAATCCGGTCTCACACCCTACTACCCACAATTTTTCCGGAGCGACAAATGCCGTTGCCGTCACCCCCTGCCGAGACAGAAACAACGCCGATGTGCGCTCATCGGGCAAATCTGTTTCAAACGACAATTCCGCAACCTTAGCCACAAACATCACATTATCTCCCTCTTCGACTACCGGATTATACGAAGGGGTGGTCAACGAGCATTTAAATGGTTTTATCTCTGCAACTCCCGATGAGTCTTTAACAGCATCGACCTCGACCATTATATATCGAGATGTTTCGGTTTCATTCACACTTTCAACCGTAGCGATATAGCAATTCTCGATATCAAGCAATGAGCCATCGGGATGTTGAGGCGCATTAAAAGTGGCGTTTAACCAACCTATAGTCACCGCCACACTCAGTATCGAATACACTACCTGTCGCAGTTGATATAAAACAACCGCAACAACAATGACAACGATGCTCCACAGCGGAAAAATAGACAATTGCCCCACCAATATCCCACACACATAGCCTACAAGCAAAGGTAATAATGGCACGTATGAAAATGGCGGACGCATTGCAACTGTATCAAAAAAATGTGATTATGGAATTGTAGCCTCAACCACCAAGAAACTCCCCACTCCTATCGCAATCCACAACAACACAGCGAGCAGTAGCGGACGTACACCCACTTGCTTAATAGTAGCAAGCGACAGACTCGCACCTATCATAAACAACGTGAGAACCAGCCCTTTTTTAGCCAACCACACAAACGATGACGTCAACGCTTCGGGTAATCCGCAATAGCTGTTCACAACCATTGCTATGATAAACAAGAATATAAACCAAGGAATCGATATCTTATTGGATTTGTCTCTGAATATAAGCATCGTGACAAGCGCAAGCGGTATAATCCACAGCGCACGAGTGAGTTTTATCAAAGTAGCCGTTTGCAATGCTTCCGCACCATATGCCTCTCCGGCGCCAACAACCGACGATGTATCATGAATCGCTATCGCCGCCCATGTACCAAACTGCTCTTGCGACATCTCCGCCAATCGCCCGATAGGCGGAAACACAAACAACGCTATCGCATTAAGTATAAATATCACACCAAGCGACACTGCCATTTCATTATCGTTGGCTTTCACCACCGGACCGACTGCCGCAATAGCACTACCACCACAAATCGCCGTACCCGAAGCAATCAGATATGAAGTCTTGCGATTGATATGCAACCAATATCCCAGCATCACACCCATTACCATCACCCCAACAACCGAAGCGATAGTAAACATCATGCCCTCACTGCCCGATCTCAACGACTCGGTAACATTCATGCCGAAACCCAGTCCTACAACCGAGGCTTGAAGCAGATACTTTGACGCTTTCTTATTAAATTTAGGACATGGACACACCGTCACAAATGCGTATGCCAACCCCATAAACAACGCCACTGCCGGAGTAATAAACTGCTTTACCCCTATCAGGTCAAACGGAAATACGACAATCGCAATTAACAGCCAATAGAGATATCGCCTCATCATTCCTTTTCATCTATTTACTGTGGCGTTTATTTTTCGTTCCAAATGTTCCACCCCGCAAATGCCTGGAGCAACAGCATTTCAAGCCCGTTTTTCACCTCTGCGCCATGTTCCTCTGCCTTTTTCATGAACAGAGTTACATCGGGATTATATAGTAAATCATAGCAAAGATGATTTTCAGTCAGCAATTCGTATGGGATTTCAGGACATTCATCTACATGGGGATACATGCCGAGTGGCGTAGTGTTAACTATAATCAGATTTTCGCCCATCACCTTTGCGGTCAACTCATCGTAGGTGAGCATACCATCACGCTTTGTGCGCGATACAAATGTCGGGGTTATACCGAGATTTTTCAACCCTTGTGCAATAGCCTTAGCCGCACCTCCTGTTCCCAACACAAGAGCACTCCGCTGTATAGGTTTCAACATGGGGCGCAACGAGTCACAAAAACCTATCACATCAGAATTATACCCCTTAAGTTTCACACCCATCTTTGTCGGGATAAACTTAATCACGTTTACCGCACCGATTTTAGCTGCATCCTCATCAAGTTCATCAAGATAAGGGATAACCTGCTCCTTATATGGAATTGTAACATTCAACCCACCAAGATTAGGATATTCGCTCAATATCTCCATCAATTCACCGATATCGGCAATTTCAAAATTAAGATAGCAGGCATCGATACCCTCAGCCTCAAATTTCTGATTAAAATAATTTTGTGAAAACGAGTGAGTTAACGGAAACCCGATAAGTCCATAAATTTTTGAGTACTTATGTGTCATAGGCTGAAAATTTAAATTTGCTTCTATTTCCGCCACAAAAATAGCAAAAAGAACCAAAAACGCCTCTTTATTTCAGCAAAAATTTATACATCTGCGCTAAGAACATAAAAAATGGCTGCCTGACTATTGAGAGCTAAGTTCCAACATAGTGGTTTTATTTGCAAATCTATAATTAAAAAGTCAGTCAATACGGCATTGATCGAATGTTCAAGGACAACGTGCTATAGGTTATGAATTATTAGGGATTTCAGAGGGGATATTTTATGTTCGGTTTCTGCCCATTCATCTGCGGCTTTTGACTTAGAGGTCAAACCTCCTCCGGCATACATACAATAATTTCGCTCATCAAAATGTACGCATCGCATATTCACATAGGCGTCAAATCCCTCTTTATTTTCAACAGCCACATATCCGCTGTAACAATATCGTGAGTGTACCTCATAGCGCATTATCCCAACAAGCGCAGCACCCATCGGATAGCCGGCAAACGCAGGAGTCGGACTCAACTTTGCCGCCACCTCAGGTAGCGCGTTATCTGTCGTTTTGCCTATCGCCTTTATGCGATTACACAGATGCTCGACCTCGCCAAAAGGCAAATTCTCATCAGGCATCACCTCAGTTTCAAACCCTTGCCGATTAACAACTTCACATATATATTGTGTCACATAATCGTGTTCCTCTTTGTTTTTGGCATCCCATTCAGTTGCATTGTCCTCTCTCAATCGAGTACCAGCCAGCGACATTGTCTCAAAGAAATTTTCACCAGCTCTGTGACGCAACAAAATCTCAGGACTCACACCCAACCAACACCCTGTCTCAGGAGTATAATACAAGTACCGTAACGTGTCGGGAAACATTTTAAAATAGTTATCGGCAACATCCACCCAATCGATTGTATCATCCTTTCCACACACGACTTTCGACAACACCACTTTGCCACCTCGCGACTTCAATTCACCCACAATTTGGTACACTTGGCTGACATATTGCAAATACTCAGTGCTTATCAACCATGGTGAAATCTCAGGCTCTCTCAATGGGTGAATGTTCCAGCAGTGCTCAATTGTTTGAGCCGCATCATAAACCGCATTTATCGTTACGGTGTCATCGCTGTTATAGAAATTCACGACAAACTTATCCCCCTCAAGCCGATTGGAGATATTGTTATACATCGGGTCGGAAAAAAAAGTCACCTCTCCCGCCATTGGTTTGCAAAAAGCGGCAAATGGGATACGCTTCTCAAAACATATCTTTATAGCTTTGCGCAAAGTCGGGTTAAACATCTGCGACCTCTCCTATTAATTCAAATGGTAATGCATCGGTAATCGTCACTTGGTAAAATTCGCCAATATCTAAACGTCGGGACTTCTTCACCAACACTTCGGGATCCACCTCTGGAGAATCCCACTCGGTGCGACCCACAAAATAATCTTCCTCCTCGCGATCTATCACCACATTCAGAGTCTTGCCAATCTTCTCCTGATTTGTTTCAAGCGCGATTTCTTCTTGTAACGCCATTATCTCACCAAGGCGTTTATCTTTCAACTCTTGAGGTATCGCATCAGGGAATTTTTTGGCGGCAAAAGTATCATCTTCCTCACAATAGGCAAATGCTCCCATGCGTTCAAATCGTTGCTCTTTGACAAACAATTTCAACTCTTCAAACTCCGCTTCACCTTCTCCGGGGAAGCCAACCATCAGAGTTGTGCGAATATGGATACCGGGGACACGTTCACGTATCGTCGCAAGCAACTCACGAGTCTGCTTGCCATCGATGTGACGACGCATGTTTTTCAACACCGTGTCACTCACATGTTGAAGCGCTATATCAAGATACTTACACACATTTTCATGACGAGCCATCACATCAAGCAACTCTATCGGGAACTGAGCCGGATAGGCGTAATGTAACCTAATCCATTTTACGCCCTCTACTTGAGCCATGCGATCGACCAACTCAGGCAATACCATTTTGCCATACAGATCCAATCCGTAGCTCGACAGATCTTGAGCAATCACATTAAATTCCTTTACGCCCTTAGCTACAAGCATTTTGACCTCATCAATTATCTCATCGATTGGTCGCGATGTGAAACGACCCGTAATTAATGGGATAGCGCAAAATGCGCAAAACCGATTACACCCCTCCGCGATTTTAAGATAGGCATAATGAGATGGAGTCGTAATTGTGCGATTATATGATTTTACTTCGGCTTGCTTCTTAGATATGTCAGAGACCAACTTAACCCAGTCAAATTTGCCATACCAACCATCGACTTCGGGGATTTCAACAGGCAACTCATTGCGGTAACGCTCCGACAGACAACCCATTACATAAACCTCAGCTACATCGCCGTCGTTTTTGGCATTGACATATTGCAATATCGTTTCTATCGACTCCTCTTTTGCGTCACCGATAAATCCGCAAGTGTTTATCACAACAACATCGCCACAGCAATGCTCCGGGTTGTGAACCACCTCACATCCGGCATCGGCAAACATTTTTAGGACACGCTCCGAGTCAACAAGATTTTTGGAGCACCCCAAAGTTACGACATCGACTTTGCGTTTTATCATTTGGTGCTATCGCCGAAAAGAGATTCGACAAACTCATTCTTATGGAACACTTGAAGGTCGTTAATACCCTCTCCAAGTCCGATATATTTCACAGGTATTTTAAATTGGTCACTGATACCGATAACTACCCCACCCTTGGCCGTGCCATCAAGTTTGGTTATCGCCAACTCATTTACGCTTGTAGCAGCCACAAATTGACGAGCTTGCTCAAACGCGTTTTGACCGGTAGAGCCGTCAAGCACAAGCAACACTTCATGTGGAGCGTCGGGTACAACTTTCTGCATCACGTTGCGTATCTTGGTCAACTCGTCCATCAACCCTTTTTTATTATGAAGACGTCCGGCTGTATCGATTATCACTACATCAATATCATTGGCTTTAGCCGATGACAGAGTATCAAATGCCACAGCGGCTGGATCGGCACCAAGTTTCTGCTTGATTACCGGGACTCCGGCACGCTCACCCCACACATCAAGTTGTTCAACAGCCGCCGCACGGAATGTGTCGGCAGCGCCAAGCATCACCTTATTGCCCGCTTGCTTAAACTGATGAGCAAGTTTTCCGATCGTTGTTGTCTTACCAACTCCGTTGACACCCACAACCATTATAACGTGAGGTTTATGATCGGCAGGAACTGTGAAGTCTTCTTGCGTAGAGTCATTATTGTTTTCGGCAAGAAGCTCAGTGATTTCTTCACATAGAAGTTTGTTCAGTTCCGATGAATTTACATATTTATCGCGAGCTACACGTTTTTGAATACGATCAATGATTTTCAACGTAGTCTCTACGCCTACATCAGAAGTGATAAATGCCTCTTCAAGATTGTCGAGAATTTCATCATCAATTTTTGATTTTCCGGCAACTGCACGTGCGATTTTGGCAAAAACGCCTTGCTTGGTACGCTCCAAACCTTTGTCAAGAGTTTCTTTTTTCTCTTTTGAGAAGAATTTACTGAACAAACCCATTTTTTTACTTTACCTTTAAAATTAGAGTGCAAAGATACACATTTTAATGCACAATTCATAATACACAACGCATAATGCTTATTTTCAACACTTAAAACCATCTCCAAACATTTATTTTTCATATTCACAAAAAATAATTTCAAAAAAATGCAACAAAAAATTTGCACAGAATAAAAAACTGTACTACCTTTGCACTCGGAAATCACAACGATGACCACTGGAGAGATGGCAGAGTGGTCGATTGCGGCGGTCTTGAAAACCGTTGAGGGTAACACCTCCGGGGGTTCGAATCCCTCTCTCTCCGCCAAGGAAGCTCAAACGAGCTTCCTTTTTTATTTCCCCTACCGCTATCGGGTTGGGCAAATGGAAGTATTTTAGTAACTTTGTGAGGAAAAATCAAAATACCGATAAATTATGGGATACAGCAAATGGATTGGCGGGATATTTGGATTTATGGCGGGCGGCCCACTCGGAGCACTTGCCGGATTTGCCATTGGAGCAATGTTTGATGGTGCGTCAAGCGACTCACCCCAAAAGCAATCCACCACCAATCAAGCCTACGGACAACGTAACAGTTTCTTGTTTTCAATGCTCGTGATGGCTTCGTATGTCATCAAAGCCGACGGCAAGATAATGCACAGCGAGATGGAATTTGTACGCCGTTTTCTACGTAACGCCTTTGGCGAAACCGCGGCAATCGAGGGCAACCAAATCCTCCTCAACCTTTTTGAACAACGCAAACAGATGGACGCCCGCAACCCATCGGCATTTCGCGACACCATATATGACTGCGGACAACAGATCAAAGCCAACCTAAGCTATGAGGAACGATTGCAACTATTGAACTTTCTCACATTGATTGCTCGTAGCGATGGTAATGTGTGTAAAGAAGAGATCGCCGCGTTAAAAGAGATTGCCACATCAATGGGATTGTCGGCACAAGAGGTTGACTCAATGCTAAATCTCGGAGGTACAACCCTTGAAGAAGCATATAAAGTCCTTGAAATCGAGCCCACCGCCACCGATACAGAAGTGAAAGCGGCATATCGTAAACTCGCAATGAAGCATCATCCCGACCGCGTCGCTTCACTCGGCAAAGATATTCACAAAGCAGCCGAAGAAAAATTCCGCCAAATCAACGAGGCAAAAGATATCATCTACAAAGCTCGCAACATCAATTAGCAGATACATCCATATCAAAACAAAAAAATCCATTGTCGATGTAACAATGGATTTTTTGTGTGACTCCTACAGGATTCAAACCTGTAACCTTTTGATCCGTAGTCAAATGCTCTATTCAGTTGAGCTAAGGAGCCGATAAAAACACTTTGTGACTCCTACAGGATTCAAACCTGTAACCTTCTGATCCGTAGTCAGATGCTCTATTCAGTTGAGCTAAGGAGCCATACCGCCTCAACGGCTTTGCGACTGCAAAGTTACGACAAAAATTTCAGTTGACAAAAGTTTTTGCAAATTATTTTTCTCTACCCTCACCTATATCACTATAAATCAACCAATTCAAACTACTTTTATTTTCTCCGAGTCAGCATTGCCAACTCTCGCCTCACTATCCACCGACTTAAATAGCCTGACAGACTCCCTCACGGCTATGCCGGACTCCCTCTAACTTAGAGGGAGATTGCGCCGATTAATCGCGATTAATCCACACATTTTTCAGTCTCCCCTTGTTTGCGCAGCAAATAGGGGGAGTGGCTCAGAGAGACGAGGGGGTTTGAGCAGTCTCCCCTTGTCGCGACCGCGATAGGGGGAGTACCGCTTGCGGGGAGGGGGTAAATACAAGTGAGGAACCCGGAACGCATTTTTTATCGTTTTGGCGGTCACTCAGACAATCTAAATCCTCCCTTAGGGAGGGAATATCTGCTCCGCTTATTTTTCTGTGACCGGGCGCACCGTGCGACCGTAGTCGCGGAAGCTGAAGCACATGCTATGATCGCCACTATCGAAGTGCAATTGCCATGCGTCTGCGGTACCGCTCTCGAAGAGCGTAGAACTCCAGTAGTAGCCGTAGTAGGACGACGTACCGAAGAAGTGGGAGCCCGCAGCGGGCAAGAAGATAGAGTTACCATTAGGGCCCGTAACCTTATAACCGCTATGACCACCCTCTGTAGTCCATGTCCATGTGCATCTATTTTCGAGTTCCTCCCACTGCGCCTTGGTAGGTATCTTCCATCCGCCACCCCAGGCCTGACGTGCTACATCATAACGGCTCCCGGCGATATTTGAGCCGATGTTATGACACGTGTTATAACTACCATCGCAATGAGTGTATGTGCTCCAACTATAATCGCTCTTGGTGGAAGTCTCGCCCCAGGCGTAATAACCTCCGTAATCACTTGGGGAAGACGCCCCGACATTGCGGTCGGACCATAAAACACTCAAACCCAAATCAACTGCCTTGTCGGGCAAGCGGCTCGACGACGCAGTTGCAGTAGTATTGATCGGATTGTATGGATTGGTATCAATTGGCTCATCAGCACTCCCTCCTCTTGACGCAACCCACATTATCGCTACAAAAACAAGACCTCCAATAATAAAAATCCCAATAATCTGAAGCACCGGATTTATATAGTCCCAGAGTTTATGTGGTCTTGGTGGATTAGGATCTTTTATCGGAAGTATTTTTTTAGGGTCAACCGGCTCGGGGATAGGGATTTCAATTGTTGCATTGGGGTCTTCAACAAATTCAGGGATATCGGCTGATTGATTTAAATGGGCGACAAAAGCGGCTACCGACTGCGTACGCTCTATTTTAGAGCTTTTCATCGCCGAAAGAATAGCCTCACGGATATGAGTATCAACATTTGCCAATCCCTTGGCGATTACCGGCAACATTGATTTTGGCTCATCACGATAGTCTCTACAATCTGGCGGAACAGAACCGGTCAAACAACGATAAAGCGTAGCCGCAAGAGCATAAACATCGGCTTGCGGAGTAAAGGTGTGTATTCCCAAATACTGCTCAAACGGAGAATAACCGGGACTGACACATATCTGTTGCAACACAGATGTTTCATTGCCTTGAGCATCATAATGCTTTGACAATCCGAAATCTATCAATATCGGTTTCAACACCCCATCACGATTCTTAGTCAACATGATATTATCGGGCTTGATATCCAAGTGTGTAAACCTATTTTTATGCAGATAACTAACTGCGTCAAATATAGGCGACATCAATTGCAACGCCTCCGATACCGACAAAGATCTTTTTGTATCGAGATATTTGTAAAGACTCTCGCCCTCAAGATATTGCATCACATAGTAAGCCGTATTGTTTGCCTCAAACACCTCATTAACAGCCACAATATTTTTATGCTTTATGCTTGCTAATCGACGAGCCTCAGAAAGAAACGATTTTCGTGACAATGCAACACTCTTTGCTGTACTGATTACCGCGCCACTTTTTTTGTCTCTATCAGAGTAATCCTTCATGTAAAACTCTTTAAGAGCATAGGTCACTTCAATAGGTATATTGCCATCCATTTTTGATGCCGTAACCTTGTAGGTGATCCCGAAACCACCTTGTCCAAGCACCTTTTCTATGCGATATTTTACATTACCGCTATCGACAATTGTTCCTATCGCTAATGCGTTTTCTATTTGTTGTCCCATATACCGGTTTTATCTTAAGGGAATTTCTATAAATTCCACGAAATAGTTAAACAATAGTTATCAGGATCTGTTCTTTTGTAAGCTTTTAGATTTTATTTGGCATCTTTTTGCCTTTATCTCAATCGCATAGCTCTCTATGCTCACTCGATAAAAAACAAAAATCTTCTCAAATAAAAATTCTCAAATCACCACAAAGTAATTTATAGAAGTACCCTTAAACTTAAAGCAGAAATGATTGCAGGGACGCAGCTGTGAGCGGTGAGATGGAGACGGCGCTGGGCAACTTCGGGGGTGAGTGGCTCATCGGGGAGGTGATCGGTTGTAGCCAAGACAGCAGCAAAGGCATCATGGTCGGTGAAACCATCGGTTACGCGCCCGCCAATGGCAATAACCGGCACATCAACCTTTGAGGCTTGTGTCATAATTTCGCCTACGACCTTTCCACACATCGTTTGGTCATCAATGCTACCTTCACCGGTAATAATCATCGCAGTTTCGGAATTTACAAGGTCATAGAGATTTACCATATATTCAGCACCACTTTGCACCGGCACCCCAAGTACACGACCAAAAGCAAAACCGAGTCCGCCGGCAGCTCCGGCATAGTGTTCATCGCCATGGTCGGGCAATGCAGCAATAGCCACATTGCGCCAGTTGCGCAAACCAATAACAAGTTGGGTTAACGCCTCACCGATAAACCCTTTTTGAGGTGCGAATGTGAGAGTTGTTACCTCATCTTTATCAGAAACCATAGGCACATCAACATCACTCAGCACCACGAGCGAGCGTTGCAACAAGTCAAAGTTCACTGCCGAAACATCTATTCCGGCAATACTTGACAAGTCTTGAGGAGCGACGTGTTGTTGCATCTCTTTGCCATTGATGTCGATAAACTTCACGCCAAGCGCTTGAAGCATTCCGGCACCGCCATCAGATGTTGCACTACCACCGATACCGATATTAAGTTTTGTAACTCCACTATCAAGTATATTATTAATGAGTACACCAAGCGAATAGGTTGAGCCCTCCATCGGTCGGCGATCTTCGGGAGCAATGAGAGCCAAGCCCGACACAGTGCTACAATCCACAAAAGCCTCGCGAGTAAACTCGTTTACAAAATACTGTGCCTGGCAAGGACGACCAAGAGAGTCGGTTGCATCTATCATACTTGGCTTCATGTTCAGAAACTTTGCAGCAATAGCAGCCGTCCCCTCTCCTCCGTCGGCCATAGGGGCAGAGATTACTTCATAAGCGGGAAATGCCTCTTTAACAACTTTGGCGATAGTATCGGCAGCAGTATAAGCCGAGATAGTCCCCTTAAACTTATCGGGAGCAACGTAAATTTTCATATCGATTAATCGTAGTTTTTACTATGTTTTAGGTATATGTGTCAAAGGTAGTGATTTTTTTCGGAACAAATTGTTTTATAATCGATAATTCGCTATCTTCGTAAAAAATTAATTGACTTGCGCGATGAAAAAGAGATTTTTATCAATCATAATAGCGATGCTGTCTATCACGTGTAGCATCAATGCCAAAACAACATTGCTAATCGAGCGAAGCGACAGTATCGAGCGCAACCGATGGGTTGACTCGGTATATTCTTCACTCAGCAACCGACAACGTGTAGCCCAATTGTTTATCCCGATGATTGGACCGTCAAGCAATAAGGCGATGGCGGCAATAAGTCGTGAGGTTGAGAAAAACGAGGTTGGGGGCTTACTGTTCAGCCGTGGCTCGGTCGAGCAATATGCCACCTTGATAAACCACGCGCAATCCATTACCAACGTGCCGTTAATGATAACACTCGACGGAGAGTGGGGATTGGCGATGAGAATGAAAGAGACACCACGCTATCCCTACAACATGGGGTTGGGGGCAATCAAAGACGAGACCTTATTATATAACTATGGTCGAGAGATAGCCCGACAATGCAAAGCGATGGGGATACACGTCAATTTTGCGCCTGTGCTTGATGTCAATTCCAATCCCGCCAACCCGGTGATAGGTTACCGCTCATTTGGTGAAGATCCTGAAAGAGTGTCGCGTCTCGGCATAGCTTACTCCCTCGGTCTTGAAGGGGGTGGCGTGATGTCGGTGAGCAAACATTTTCCCGGTCATGGCGACACCTCGGTCGATTCTCATGACTCACTACCCACGATTTATCACTCTCAAGCAAAAATGAGAGAAGTCGATTTAGTGCCGTTTGAAAGCTATATCGAGAGCGGTCTGTCGGGAATAATGGTGGGACATCTCTCTGTGCCGGCATACGACAATAGCAGCACACCGGCATCCCTGTCACGCAAAATAACAACTACCCTGCTCAAAGAGCAAATGGGGTTTGATGGACTTGTATTTACCGACGCCCTCACTATGAAAGGAGCACAAAGCGGGGGAAACATCTGTATTGAGGCGTTGCGCGCCGGAGCCGATGTATTACTTGACCCCGGTGATATTTCACACAACATCACCGCAATCATCAATGCAGCCAACTCAGGCAGAATCTCATGGAGCGACATCGAAATCCGTTGCAAAAAAATGCTTGCATACAAATATGCGCTCAAGTGTCATCAACACCAACCGATCGATTTAAACAACATTAATGGAGAGTTGAACTCACCCGAAGCCGATGCCGTAAATCGCGCTCTTGCCGCCGGGTCGATAACAGCGGTTTTCAACAGGGACAATCTGTTGCCGATAAAAAATCTGACGCAATCAATAGCAGTGGTTAATATCGGCACCGATACTGATGAAACTTTCACGGAGTTCTGCTCCAAATATGCGCGCATAAACCGATATAGCACTGCAAGCAGGAGTTTCACCACATCGGAACTTAGCGAGATAAAGAGCCACGACATCGTGATTGTCGCGGTTTATGATGATAAACAATGGGCACGCAATGTTTATGCTCAGTTAAGAAATTGCGAAAACCTAATTCCGGTGTTTTTCACAACCGCCTATCGCACTAACAAATTTCGCTCATATCTGAAAGACGTGCCTACCCTACTGCTGGCCTATGACGACACCCCATATACACGAGAATATGCCGCACAAGCGATATTTGGAGGAATAGATGTGAGCGGACGTCTTCCGGTCAACCTCAACGGACTTGCGCCAATTGGCAGTGGCGTTGACATACAGAAAACACGTCTTGGATACAGCACCCCGATGATGAGTGGTGTAAATAGTTGGGCAACCGACAGCATTGATTTCATCATAAACAAAGGTTTGGAAAACGGAGCATTCCCCGGTTGCCAACTGATTGTGGCAAAGCATGGTAATATTATTATAGACCGCTGTTACGGCAATCTGTCGTTTGATGGAGAAACGCCGGTGAGTACCGGTACGCTTTATGACCTCGCATCGGTATCAAAAGCTACCGGAACACTTCCAGGGGTAATGAAGGCCTTTGACCTCAAGCTGTTCAGGCTTGACTCCCCCGCATCATTTTTCATTCCCGGACTACGCAACGGCAACAAAGCCGACATCACTGTCAGAGAATTACTCTATCATGAGTCGGGAATGCCCGCATCAATCAATATGTTTAACCTCATGATGGACACTGCGACATACGAAAAACCACTCTTCAAACGTCAACAGTCGTCGCTATACTCAATTTTTATTGAGAATAGCGTATATGGCAACAACCAAGCGCAAATGAGACGCGATATCACATCACCCATCGCCACATCGCAATTTAATATCGAAGCAGCAAAGGGATTGTATGTGGGTAGCGCAACACTCGACACGATAAGAGGACGCATATATGATGCGAAATTGCGCCGTAACAAAAAATATAATTACAGTTGTTTGAACTTCTGCCTACTGATGGAAATGGAGGAACGCCTAACCGGCATCAGCCACGACCGTTGGGTTAATGATAGTATTTTCGCACCACTCGGAGCATACCACACTTGTTATCGCCCACTATCATCGGGATGGAGTGTCGGAGATATAGCTCCAACAGAAAACGACCAATTCCTACGCCGACAGACATTGCAAGGATACGTACATGATGAGATTGCCAACTTCTCTGGTGGAGTGCAAGGGAATGCGGGATTGTTTTCAAACGCTACCGACCTTGCCAAACTGTGTCAAATGTGGCTTAATGGCGGAACGTATGGCGGTGTGCGCATTCTGTCGGAAGAGACTGTGAGCTTGTTTACCACCGACAAAAGTCCGAATTGTCGTCGCGGACTTGGTTTTGACAAACCCGACATGACCGACCCCGACAAGAGTCCGACAGCCGAAGAGGCATCAGCCGCCACATTCGGGCATATCGGTTTCACCGGTACATGTTTCTGGGTAGATCCTGAAAGTGAATTGATATATATCTTCCTTTGCAACCGCGTTAACCCCACTCGCAGCAACAAAGCGTTTAGCGACCTCAACCCACGCCCAACCATCCTCAGTCTCATCTACCGCGCAATGACTGAGAATACCCCTAATACAGCAATAGAATGACATTGTCCAAGGAACAACAAAAAAGCCGTTGCTACACAAATGTGAGCAACGGCTTTTTTTGTTGTTTTGCTTGATTATTTCAATATCATAAATGCAAAGACACCGAGAAGGGCTATAACAAGACCAACAGCGGTTTCATAGGGAATGAGTTTGAGGCGTTCTTTAACACCCATACCCATTGAGCCTCCGGTAGCATGGAAAAATGAGCCATGAGGCAAATGATCAAGGATTGTAGCACCTGAATTAATCATCGCGGCACCCCAAACAGCAGAAACTCCGGCAGCGAGAATAACATCGGCAAATGACGCAGAAGCGATTGTAGCACCGGCTGTCGTTGAAGCAGTCGCAGCCGACATCAACGCACCAGAAATGGGAGCCATAAATGTACCGCCTTCGCTCCAACCTGAAAGTAAATTGACCAACACATCTTTAATTGCCGACGCTTTAATTATTCCGGCAATAGTTCCGGTCCCCACGAGCAAAATGGCGATAGGAGCCATTTTCCCAAGTCCGTATGTAAGACAATCACTTATATTGCGCCAATGTCCGGTCATAATTATTCCCACAATCCCACCAACCGGCAATGCAATCATCGGATCAACAACAATATCGGCTATAGGACGGAGCGCAAGCAATAGAATAGTTACAATCGGTCCGAGCAAACTTTTCCAAAGCGATGGAAGATTTTCTTCTGTATCATTTTCCACCTCACCCTCAATAAGGTCTTTTTTGGGTATAAGTGGCACGATAACAAAAACCGTAACAAGCAATCCAACGATAGCCGGCAGAATGTTTGCCATCATAACATCGGGAAGCGGAGCATTGAAATTCTCTGCCGCAATGATAGTGTTGGGGTTAGGTGAAATGATATTGCCACACTTACCACCACCAACCATAGCAAGCAACAGTTTCATTTTAGACAATTTCAAACGACTGCCCATTATTATCGCAATCGGAGCAATCGTAATAACCGCCACATCGATAAACACTCCCATCGCAGTGAGCAACAATGCCGATAGAGCCAAAGCAAAGTATATAAACCTCTGCCCCATTGCTTTTATGATGCTTCGGGCAATCGTAGAAGCCGCTCCTGTTTTAACAAGCATACCGGTCAAGACTCCGGCAGCGATAATTCTCACAATCGCCGGAGTTATTTCCTTGACTCCGTTAATCATCTCAGCAACAGTGGTCTCAAGTCCCCACCCTGCCAATAAACCTCCGGTCACAGCCCCAAGAATGAGACTGTAAACAGGGGATAGTTTTATAATAATCAATACAATTGATAACACAAGCCCAATGAGAGCCGCCAATGCACTGTCCATTTTTTAGGTAATCGGTTAAATCTGTTATTTCTATTATTTGCTGTGTTGATATAGATAACGCTTGATTGAGCGTTTTGGAGTTTTCTCAAACTCCTCAAGATGCACTTTTACACGCTTAATTTGTGAATAAGCCGGCAATTCAGGATTGAGTTGTTTGATATTATCTTCCATCATCTTTTCGAGTTCGGGGATTGAGATGCCTTGTTTTGTCGCGTTTTCAAGATCGGGATAAACCAGAGCTACAAGTTGATTGTCCTCATCGATAACGATTGACTCGCAAACATAAGGCATATTATTGAGTTGTTGTTCAATCTCTTCGGGATAGATATTTTGACCCGATGGGCCAAGAATCATATTCTTGTCACGACCGCGAATGTAAACATAGCCGTCTTCATCGATTTGGCAAATGTCTCCGGTGTTCATCCAACCATCACGGAATACCCCCTCGGTTGCTTCTGGATTTTTGTAATATCCTTGCATTACGTTGGCACCCTTAACCCATAACACACCGGTTCCGGTTTCGGGATCAGGCTTTTCGATGCGCAACTCCATGCGGTCAACAGCCTTACCACATGAACCGGCACGCTGAGTTTGCCAAGGACAATAAGCGATGAGTGGAGCACACTCTGTCATACCATAACCAACGGTATATGGGAACTCGATACGACGCAAGAACGACTCAACATCCTTATTTAGCGCGGCGCCACCAATAATGAGCTCTTGGAGGTTGTCTCCAAATGTCGCGACAATTTTTTCTTTTACTTTTGCCAACAAATAATCATCGACAAAAGGCACTTTCAACATCAATGACATTACCGGTTTCTCGAGCAATGGGAATACCTTAGTCTTAATGATTTTCTCAATAATCAAAGGCACGGTTACAACGAGTTTGGGCTTAACCGCGGCAAAAGCATCCATAATCACCTTGGGTGATGGTACACGAGTGAGGAAGTGAATGTGACACCCCTTGGCAAGCGGGTGCAACAATTCTACAAGCATACCATACATGTGAGCCATCGGGAGCATACACACCAATTTATCGCCAGGCGCAAGGAACTTGAGATGATCCATTGTAAATTGCACATTTGACCAAAGGTTGCGATAGCTCAACATCACTCCTTTAGAAAAACCTGTAGAACCTGAAGTATAGTTTATAATTGCCAATTCATCGGGTTGGTCTTGGTAGTAAACAACATCGGTAGGCGTAAAACGCTCAGGATATTTCTTACCGAAATACTCATTAAGATGACGGCGAGCCTCAGTCAATTTTTCAGAACGAGACAAGAACAAAGAATACTCACTTATATTAAATGCACCCTCAAGCATAGGCATTGCCGCCGGATCGAGATTTTCCCAAATAGCGGCATCAACAAAAAGCAATTTGGCCTCACTATGAGTTACAAGGTGATGGATATTATCAGCCTTAAACTCGTGAAGCAACGGAACTGCCACAGCGCCATAGGTCATTGTAGAAAGATATGCTACAGCCCATTGTGATGAGTTGCGGCCGCACACAGCGATGCGATCGCCGGGCTTAAGCCCTATATGTTCATAAAGCACATGCAATTTGGCTATTTTGCGAGCCAAGTCGCGATATTGAAATGATACACCATTAAAATCAGTCAGCGCAAGATTTTCCCAATGTTTTTTTATTGCATTCTCAAAAAACGCATTAAAACTCACATTTTCCATAAAGTAATTACGATTTATGTTAAGTCAAATTCAAAATTAGTTAAAGAGATTTTATATCACCTTAATTTAACATGGCAAATTTAAGGATTATATCTCTGTGATAAAACTTTTCTATGTCAAATAGTGTAAAAAAGAGATTTGAATATCTTACAAAACAATAATTGTTATAATATCGTTTAAATTACAATTATAAACATTTATAACATGAAAACGCTCCTACCTACCATCATCGCGTTGCTTCTATCGTTTCAATCGGTAGCAGCACAAAACATTTCTATTGGCTATGACTATGTGTCATCAAGCCGATTAAAAGATAATGACGGCAACAATTACGGCACAGGCGATTTATCAATCGTGACAGCCTCGTTCAACAAAACACTATCAATGAAATTCAACGAACGACGGCAACCGACAATATGGATTGCAAGTATAAATGCCCAATATGGCATAATGAATAACGATGGATTGGCATTATCTTACAATCCTGACCACATTATAAATGCCGGGGTAAACTTCACCCACATTCGCCCCATTGGCGAAAAATGGAATGTTGTGGCAACTATAGGCGCAGGCATTTATGCTCCCGATGATGAAATCAGGCTCAAAAGCATTCTCGTCAATGGTGGAGTGGTTTTCATCTACAATCTGCACCCGACACTCAAACTCGGCATTGGTGGAGGCTTGACCAATTCATTTGGCGCACCGATGGTTTTACCTATGATTTATGTCAGCTGGGAGCGCAAAGGAAAATTCCAATTCAACATCGAACTACTCAGAGAATTAAAAATCTCGGCATCGACAATGCTATCACCGAAATTCAAACTTGAACTTGCGGCATTTGAGATGGATGGGATTTCAGCTGTTATGAAAATCGACAATGAATCTAAAATATACTCATCGACAATGCTGAAATCATATCTCGGAGCATCATATCAATTTGATAAACATTTCAGCATCTCAATCAGCGCCGGGGTAGATTGGTTACGCACGGCACAAATACGCGACCGCGACATAAAAGAGTTATTTGATTTTAGCGACAAAAGCGATCGTCATTTCAATCCCGCTTTTCGAGGAACGGCGGGACTGAAATACACATTTTAATCGCAAAGAGTAAAATTTACTCCGAAATCATTCTCAGGAAAGTGTCCTCATCTATAATAGGGATACCGAGCGATGTAGCCTTTTCAAGTTTAGATGGTCCCATATTTTCCCCGGCAAAGACATAATCGGTCTTTTTGGATATTGACCCCACATTTTTGCCTCCATGCAACTCAATCATGGCTTTATATTCATCGCGAGAATGATGTATAAACGTTCCGCTTATCACGATTGATTTTCCCGCCAAGCGGTCGGTACGCCCTTCGTTACTTTCTTCCGACATAGAGAATTGCAATCCGACTGCTCGCAATCGCTCAACTATGACACGATTACCCTCTACCGAGAAATACTCTATTATGCTTTCAGCAATGCGTTCACCCACATCTTCTATCTCAACAAGCTGCTCAATCGACATAGAGATGAGTGTGTCAATATCCCTTACCGAACGAGCAATTTTTTTGGCTGTAGTCTCGCCAACGTATGGGATTGACAAGGCAAACAATACTCGTTCAAATGGTATCTTTTTTGAGTCCTCAAGTCCTTGAAGAATGCGCTCAGCAGCACGCGGTCCCATTCGCTCAATCAACACAATATCATCGGCTTTTACTTCATAGAGATCGGCAATATCTTTAATCAACCCTTTGGAGTAAAATATACGAGCAGTCTCTTCTCCTATCCCATCGATATTCATCATGCGACGTCCCACAAAATGTTCAATTCGCCCTACCCTTTGCGGATCACAACCATACTTATTGGGGCATACCCATGCAGCTTCTCCCTCAACACGCACCAACTCAGTGCCACATGCCGGACAATGAGTAACAAAACCGATAGGAGCGGCTTCGGGCAAACGTGCCGACATGTCAACCCCGGTAATTTTGGGAATTATCTCGCCCCCCTTCTCCACATAGACTTTATCACAACTGTGGATATCAAGAGAGCGTATTATATCTTCGTTATGCAAGGATGCGCGTTTCACTATCGTGCCCGACAACAATACCGGGTCGAGATTGGCGACTGGGGTTATAACTCCGGTACGTCCAACTTCGTAGGATATGTACTGAAGTCGTGTCAACGCTCGCTCGGCTTGAAATTTGTAGGCAATCGCCCAGCGTGGTGACTTAGCTGTGAAACCGAGATTGAGTTGTTGGCGCAACGAGTTGACTTTAAATACAAGTCCGTCGGTAGCGACCGGGAGCGTTTTGCGTTCAACATCCCACCGCTCGATAAAGGCATCAACTTCTTCAATAGTACGTAATACTGTCATCACATCAGAGACTTTAAATCCCCACTCACGCGCACGCACCATATTGTCATAGTGATTGTCACAAGGAAGGTTGTCGCCAAGCATATAATAGAAATAAGCGTCAAGACCGCGACGAGCGACCTCGGCAGAGTTTTGCATCTTGAGTGTTCCCGATGCGGCATTGCGCGGATTGGCAAACAATGGCTCTTCATTAAACTCTCGCTCCCGGTTGAGTCGTTCAAAAGCTTGCCATGGCAACACAATCTCTCCGCGAATTTCAAGCAAGTTGGGGATTCCCTCCCCTTTCAATTGCAACGGAATACTTTTAATCGTCTTGACATTGTCGGTAACAACATCTCCTTTCTCTCCATCACCGCGAGTCACCGCTCTCACAAGGCGTCCATGCTCATATATCAACGATATTGAAGTCCCGTCAAATTTCATTTCTCCCACAATCTCAAATTGCTCTCCCATTAACGCAGTCTTGGCACGACGCATAAAGTCCTCAACCTCGGCAATCGAATAGGTATTGCCAAGCGACAACATTGGGTGAATGTGAGCCACCTGAGTAAACCCCTTAATCAAGTCGCTACCCACTCGATGGGTAGGTGACAGAGGGTCATCATACTCAGGATGCGCTTTCTCAAGTGCCTCCAACTCCTTCATCATGAAGTCAAACTCTTGGTCGCTGATCTCAGGAGCGTTAAGCACATAATAATTATGATTGTGGCGATTTAACTCATCGCGCAACTCTTCAATACGTTGTTTTATATTTTCCATAAAGCGAAGTTCTTTCTGCAAATTTATCGAAACATCACGACACAAGCAAATTCTGACAAGACAAAAAACATATCTTTTAAATTGGTTTATTCACATTAAAGTCTTAAATTTGCGATAGATTGTTCATATTGAGATTAGACAAATATGAGAATAAGACCAATTTTTTCATGGGCACAGAATCCAGAGGGGGAAATGGTACATATTGATAATGTGCCAAACGGCTTGAAATGTAATTGTATTTGTCCTCATTGCAAAGAACAATTACTTGCTCGACATGGAAACATCAGAGAACATGGTTTTGCACATTGTAGCCAAGTTCGTAGAGCTAATTTAGAAATATGCTATATGGTCATTCTATACAAATTGGCAGAACAAATAATTTTCTCAAAAAAACAGATTCACGCACCGACATACTACAATATATACAAAGAAAGCGATATCACATTTACCAAAGTTCAGATTGATAGTCACTATGAACGCATAGACAAACAACCAAACGTTATTGCTTTAACAAACGACAATCAACAATATCTAATTGAATTTATATTCCAACATAAAATACAGCACAAAAAAGACATTGATTACACAAATCTGAATTGTCTCGAAGTTGATTTATCAAATCAAACACTAGAATCATTAGAAGACTTCCTATTACATTCAAATACAGACCGAAGATGGATTAATAATAACATCTATTTCAATAATATAGAATCAATATATCAACAAGCGAATAAATCTGTAAAAGTTGTATCTGAAACAGACTGCAAACAGTGTATACTCAAAGACACTTGTTGCGCCATAACTAATAGAACTATACAACGAGAGCCATTACGAATAAGAAACAACAATCAAATATATCGTATTTGTAAACGAGACATCTTTCAGTCTGAGTTAGAATTACGACAACGCGAATTAAAGCCTAAAGAAAATTTCAGGGATAGACAAGATTGTAACATAAAACAAGGTAATGTTGCAAAAAATAATTTTATCCAACCATCTATTTCTATAGACGATGTAAATCTACAAGAAAAAACTTGTTTTAACTGCAAAAATAATCTTAAATGGGCAAATCAAGACGGTTATGCGACTTGTGGAATTTATAAATCATTAAGGATTTCCCAACAAATATCTCCTAAATACGCAGAAAATTGCGATGGGTACTCAAAATGATTTTATAACTTTCAAACACAAAAATATAAGAAGTGCTATTTTATTACTGCCTGAATTAGAAACCGAAGATGAGATCAAAGAAGAGATTTATGACTTCATATATGACGAACGCATTGGTATTGTATAAATTTGCGGGAGAGTAAAAACGACAAGGGCGATGGTAAAACCACCGCCCTTGTTGCTTTATAGATAATAATGGGTTTACATCATGCCACCCATTCCTCCCATGCCGGGAGCTGCCATTGCGGGAGCAGGATTTTCCTCTTTTTTCTCAGCGATAACACATTCGGTAGTGAGGAACATACCGGCGATTGAAGCAGCGTTTTCGAGTGCCACGCGGGTAACCTTGGCGGGGTCGATAACACCTGCTGAGAGGAGGTTTTCATAAATACCCTTGCGAGCGTTGTAACCATAGTCGCCTTCGCCTTCTTTCACTTTTTGAACTACAACCGCACCTTCAACACCGGCGTTAGCCACGATTTGACGGAGAGGTTCTTCGATTGCGCGTTTCACGATTTGAATACCTGTGGTTTCGTCTTCGTTTTCACCTTTAAGGTCTTCAAGTTTGGCAACGCAACGGATATAAGCCACACCACCACCTGGCACGATACCTTCGGCGATAGCTGCGCGAGTTGCGCTGAGTGCGTCATCAACACGGTCTTTCTTTTCTTTCATTTCAACTTCGCTTGGCGCACCAATGTGGAGCACAGCTACACCACCGGCGAGTTTGGCAAGACGTTCTTGAAGTTTTTCGCGGTCATAGTCGCTTGTGGTTTGCTCGATTTGAGCTTTGATTTGAGCCACACGCATTGCGATAGCGTCTTTAGCACCGTTACCATTAACGATAGTGGTGTTTTCTTTGTTGACAGTAACTTTTTCGGCACGACCAAGCATGTCGATAGTTGCGCCTTCAAGTTTCATGCCTTTTTCTTCAGAGATAACCACACCACCGGTCAATACCGCGATATCTTCGAGCATTTCTTTGCGACGGTCACCAAAGCCAGGAGCTTTAACAGCACAGATTTTCAATGAGCCGCGAAGACGGTTAACAACGAGTGTCGCCAATGCTTCTTGATCAACATCTTCAGCTACAATCAACAAAGGACGTCCGCTTTGTGCAGTAGCTTCGAGGATGGGAAGCATATCTTTGAGGTTTGAAATTTTCTTGTCATATATGAGGATGAAAGGAGTATCCATTTCACACTCCATTTTTTCGGTGTTGGTCACGAAATAGGGAGAGATGTAACCACGGTCAAATTGCATACCTTCAACGATGTCAACGGTAGTTTCTGTACCCTTAGCTTCGTCAACAGTGATAACACCCTCTTTTTTCACTTTCTTCATTGCTTCAGCGATGAGCGCACCGATAGCCTCGTCGTTATTAGCTGAGATGCGTGCCACGTCTTCGATTTTCTTAAAGTCGTCACCCACTTCTTGAGCCATACCCTTGATATTTTCAACAACAACAGCTACGGCTTTGTCAATACCGCGTTTGATGTCCATGGGGTTGGCACCGGCAGCAACATTTTTGAGACCTACGTTGATGATTGATTGAGCAAGAACGGTAGCGGTTGTTGTACCATCACCTGCATCGTCACCGGTTTTAGAAGCTACTTCTTTAACGAGTTGAGCACCCATATTTTGGAATGCGTCTTCGAGTTCCACCTCGCGAGCAACCGACACACCATCTTTAGTGATGTGGGGCGCGCCAAATTTTTTCTCGATGATTACATTGCGACCTTTTGGACCAAGTGTCACTTTTACGGCATCGGCAAGAGCATCAACACCTTTTTTAAGCTCTTCGCGAGCTTTGATATCAAATTTAATTTCTTTAGCCATGATTTCTGTTTTTTAATATGATTATTATTCTTTTACGATAGCGAGGATGTCACTTTGACGCATAATGAGGTATTTATTGCCTTCAACGTCGATCTCGGTGCCGGCATATTTGCCATAAAGCACTGTGTCACCTTCTTTCACTACCATTTCTTCATCTTTAGTACCGTTACCTGCGGCAAGAACCACACCTTTAAGGGGTTTTTCTTTTGCTGAATCGGGGATGATGATACCTGCTACAGTTACTTCTTCAGCCGGGCATGGATTAATCAACACGCGGTCGGCCAATGGTTTAATGTTCATAATTCAAAAATGATTTAGAGTTTATTTCTTATTTATTTTTATTCGTTTTCCCTATAATTAGCATAATCCGTGCCAATTTTTTCATGACACCCCGCAAGTGCCATTTTGTCACAAATCCTATTGCAGAAGTACAAAAAGAGGCTACACAATTGTGAAGCCTCCAAGATGTATCGTTTTGAAATTTTATTTCGCGGTTATTTTACTCGCAGACGTTGTCCGATTTTGAGTTTTGATGTTGTCTTGATGCCATTAAGACGACATATTTGACGAACCGACACTCCATAACGTTGAGCTATTTTGCTTAGACATTCACCTGAACGCACTTTGTGGTAAACTTTTGATGAAGATGCACCGCTATCGTTGCCGGAGTTGGCAGAACGATTGTTCATGTATTGCTGGCGATATTGCTCGGCATAGGCTTGTTGAGCCGCAGGAGAGTAATCACGAGCTTCTTCATAAGTATCTTTATCAAAAGTGTACTCATCAGTATGCACAGTCTGGTTGGCAAAGTCAAATATCGCGGCGGGATTGATTGCATATCCCATAAAACGTGTCTCAAAGTGCAGATGTGAACCAAAACTGCGACCGGTGTTTCCGGCAAGTCCAATAGGATCCCCGGCTTTAACATATTGGTCGGGCTTCACAAGGAATTTAGAGAGATGGGCATAAACGGTTTCAAGTTCGTTGCCATGACGCATCACTACATAATAGCCATAGCCGCGACGTTCATATTTGGTGAGACGCACTTTGCCATCAAACGCAGCTCTAATGGTATCACCGGTGAATGCTTTAAGATCAATGCCACGGTGCATGCGACGGAAACGTTTACGATAACCATAATTAGAGGTTACATATCCGGGATGTGGCATACAGAAGTCGCTGACATCGATAACTTTGGTTTGAGGGACTTCCATACCTTTGTAGCAATTCACAGACTCGCTATCCCAACCTATTTCATATATGTCGCCTTCCGGTTCAAGTTCTTCTTCAAAGAGTTGTTCGAGAAATTGCTCGGTTTCTTCAACTCTTATTTGATCGCCTACATTAACCTGACCGGCGATGAGTTCGCTATGTTCTGAAGAGTGTGCGCCCGGCAAACGATAGGTTTGAGCCATTGCGGGGAAAGCAAAAGCTAATGCCATCGTCAACGAGATAGTCAATTTAGATGTTTTAGATAAAAGCATTTTAATGTTTTTGTTATTAAAAAATTAGAGTTAGTATTTAATGGTATTTAAATATCAAATTTCATCGGGAGCATAGATAAACGCTTGAGAGGAATGTGTAAATTCCATAATCTCCTCAGGTTTAAAGAAACGAGCAAGTTCAACTGTTGCCGACTCTACGCTATCAGATGCGTGAACGATATTTTCTTGAGCACTCAAGCTATAATCGCCACGGATAGTTCCCGGCTCAGCCTTACGTCCATTTGTAGCTCCGGTCATCATTCTCACTACGTTAACAGCGTCATTACCTTTAATACATAATACGACTACCGGAGTTGCCATCATTGAAGCAAGTATCCAAGGGAAAAACGGACGGTCAACAAGATGAGCATAATGTTCTCTCAAAATAGGTTCATCAAGCTTCATCATTTTCATACCTACAATAGATAAACTTTTGCGTTCAAAACGAGTAATAATCTCGCCCATGAGTCCACGTTCAACTGCCGAAGGTTTTAATATGACCAATGTTTTTTCTTGCATAGTTTTTATATTATTTTCACGATTGAACAAAAATTCTCTCAAAGTTAGTGATTTTTACCCACTTAGAGAAGTCTTAGAGATGCTAAAAAATCAAAAGCAGATTTAAATACAGTAAATCCAATACTAACACGCTGACCATCAGCAAGGTTACAAAAAACATGTTTTACAACATGTCTCGTTTGTCATCTCCATATTTTGGCATCATCATGTTAATAGAATGTTAACTAAAACATTTTAGCTTATACGACTCCAATCAACCTTTTTATCAAATAATTGAGAGAGATGATTGCGCAACATAGCATATTGAGGCTGAGCCAATTCAGGATCTTTATCCAATAGATCGTCGGCCATATCACGAGCGAGTTGCACAATCTGTCCATCGGATGCAAGATTGGCAATATGCAAGTCAAAAGCGATGCCACTCTGCATAGTACCCTCCAAGTCACCCGGACCGCGCATCTTCAGGTCTGCCTCAGCCACGACAAAGCCATCGGTTGTCGATGTCATAATCTCCAACCGTTGTCGAGTTTCCTTTGCGATTTTATATTTCGTCATCAATATACAGTAGCTTTGTCCGTCACCACGCCCTACCCTGCCTCGCAGTTGATGTAACTGAGACAAGCCAAAACGCTCGGCATTCTCAATTATCATGGTTGTAGCATTAGGGACGTTAACCCCTACTTCAATCACCGTAGTAGCAACAAGAATATCGGCCTGATGAGTAGCAAAAAGCATCATTTGATAATCTTTTTCAGATGGTTTCATCTTACCATGAACATAAGCAACACGATACATCGGGAAAGTCTCACGAATGAGTTCGTAGCCCTCTTCAAGGCATCGCAAATCAAGTTTTTCATTTTCTTGAATAAGCGGATAAACAATATAAACCTGACGTCCTTGTTTTAACTGCCGCCCAACAGCTTGATAAACTTGTAGGCGTTGCTCGTCATATCTTAAAAGCGTTTCAACCGGTTTGCGCCCGGGTGGCAACTCATCAATAACCGACACATCCAAATCGCCATAAACCGTCATGGCAAGTGTGCGCGGAATCGGTGTTGCCGTCATGACAAGCACATGAGGCGGAGTAATGTTTTTCTTCCACAAACGAGCACGCTGAGCCACACCAAATCGATGTTGCTCATCAATCACAACAAAACCAAGATTGTGAAATTGCACATTGTCTTCAATAACAGCATGTGTACCGATGAGTATGTGCAATGAACCATCCTCCAATTGTGAATGTATCAAATCACGTTCTTTTTTACGAGTAGAGCCGGTAAGCAATTTCACATTAATACCTATCGGCGCAACAAGTTTTGAAATCGTCTCAAAATGCTGTGAAGCAAGAATTTCAGTCGGAGCCATTAAACATGCCTGCGTCCCATTGTCAAGAGCGATTAACATACATAGCAATGCAACAAGCGTTTTACCACTGCCAACATCCCCTTGCAACAACCGGTTCATTTGGCAACCGCTTCCCATGTCGGCACGTATCTCCTTAATAACTCGCTTTTGCGCTCCGGTGAGTTCAAATGGGAGACACTGCGAGTAAAATGAGTTAAAGAAATGACCTATACGAGCAAAACGAAATCCAATAATCTGAGCCGACCGACGGCGAGAATATTGCTGAATGTTTAGTTGCAGATAAAACAACTCTTCAAACTTCAATCTAAAACGAGCTCGTTGCAATTGCTCGTTGTTTTGCGGATTATGAATTACGATAAGAGCCTCACGCAATGGCATCAAATTTAATCGTATAGCAATCTCCTCCGGTATAGGGTCTTTTATATGTTGAGTTGCCACAAGCGCAGTCTGCACCCACATAAATAGTGTGCGAGATGAGACACCTCGATTACGTAATGTTTCGGTAAGCGGATACACTCCACGCAATCCTTGCATTGCCCCAACCGATGTCGTTGTATCAACTTCGGGGTGAACAATAGACCATCGACCATTAAACTCAGCAGGCCTACCAAACAAGACATATTCACTACCTATGTGATAAGCGTCTTTTATCTGCTTAATGCGACGAAACCACACCAGTTCAATAGCACCGGTTCCGTCTGAAAACAGCCCTACCAATCGAGATTTTGCGCCCTCACCATGAACCGAAAACGACACAAAGCGACCTTTGAGTTGGACTGCCGGCATCTCACCATTTAAATCACGAATATGATATATTTGCGAACGATCGACATAATGAGATGGGAAATGATAAAGTAAATCATAATATGACGCAATGCCAAGTTGTTTTTTCAACAACTCGGCACGAGCAGGTCCTATTCCTTTTAGAAATTTTATATCGAGCGAACGCAATCTATTCATGTCATCTCATGTATATCTCGGCAATTTTCAAATCATCGGGCAACGTGATTTTTATGTTATGAGCGTCACCCTCAACAAGTTTAATTTTATCATATCCTGCGGCAGCCATTACTGAAGCGTCATCGGTAAATGTATCATAGTATGGAAGCGAATAGGCTTGAAGCAACTTACTCGCATCAAACGCTTGCGGAGTTTGAACCGATTTGAATTTAGCGCGATCTACTGCTATTGATGCTCCTCCGGGTTCAATCATGCGCAACGAATCTATTACCGGGACAACAGGAATAACACCATCTACACCATCTTGCGACAACGCTTGCACGATACGTTCAATCATTGCAGCATTAACAAGTGGACGCGCTCCGTCATGCACCATAACAACATCGGCATCACCGGGAATTGCATTAATTGCATTTTTCACCGATTGCCAACGTGTAGCACCACCATAAACAATTGTCGGCGAAACAAAGTCATAACGATCGCACAAGTCATCCCACAAGTTTTGACAAACTTCATTTATAACCAATACGAAATCGGCATGAGGCATTGCTTTACGCATACGCTCAATGGTGTGCATCAATACCGGACGACCTCTCAGGTCACAATACTGTTTCGGAAGATCCTGTCCAAAACGGCTTCCACTCCCTGCCGCCACTATTATGTTATATAATTTTTTCAACTTGTTTTTTATTTGATAAAATAAATATATAAAAGCAAAAAGCAGTCTGTTAATTAACGATAACAGACCGCCTTTTGGTGTATCAGATTATTATTTTTAAATCAATTTTAGAATTGTGACAATGTTCACATTCTTTGTTTCAAGAGTTTTCTTTGCCGCTTTTGCGTCCACGTCCAAACCGCCAAGACCTTCTTCATAGCAATGAGCAAGACGTTTAGCCGAATTAGAAGTCAACCCAAGTTGTTTTTGTGCATGCAGATACCAGTTTACGGCAGTTTGATAATTTTGAGCATATCCACGACCTTCATAACAGATATCACCGATATAACACATCGCAGCGGCACAACCTTTCTCTGCTGACGCTTTAAGCATATCCATAGCTAAATCGGCATTTTGTTCCACTCCTTGACCACTCTCATACATTAAACCCATGTAATAAGCCGCCAATGGATCGCCCTTTTCCCACGCTTGTTTAAACATCTTAAACGCTTTCTTGTCGTCACGTTTAGCATAATTCTTGTCACGAAGAATTACAGCTTGCATAGTTTTACCATTGATGTATTTGGCTTTTTCCACTTCTTTAAACAATGAGAGAGCCAATTCATAGTTTTTATCAACGAGATATGCTTTTAAGCCTTGAAGATACTTCATAAACGGAGTGCCTGCTTGCTCTTCACACAATTTTGTAAACTGACGTTTATATTTCCCGGTTGCAACTGCTTCGCTATACCACTTTGCGGCACGGTTGAAATCAACAGCTACACCTTTACCCAATCGGTAGCATTCTCCAAGTTCCCACATCGCATTGGCATTGTCGCCACAAGCGGCACGAGTGAACCATTCCACTGCTTGAGTCTCATCCAATGGCAAACCTTTACCTGAAGCATAAATTGTACCTACAAAGTATTGTGATTGAGGCAACCCGCCCTCAGCGGCCTTAAGTAAATAAATCACACCGTTTTGCACATCTCTTGACACTCCCCTGCCATTATAAAGCAACCAACCATAATAATATGTCGAAACAAGATCGCCACCATCAGCAGCACGCTTGAACCAAACAGCGGCATCTTTGGGATTTTTATCATTAAGCAAGACTAACGCAAGTTCACGTTGAGCATTTACAGAACCATCTTTAGCCACTCTGCTAAGGTATTCTATCGCTTTATCTTTATTGCGTCCTACACCGATACCTTTAAGGTAACATTCAGCAACCACAATGCTGCAAAGTTCATCTCCATCTTCGCCGACTTCAGCCAACACCTCAAATAAATCAAGTGAACCCTTCTCAATAGATTTAATATATAAACCTTTTGCCTTTACCGTATCACACTCAACGCCTAACCCAAAGTGGTAGCAGATACCAAGGTTACCTATCGCATCAACACTTCCATTTGCGGCAGCATTTGACCACCATTTTGCAGCAGTAGCATAACTTTGATCAACGTGCTTACCCTCAAAATACCAATTACCTACAACATTTTGGCAATCTGCATCTCCGTCCTTAGCGCGTTGCATAATATCCATCACGCTATCGAGTTTAGCCTCATATATAGGGCTGATTACCAAATCATTTCCTGATTGAGCCTGTGTCTTAACAGCAGGAGCAATTGCAATAAAAGCAACTATTGAATATAAAAACTTTCTCATTATTCTTACTATTAAAAATTAAAACATATCTACTGATGAAGAGAAATCGTCTCCATAAGCCATATCTTGATCAGTATTATAATCGATTTCAACCATGTCGATATTTACATCATCAATTTCCATTCCATAGACATCGGCAACGTCAGAGTCGGCCATAGGCATATCTTCAATAATGATTGACTCGATATCAATAGGTTCTACATGAATATCACTATCGGCGATTTGAATCAATTCTACTTCATCATCCAAAATAGGTTCCACAAATGCAACATCATCAAAGTCACTATCATCAATCAATATCTCTTCATCAGAAATCACTACAGGTTCTGACACTTCAACGTCAACATTTTCAACATCTCCGATTTGTCCATTTCCTGATACTGAGTAAGACGAAGCAACATTGCCATGAGAACCGGGGACAGAGGCGATATTATTATCTCCTTCGATAGGTTCTTCAACAGTTTCTTCTGCAATAGAAGCGACTACTTCTTCTTCGCCAAATTGAGACATAGCGGCGGCAGCAACAGCACCAAGACCGGCTACACTTGCAAAACCAGCAGCTTGAGCGACTTTTTTACCTGTTTTACCCTTTGATTGTTCTTCTTGCATGTTTTCAATAGCAGAATCAAGTAAATCTTCTTCCAATTTTTGATTTTTAATTTCAGTTTTCATATCTGTTATTTTTTAGTTATTAATAATTTCTTGTTTTATTCGATTATTGCTTTAACCGATTTCTCTGATGCAAAGTAAATAAATTTTATCCACACAAAACAAGTATTAAAATACTTTTTGGATGAAATATGGGGGTTTTATGACGAAACGTATAGGTTTCAGGTTGAAACAATATAAAAACAAAAGAGGCATATAAGCTATGCCTATATGCCTCACACATAATAATGCTATTTATTACGAAAGATTATTCAGCCGAAGCAGTTTCAGGATCAAGGATAACAACACGATAGTTACCTTGAGCGTTAAGTTGTTTCATGAAGTTCTGAACATCTTCAACCGTGATTGCGTTAATCACGTCAACCGCATCGTTGAATGTATCAACGCCATTCATGCAAGCACCTGAAATTGCGTTAAGCCAATTTTCATTCTTCTCAAATCCCGCAGTCAAAGTCTTAACCATAAATTCTTTCACCTTATTCAATTCGGTTTCAGTCACATCACTTTCCATTGCCTTAAACTCGCCGGCAATGATATCAAGCACTTTATCTTTGAGTTCGGGCTTCATTGGGAATGTAGTACCCATCATTACAGGATTATCTCCAATGCGAGACATTTGACCATACGCTCCAATTGAATATACTGCGCCTTCACGCTCACGCACTTTCTCTACTAAACGAGCGTTCAAAATCTGACCGGCAACCGAAGCAAGTTTTTGATTTTTGATGTCATAAGGCAATACGCCAAAGTTGCGGATTGCGACATAAGTTTGAGGAGTTTCCATTACAGCGGTAAACTCATCTTTACCTTGACCCGGGGTAATATCGAGCGTTGCATCACGTTTAATGGTTGATACGCGAGTTGCGGCATCGCCTGGGATTGTTGCAATGTATTGCTCAACCATAGGACGGAGACTGTCAACATCAACATTACCTATAAAGATAAACGTAAAGTCAGCCGCATTAGAGAGCATTTGATGCGAAATGTCAAGTATCTCTTGACGGTTGGCAGCCTTAATAATATCAACGCTCAACATTTGATTTTTAGGAGACTTATATAACGCTCCACTCAAAGTTTTGCTCCAGATATATTGTGGATTGGCTTCTTGATTTTGGAGATAACCAGCATACATGCTTTGCATCGCCGCAAATTCATCTTCAGTCAAATTCAATCCGGTAAACATCATATAGATGATTTCCATCATCGTACCGAGATCTTTTGGCGTAGAGCTACCGTTTAATTCACGATAGTAATCACTTAAATCCACGCTTACTGAAGCTTGCTTGCCGGCCATATACTTAACAAAGTCAGAATTGGTGTATGTACCAAGTCCATATTGTGACAACGCCACAGGCATGAATATCAAATCATTTGCCTTATCATCAGGATAAACCGAAGTTCCACCAAGAGCGATAGCGTTAAACAACACTTCGTCATCTTTGAAGTCAGTTTTCTTAACGATTACTTTGGCTCCGTTAGACAAAGTCCATTCTGTAGCGTCCCAAGTATCATTATGAGATTCAGCGATTATTTTACCGGGAGCTGGAAGTTCTGCGATAAGAGGATCGGTGTTTACTTCATCCACATACGCTTCGATGGTTTCACCATCTACAGTTGTCATTACCGCCGCGAGTTCTTCTTCAGTTGGGAATAAAAAATCATCTTTTTCAGGAAGAAGCGCAAGCACAACACGATTATCGGCTGTAATCAATTCGGGGAGTAACATATTAATATATTCAACCGGAATTTGATTAGCCAATAGATTCATTGTCTGATATTCATACTCAATTCCAGGGATAGGCTCATTGTCGATAAAGTGACGAACATATTCTTGTGCATAACGATCCGATTCACGATTGGCGCGATCCTTATATAATGTTTCTAAGCGAGAAAGGTATTCACTGCGAGCACGTTCATACTCTGATGCTGTGAAACCGCCACGTTGAGCACGCAACACTTCACGATAAATAGCTTCAAGCACGGGTTTGATATCGTTACCTTTAGCAATACCCGACACAGAGAACGCATCTTTGGTTTTAGCGACAAAGAACTCTCCATAACTTGCTCCAGCCATAGCAAATGGCGCATCAGGTTTAGCAGTCATATCATTGAAACGAGAATTGAGCATTGAAGTCATCATCGAAATCATATAATCTTGCATGAAGTAAGCAAGAGTACCTTTAAGAGTGTCGGGGAATGCTTCAGTTTTAAACAGCAACTCAATAATAGCGTTACTTTGCTCTTTATCACGACCGATTGCGTAGATTGTTCCGGGGGTATCTTCCACCGGATAATATACACGTTCTTTTGGATTAGTGGGCATTTCGATTTCAGAGAAAATCTCAATGATTTTCTTTTCAATGCGATCCACATCTATATCTCCAATCACAATAATTCCTTGTTGATCGGGACGATACCAATCTTCATAGTAATCGCGCAATGCCTTGTAAGGGAAGTTATCGACAACCTCCATAGTACCGATAGGCAAACGATAACCATAACGGCTGTTGGGATAGATTTTAGGTAAAAGATTCTCCAAAATGCGCATTTGACCAACCATTGATCGACGCCATTCTTGATGAATTACACCACGCTCTTTATCAATCTCTTCATCTTCAAGCAAAAGATCATTAGCCCAATCGTGAAGGATCAAAAGGCATGAATCTTGGACACTTTCACGTGCTACCGGTGCATTTGAAATGTTATAAACTGTTTCATCAATTGAAGTGTAGGCATTAAGGTTTTGACCAAACTTGATACCTACAGATTCACACCAACTCACCACTTCATTGCCGGGGAAATTCTTGGTTCCGTTGAAACACATGTGTTCAAGGAAGTGAGCAAGACCGCGTTGGTCATCCTCTTCAAGAATAGAACCCACCTTTTGAGCGATATAAAAACTCGCCTGTCCTTTAGGTGTTTCATTGTGACGAATGTAATAGGTCAAGCCATTAGGCAACTTACCTATACGCACTGCTGTATCCACGGGCAAAGAAGGCATTTGTTGAGCCTGTGCCATTGTTGATAACAGCACCATTCCCAATAACAGGAATAGGAAATTAAACGTTTTTCTCATAATTAATATAGTTTAGTTAATGTACAATCTTTTGCAAATAACATACAAATTTACACATTACAATCGATTTTTCTAACATCTCAACATTTTATAACACTTTTAACAAATCCTAAACCCCGCTTACGTATGACGCAAGCGGGGTTATATCTATAATCTACTTTTATTAATCGACATTGCGGAGTTCGTGTCCCATGCGACCTTTTTTGGTATGGAGATAAAAACGATTGTATTCATTTGGTTTTATCTCAATGGGGACATTCTCTACGACTGTCAAGCCATAAGCCTCAAGTCCCACTCGTTTTACAGGATTGTTGGTCATCAATCGCATTTTGCTGACCCCTATAGAATTAAGGATTTGAGCACCCACACCATAATCGCGTTCATCGGCTTTGTGTCCAAGATGCACATTGGCCTCTACGGTATCCATGCCCTCTTCTTGCAACTTATAGGCTTTTATCTTATCCATAAGTCCGATACCACGACCCTCCTGATTAAGATATACGATAGCGCCCTTTCCCTCATTTTCAATCATGCGCATAGCAGTGTGCAACTGCTCTCCGCAATCACATCGCATAGACCCGAAAATATCACCTGTCGCGCATGAAGAATGCACTCTTACAAGCACTTCATCACCCGGATTAATATCCCCCTTTATCAATGCGATATGTTCCAACCCATTACTTTTTTGACGGAAAGGCACTAAGCGGAAGTGACCATAAGCGGTGGGCATATCCACTTCAACACCTTTTTCCACAAGCGACTCCCGCTTATGACGATAAGCGATAAGGTCGGTTATCGAAACAAGTTTCATACCCCATTCATCGGCTCGTTGACGCAACTCCGGCAAGCGAGCCATTGAGCCATCATCGCTCATTATCTCCATGAGCGCAGCGGCAGGATACAATCCCGCAAGACGAGCCAAGTCAACAGCAGCCTCGGTGTGTCCGTTGCGACGCAACACACCTTCATCTTGTGCATAAAGCGGATTGATATGCCCCGGACGACCAAACGTAGCCGGAGTAGAAGCGGGGTCGGCAAGAGCGCGAATGGTCGCACAACGATCCTCTATCGACACACCGGTAGAGCAACCCTCAAGCTTATCAACCGTCACAGTAAATGGTGTGCCAAGTACCGATGTATTATCATCGACTTGACGCTGTAACTGCAATTCCCGGCAACGCGACATTGTGATAGGCACACATAAAACGCCACGCGCGTTCTTAAGCATGAAATTTACTTGCTCAGGGGTTATCTTCTCGGCAGCAACGATTATATCACCCTCGTTCTCGCGATCTTCGTCATCGACCACGATTATCATTTTTCCTTGGCGGAAGTCCTCAATTGCTTCCTCGATTGAATCAAGTTGTATTTTATTCATTGTTTCTATATCTTTTCTGTCTCTGAAGAGTTTAACAATTCAATTATAGCAGTGTTTATTTTTAAGGTCGCAGCAATCTCATTTTTCAATCGCTTCTGACTTTTAATACCCATAAAATATAATGGCAAAGCGATTGGGGACATCGCCACAGACACAAACAATCCCAATATAGGCAACTTTATAGGACGATAAAGCCACAAACTGCGCAATATCGGATATTGTGATAATTTAGCTACAAGCAGCATATCTCGAGAGTTAGACATATACACCACCACATTATCAATCTCGGTAGCAAGCGCACGTATCCGGCGACGCTCATACCCACGCATCCAATAGACAAAATAGTTTTGAGTCGTTTTATAACGATCGAGAAATGATGCGCAATCTCCCGACAAACCATTTATCATCGCTGTCGCATCCCCTACCACTACATCATCCATGGCGACCTCTTTAAATTCGACATGGCGAGTTACAGTCACGCCAAACAATTTGCGGAAGAAATTGCGGTAAGCATCGACATTGAAAACTGCCGAGTCATGAACCGCCTTATAAGTAAAAAATATACCTAATGGCAACAATACCGCTGAACTCAACCACATACCGGCAATAACATCAAGACGACCATCGCGCGCCATCTTATAACCGGTATTGTCGATAATATAATATATGATGAACAATATCACCGAAATCACAAGCGGTGTCCCGATCCCACCCTTTTTGATAATAGCGCCCAATGGAGCTCCAATAAAGAAAAATATGATACACGCAAACGATAGCGTGAATTTCTTTTGCAACTCGATTTCATGACGTCGCAAAGCCTTGCGCTGCTCTTTCAAAGCCTCGCTGCGGAACTCATATTCCTGATATTGGCGTTTGGCTTTCATCAACGCTTGATTTATATAAGACTTAGCAACCGAACTTGACGCGCCATTAAACAACGAGTCGATATTTAGAGGATTGACAAGTGTGATTTCTCGTTGCGGAACATTAACCCAATCACCATTCTCATATCTACGAGTAGTATATGGTATGCCGAAATAAGGAGTCTGCTTTATTGATGTGGCATAAGAACTACCGATACTATCCACCTTTACTTGTATTGAATCTATGGCGACCTCAAGCTCAGCAATATTTTTACCCACATATTGCTTGCGCATCTGTTCCTCATCCATCCGATTAAAATTGGCGTCAAACGCAACCAATACCTCCTTAAGGTCAAACGACTCCTTACGATAAGGCATATCGTTAGATATAGACATCCCGATATTTTGCTCCTTAAGGTTCTCAAATTGCTCACCATGAAAGAAAGTTACAAACATATGGTTTTTATCGGCGGTGAACGCAAGTTTGCCGGAGTCAGCCATGATAACCCGTGAATTTTCAAAACCACGCGACACGTCATAAACCATCATGCCATATAACATACCGGTTTCACGATCCTTTTTCTCGGCATAGATATTAAATCCGGGGATTTGGTCATTGAACGCGCCTTCAGATATTTCCATCTCAGGCGACTTTTGACGCATCGAGTAGAGCAACGTCCACATCTTGGTCTGAGCATAAGGCAACACATTGTTTTGAAAGAAAAACGCACCGATAGCAACAAATACCATCAACACAATGAGCGGACGCATGGATTTAAACAACGATACCCCTGCCGCTTTCATTGCCGTCAACTCAAGCCGTTCGCCAAGATTACCAAATGTCATTAATGACGCGAGCAAAATAGCGAGAGGCAATGCCATGGGCACCATTGTCAATGCCGCATAAAAAAACAGTTCGGCAATTACCGTTACCTCCAGCCCCTTACCCACAAGATCATCGATATAACGCCAAAGGAATTGCATCAACACGATAAACAGACATATAAAAAACGTCATAGCAAACAGAGGCAGAAAACTCTGTAGCATAAAACGATATAGTCTCTTTATCTTAAACATAGACACAATATAGGTAATAAACATGCAAATTTACAAAAAATTCCCGACATAAAACAACATAGGCGCTTATAAGACTTGAAGTCTTCATAAGCACCTATGTTTATATTTATCAGTTATTATCGGCTGATTAGAGAACTACCTTAGTAGCATTGCCACCTTGAACACGGATAAAGATACCGTTTTCAGGATTTGCGACTTTTACACCTTGTAGATTATAGTATTCCACCGGAGCCTCAACGTCGTTGCTTTCAATATTTTCGATACCACCAGTAGTTTCAGAAGTGAATGTACAAACGATGGGTACACCATCCCAATCTACATTAATTTCCATATTTACAACACCACCGGCAGTAATTGTACCGTTCAATGTAACATCGGCAAACAACGCACCATCAAGCAACGCCATGTCATCGACAAATCCGGCATATGTTGAAGTGCCATCAGCACCTTTCACTACAGTAGCGCCTTCTACAAGTATATCACCAAGAGACATGTCAAGCAATGAAAGATACAAGTTGGGCAACAAGAAATCACATGTACCATCTTCATATTCTGTAATAGTGATTATTTTGCCTTCGTTTTCAGCAAACACCATATTCTCATTGGTTTCAACATCGATAATCGCACCATTTAAGTAGCCTGAATAATCGGTTGAAACACCCTCTTTCACAGGAGCTTTTTCATATTGAAGCACGTATGAGTGAGATGTTTGCCCATCGTTATCGGCGCCAACGTTTGACACTGTAATAGTTATAGTTGCGTTTTCTTCATCTATAACAACCGACTTTGACGCAGATTGTCCCATTACAGTAGCAGCGATTTGAGCTTCGGTAGGAAGTTCGGTTCCTAGCATTGTGTAGTTATATACATCTGAAGCAAAACCGTCAACAGCTACACCATTTACCGATAAAGCTGAAAGACGCGAGTAATATACCAATGAAAGATTATCAAGAATCAAAGTATTACCCTCTCCTATAGCCGAAGGACCACCAAAATAATCACCGGCAGAGATAATCACATTGATTTTTTCGGGAGTCGAAGTTGTCAAGTATGATATTGGTTGTTCAAAACGAGTCCATTCGGTAGCATCACCTTGGATTGAGTAGTTAAGATAAGAGATTAATTCTGCATCATCTGATTTTGTTACAGTACCACCTTGGTCGGTTGACATTCCCAAGATATTCTTATCTCTATCCACCATGGTTACAGTAGCAGCACTACCTGTTAAAACGTTATTTCCTGGAACACTTGCTTGCGACCAAGTGCCTTTCCATGAATACACTACAACAGTAGCAGGTTCTTCAGGTTTTGAAGACCCATGAGAACGTTGATAGTAGAATGAAATAGCATCGGGTTTATTTGTAAACGCAAGACCACCAAACACACCACCATCTTTATTTGTAGGAGAACCAACTATACCACCTTTAGATGTAGCCCAAGATGTACCCAATGAGATATAACCGGGCACAATTTCAGATTTTTTATAAGGGTTAGCTGTGTGAATCAATTTAACCGCATAAGCACTGCCATCATATCCACCGGTCACTTTATCGCCAACAGAAGTAGCCCCGGTACCATTCATGCCAATTACATGAGATATACACCAACCATCGGGCTGTACACCTTGTTTTTTTGTATTGTTTTTACTTGTCCAAGGAACGCAATCAACCCAAGAACCGTCAAAATTACTGTTAGGCAATTGCTGTGCAGAAGCCACGTTTGCCGAAGCAACCAATGCCGCACCTAATAAAATCGAGTAAATTTTCTTCATATTCTTAATTTAAATTCATAATTTTCACAAAAAACGGTGCAAAATTACAAAAAATACTTGTAATTATGCTATTTAAAAGTGCTAATAAACATAAAATGAGTAATTTTGGGCAATTACACCAATGCGTCTAACCGAATGTAGCCAATTCATAATACACAATTAAAGGTTATCTAAATTATGATTTGATTTTATGTAAAAATCTCGGAAAACGGTTATTCTACTGAGGGAATCTGCATAATGTCGGCGTCAAATGTATCGCGATTTATTGCTCGATTCTTAAGTTTGTTGCGATAGGCATAGATTGTATTTACCGAATAATTCAAAATCTGCGCCACTTTTGCACCCTCTTCTATTCCCAAACGCATAAACGCGAGAATGCGCAAATCGGTGTTTAACTTCTCGTCTTCTCCAAGAATAATTTTTTCTTCGGGTCGCAACAATTCATTTACTTTTTCAACAAACGACGGATACAAATGTAAAAAAGCATCGTCAAAAACCTCATAAAAATCACGGTTTTGTTCCTCTACAAATTTTCCCGATTTTGTCATTTTGTGCAAGTCATCAACTTGTCCCGCCGAAATTTTGCGATTTACAAATTTGCTGAATTGGTTCAATTTATCCATATATATAGAACATAGGCTGAGGAACTTACTTATATATACCTCTTTGGTATTATTGGCATTTTCAAGATTTTTCTGCAACAATCGCATTTTCAACACTTCACGACGAAAGAAAAACAAAGTCACTAATAATACAATAAGCAATATGGCAAGACCACCAACGATATAATATATCAGATATCGCCACTGCTCAATCTCAGCTGTATGGGCTTTTTCTATAATAGGTATTATCTTTGCAGTCTGCAACATGCGCATCGCAGCATTACATTGCACCGCATTATCAAGCGCGACAGCCAAATATCGATAAGCACGCTTAATATCTCCTTTTTGATACATCAACTCACCAAGCTCTTGAAGCGACATCACCTCAAGCGTGGCAATCTTTATATCGGCAATAGCCGATTGAGCCAAATAATATATCCGGTCATTTTCATTATCTTGCGCCTTTGCAATCAGGCTATATAAATGTGTCGCTCTCGCATATAGGTTGCTTGATGGCGACAACGTCTCCATCAACACGTCAAGAACAGCTTTAGCTTTAGAGTATTCCTTATCTAAAAAATATAGTTCTCCAAGATTTAATTCATATTCGGCCGAACCTTTATCCAACAAATCAATCAACGACTCTTGTGATTTAATTGATTTTATTCGCCAATCTCGCTCAATATCGGGATAGTTTAAATAGAACGATGAAACATAGGAATACATTTGATAACCTGCTTCATAATACCGCACTTTTAATCCCTGCGGAATAGTATCGGGATTAATCTGCTCATAATCATTTACCGCAGTTGCCACAATACCGGCTAATGGCCAATAGGTATCCAACTTCAATCTAAAAGCCAGTGCGATAGAATCATTCCCAATATCCTCAGCCAATTGTTTCCCGGCAGAATAATATACTAAAGCCGAGTCATTGTTAAATGATGAGTATTCATCGCCAATCCGCATTAAATTAAAAGCCTGATACTCTACCGACTCTTTATCCGCGGACAATCGGCACAAAGAGTCAATTGCTAATTGTCTCTTTGTAATATAGTCATTACGCAGGTCCAATTGCTCATCAAGAGTTGATAAAGCTTGTTGCACTTGCTTATCGGTAATACCTATTGCCAATGCTGTTATTACGCATTGCGACAACAGGAATATAGTTATTAATAGTTTTCTTATCATCACAACAACTTTTCTACAAAAGTACAAAAAAGCAGTCTATTAAACCTTTTTTTTGCAAATGTTTCTCACTAAAATTGCTAACTTTGCAATCGAAATGAGCCACATAATTACTAAATTTCTCAAATAATTACTTATAGGCGAATGAGTGATGTAATAAAACTACTACCCGACTCTGTCGCAAACCAAATCGCAGCCGGAGAGGTGATACAACGCCCCGCATCGGTAATCAAAGAATTGGTTGAAAATGCAGTAGATGCCGGAGCGACAGAAATAAAAATAATACTAAAAGACGCCGGCCGCACCCTAATACAAGTTGTAGATAATGGATGCGGGATGTCGGCAACAGATGCTCGCTTGGCATTTGAACGCCATGCGACATCTAAGATAAAACAAGCAGCCGACTTGTTTTCACTACACACTATGGGCTTCCGCGGTGAAGCATTGGCTTCAATTGCCGCTATAGCCCAAGTAGATCTACGTACAATGCGTCGTGACGAAACCATAGGTACACGCATTATAATTACGGGTTCAAAAGTCGAGAGCCAACAACCTGAAGCATGTGCACCGGGGAGTAATATGATGGTAAAAAACTTGTTTTTCAACGTCCCGGCTCGGCGCAAATTTTTAAAGAAAGATAGTGTAGAGTTAAGTAATATCGTTCATGAATTTGAACGCCTCGCGCTTGTCAATACCGATGTAGAATTGACTCTAATCCACAATGATGTCACATTGCATCAGCTGATGCGTGGGTCTTTGAAACAACGCATTGTAGAATTGTTTGGCAAATCACTTGATCACCAACTAATCCCAATCGGGACAGAAACAACAATTGTCAAACTATCAGGATTTGTGGGATTACCAGAAAACGCTCGCCGACGCGGAGCATTGCAATACTTCTTTGTCAATGGTCGCAACATGCGTCACCCCTATTTCCACAAAGCCGTGATGCAGTGTTATGAGCAACTCATCCCTACAGAACTACAACCAAACTATTTTATAAACTTCGAGGTTGATCCCGAAACTATCGATGTAAATATACATCCCACAAAAAATGAGATTAAATTTGAAAACGAACAACCAATTTGGCAGATTCTCGTTGCGGCAATAAAAGAATCGCTAGGCAAATTCAATGCTGTTCCATCAATAAATTTTGATGCCGATGACGCCCCCGAAATTCCAGCCTTTACACCCGACTCAACCGCCACACACGATATTGAACTTGACCTATCATATAATCCTTTTAAGGATTCAAACAAGTCAACCACTACACCATCTCGCATCAATAACGCAACTCAATGGCAAAGTAAACAAAGCGGGCTAAATGCCGCGACTCGCGATTGGAACAAGCTATATACACAATTTGAACAAGACACTCAACCGGTCATCCCTGACAACAGACTTTTGTATAGCGAACCACAGCCGTCGGCACTGAACAGCCAACAAACAATCTCAATTGAAGAAACCGCATCGGCTGTCATGCAACTAAAAAATCGCTATATCTTGTCACCGGCCAAATCGGGATTAATGATAATCGACCAACATCGCGCCCACGTCAGGATTTTATATGATCGTTATTTCTCTCTCGCCGATAGTGGAACCCTCAATTCCCAACGCATCATTTTTCCTGAGGTTTTGCAACTCACCGCAGCACAAAATGTTGTGTTAGACAGCATCATTGACGACATCATACTACTCGGGTTTGACTTGTCTTATCTTGGAGACAATTCTTGGGCTATAAATGGCATTCCATCGGCAATAGGAGAAGTTAACACTTCAGACATGATTTTAAAAATGATTGAGAGCATAACCGATAGCGGTGAGGAACTTAAATCAAGCCTGAAAGAGAAAATAGCACTCTCTATGGCAAATGCGGCCGCAATAAAATCGGGACAATCTCTCACACAACAAGAGATGGAAACTATCATCAGCGATTTATTTAAGCTCCCAACGCCCAATTATACTCCAGATGGGAAAACTGTTGTTTCCATAATATCAATAGATGACATAGTTTCACTTTTCTAAAAACAGACAAAAAAAATGATTAAAGGCATATTAACATCGATACTCATGACAACCGCAATATGCACATTGGCTCAAAACGACATTGCAAATAGTATTGACTCAATAATGCGACAAAGATACCCGGTCGATGAACCCGGCGCAGCCATTCTTATAATGAAAGGGGACTCCATTGTAATGGAAGGTTACTATGGTTTAGCCGATTTAGAGACCAAAGAACCTATCAGTCGTGATACTCGTTTTAATATCGCATCGATTTCAAAACAATTTACAGTGGTTGGAGTGTTGCAACAAGTCGCCAAAGGGAAAGTTGATATAAATCAATGCATTCTTGATTATTGTCCACAATTTACCAAAAGCTTCTGGCGCGACATTAAATTATGGCATCTGATGAGCCACACATCAGGGCTACCCGACAGCCGTGATCGTAGCAACCGCCAAGCCACAGTAGTTGCCACCGATGAGACATCTATGTCATATTTCCCAAGCGTAGATTCATTGCGTTTCACTCCCGGAACATACTACGACTATATGAACCCGACATTTATTTTACTCGCAAAAGTTATTGAATCCGTCTCCGGGATTGACTTTATCACATATCAGCAAAAAAACATCTTTGACCGAGCTGAAATGACAACCGCTTATTATTTTAACCCGGCACAACACCCAAAGAATACCGCACACGGATATATTACAGATGAAACCGGGCAGTGGATAGAATATGACTATGGCGAAGAAACTTTTTTTGCCACACGCCCCGATGGTGGCATCTATGCTACAACTCGTGACCTTGCCAGTTGGGAAAAAGCATTGCGAGAAGGTCTAATTATTCCAAATGAGCTATTAAATACAGCTTATTCTCCTTTTGTATCAGTATCGGAAAGCCATTTATGCGACTACCAACGTCGCCCAAACACTTATTATGGATTAGGTTGGTTTATCGACACTTCAAGAGATGATACTAAGGTTTATCACACCGGAGATAATGGCGGGTTCCAAGCCTATTTGGCAAAATATCCCTCTAAAGATATTACAATCATAGTGCTTGAAAATCGCAACGATTATGACCGATGGCAACTTGCCACCACAATCGACCAACTTATATTTAAAACTCTTTGCGATTAAATCGGAATATAACCGACAGCACAATTCCACGCACAAACAGATAGGCTATAAAAGCCAACCATAACCCATGATTACCCATCGGCGTTATCAGTAGCTTATATAGCACAAAGAACACTACCATCGCTACAAACATCGACATGAGCATAGCGCGTGTGCGTGTCGCGCCAATAAACACTCCGTCCCATGTAAACGCCATAAATCCCGCAATAGGAATTATCGCAGCCCAATAATAAAACTGTGATGATGCCTCAACTACAGTGACATCATTACTAAGTAAATGCAAGAACCTCTCGCCTGCAAATAGATAAATGAGTGTAAATATAACGGCTACAGCTATTGACCACTGAAATAGAGCCTTAATTGACATCGCTAATTTATCAGGTTGCCTTGCTCCAATATATTTACCAACCAAAGCTTCTCCGGCAAACGCAAATCCATCCATAAAATAGGAAAACAACAAGAATAACTGCATTAATAGAGCATTAACAGCAAGAATTGTATCTCCTTGATGTGCACCAACCGAAGTAAACCACAATGTCACGGCTACAAGACATAGCGTACGCAAAAATATATCGGCATTAATAGAAAAAAACCGCCGTACTTCGACCCAACAAAATAACTCCGATACTGATACTTTTATTTGTCGGGACCTAAGACATAGAACAATCCCAAACAATAATCCACCCCATTGAGCAATTAATGTCCCATAGGCGACGCCCACAAAACCACAGTCAAATAGATAGACCAACATTAAACTTACTATGATATTGATAACATTAATAAATATCGACATCCACATCGCAGAACGAGACGACTGCATTCCGATAAACCACCCTGTCAACGCATAACCGCCAAGCATTGCCGGTGCACCCCACACACATATTGAGAAATATCGCTCGGCGAGCTGTCGAGTCTCTCCATCTACTTCCATAAATCCTATAACCACCGATGACACCAATTGTTGCAATGCGACTAACACCAACCCAACGAGCAATGCGACTAACAATGCTCGATAAAGCACCAACGATGAAGCACGCCAATTTTCAGCGCCATACGCTTGTGCCGTCATGCCACTTGACCCCATGCGCAAAAAAGCGAATGGCCAATATATCATGTTGAACATCGCGCCACCGACAGCAATAGCGGCTATATACACCGCACTGCCCATATTTCCTACAATCGCAACATCAATCAATCCAAGCAATGGAGTGGTGATATTGGCGATTATCAAAGGTATGGACAGCGCCGGTATTTCTCTATGAATAGAGGTCACGAATTTTTCTTATAAACGCTCTGCATTTTTTACTCTCATACTATCCCAAATGAGATAGATTATCAACAATGAGTATGCCGCAACTCCAAGTAGTTGAGTAGTTGATTCTGACCACCCTAAATTAGGTTCATAACCAACAAACTTTGTTACCGCAGCAAACACCCCAAACAATGCACCACCGGCAATCAAACCGGAAGCAATGAGAGTGCCTCGATCACGACGAGCATTATTGATTTCAGTATTTTTAGAACTATGGCTCACAATGTAAGCAATCGCTCCACCAACAAGCATCGGAGTATTGAGCGACAATGGTATAAACATACCAAGACAGAATGCCAACGCGGGAACTCCGAGCCAATTTAAAATCAATGCTAAAATTGCGCCCACAATATATAATATCCATGGAGTTTCTCCACCGGTCATCAACGGATCAATGACGCTTGCCATTGCATTGGCTTGAGGAGCGACAAGCGCATTTTCGCCTGTAAAGCCATATACCTCATTCAATACCAAGATAACGCCCCCAACAGTTGCCGCCGACACCAATGTGCCAAGGAATTTCCAACTTTCCTGAGTCTTAGGGGTAGAGCCAAGCCAATACCCGATTTTCAAGTCGGTAACAAATCCTCCCGCCATTGACAACGCTGTACAAACCACACCACCTATTACCATTGAGGCTACAATACCTGAAGAGCCTTTCAATCCGATAGCGACAAATATAGCCGATGCGATAATCAATGTCATCAATGTCATTCCCGATACCGGATTAGAACCCACAATGGCAATGGCGTTGGCCGCTACAGTTGTAAATAAGAATGCGATTATAGTAACCACAACCCAAGCAATCAAGGCTTGCCACAATGTATCAATAACACCAAAACTGAAGAACAGCAATACTGCGACAAGTGCAAGGGCGATAAAAAACACGATGTGTTTCATTGATATATCCAATTGCCAACGTACAGGTTTTTCCTGTGACGCACCACCCTTAAATTCACGTTTGGCAAGACCTATAGCTTGACAAATAATGCCCCATGATTTAATAATACCGATAACTCCAGCCATTGCGATACCACCAATACCTATGAGTTTGGCATATTTAGCAAATATATCGGCAGAACTCATCGCTGCGATTTCCGGGGCTCCGTATGTGCCAAGCAATGGAATAATAATCCACCACACAAAAATAGAACCGGCAAAAATCACAAACGCATATTTCAACCCTACGATATAACCAAGACCAAGCAATGCGGCTCCTGTGTTACAGCTAAACACAATTTTGGTCTTTTCGGCAAGAGCCGTTCCCCATGAGCTTGCAGTAGTAGTAATTGTTTCAGCCCATGCGCCAAATGTTGCAACGACATAGTCATATATACCGCCAATTAATGAAGCAACAACAAGCGTAATAGCCTGTCCACCTTGCTTCTCTCCTTTACCTTCTGCGCTGATAAGCACTTGTGTAGTAGCAGTCGCTTCGGGGAAAGGATATTTTCCATGCATATCTTTTACAAAATACTTGCGGAATGGGATGAAGAATAATATGCCCAAGATACCTCCTAACAATGAACTTAGAAATATCTGAAGGAAATTAACAGTAATATCGGGATATTTAGCTTTTAAAATATATAATGCCGGCAATGTAAATATCGCTCCGGCGACAACCACTCCGGAGCATGCTCCGATTGATTGAATTATAACATTTTGTCCCAAGGGATTATCTTTCTTCAACGCTCCAGACAAACCAACGGCAATAATCGCAATAGGAATTGCCGCCTCAAATACTTGCCCCACTTTCAATCCGAGATAGGCTGCAGCAGCACTAAATATAACAGCGAGCAGTAACCCAACCGTTACAGAATATGGAGTAGCCTCGGCATATTTACGATTGGGAGACATTATCGGATGATATTCCTCACCCTCTTTCAACTCACGAAACGCGTTTTCGGGCAACTGCGCCTGATTGTTTTTCAAAATTTCTTCAGTCTCGTTCATAATTGTGACTATGTTTTTTATTGATACTATTTTACAGGAATTTTCAATCGCTGACCAACAGTGATGCGACTACCTTTGATTTTATTTAATTTCTTTATTTGATTAATCGTAACGCCATAACGCTGTGCGATTTTACCCAATGTATCACCTCTTTTTACGACATGAGTCTTGGTTTTTTGCTGAGGTGCTGGTGTTTCAACCACTTCTTCAGGTGCATTATTGTCAAACGCAGTAGCGACATCGGCAGCAACAGTCGATTCAGAAGACGCAGTTGTGTCAACCGGCGCCACAATTTCAGGAGTAGTGATAGCCGTTGTATCAGCAACGATGCTATCAGGGACTATCGCATCAGGTGTCGTTGCAATAGTTGTGTCAGCCGGAGCAACTGCGGTTACAGTATCAGCCGGAGCCTCTTGTGGTTTGGGTACAAATACTCGTTGAGTCGTTACAATTTTCAAACGTTGCCCTTGATTGATTCTATCGTTTTTCAATCCATTGGCTTTCTTGATGCTTTTTACTGTAACTCCATATCTTTTTGCGATTTTACCAAGCGACTCGCCTCGTTTCACACGGTGATATTTTACCACAGTTTTTGTTACATATTCCCCTTCCTGACCGGAGACCTGAGCTGTAACACCAGGCTCTACCTCAGAGCGACGAGCATATAAATCGGCATTATGGTTGACAATACTGTCTTCACTCATCACATAACTATGCACTTGATAAAATGGCAAAGTTAATGTATAGGGTTTAATATCTCCGGGAATTAGGTTTTTCTTATACTGAGGGTTTAACGCTTTTATTACATCAACCGGGATGTCCAAAACTGCAGAAATCTGATCAAAGTGAACACGCTGTGTCACATGAATCGTGTCGGTAATCAATGGACGCTTTGCGAGTGCCGGGCTGATGCCATGCTCAGGATAATAATTCATTACATAATTAGCAGCGATAAAAGCCGGGACATATCCTCGAGTCTCAGTAGGCAAAAACTCATATATCGCCCAAAAATCAGGCTTGCCGGTAACTCCCGAACGCCGTATTGCCTTATTAACATTACCAGGACCACAATTATATGCAGCTATCGCCAAAGACCAGTCTCCATAGGTTGTATATAAACCTTTCAAGAATTTAGCGGCGGCATCTGATGACAAATATGGGTCACAACGCTCATCAACAAGTGAATTTATTTCCAACCCCATTTCTCGGCCTGTAGATAGAATAAACTGCCATAAACCGACAGCACCGGCCGGAGACTTTACCGTAGGATTTAGAGCCGATTCTATAATGGGCAAATAACGCAACTCCAAAGGCAATCCTTCGCGATCAAGAGCAGCCTCAAATATAGGGAAATAATAGGTACTCATACCCAACATGTTTTCCACCAACTGCTTGCGACGTCCGGTGTACATTTCTATATAATTGCGAACAATCTCATTATATGGCATTTCTATTTCTGTCGGCATCTTACCTAATCGCTCGATATATTCCTCTTTTGAGGCTTTTACCGTAGGCTTTTTATCGGCTTCGCGATCCAACTCCACATAGCTCTGCAAATACCAATTGTTTAACATCGCTTTTACATCGGTTTCAAAACTATTAGGATACACTATCGCGCTATCAGTTATTGTTTCTTTTATCGATAGGATATTATTGGCACTCGCAAACGACGAGGCTGTCATACATCCGATGATAAGTGTCAGTATTTTTTTTCTCATTGAAATATATCGTTATTTTTATGTTTATCAAAAGTTTATAGCCCATTGTATTCCCACCGCGGGGAGTTTATATCTTGACTCAGGGATAACTGCCGGAGCCACATCCATCGAGAGATCGGGAGATATATCAAAATGAGCCAACGACGCATCAACGTATGCGTCAAGCATCGCTAAAAAATAAACCCCAACCATACCGATGATACATAGGTCACGATTACGTCGATAAAAGTCTTTTCGAGACTTCAACACATTTGTAAGCCATGTTTTATCTAATGTTTCCTCCTTGATTGTACTTGGGAAGAAATCCATATAACTATTTGTCGAGGGATCGGTATCCATGATATCACTATAAGCCTGCGTATAGTCTCTGAGCATACCATTATTCCATGATGTAGCATACCCTAATCCCATAAATCCGCCTACGACTATAGGTAGTTTCCAATAACGACGATTATAAATCTGACCAAGCCCAGGGAACAAAGCCGACAACCATACGGCACGAGTCGGGTCGGGATTAAATGCGAACTCACGCTCTTGCCAATCATCGTCAGACGATATCGTATCTGACAATAATTCCATTTCTCCCAGCGAATCGACAACCACAATAGTATCAGCATCAAAAGAGACTATCGTATCGGTTTCGGAGATCACTTGCTCCAAAATCTCATTATCAATAATCTCAACAGATTCTATGTCTCTAACAAGGGAATCTTGTTGTGATATCTTTACCGGTTTTCTACCTCGAACCGGCGACGGAGTTTGTGAAAAAAGATTAAAAGAGGATGTCAATGCGAAAAATAACGCACCGACAACCACTTTTTTAAATTTTCCTATTTGTTCCAACTCCTTCCTTTTCTCGAACAACTTTTATAGGGTTAACAAGCTACTACTCAACAAACTGCAAAACTCCAAAAAGCGAATCAACCCCTCAAAATGGAGTTATTGGTTTTCTTGCAATTTTAAAGTGTCAAAGATAGTAATTAATCTCGCAAGTTCATCTTCATTTTTGAAAGGAAATGTTATTTTTCCTTTACCGGTGTTATCACACGAAAACTGTACTTGAGTTTTAAATGCAGTTGAAAGATGTTTTTTTAATATATCAAAATCGCTATTGCGATATGAAGATTTTGCCGATGCCTTTGTCGTTTTTCCCTCTTCAACATCACCTTGCTGATAAACTTTTGCCAGTTCCTCTACTTTTCTAACCGACAATCCTTGCTTTATCGTTTCATTATAGAGTTTAAGTTGCAATGTTGGTTTCTCGATTGAGAGCAAAGCACGGGCATGTCCCATATCAATGCGTTTATCTCTCAAACCCAATTGCACTTCAGCCGGAAGCTTCAACAATCTCAAGAAATTGGCGATAGTAGCTCGTTTTTTACCTATGCGCTCACTCAATCTCTCTTGTGTCAAATTATATTGATCAATGAGTTTTTTAAATGTTAAAGCAATCTCTATCGCATTAAGATCCTCACGTTGAATGTTTTCAATCAACGCCATTTCGGTCAATTCGCTATCATTGACCGTGCGTATATATGCCGGAACACGTGTCAACCCTGCCAATTGAGCGGCTCTGTAACGACGCTCCCCTGCAATAATCTGATATGAATCAGGTCCCATCTTTCGCAACGAGAGCGGTTGAATGATACCTAATTCTCTTATCGACGTCGCCAATTCCTCCAACGCATCCTCATCAAATGTGCGACGAGGTTGATCGGGATTTGGTGAAATTTGAGATAATTCGATATCATTAATTGCCGACGAGCCACGAGCAGGCACATCGTCCATTGAAATCAGTGAGTCTAACCCACGTCCTAATGCGTTGCGTTTCACTGCCATACGACTAAAATTTAAAAATTACATATTAAAACCTCAACCTATCCACGACGATGTTTTGCTATAATCTCCTTTGCAAGCATAATGTGACTTGTAGCACCTCGGCTATCAGGGTCATACATCAATGCCGGAAGCCCATGACTCGGAGCCTCACTCAATCTGATGTTTCGCGGTATTACAGTATTAAACACCATGTCGCCGAAATGCCCTTTCAATTCCTCATAAATCTGATTGGCAAGGCGCAAACGAGCGTCATACATAGTCAATAAAAATCCCTCAATTTCAAGTCCGGGATTAAGGCGTGATTTTATGATACGTATTGTATTCAATAATTTGCTAATACCCTCAAGGGCAAAATACTCGGCCTGTACCGGTATTATTACCGAATTTGCCGCTGTCAAGGCATTTACTGTAATCAAACCAAGCGATGGAGAGCAGTCAATTAAAATATAATCATATTTCTCTTTTATCGGCTCCAACAATCGTGCCAATACCTTTTCTCGATCTGATTTAGAGACCAATTCCAATTCAGCCCCGGCTAAATCAATACGAGATCCCACAAGATCAAGCCCTTTAACACATGTCGCGATCTGAGATCCATCCAACGGATATTCATCAACAAGACATTCATATATTGATGACGACATTGACTTAGGATCAATTCCATACCCAGATGTGGCATTAGCCTGTGGGTCGGCATCTATGATAAGGACTCGCTTCCCTTGATCGGCAAGCGAAGCCGCAAGATTTATCGCCGTAGTGGTTTTTCCCACACCGCCTTTTTGGTTGGCTATCGCAATAATTTTACCCATAGTATAATTATTTTATTTCACGATGCAAAGTAATCACTTTTTTCTCACACTATAAACGCATCAAGCTTCAAACTTAGTTAATTGTTGATAACTGACCTTTTTTGTTGATAACTGCATTTTCGTAACATTTTTTATATTTTACATCGATTTTCAAAATGGAAACACCGCAATTATATACACAAATCAATGTTTTGTCTAAAATTTATTGCATTAAATCAAAAAATCTCATAAATTTGTAAACATACAAACTCTAACTAACCTCGCATCAGACAACGTGTAGATGACAGATTTGCTACTACAATACACCCCAATCTCACTCGATGAGATGAGTGGCATTCGCTTAATGAACCGCATCGATACCAAATTCCTGACCACTCGGCTAAGGCTTGAGGAATTGTTGCAACGCGCCAAAGATGATTATTTCATACAAGAGGTTGATGGGATGCGCAATATGCCATATTTTACGCTTTACTACGACACTCCAGAATGCGACATGTATATCATGCACCAAAACGGGAAAAAGACTCGTCAAAAAATTCGCATACGTTCATATTTAAATTCCGGCATAAATTATCTTGAGGTTAAGAACAAAAATAATCGCGGTCGCACCAAAAAGAAACGTATTAAAATCGAGCAGCGTCACATTAGTCATTCCGCGTCAATAGACTTTCTCAATCACTATTCTCGCTATAAAATCTCTCTTCTCAGCCCGACTCTTGAGACTCAATTTGACCGTATAACACTTGTAAACAAAAACAAGACTGAACGATTAACCATTGACACCAATCTGCGATTTAACAACTACATTACGGGAGAAACGCTACTACTTGACCGCATCGCCATCATCGAGTTAAAACGCAATGGTAACGTATTCTCTCCAATCAAAGATATTCTAAATCAACTACGCATACACCCGGCAAAATTCAGCAAGTATTGTATGGGAATGGTTTTAACCAACGACAACTTGAAACAAAACCGTTTTAAATGCAGAGTGCAAACAATGAAAAAACTTAATATAATCGACTAAACATCTCAACATGGAAGAACTCGAAACCGCTATCACAGAAACGCCGTTGGTTGACACCGTCAATCTTTGGTTCTTGCTCATACGATGCACTCTCAATATGGTCATCGTGTGGTTTATCATCCATTTTTTATATTACCCAAAAGTTAGACGACGCGACTACTATTTCACATTTATGCTCATCTCGTTGAGTATATTTTTCCTCATCTTCTTACTAGGCAGCGTGAAAATCAAAATCGGGTTTGCACTTGGGTTGTTTGCGATATTCGGTATAATTCGCTATCGTACTGAGTCAATGCCCGTGCGGGAGATGACATATCTGTTTGTTATAATTGCAATCTCAGTCATCAACGCGCTTGCGGGAGCGACAAGCTATGTCGAACTATTTGCGACCAATCTCATATTTATTGCTACAATTGCGGTATGCGAGGGAACAAAACTACTCAAGCATGTATCGTGCAAACTCGTTCAATATGACAAAATAGACCTTATCACACCCGATCGAGAAGATGAGCTGATTGCCGACCTCAAAAAGCGTCTTGGTCTTAACATTACAAAAGTTGAAGTGGGTGCAGTAGATTTTTTGCGCGACATGGCAGTTTTAAAAGTTTACTATACTCCCATAAAGAACGAGATAAACACTGTAGATTCAACAATTAAAATAACACGTGAACAATGGGCACAAAAAGATTCTTAACAGCCTCTATATTAAGCATTGCAATAGCAATACCGGCAATAGCTCAATTTAACATAGACGATGATGTCAGCGACTTCGGGCTATGGACATCTGTTGGTTTAGAAAAAAAAATTAACAAAAAATGGAGTGCGGAATTTGAAGGGGAGCTACGCACAGCCGATGCACTCAACGAAGTGTCAAGATACTCTTTTGGAATATCAACAAGCTATAAAATCTGCTCATGGCTAAAAGCCGATGCCGGATACACTCTATTACGAGACTATACTCGAGCAAACTCATCACTTCAATGGAAAGAGGATGAGGATGACATCTCTTATTATGAAATAGACAACGAGGAGGACTTTTGGCGCACTCGCCACCGCTTCAACATATCTTTTACCGGAAGTTTAAAATTGGGTCGTTTTAAAATTTCGCTCCGTGAACGTTGGCAATATACCTATCAACCAGAAATCACCATTTCCCAAACAGAAACCGATGTCACAAGATATAATATCGAAGATTGGGAATGGGCTAAAGAAATGATGGGACTAATCGAATATGATGGTTATTTATGGCAAATTTCTGATGAAGGGAAAGTAAAAGAAAAAGCAAAACGAGGCAAAGGCTCAAACGTACTTCGTTCTCGATTAGAAGTGTCATACGATATTAAATCAGTGCCATTTGAACCATATCTGTCATGCGAAATGTATCACGATGACGGTGGTATAAAGAAAACTCGCTATACCATAGGCGGGGATTACAAAATCGCAAAAAAACACTCAATCGGGCTATATTATCGCTATCAGGATTTCTCAGGAAGCGATGAGGGCGAAAGCGTTCACATTCTTGGAGTTAGATACAAATTCAAATTCTAACAATCTATACCAATTTCACTACTTTCATCCTACATTCTGAACAATTAAAATCCAAGCGGAAACGCATATTCCCCGTTTCGATAAAAAGTGGAGCGGGGATTTTCTTCCCTTGTAGTGTCTTCATGCAGTAGCCCAATTCTCGACGCAGACAATAACGAGTTGTCATCACAACTTTTTCACCTTCGGGCTGAGACAACTCTATAGCCGGCTGTATCGTTTTTGCGCCATGCTCGAAATAAAACTTATGGGCTATAACGTTTGCAACATTATCATGATATGATAGGGTTTCACCCATTGGCAGTTTTGCTGTTTTATTTTCAGGAAAACGACAATCATAATTATATGTCATTCGTTGTGCTCGATCAAGCATTTCAATAGTGCGACGACGCAAATCGGTCAACTGAGATGCCGGTACAAATACGGCTCCCACCTCATCAATTATCGAGTTTACCTTATATATTGTGCCCCCCACCTTTTCCAGAACTCGTTTTCTTGCGTCTTCTTGTGGTGTGCGTGCCTCTTGTGGTTCGATTTCAATACTTGTAGTTACTTGATTTCCTCGTTCATCTTCGGCATCAAGAATCAACATATTGCCCATAGACCTTAATTTGAAATCGACTTTAATTATTCGTGTTGCCGTTTCCCGATAGATTATATCATCCCATTCCTTATCTTTGTTACGATATAATATCGTTTTGGATGGGACATCTACCACCGATGCCGGAAATAATTTACAGTCCTCTACTCGATTTAATCTGAAACCGCAAAATTCACCTTTTGTATTAAAATAACCCAAACCATCACCATTATGCAGTTTTGTTGTCAAATCTGCAACAATATAGCCATTTGCCACAAATTTAACCACGCCAACCTTTTCCCCTACAGACTTTGGAGTATTCATAGATGCCATTGGTTGCTTTTCAGATTGCTTATCTGCAAAATATCTTGTAAATCCCCTATTGAAACTTTTAGACAAATCTGGAGTAAATAATACTTGTGACTCGCCACAAGACTTTCGGCAATATCTATCGGGATACAGAGCAATGACCTCGTCAATAGCTCTACGATATGCTGCAACAGTATTTTTCACATAAGACACATCTTTCAAGCGCCCCTCGATTTTAAATGAAGAAACTCCGGCTTCAATCATCGCCGCCACATCGGTGCTACGATTTAAATCACGCAAAGACAACAGATATTTATTAGAAATCAGCTTGTTACCCGATGTATCAAGCAAATCATACGGCAACCGACACATTTGAGCGCATTCACCACGATTGGCACTGCGACCTATCGCAACACAGCTCGCTTGACAATCGCCACTATAACTCACACACAATGCTCCATGCACAAATGCCTCAAGTGGCACATTTACTGATGATTTTATTCCGGCAATCTCATCCAATGACAACTCTCTTGCAAGCACAATCTGAGAAAATCCCACTTGCTCAAGAAATCGAGCTTTATTCTTATCACGAGTGTCGCATTGAGTGCTAGCGTGCAATGCGATCGGTGGAATATCAAGTCGCAAAACCGCCATATCTTGTACAATCAAAGCATCAACACCAATACGATAAAGATTATGAATAAGACGCACAACCTCACGCAATTCATTATCATAAATTATTGTGTTGACTGTAACATATACCCTCGCATTAAATTTATGGGCATACTCCACCACTGCAGCAATATCTGCAATTGAATTTCCTGCCGCTACACGCGCGCCATGACTTGAAGCACCTATATACACCGCATCCGCTCCATGTTTTATCGCTTCCACTGCGATAATCGCATCTCGAGCCGGAGCGAGCAACTCAATTTCTCGTTGTTTTGTCATTATATCCATAAATTTTCCACAAAATTATAAAAAACATTTGGTCTATCGGAATTTAATTTGTGTAATCAGAAAAAAAGCAGTAACTTTGTGCGCTTATTTTTCCGCACCGGGCTCAAATCAAGTAGTGTGCTCCAAGATTTTGCGCCTCGCCCGACGGAGTAACCTGTAATAATTATTTAAACAGATGTACGTAATTGTAGAAATTCAAGGACAACAATTCAAAGCTGAAGCTGGTAAGTTCTTGTATGTTCACTATCTCGGCGAGCAAGTAAAAGAAGGTGAAACCGTGGAATTTGACCGCGTTCTCCTCGCTGATGCCGACGGTGCCGTTAAGGTTGGTGCTCCTACCGTAGAAGGTGCAAAAGTAGTTTGCGAGGTAATGCGTCCCCTCGTAAAAGGTGAAAAAGTAATCGTCTTCAAAAAGAAAAGACGTAAAGGCTATCGCCGCAAAAACGGTCATCGCCAATGCTTCACCCAAGTGTTAATCAAAGACGTAGTTGCATAACCCTCTAAAATCTTAAGAAAATGGCACATAAGAAAGGTGTAGGTAGTTCTAAGAACGGTCGTGAGTCAGAAAGCAAGCGACTCGGTGTTAAGATTTTCGGCGGTCAATTCGCTAAAGCCGGTAACATTATCAAGCGTCAACGTGGTACTGTTCACCACCCAGGCTTAAACGTTGGTATCGGTAAAGATCACACTCTTTACGCTCTTATTGATGGCACTGTTGTTTTCTCTGAAGGCAAAAATGGTCGTCAATTCATCAACGTAGCTCCCGCTGAAGCATAAGATAAACGCTTAAATTCAGCAAAAAAAGGACACAAAAGGCGACTCACTATGGGTCGCCTTTTTATATATCAATCCAAAACCATTTAATCATGAAAAATTTCATCATCTCATTATCATTCGTTGTAGCCTCAACCATAAGCGTATTCGCAACCACCCCAACCATCGATATTATTCGTGGCGAGCAAGACACAGTCACAAATGCGCAACATACCATTGTTGCCATTACCATCCCCGGAGCCACCACAACTATTAATAACAAACCTACACATGTTTACACAACCGGAGCATTCGGCGGCACTGTAAACCTTAATGAAGGGAACAATCAAATCCATATCTCCGCAACATATAAGGGCAACACTATTACGCAAACCTTCAATGTCGTTTACAAACCATCCGACGACACAATCCAAGCACCTCAAGAGACACAAGCAACACTCCTGCAAATCCCAATATACCTCACAACATTACCCGGAGCCTACTTTCAATATGGCAATGGAGGCGATCGACTCGGCGGGTCTAAAATAGGATATATCGATAGTGGCATAACACTAAAAGCGATTGAAGAATGTGGCGAACTCTACAAAATAGCATTATCCCAAAATCGCTTTGCATACATTTCAAAAGAATATGTCAAACCAACCGCAAGCATCTCATCAATCGTAAACTCAGGAAGTATTTCCATATCAAACATAGGTAAACAAGACCTGATTTCAATATCACTTCCCGCCCGACTCCCATACAGATCCTGGACACAGCTTGACCCAACAATAATCTGCGTAGAATTATTTGGAGCGACAAACAACACCAATTGGCTCACACAACGAGGCAATCTCGGCATGATTGAATATGTTGATCTCCAACAAACCGATAGCGATATTCTCAAGATTATCATAAAATTAAAACAGCAATACTCTTGGGGATACTCCATAAACTACGAAGGTAACAATCTCAGAATCGCAGTAAAGCACACTCCCAACCTCGCTCTCGCAAACCTCACAATCGGTCTTGATGCCGGCCATGGTGGAGAACACCCAGGTGCGATAAGCGCAACAGGCATAAACGAGAAAGATGTCAACCTTGACATAGTCTTGCGTATCGCACGCCTATTAGAGGCAAAAGGCGCAAAAATTGTCTTAAGTCGCAATGGCGACACCGGCCCGACAATGGCAGAACGGAAACAAACGTTTATCGACGCCAACGTTGACCTCATGCTGTCAGTCCACAACAATGCCGGCGGTTCACCACTCAACGAAATGGGAACAAGCACATACTACAAACATATCAACAACCGCGCCCTCGCACAATGCATGCTCAGTCGCCTACTTGAATTGGGGTTAAAGAACTTCGGACTTACCGGAAACTTTAATTTCTCTCTCAATACTCCCACTGAGTTTCCCAACACTTTATTGGAAGTACTATTTATGAGCAGCCTGCCCGAAGAAGAAAAACTTGCCAATCCCGACTTTCGCCAAGCCGTAGCAGTAAAAGTTGTCCTTGCGCTTGAAGATTACCTCGACATTGTAAAAAACGCATTAATAAACAAATAACATAGCATAAAGTAGATAATTAATTAGAGTTTTATTATATTTGTGGTATCAAATAAAAATCACAGTATGGCACAACTTGACATCAGCGATATTTTCCACGCCGCCGAAACGTTAAAACCGGTAGTGCGTCACACTCAACTCATAGCTGCACCCCGCATCAACACAAAATCTAAGATATACTTAAAACCTGAAAACCTGCAATTTACAGGTTCATTCAAGTTGCGTGGTGCATATTATAAAATCTCACAACTTTCAGAAGAAGAAAAATCTAAAGGCGTTATTGCCTGCTCTGCCGGCAACCACGCTCAAGGCGTAGCTTTTGGTGCGACTCGCAACGGCATAAAATCATTGATATGCCTCCCTGCCGGCGCTCCAATCTCAAAAGTAGAAGCAACAAAAGGATATGGAGCTGAGGTATGTCTTGTGTCTGGTGTATATGACGACGCCTACCAAATGGCATTAAAGTTGCAAGCCGAGCATGGTTACACCTTCGTTCATCCGTTTGACGATCCCAAAGTCATTGCCGGTCAAGGAACAATCGGGCTTGAGATACTTGAAGATATGCCAGATGTTGACGCCGTAATCGTACCTATTGGTGGTGGCGGACTCATTTCAGGAGTAGCTCTTGCGTTAAAAACATTACGTCCCGACGTTAAAGTTTATGGTGTTCAATCCTCTGGTGCTCCAAGCATGGTCACATCTCTTCAAGAGCGCAAAATACAACACCTCAACTCTGTATCAACTATAGCCGACGGCATCGCCGTAAAAGAGCCGGGAATAAACACCTTTGACCTCTGCAATCAATATGTCGATAAGGTTGTCACCGTGAGTGACGATGAAATCGCCGCGGCAATTCTCGCGCTACTTGAGCAGAAAAAACTTGTTGCCGAAGGTGCCGGAGCCGTCGCCGTTGCCGCCGCCATGTTTAACAAAGTCCCCATCGAAAACAAGAAAGTTGTGTGCCTTGTTTCGGGCGGAAACATCGACGTCACCATACTCAGCCGCGTCATCACGCGCGGGCTTAACAAAAGTGGACGCAACTACACTTTCATCATTGAACTAAGCGACAAACCCGGGCAACTATCAGGGGTGTGCAACGTCATAGCCGAGCTTGGAGGTAACGTCATTTCCGTCAACCACGAACGCATAAACAGCTCAACACAAATCAACGGATGCACATTGCGCATAGAATTAGAAACCCGCAACTCTGAGCATATTGACACCATACGCCAAGGGCTCAAAACATCGGGATATGATGTCATGAATTAAATAGTTTCATGACGCGACTACAACACAATTCAACATTTCCTCTCATAACAGATACGCATCTTTGAGCATTTTAGCGTCAAAAATGCGCATTTATTTTCCTTTTTGTCTTATTTAATACTACTTAAATACCTCATTTGGCGATTTTGTCGTAAATTTGTGGGATATTTTATGTAAAAACATTATTCCGATTATAAATCTTATGAAATTTAATTTTTTAGGAGCGATCGCCGCTTCAGTGGCATTATCTATGCCATTGACAATGCCGGCTCAAGAAGTGGCACAAAACGACACACTTGTGCTTTCACTCGACCAATGCATTACAATTGCATTAAACGAAAACCCCACAATCAAAATCGCCGACATGGAAATCGAGCGAGTGGATTATTCAAAAAAGGAGATTTTGGGTCAATTATTACCCAACATCAGTTTCAACGGACAATATAGCCGCACTGTAGAAAAGCAAACCATGTACATGAGCATGGGTTCTTTAGGTGGTGGTTCAAGCGATGCTTCCGAAAGCGGTTCTTCAAGTGGAAAAACCGGTATTCAAGTAGGACTTGACAACTCTTACTCATTAGGCTTCTCCGCATCAATGCCAATCATCGCACCTCAACTATGGGCAACTCTTAAGCTTAGCGACAGCCAGATTATGCAATCCATAGAGACCGCCCGCAAATCTCGCTTATCACTCATTAACCAAGTTAAAAGCGCCTACTACTCTTTACTTCTTGCCGAGGATTCTTACAATGTAATTCTCGAAAATTACAACAACGCATTGTTCAATCAAGAAGTATATCAAAAACAATATGAAGCAGGCGTCGCATCTGAATATGACGTTCTTCGCACATCTGTTGCCGTAAAAAACGTTGAGCCGGAACTCTTGCAAGCCGAAATTGCCATCAAACAAGCTCGTTTGCAACTCTCAATCCTTATGGGAATGAACGCAACGCTCCCAATCAAAGCCGATGTCTCTCTTGCCGACTATGAAACCACAATGTATGACAACACATTGTCTATCAGTCGTTCAATCGAGAACAATACCGACTTACGTATGCTCGACATACAAACCAACCAACTCAACAACGCATTAAAAATCCAAAAAATGGCATGGTATCCTACACTTGCTCTTACCGCCAACTACAATTGGACTTCAATGTCAAACGGAAATATGTTTAAAAACTTCACTTGGACACCCTATTCAACCGTCGGAGTCACTTTATCATTTCCTATCTTCCAAGGAGGACAACGCTATTCAAAAATCAAACAAGCACGCATTCAAGTTGATGAAATGACTTGGCAACGTGAAAACCTTGAACGCACCATCAATATGCAAGTAGATCTTGCCATTGACAATATACAGATGAACGTGCAACAAATCGCGTCTTGCGCCGAGAGTGTAAATCAAGCCGATAAAGCTCATGACATCATGGAGCGTAGTTTCCAAATCGGGGCGGCGTCTTATCTCGACCTACGCGACTCCGAATTGGCATTGACACGTGCTCGTCTCGCATATTATCAAGCAATTTACAACTACCTGATTGCCAACAGCAACCTTGAACTATTGCTTGGCAATGCCGATATTGAAAAGTATTCATCTACCAACGAATAATAATAAAAACAAAATAATAATGAGAACCTATTTATTATCTATTGCCACATTAACTCTCGCTTTAGGAGTGTCATCTTGTGGCTCTGAAGAAAAAAAAGTAGAAGAGACTGTCGAAATTCCTATGGTGGAAGTCAGTCAGGTGTATGAACAAAGCGTTCCGCAAATAAAGCAATACACTGCGACCATTGAGGCCGAAAACACCAACAACATCGCACCCTCAAGCTATGATCGCATCACTGTTATTCTTGCCGATGTAGGCGACAGAGTGTCTCGTGGTCAAATCCTTGTAAAGCTCGACACCTCGGCAGTCTCTCAGCTCAGAATACGTCGCGACCTTGCCAAAGCTCAACTCGACCGCGCTATCAACTTGGTAACAATCGGTTCTGGCACACAACAAGCTGTTGACCAATGCCAAGCTGAGTATGACGCCCTCAACTCACAATACCTCAATCGTCTTGAAAATACAGTATTACGCTCACCCATCAATGGTGTTGTCACAGCTCGCAACTACGATCCGGGAGACATGACCAGCACACTCCCGGTTTTGACAGTCGGACAGCTAAGCCCCACTGTCAAAGTGCTTGTAAATGTTACTGAAGGTGATTTTACCAAAGTTAAAGTTGGGATGCCCGTTAATATAAATCTTGACGTTTATGAAGGAGAGACTTTCACCGGCGCGATTTCTCAAATCTATCCCACTATCGACCCTTTAACCCGTACATTCACTGTTGAGGTTAAAATCCAAAACCCGGGCGAAAGAATCCGTCCTGGCATGTTTGCTCGTGTAAATCTCGACCTTGGCGCACAAAACAACGTAGTGGTTCCCGACCGCGCAGTGGTTAAACAAACCGGTTCCGGCAACCAATACGTATATGTTTATCACAACGGCACCGTTTCTTACAACAAAGTTGAACTTGGTCAACGTCTTGGCGATAGTTACGAAATCATATCAGGAGTAAATCCAGGCGACTCGGTTGTAATCTCAGGTCAAGCTAAACTCATCAATGGCTCACAAGTAGAACTATTGAAAAAATAATTTTCAGAAAAACAAAGTATTAACACAACAATAATATAGATATGAGTTTATATGGCAGTGCGGTGAAACGTCCCATCATGACCACGTTATGCTTTGTGGCTGTGACCATTTTGGGGTTGTTCTCACTCTCAAAACTTCCTATTGACTTGTTTCCCGACATTGAGACAAACACCATCATGGTGATGACCTCCTATCCGGGTGCAAGCGCTGAAGATATCGAGCAAAACGTTACTCGTCCGCTCGAAAACACCCTCAACTCTGTTGAGCATCTAAAACACATAACATCAAAATCTCGTGAGAATATATCGGTAATCACTCTTGAATTTGAATTCGGCTATGACATAGACGTCCTCACTAACGACGTGCGCGACAAACTTGACATGGTCGAAAGTTCGCTCCCGGATGATGCAGAAAACCCCATCATCTTCAAGTTCAGCACCGATATGATTCCCATCATGCTTCTCTCGGTTGAAGCAAGCGAAAGTATGCCGGGGCTTTACAAAATCCTTGACGATGCGGTTGCCAACCCATTGGCACGTGTCGATGGTGTGGGTTCTGTATCAATATCGGGTGCGCCAAAACGCGAAATTCACATTTATGCCGACCCCGCTCGCCTCGAAGCCTACAATATGACTATCGAGCAAATATCATCGATCGTTGGCGCAGAAAACCGAAACATACCCGGCGGCTCGTTTGATATCGGGTCTGAGACTTACGCATTACGTGTTCAAGGCGAATTCAAGAACGCCCAAGAGATGGAAAACATTGTTGTGGGCTCTTTCAATGGTAAGAACATATACCTCAAAGATGTTGCGACTGTTGACGACTCCCTTGAAGAACGCGCGCAAAAGACTCACAATAACGAGCAACAAGGCGCAATGATTATCATTCAAAAGCAATCTGGAGCCAACTCTGTTGAAATTTCCAATAAAGTAATGGAGATGATTCCTGACTTGCAAAAACGTCTTCCTGCCGACGTGAAACTCGACGTAATCGTTGATACATCTGACAACATTCGCAACACTATCGATTCATTGGTTGAAACCGTAATGTATGCGCTATTATTTGTAGTAATTGTGGTATTTACCTTCCTTGGTCGTTGGCGTGCTACATTAATCATTTGTATAACAATCCCGGTTTCGTTGATCGCCTCATTCATTTATCTTGCTATAACCGGTACATCTCTCAATATCATCTCATTGTCTTCACTATCAATCTCTATCGGTATGGTCGTGGACGATGCGATTGTGGTACTTGAAAACGTAACAACTCACATTGAACGTGGTAGCGATCCGAAACAAGCCGCTATACATGGCACCAACGAGGTCGCAATTTCGGTTATCGCATCTACATTAACTCTCATTGCCGTATTCTTCCCTTTGACACTCGTGACTGGTATGACAGGGGTGCTATTCCAACAACTCGGATGGATGGTTACAATCATGATGATTATATCAACCACTTGCGCATTGACACTCACACCTATGATGTGTAGCCAACTACTCAAACGTGGAGTGAAACATGGCAAATTCTACAATCTATTCTTCACCCCTATCAATAAAGCACTTGATGCTCTTGATCGTGGCTATGGTAAATTATTGGGTGTTGTTGTAACCCACAAAATTTCGACAATCATTGTGCTCACTGCGATTTTCATCGCATCAATCTTCTTGCTACGATTTGTTGGGACAGAGTTCTTCCCCACATCCGACAACGCTCGTCTTGGAGTAAGCCTTGAACTTCCCATCGGTACTCGTGCCGAGATTGCCGAAGAGGTTACCGCCCGATTATCCAAAGAATGGCGCGAAAAATATCCTGAGATAAAGAAGCTCAACTATACCACCGGACAAGCCTCAAGCGATAACACATTCGCATCACTGCAAGACAACGGATCACACATCGTATCAATGAACATCGCCCTCACCGACCCTGGTGACCGCGAGCGTGGCATTGTGGAAATCGCTGAGTCTATGCGTCAAGACCTCAAACGTTATCCCGAGTTCAAAAAAGCCCAGGTAAATGTAGGCGGTAGCCGTGGTAGTGGCATGAGCGGACAATCTACCATTGACTATGAAATCTATGGTTATGATTTTGCAGAAACCGACACTATCGCTCAACGACTCAAACGCATACTTGAAAAAATACCAGGTACTGCCGACATCATCATCTCTCGCTCCGACTATCAACCTGAATATCAAGTTGATTTCGATCGTGAAAAATTGGCGATGTATGGACTCAATCTTTCAACAGCCGCTACCTACCTACGCAACCGCATCAATGGTAACATTGCTTCGTTATATCGTGAGGATGGTGAGGAATATGATATTAAAGTGATGTATGCCCCTGAACACCGCACATCTATCGCTGACATTGAAAATATACTCATCTACAACTCTGCGGGCAACTCTGTAAGAATAAAAGATGTTGGACGTGTAGTCGAACGCTCCAACCCTCCAACAATCGAGCGAAAGGACCGCGAGCGCATCATCACGGTTTCTACCGTTGTCAATGGAGTACCAATGAGTGAAGTTGTCTCTGCATCTCAAGCTGAAATCGATAAGATGGACATCCCCACCGGTATCTCTATCGAACTCTCAGGTAGCTACGAAGACCAACAAGAATCATTCTCCGATCTTCTTATGCTCGGTATACTCATTATTATTCTCGTTTACATTGTGATGGCTGCGCAATTTGAATCATACGTTTACCCCGCTATTATCATGACATCATTACCATTTGCCTTTACCGGTATTTTCTTGTTGCTCTTCATCTCAGGTCACAATCTAAATGTGATGTCAATGATTGGAGCGATTATGCTTATCGGTATCGTTGTGAAAAATGGTATTGTGCTCATTGACTACATCGCACTAAACCGCGAACGCGGTATGTCAATCCGTACAGCCGTGGTTGATGGAGGTGAGTCTCGTCTCCGCCCAATCATCATGACCGCATTGACAACAATCCTCGGTATGGTACCGATGGCTGTCAGCACAGGACAGGGAGCCGAAATGTGGCAACCAATGGGTGTAGCCGTTATTGGTGGTCTTACTTTCTCTACATTGCTGACACTATTCTATGTTCCCGCAATGTATTGCCTGTTCGCTGCTGTAGGAGTCAAACGTACCCGCAAAAAACTCCGCAAAGCTCTCGCTAAAAAACAACAAAATGATTAATCGATTATGAAAAGTATATTTATAGCATTTGACCAAGCCCACTATGAGCGCATCGTAGATATGCTTGAACACAACAACTGTCGTGGGTTCACAGCGTGGCAAGAAGTTCAAGGTCGTGGTAGCCTCACCGGCGAACCACACTACGGCTCCCATGCGTGGCCATCAATCGCATCAGCGATAATCACATTTGTCGAAGACTCTCGTGTTGACAATATCTTGTCACTGCTTCATCAACTGGATGTAGAGTCGCCCAAGTTAGGTCTTCGAGCATTCGTCATGAACGTCGAAAAGACAATTTAATCAGAAATAATTTGCAAGGGTAGTAAATTTTTACTACCTTTGCATCATAATTCTTGCGCACGTGGCGTAATTGGTAGCCGCGCTAGACTTAGGATCTAGTGTCGTGAGACGTGGGGGTTCGAGTCCCTTCGTGCGCACCAAATCAAAAGCTGAGTTTTCCACTCAGCTTTTTTTATTTACCCCCTGACTTCGGACTTATTGTGACACAGTAGAAAATCAGTGGAGTAACAGGTCGACCTGCCTTATTCTTGAAGTTGATTAATCTCTTCAATATCTCCAAACCATAATTGGAATATACCTCGTTGCGGGAACGCGAAATAATACTCTTTACCACTTGTGGTCGTGAATGGGAAATTCAAGCATACCAAATTTTTCTTTATCCCTCCAATCTTAACCTCATAAAATCTGTCAACTACAATCGAATCTCCACTTACAGGTGCAAATAAAAAACCATCATAAATCATAAAAGGATTATCCCCTTTAACTTTAATGGCGTTCAATTTATCGGCGTTTTTCAAGCAAGTGGGAACAACTCGCAACGTTTTATCCGGATTATCATAGTAAGCGCTCATCCAAAAGAGCGACCAACGATAAGTAAACTTTTCAAAGTAAGGTTTTCTCCAAGCCAATGGCGAGGTTTGATAGTTATAAGTAACATCGGCAAATACCAATCCGTCATACGACATTTTATACAGTTTCAAAATATGTTCAGTTTCAGTTCTAACCTTTATAGCATAGTGTACGACTACGACATAATGCGACAATAAAAACATTGTAATAAGAAATGTAAACACACGCCCCAACAGAACACGCGTCTTACTAAATTTAATTTCTAATTTTCTCCACAAATAGATTGTAGTGATAATGGAGAATAGACAACCACACCACCCCGTACGTGGTCCTATATTAATACATAAACTAATTAAAACGCCAATCAGGCAAATTAGCACATAGACAATCAACCTCACGTCGGCGAGCATAGCTCGTTTCTTTTTATCTATTGCGATAAGAAACATCGTCACGAGCAGTATTAATAATGGAATATGATATTGCACAAACTTTTTCAAGATAATAAACACATCAATATATGCCGATGTCTCATATCTCTTCCACACACCCGGAGAAGTCGCCAACCATATCAACCCAATAAAAAGACCTACAGCCATCGCAACACGGCTTATGGAGATCTCTCTGCGGTTTAAAATAAAAAACGCGACAAAACCGCCCAATAACGGCACAGCAAACCCCTCATGCCACCACCCCATAAGCAACCCAAGGAATAGAGATAAAACAACATTTGGTTGCTTCGACTCCGAAAAGAATAAATAAACCAACAATAACGCTATAACTGTCGCCCATATATAATTAAAAGCGAAACATAATGAGAACATCTGCTCATACCATGGCAACATAAAAGAGAACACAAAAGCAAGAGCAACCAACAGCAATCTATTGCGACAGTCTATCATACAGAGCTTTGAAGACAACCACAACGAGACACCGACAAGCACACCAGTTATAATTGAGGGTATTATCTTAGGCACAAGTAGAGCCAAAGTAAAAACGATGTTGGACAATCGCACATTGTCATTTAAATAATGAATTTGCCAGCAATTCAAAAGGTCATCCATTGGAAATGAAGTGTCAAGCCCCTTACAATAGTCATAGAGATAATACATATACCAATAATCATCGGTAACGTATGGCATAAAGGAATATATCAAGACATGCGCTATCGTGAAGAGAACTATTACCCCCCAAAACCAACACCCATCATTATTCTTGCACAACATCATATCTTTCATACAGGGCATCAATAAATACAACATCACAAATTTAAACATATTTATCTGTACATGCAATTAATCACTAAGCAACAATTGATACAACATCTCACATCTACTGCAATGTCGAAATGATGTTGCTATTGAAATAAAAAAGGTCACTCTTCACAGAGTAACCTTTTCTATTCCTCGATTTTCATCGAGTTAAAACAAACCTAACATAAAACACGATTATCAATTTTTCTTTCCAAAAAGTGTTACCAAAACACTAAAACTCTAACATTAAATACTAACCCTAAAAACTAATTACGTGTAATTCAAAACTCCTTTTGTCTTTAATCCTTTGTTGTGAAAATGTTGTTGTTTAATTTTCACATTGCAAAGTTAACAACAAAACAATAGGCAACAAAGAAGATATAAATAAAATATAGATAAAAATAACATACATACAAACACTTTATATCTGGTTATCAACAAATTAACACCTACACTTTTCTCAATAAATATAGACAACAATCCAACGTCTAAATGCAAGTTTTTCAGCGAGCTCAAGCGTTAATCGCACCAATTTTCATTACATCATCTTCAAATCGGTCTCTATTTTTTGCACGACCTTTTAATTTATTTCGATAGGTATATACTGTGTTAAGTGATAGTCCAAGGAAACGAGCGATCTGCTGACTGTCATTAATACCAAGTCGCATAAACGCCAATATGCGCAATTCGGGAGTTAGCGTTCTCTCGCTCGCCATTCGTTCAATACGCTTATCGGGAAGAAGCAATGCATTTACCTCATCAACAAACATTGGATAGATATGAACAAACGCATTATCAAAAACCTCATAAAATATCTCGCTTTGCTCGGCAAGCATTTTTTCTGACTGCAACATCTCAAACAAATCTGCGACCTGTCCGGCTTTTATTTTTCGACGCGCGACACGATGAAACTCCTCCAACTTGTCGATATAAATTGACGAAAGCGACAAGAAACGGCTGATATATGTTTCTTTCATTATATTGGCTTCAGCAAGACGAGATTTCAATTTGTGTAGTTTCTTTATTTCAAAACGCAAGAACACCAAGACAGCAATAATAATCGCCAATGCCACCGCAAGCGCAACAATCAGCCACTGCATACGCTCTCGAGAAGCGGCATCCTTATTTTGAAATGCCTGTAATATAATAGGCATAGCCTCTGCCGATTCCAAAGCTCTGATGCGGGACCTCGATCCTACCGCATTTTCAAGTGATAACGTCAGGCAAGCATACGCCCTATCGATATCTCCTCGATTGTGCAAGACAACCCCAAGACGTTGCAAGGCCGTACCCTCAAGCGTCCCACCTTTAATGTCGGCAATCGCCGAAAGTATCATATAATACAGATATTTATCGGTAGCCCCATTCTTGTTATTCTCATTTGCCGCAAGTTGACTTGCCGCCCTCGCAAATAAATTATCATCCATAGATGTTGTCGCAAGTATATCATTGAGCAATGCGATCATTAACGCTTGTTCATCGGGCAATAGTATTTGAGACTTGTAAAGATTGGCTTTGGGCGAATTATCGGGCAAACATGCCACCAACGAGTCGGTCATCTCAAGTGCGAGTCGGTTATATCTGTATTTTGTCCGAGGGATTGGATAAAACGATGTCAAGAAGTAATATAGTTGATTTCCGGCTTCATAATAAACCGAACGATTTTCCTTATAAAGATTTTTCTGATTTATTGCTTCATACACATCTAAAGCTTCTTGTACTACCCCCAGCACAGGTAACAACGAAGCCCAATTAATGCCAAATCGTTGAGCCATAACGGAGTCCCCTAACTGAAATGCCATCTCACGGCCGGTATTATAATAATATAAGGCTGAATCTATATTAAATCGGCGATACTCATCACCAAGCCGCTCATATACATTCAACGACTCTCGACCTTTCACTACTTTCAACTGTGCCTTGACGCTATCTAATTGTTCCTGTTTCAGTTTAATATACTCATCCTTATGTGCAATGACATCATCAAGCATCTCCATTGCCTCTTCCAACGTCGCCGGATAATCCTCCGCAATCGACACAACATTGACCGACAACACAGCCAGTAATAGAATAACAACCCTTTTCATTCACATCATGCGTTTTCTCACATACAAAAGCCTACAACATCGCATCTAACGCAACCCGAGACAATACCATTATCTCTGTATCACTATAATCTATCACGCCTTGAGTTTTCAATGATACCAATGCCTCATCAAATTCCTTAGCGTCTGCGCCTATCGCCTCATGAATTGTACTATGCTTACCACGCAAGACAATTCGTTCACAATCTCGCTGAGTTATCGCAACAACACAACACGCCAAGCGACGTACTATAGAGTCTGACAACACCGCACATCTAACAGGCTTTTGCGCTCCGGTTGACATGATATTTAAAAAGTTAAGCATAAACACCTGATCAAGATTTAACATTGCCATAAAATCATTTTTGGCAATCTCCAATATCCCTACCTGCCCATCGGCATACACATCAAATGGATATACAATACTTCGACCATACATATATTCAAGAGCAAACACGCTTGGCGCATTTATTGATTGCTCGACTTCAATCATGTCATCTGATGATGAAATCAACACCTTTACAGCTCCTGATATAAGGAATCGCATATGAGTACATGGGTCACCACTTGAAATTATCTGATCTCCATCAGAGTATTTCAAAAAATGCAACTTTATTCTACCCGCGACATCAGCAATGCGCTCACGACTCACACCATTAAAAACAGGCAGACTCATTAAAATCTCAAATATGCTTACATTATCCATATCTCAATTGATTTATAATACTATTACTATCCACAAAGTTACAAAAATTTAGTTAAAAGGCACAATTAAGAGGTGGAATTTGTAACTTTGCAGTCATGAAAGCGTCACAACTGCGTCAACGGCTAAAACCATGGATACTGCCAATCGCAATGGCAGGAGGAATTTTCATGCACGATATTATTGATAAAATTTCTTTTTTATCATCCTATCTGATATTTGCGATGCTACTTATAACTTTTTGCAAAGTAAACATCAAAGAGTTTAGATTAACCAGGTTGGCATGGTGGCTTGTATCAATACAAATTTTAGGGTCTATTGCTGTCTATTTCATATTATTACCCATAGGTAAAGAGGTGGCTCAAGGCACGTTTATGTGTGTATTTTGTCCGGTTGCCACTGCCGCACCTGTAATTACCGGCATGCTCGGTGGCAGTATCTCTCGACTCGCCTCATTTTCAATAATCAGCAACCTCGCAGTTGCAATTCTCGCACCTATGATTTTTCCGTTAATAAATGGAACCGGAGACCTCAATCTATATGAAACAACATTAACAATATGCTCTCGTGTAGTGCCAATGCTGATACTTCCATTATTGCTGGCTCTAATTCTAAAAAAAATATCACCTCGCGCTCACAAAGAGATTGCATCACGGCAATCTGTATCATTCTACATCTGGGCAATAGCACTATTTATTGTTGTAGGGAAGGCGGTTTCCTTTGTAATTAAGGAACCCGCCAATATGATATTTACAATTTCCCTGATTGCCATTTGCTCAGGCATCGTGTGCTGCTCGCAATTCTATTTTGGACGTAAAATGGGGGGCAAATGTGGCGACAAGGTTGTTGGGGGGCAAGGTTTAGGTCAGAAAAACACCGTGTTGGCTGTATGGATGTCACTCACTTATTTAAATCCGTTGTCGTCAATCGGCCCCGCATCATACGTGTTTTGGCAAAACACAATCAACTCTTGGCAATTATATCGACACAACCAAAAGTTGAAGTCTTAAATCAATCTACCGCTACTTTCCACAACCCGTGAAGATTGCAATACTCATAAACTGCGACCACCTGTTCGTCACCCACATTGATTACAGCTTCAGGCTGGTCATTTAAATCAACTCTGACGCCTCCGCTTTTAGTTTCTACATATATAAATGAGATATGATGTTCAGGGAGCATTGGGTGTGCGACACTGCCAACTTCAACTTTGATTGTTTTTTCATCTAAACGAGTTACTACAGGCACATGTTTTTCGGCACTTGCATCAACTGTGTTTGCAACAAGCTCTTCCATTTTCTCGCCACAGCACTCAACGGGGACGCCTTTATCTACCACTTTCATTATCACATTGCCACAATGATTGCATTTGTAAAATTTTGTTGCCATAATAATTCTGTTTTTAATGTTTATATATTAATTATTTTGTTTGTATTGCAAAGTAAGTACAATTTCAAAAAATCCACAACAGATAACATCTATCATCCAATAGACTGCATCAATAACACACCTATAATACTCTCATTTTGCGAATATTTTATTATCTTTGCACCCGCAAATCAGTTTGAACGACAACCGATTATGATAAAAAGCATCAATTTTACAATACTCTTACCCTTAATTATATTGACTGCATGTAATTCGACAAACAAGGGGAATAAAAATGTTACGTCAATCCAAAGTGAAGCAAATGCCACTGCACAACCATTGGAATGTCTCCCCTACCCCGACACAATGATGGTATCAGCCAATAGGTTACATTTCAAAATTGACACTATGCTACCCAACATTTCCGGGGAATTGCGAAACATCAACAATCAATACTCTTCTAATTCCAGCATTTTAACATTCCGTGGTGACCCATCTCGTCAACCATCATTCAGTGACACGATAAAAGGAACTCCATCCAAAGTTGCAGTTGATTGGGTATTTTACACCGACTATGATGACAGAGAATCTGATTTTGGCATTTGGGGCGGAGGCTCAGGTTGGACCGGACAACCACTATATGTCAAATGGAACAACGAACAAATGTCTCGCATACGTTCAGAAGCATCTCAATTTCTAACTGATGCCTTCTCTAATGAAGAGATTTTCATAGGTTCTCTATGTGGAAAAGTCTATTTTATCGACTATAAGACAGGTAAGGAATCTCGCACACCTTACGACGTAGTAAACCCGATAAAAGGCACAATGTCAATCGACCCATCCATGAACGGCAACCTATACATAGGTCATGGCATTCCTTGCGAACAACCTTTTGGTGCTATGATTATAAATCTCTACAATCACAAACTTGTGTCAATGTTCCCAAAAGACAACAACGCATGGAAAGGTTGGGGGGCATACGATCCATCACCTATTGCGGTAGGAGATTTTATGTTCCGCCTTGGAGAGAATGGGACTATCTACAAACTCTATTGTGACGGAGACTCAGTGAAACTTCATTCTACCCTACGCTACAATCCCTATCATGCCGGTTATGGCAGTCCGGGGATCGAATCATCTTTAGCAGTGAGTCGCAACTATGGTTATTTTGGAGATAACCACGGAAATATCATAGCAATAAATCTCGACAATCTCAAACCGGTGTGGCACTACTCCAATCACGATGATACTGACGCGACTATTGTTGTTGAAGAAGAAAACGGCACACCATATATTTATACCGGATGCGAAATCCAACGTCAAGGCTTATCGGGATATTCCTATTTTGTAAAGCTCAACGGACTAAACGGAGAACTGGTTTGGGAACAAAAAATTGCCGGTCGCTGCGACTCTATCGGAGGCAAATTGCGCGAGGGGGGCATGTTTGCATCACCCCTCATCGGCAAAGGAGATTGCGAGGGGTTGATATTCTCTAACTTCTGCGTCATTGAGAGAGGAAATATGGGAGAATTTGTCGCAATGGATAAAAACACAGGTGAGATTAAATATCGTGTAACTCTCAACAACTATTCATGGAGTTCACCGATTGCTCTCTACAATGAAAACAATGAAATGTTTATCGTTACCGGTGACACATCGGGCAACCTATACATAATCAGAGGAAAAAATGGTGCCGTGTTACTTAAACAACATATAGCCAACAACTTTGAATCATCGCCCATCATAATAGGCAATAAAATAGTATGCGGCTCGCGTGGTCGTGAAATATATAAGCTCTCTATCGAATGAAAAAAATACTGTCAATCATAGCAATACTGCTTATCGCATCGGCGATTTTCACAAACGCCAAGCTGACATCTCATAAAAAAGAGGTGGAAAATGGTTATAACTTTTGGCTCTATGAACCTGACTCTCTTTCGGTTGACTCTCTTGGCAACGTAGTGCAGAAACCAATCGTGATATTTCTTCATGGGGCAAGTCTATGTGGACGCAATCTCAATAAAGTGTTACGTTATGGAACGGTCCATGCCGTAGAGGGAGGTCGAGAAATCAACGCCTACATACTCGCCCCACAAAATCCAGGCGGAGCATGGAACCCGCTTAAAATAAACAATCTACTCGATTGGGCAATTGAAAATCACTCGATCGACACAACTCGTGTTTATATACTTGGCATGAGCCTTGGTGGATATGGCACTATCGACTACACCGCAACCTATCCCAACCGTGTAGCTGCGGCAATGGCATTATGTGGTGGAGGTACAGTAAAAGATTACAGCGGACTCAACGAGGTCCCCTTATGGATTATTCATGGTACCGCCGACCGTGCTGTGTCAGTTAAACAATCACGTTTGGTAGTTGATGCGATGATAGAATGTGGCGACACAACAAGATTGAGATATGACGAGTGGAAAGGGGTAAATCATGGTCGTCTTGCACGATTATTTTACATGGTAGAGACCTATGATTGGCTCATGTCTCATTCGTTAAACGACTCACTTCGCCCCGTAAATCGAGAAATCAGTATTGTAAATTCCGATCTCAATAATGCTTATCGAGGATTGAAACTTAAAAAGAAACGTCGTTGATTATGTTTTATTTCAACAACAAAGCTTGTCGATGTGTCCAACCTTGCGTGCTATTACGCACTGTAAGTGTTACCATACCCAAACCTTTTGAAACCACATTTAGCAAAGCTTTTAACACAGCTGTAGCAGAGGTCACTCCACTAAGTTTGACTGAAGCTAATACATTTCCTCGTTGCATCAATGTCACATAAATAACATCTGAAAAATTTATCGTTGCCATAATAGTTTAATTTTACAACACAAATATATGAGCCTAATAGTGCCACTTTTTAGCACGATCCACAAAACAAACATTAAACAGCCATATTTTTTCAGCAATCACATTAATTACACAACTAAATTTTAATATAATTCATCCTCTATAATATATGAAACATCTACAACTATTAATCGCTTTTTTTTTAATTTCTTTAAACACTACAATCCTTGCTGAGGATCAAGCCCCAACCCGAAGCGAAATACTAAAATTACTGAGAGAGAAAGATACCGAACAATTTGAAGCATATTGTAAACAGTATCCCAAAGAGATATTTGTTTACGCGCTCAACAACCCAACCATTTCCAAATCATTCTATAACATCTATGGTTGTCCTTATTATGAACTTTTACCATTACAATTCACAATGGCAATTGACGCAGAGAATATATCATTATTTGAAATAAAGCCATTATCCCCCAATATATCCGTATGTCTGTTTAATTGGAATACTCCTGGAGCCGGAAATCATGGAATAATTGCCACATATAGAAACGATGGTAGATTTATCGATGCCATATTACTATATGATATTATAGAAGAATCATATATCGCAGATTACATCATAGAACGTTCAAATAATATCAATCATGATGACTACTTCATGATTTCATCTAAATACCATTCAAAATACAATATTACTACAGACTCAATTCTTGTAAACCGAACAATCAGATATAATATATTGAAATTGGAATCGAAAGAAGAGTATTTTAATAGTTATAAGGATTACTTAATGTGTGATGAAGATTTTAGCTATTATTTTACTCCTGACGGAAAATTTCATTTGAAAAACATAACACTTAACGAGAATGATTTTGATAAAATTTCAAATGATTTCTACATCTCACAACCTTTCAATGATATATATACATTTTCTGATTTAATGAGAGATTTTAGCTTTCGTCAGTTAAAATTTCTTCCTTATACTACTTTCCCATCTAAAACAAATATACTACGTCTCATCAAATATAACGAAATAGGCCTTATAAATTTCTTCACCATCCGTAATCCGGAAAAGATGTTTCGATTAATAATGAGTGACCACGAAATTGCCGATGGAGTGTGTAAGAACTGGATCGATAATACTACATTAGGTTATAGCAGAAACTATTTAAATGATGTAATAGAGACCATAACCGATAAACAATTTAAACAACAAGTCATCGAATTTCTCACCAACCGAGGGATAACTCTATCTGAAGAGAAGTAGCAATTCCAGCCAAATACAATGGTAGATAGCGGAAAAATGAGTAATTTTGCAGTGTGAAAGAAGATGAGGTAATAAAAATTGATATTGATAGTGTGTTGCGCCAACGAGCATCACGCTATTATAAATTCATACCCCGATTTATAATCCGTTGGCTTGAGCGCACTGTGTGTCAAGAGCGATTGAATTGGTTACTTGAGCGCAATCGCGGGCGTCGCGATGCCGATTTCTGTCGCGGAGTACTTGATGACCTCAACGTAGGCATAAAAGTCACAGGCGAGCAGAATCTACACCCCGACACCGATCGTCGTGTTGTAATTGTATCAAATCACCCTCTCGGCGGTCTTGACGGAATAGCATTGATTGATTATGTCACACGAGTATATGGTGGCAAAATCCATTTTATTGTCAACGACCTACTGATGGCAATAAAACCACTTACAGGGGTATTTCTTCCTATCAACAAGCATGGCAAGCAAAGTCGCGCATCACTAAAAGCTATAGAAGAGGCATTTACCGGAAATGACCCAATCATCATATTTCCCGCAGGCTTGGTATCTCGCCGCCAAAAAGGCGGAGTAATCGCCGACCTACAATGGCAAAAAATGTTTGTCAACAAAAGCGTAGAATACCATAGAAACATAATTCCGTTGAAGTTTAATGGGGAAAATTCAGGATTTTTTTATAAATTTGCAAAATTTCGCACCTGCCTCGGTTTGAAGTTCAATATCGAGATGATATATCTTCCTCGCGAGGTGTTCCGTAGCGAAAACAAAGAGTTCTCGGTTGTGATAGGAGAGCCTATCAAGTGGGATTCATTAAAATCAGGTAAAGACGCTCAACGTCAAGCCGATGAGATTAAAGAAATTGTATATAACTTAAAGTAGCAACAAAACTTCATTTACAACGACTGTCAATGGAAGAACAAATAATTAACCCGATACCATTGGAACTTATTGAAGCGGAACTCACTCATGAGCGTTTTCTGCGTCATACCAATAAGGGGAACAACCATATATATGTAGTCGATGCCCACAACTCCCCAAATGTGATGCGCGAGATTGGACGATTGCGCGAAATCGCATTCCGCACAGCCGGAGGTGGCACAGGCAAGTCTTGTGACATCGACGAGTTTGACACAATGAATCCCCCATGCCAACAACTCATTGCATGGGATCCCGACGCCAAACTCATTATAGGAGGTTATCGCTTCATCACGGGGAAAAATATAGCAATCGACGGCAACAACATCCCCCACATTGCCACCTCACACATGTTTAATTTCTCCGAGAAGTTTATCAAAGACTACCTGCCCTACACACTTGAATTGGGTCGCTCGTTTGTACGCCTTGAATACCAATCATCAAGTGCCGGCGCAAAAGCATTGTACGCATTAGACAATCTATGGGACGGACTCGGCGCATTGACCGTGGTTCACAAAGAAATAAAATATCTGTTTGGCAAGGTGACAATGTATCCCAACTACTCGGTCGAATGCCGCAACATGATCTTGTATTTCCTAAACAAATACTTCCCGGACAATGAAAACCTCGTGCGTCCAATAAAACCGCTCGACTCTCAAATTGATGAGAGCGCAATGGAAAGTTTGTTTATAGGCGAGAACTTTAGGGAAGACTATAAGATACTCAACAAAACCATTAGAGAGTGTGGCTACAATATCCCCCCATTGGTCAATGCCTATATGAGCTTGTCACCAACGATGAAAATGTTTGGCACCGCAATAAACGACGAGTTTGGCGATGTTGAAGAAAGCGGTATCTTCTTTGCCATCGATGAAATTTTTGAAGAAAAGAAACAACGCCACATCGGTACCTACAACGAAGAATAATACTCTTCTACCAATTGCGGAACATTTTTTTGCTTCTATTCGTTTTGTCGCACAGAATAATCATCACAAAAATATGCTGTGTCTGATTGATATTGACACAGCATATTTGTATTAAAGACATGCCTACCTTAATGTTATGCATGGACTGTGTGACTGATGCGTGGAATGCGATAAAAAAGTTGGGGATTGTCTTCACGACAACCCCCAACCGAAATAAAGGATTATAATTGTTTTGAATTACTTCACATAAACTTTAGTGACATTGCGACCTTGCACTTTAATGAAGATACCGGCTTCAGGATTTTCCACTTTTATACCTTGAAGGTTGTAGTATTCTACCGGAACGTTAGCATCTTCTTCAGTAGTCACAATATCTTCGACTCCAACAGTTGTGTGCTTGAATTTGTAGCAAGCCACACCTTGGAATGGCACGTTAACCCACACATAAACATCGCTTTCGGTGACTTCGGCACAGAGTGAAGTACGGAAACTTGTGTTACGAGTACCACCAAGACCGGCAGAAGGATAAGTTCCTATTGCAGAGCTTGCATTGTAACCACTTGTAACATCAATCAAAGAGAATGCACCATCGGCAAGAGTTGTGTTGCTGGTGTTTTTGTAAGTAGCAACCGCAGCATATTTCTTGTTGCCAAGAGTGAAAATCTTCACATCAGCACCTTGCTTGTTACCTACAGCATTAACATCCATAGTTTCAATGTACGCACCGGTTGAACTGAAGTGAGTAGCGACATAATCTTTAGAAGATACCCAGAAAGAACCGTCGCTTTCAACTGTGATATTTGAAGCAGCAGAACCGGATGAAACCACATAAGCTGCACCATCTTTAGTCAAACCAATAACTGTAGGAGTTGTAGATGTCACAGCACCATTCTTAATAGTATAGTAGAAGACACTGCTATCGTAGCAGAACCAGATTTTACCATTGGTCAAGTCGCCGCTTACCGACATCGCGTCTCCGGCACGTCCACCTCCATGCTCAGTGGTTGACAACAACTTAGTGGGTGTCGCGTTGTCGTTGTCCCAAATATAAACATCGAGGACGCTTGACGCACCTGCCGCCAAGTTGCACGCGATTACTTTACCGCCGATTGTCTCAACTGCACTGATG
>JAFQKI010000008.1 GCA_017396945.1 Muribaculaceae bacterium | reverse complement strand
TGTAAAACTTGCGGTCGTTCTCGTTAAATGAAGGGATACCCATTTTGAACATGTTATCTTTTGTCGTGTTGATAAATTCGTCTTTTGTCATGCCTATATCTGAAAACGCGATATTAGAAATGTTATTGACATATACCAATGTATTCCCATCATAATAGATATCGGATATAACGACTCCGTTAAAGTCCATCCCGATTTGAGGCTGCATCAACTCAACAAACTCTCTGATTTCAGCTTCAACATCGTTATGTGGAGATTGAATAACCGGCTCCTGGGTATTTATAGGCTCTTGTCTCGGTGGTTGTTGCGTTGGGGGTCGAGTCGGAGCTGGTTCTGTTGTTTGTTTCTCAACTACGACGCTTGATGTGTCGGCAGTCGCGCTATTGTGCTTATCCCCTTTGATGAAAAACCATGTGATTGCGCCGGTGAGGAGAAATATCGCGACAAACAGCAACGGCATAATCCAATCTGAGGAATGTTTTTTCTTTTTGATGACATCAATTCCGTTGTTGCGTTTGTCATTATGAGTATTTTCGTGGGGCATAATTATTCCGGCGGGTCTTTCCGGTAGAGGCGCAATTTCACCAGTTTTCAGAGTAATCCCAAGTTCCGATGCCAATTCTTTTACCGAGGAAGTGCGTGCGCTTCGTAACGTTTGCATGGCATGGACTATAGCGTTGCGGGTGTTGTCTGAAATTTCGTTGGGTAGTGTGGTTAAAATTTTATCGGTGCTTTGGTCACTTGCAACGATAGGGTCACGTCCTGTCAGCATATACATCATCAATGCGCCAATTGCGTAGATGTCGGCTTGCGGAGTGAATGATCTAATGCCCGCATATTGTTCCATAGGGGCATAACCATCGCTACATCCTTGCAAACGAATTGTTGATGTGGGATGCCCGTCACTGTCATAGTGTTTGGCTAACCCGAAATCTATGAGCATTGGAACATATTGACCTGTCTCGTCATCAACTTTCAACATTACATTGTCGGGTTTGATGTCGAGGTGAGTCATATTGTTGTCATGCATATATTGTGTGGCATGCAGCAAGGGGGAGATGATTTCGAGCATTTGCCGCTCGTTGACGGCGCCATTGCGATAAATGTATGAGCGCAGATTTTTCCCTTCGATAAATTCCATTACATAGTAGGCGGTGTCGTTGGCTTGAAAGACCTCGTTGACACACACGATGTTGGGGTGGTCTAACTGGCTGAGACGTGTCGCTTCGGCGATAAAGTCAGCCAAACTATCATTAACTTTCCCCTGTGATGCTTTTGAATTGCGCACTTTCAATGTTTCGTGGTCTCTTTCGCATACATCGCTTAGGAAGTGTTCTTTTAACGCAAATTTTGCGTTAACTTTGATGCTTCCTATCCGAATCGAACTTTCGGCAAGATATGTTATGCCAAACCCTCCGCGTCCGAGAGTTTTTACAATTTTATAACTTGTGTTGCCACTATTTATAATCGCACCTGAGGGAAGCTCGTTTTTATGCATAATGTGTTTTTGTATTATGTTTTGTCGCAAAGTTAGCAAAAAATAACAAAAACGCTACATTTTAATATCAAAAAAACTTGATAGACTCAATCGCGTGATTAAAACGATTGGATTTTGAAATAAAATGATTAAATTTGTCAGATTAACACAAAATTCTGGTTGTTATGAATAGACTAAAGACCGCATTGATGCCAATTATAATGATTGTGGTGATGGCAGTGTCATTTACTTCATGTGAAGAGGATGATCCTCGTTATTCGCCATTGTGCGGTACATGGGAGCTTCTTGAAGATGAATATGGAGTTGTGCCTGCGAGTCAGCGTGATTATTTTACCTTTTATAGTGACGGTACCGGTGAATATGAAGGTTATGATGTGTATGGTCATTGGAACAGGTGGTTTATCACATGGAGTTCCTATGGGGATGAACGATTGTATGTCTATTTTGATGATCGTGATTATACCACTTGGGAATTTGACTGGTATATTGATAGATATGGGTATCTGTATTTGAGAGATATAAATAATCCTAATCGTAGGTTGGTTTATGTCTCGTATTATTAATTAAAATCGACTGATAGCAATGAGCGAGCAACAATCAAAATGGACCGAAGTAGAACATCTGCCCGAATGGGATGAGGAGTTTTATGACGTTTATACCGCCAAGAAGCATGGCAAATGGCTTATGCTAAAAACATTGAAGCCTCAATATCGTGACCTGCCCGAATATCAGGCGATGATTGAGAAAGAGTTTGATGTGAGATATAATCTGGCGCATCCCCATATCGTGATGATAACCGATTTTGAGGATGTCCCCAATGTGGGTCGTTGCATAATTACCGATGATGTGTATGGTGACTCGTTGCGCAAGTTAATCAATGAAAATCGCGTGACGCCTCAACACATCGAGCAATTGAGGCACAGACTTGTTGACGCTCTTGATTATATTCAGACCAATCATATCGTTCATCATCCGATTAGACCCGAAACAATTATATTTACAGAAATAGGCGGAAACCTCAAACTCATAGATGTGGGGTTTGACCAAAAAGAGTATCTTGAGCCGACTGATGCATCGGAGGATATATATAACTATGGGGTGGTATTGAAAGAGGCTCTTGATAGCGTCGAGCAGGATTATCCGCTGTTGCGTAAAGTCGCCGAACGTTGTACCGACCCCAATCCGAGCAAGCGTTATCGTGATGTCCAGGATCTGCATCTCGCGCTTGAGCAGCGTTCAAGCAATCGTTTATATTTAATGTTGATAATTTTCTTGGCGATAATGTTGCTATTCCTCGCTTGGTTTAGCTCTCCATTCCGTCCCGACAAGCCTGATGACTTATCGCTGATTGATAAACAAAACACTACTGTTATAACTCAACAATTATGTCAATTGAAATAAAACCCGTTGCTCCGACAAAGAAGGAGTTGAAAAAATTTGTGCAATTTGGTATTGATCTGTATAAAGGGAATGATTACTTTATTCCTCCTTTGATTTTTGATGAGGTTAATACTCTTCTTCCCGATAAAAATCCGGCGTTTGATTTTTGTAAGTCTCAATCATTTATGGCTTATCGCGATGGAAAGCCGGTGGGACGCATCACAGGCATTATCAATAGTATAGTTAATGAGCGCACCGGAGAAAAAACTTTGCGTTTTGGCTTTGCCGATTTCATTGATGATGATGAGGTCGTTGACAGATTGTTTGGAGCTGTAGAGGCTTGGGGTAGAGAGCAAGGCATGACCTCGATTGTCGGACCGATGGGGTTCAGCGATATGGATCATGAGGGGATGTTGATTGAAGGCTTTGAGGAACTTGGGACAATGGCGACAATCTATAATTACCCTTACTATCCGGCCCAGATGGAGCGCATGGGATATGAGAAAGAGGTGGATTGGATGGAGTATCGCATGACTGTACCTGATGCCGTACCAGATAAGTATCTGCGTATAGCCGATATTGTAAGCAAAAAATATAATTTGAGAACCATCAAGTATACTTCTCGCAAGAAAATCAAAAATCAATATGGGCGTGCGCTTTTTGAACTCATCAATGAGGCATACGATGGCTTGTATGGATACTCTCCTTTGACTGAGCGACAAATCAACTACTATATTGATATGTATCTCGGCATTTTGCGTCTTGAGGACGTGTGCGTGATTGTAGATGCCGATGATAAACTTGTGGCTGTGGGTATTTCGATACCCTCGTTCTCGCGTGCGTTGCAAAAGGGAAAAGGTAAATTGTTCCCCTTTGGTTGGTGGCATTTGCTCAAAGCATTGCGCGGCAAGACCGATATTGTGGACCTATTGCTCATTGCCGTAAAACCCGAGTATCTGAGTAAGGGCGTGAATGCGTTGATATTTGCCGATTTGTTGCCGGGATATATCAGAAATGGTTATAAATATGCCGAAAGCAATCCTGAGCTTGAAGAAAACGCAAGCGTACAATTGCAATGGCAATACTTTGAGCGTCGTCAGCATCGTCGCCGTCGCGCGTTCAAAAAATCACTATGATATTTTTGTGATATGACTCTCGCTTCAATGGTATTATTTTACCATTGAGGCAAATGAGTTGGGGATAGGAGTGGTGAAATTCATCTCCTTGCGAGTTATCGGGTGGACAAAGCGCAATGTTTGTGCGTGCAGAGCCAAACGATGAATAGGGCTTGTCTTGGCTCCATATTTGCGGTCTCCGGCAATCGGGTGTCCCAAGTCTTTCATGTGAACGCGTATCTGGTTTTTACGTCCTGTATCAAGCTCGACTTCAAGCAGGGTGTAACCGTTTTTACATTTCAAGGTATTGTAGCGAGTCACAGCGAGTTGTCCCTCCTCGGGATTTTCGGTGGAATATACCTCAAATTGAGATGTCTCTGCGAGATAACTGCGCACGCTACCTTCCGCCGGCTCGACTTTCCCTTCGACAACGGCAAGATACTTGCGATTTAGCACCATGTTGTTCCAATTGTGTTGCATTGCTTCTTTGGCTTCAATACTCTTGGCAAACATCATTAACCCCGATGTGTCGCGGTCAAGGCGGTGAACAATAAATATCTTGTTGGCAGGATTTTCCCATTTGATATAGTCGCGCAATATAGAGTAGGCTGTGCCCTCTTTGACCTTATCGGTTCCCATTGAAAGCAATCCGTAACCCTTATTTATGACGATAATATCATTGTCTTCATAGACAAGTTGCATGCGTCGGTGGTAAAACACGTTGAACTCGCGTGAAAGGTTTACTTTCACTTCGTCGCCGGGATGCAACTCGGCATTGAATTGGGTTGACGGAGTCCCGTTTATCGCGACTTGATTGTGCTTGAGATAATCTTTGATGGTGGTGCGTTTACGTTGAGGCATCATCTCAATGAGGTAAGCCAAAAGAGTGGTTTCGGCAGTCACATTATAGGTCTCAATTACATCGGGACGGAATTGGCGACGCTCGGCACCGGGTTTATATGGGAGTTTCTTTGCCATTGTTTTGTCGATTTTAGTGTTCCCTTAAGCTTTTTTGCGGGCAGTTACGCGACGAGTTGCGGTCTTTTTGGGTTTAGACTCTTGCCCGGCTATGATTTCTCTGCATTCTTCAAGAGTAAGAGTTGCCGGGTCTTTAATGGTCTTAGGTATTTTGTAGTTACTTTTTTTATAGGCGATGTAGATACCATAGCGACCATTGAGAATTTGTAAGTCGGGTTCTTCATCAAACGTTTTTACCACCTTTTTGGTCTCTGCGTCACGCTTGGCGACAATAAGTTCTTCGGCTTCAGCGATTGTGACAGCTGCAGGGGTAAGATCTTTAGGAATAGAAACAAATTTGTTGTCGTGTTTGATATATGGACCGAAACGACCTACGGCTACTATTACCTCTTTGCCTTCAAACTCGCCGATGACGCGTGGGAATTCAAACAGTTTCAACGCTTCTTCAAGGGTGATTGTACTCACCGATTGCCCTTTGAGAAGTGATGCGAATTGGGGCTTTTCGTCGTTATTTCCGTCGCCTATTTGTACAAGAGGACCGAAGCGTCCGATTTTTACCGATACCGGTTTGCCTGACGTTGGGTCAACGCCAAGATTGCGTTCGCCCACTTTGTGCTCGAGTCGCATGTTAAGAGCCTTTTCCACCTCAGGGTGGAACATCTCATAGAATGAGCCGATTTCGGCGTTCCAAGGAAGTTTCCCTTCGGCGATTTCGTCAAATTTCTCTTCGACCGTAGCCGTGAAATTATAGTCGAGGATGTCGGGGAAGTATTCGGTGAGGAAGTCGTTAACTACCACACCGATGTCGGTAGGCAATAATTTACCTTTGTCGGCTCCAACGGTCTCACTCTTTGTAGAGGCTTTGATTTTGTCTGAGCGAAGTGTTAAAGTGATAAATTCGCGTTTCTCGCCTTGTTTCTCGCCACGCTCCACATACTCGCGTTGCTGAATGGTGGAGATTGTGGGAGCATAGGTTGAGGGGCGACCAATGCCGAGTTCCTCCATCTTTTTTACCAGTGAGGCTTCGGTGTATCTCAAAGGTTGTTGGGTATATCGTTGAGTAGCTACGATGTCATGATTTGTCAATATATCACCTGCCTTTAGAGGTGGTAATACCGCGTCGGTAGCGTCATTTGAATTATCGTCGTCTTGACTTTCGATATAAACGTTTAAGAAACCATCAAATTTGATTACTTCACCTGTTGCGGTAAAATACTCGCTACGTGTTGATGGTGCGATGTCGATAGTGGTTTTTTCAATCTCGGCATCGGCCATTTGTGAAGCGATGGTACGTTTCCAGATGAGGGCATACAGCTTCTTTTCTTGTGCAGTACCCTCAATCGTATGTTGATTGATATATGTGGGGCGTATCGCTTCGTGTGCTTCTTGAGCTCCCTTTGACGAGGTGTGGTAGTTGCGCACTTTCAAGTATTTCTCGCCGAGAGTGCTTTTTATCTCAGCCGAGATGGTGCCAATTGCGAGTGATGACAGGTTGACAGAGTCGGTACGCATATAAGTGATGTGTCCGGCTTCATATAGACGTTGAGCCACCATCATTGTTTGTGACACGGTAAATCCGAGTTTGCGTGACGCCTCTTGTTGTAGAGTTGAGGTTGTGAAAGGTGGTGCCGGTGATTTTTTTACCGGTTTCACTGTTACGTCGCTCACTTTATATGTCGCGCCTATGCAGTCGTTAAGGAATTGTTGTGCCGCGCTTTCGTTGGTCAAGCGTTTTGATAGCTCGCTTTTGATTTTGGTGCCGTCGGCAGTGACAAAAGTACCATTCACGCGGAAGTATTCTTCGGGTGTGAATGCTTTTATCTCGTTTTCGCGCTCAACAATAAGGCGTACTGCTACCGATTGTACGCGTCCTGCCGATAGGGCAGGCTTGATTTTCTTCCATAATACAGGCGACAACTCAAAACCCACGATGCGGTCAAGCACGCGACGAGCTTGTTGGGCGTCAACAAGGTGCATATCTATTTCTCGAGGATTTTCTATCGCATTGAGAATGGCGTTTTTGGTGATTTCGTGGAATACTATGCGTTTGGTTTTTTCGGGTTTCAACCCAAGCACTTCATACAAGTGCCATGAGATAGCTTCCCCCTCGCGGTCCTCATCGGATGCGAGCCACACCATCTGTGCCTCCTTAGCCGCTTTCTTAAGCGTAGCGACAAGCTCTTTCTTGTCGTCGGGGATTTCGTATGTGGGAGTAAATCCGTTTTCGGCGTTAATGCTGTATTTCTTCTTAGGGAGGTCGCGTATGTGTCCATAGCTTGACATTACTTTATAGTCTTTTCCCAAGAATTTCTCGATAGTCTTAGCCTTTGCGGGAGACTCAACGATAACAAGATTTTTCAGCATATTATTCCTATTTTATTCTACGATTCTCAATTAAACTGCAAAATTAGGAAAAAGTATTCTAATCAGCGCTCTTTTTTTATTAAAACAACAATTATTAATGTCAGTTCTATCCGATTTTGCATTCCGGGTTTTGAATGTGTGTAATTTTATGCGACACAATTATGGGTATAATTTGCCGTTGATAATAGTGATTTATGTCCTTGGGGTATATTTTAGGCGGAGGTGTAGTCAGTGTTCTGTTTCGATGGGGATAAAAGAAAAGTGGCGGAGGTTAACCCTTCGCCACTTTAGGTATTTAATAAGAATTTAAGTCTTATTTTTTGAGTTCTTTTGCAACTTTTTCGGCTGCTGCTTTTTTAGCTTTACGACGGCTGTCGGTGAGGTAAGCTACAGGAGAAGCGACATAGATTGTTGCAAGAGTACCAACGATTACACCAACCAACATAGCGAATACGAAGCTGCGGATTGACTCTGCACCGAGGATGAAGATAACGAGAAGCACGAGCAATGTGGTCCCTGAAGTCATCACGGTACGACCCAATGTAGAGTTGATAGACTTGTTGATAGTGGTGAAGAAGTCTTGTTTAGGATAGAGACCTATGTTTTCACGCACACGGTCAAATACTACCACGGTATCGTTGATCTGATAACCGATAACGGTCAATATCGCAGCGATAAATGTTTGGTCGATTTCCATTGCGAAAGGCAAGAAACCATAGCTGATAGAGTAAACACCGATGATGAAGAATGCGGTGAATGCTACAGCTGCCAACGCACCGATAGAGAATGCCACGTTGCGGAAACGTACCAAGATGTAGAGGAACATTGCGAGCAATGAGAGTGCAATAGCGATGTAGGCTGATGTGCGCATATCACCTGCTACAGAAGGTCCAACCATTTGTGCGCTTTCAAGACCCTTATCGACATTTGATGTTGAGAAGTCTTTTTTTGACATACCTTTGAGATAGTCTTTGGTCAAAACATCATAGAGTTTGCCAACGATTTCTTGTTCTACTTCTTGAGTTTGTTTGTTGATTTTGTAGTTGGTGGAAATTCTCACACGGCTTTTTCCATCTTCTTGACCTTCAATGCTGATTACTGATAATGAAGCACCTTCAAATACCGATTCAAGTTTGTCCTGAATTTCTTGAGCCGTAACGTTTTGGTCAAATTTCACTACATAGTTGCGACCACCTGAGAAGTCAATACCTTGGTTCAATCCACGGATTGCCAATGAGCCAACCATTACGGCGATAAGCGCAAATACAACGATAAATGCACCTTTACGTTGACCGAGGAAGTTGTAGTTGGCATTAGTAAATACTTTCTTAGAGATAGCGGTCGTAAATGTGATGCGGCTGAACATTTTGGTGTTGGTACCCCAAATGAACAACAGACGTGACAAATATACCGCGGTGAAGAATGAGCAAACAATACCAATAATCAATGTGGTCGCAAAGCCTTTGATAGGACCTGTACCAAACATCATCAAAATAACACCTGTGATGACTGAAGTCAAGTTAGAGTCAAAAATTGCTGAGAATGCGTTGCTGTAACCATCGTTGATTGCGGTGCGGATATTTTTGCCGGCACGAAGTTCTTCTTTGGCGCGCTCAAAGATAAGCACGTTGGCGTCAACAGCCATACCGAGAGCAAGCACGATACCGCAGATACCTGAAAGGGTCAATACCGATTGGAATGACGCGAGGATACCAAATGTGAAGAAGAGGTTGCAGATCAAACCGAAGTTGGCAACGAGTCCGGGATACACACCGTAGTAAGCCATCATGAAGAGCATCAACAATACAAGTGCTACAACGAATGAGAGCATACCTGAGTTGATGGCTTCTTGTCCAAGAGACGGACCGATTGTCATACTGCTGATGATTTTAACATCGAAGTCCATTTTACCGCTCTTGAGAACGTTGGCCAAGTCTTTGGCTTCGTCAACGGTAAATGTACCGGTGATTTGAGAGCTACCGCCGGTGATTTCGTTTTGTACACGAGGTGCAGAGTAAACCAATCCGTCGAGTACGACAGCGATGCAATTGTTACCATCGGTAACGGCTTTGCGAGTGATGCGAGCCCATTCGCGAGCGCCATCGCTGTTCATTCTCATTGAAACATAGTTGCCTTGTTTGCTATCATAGTCGCTATAAGCGTCTTCGATGCAGTCGCCGGCAAGTGCGGGTTCGCCATTATTGGTTTTCAATGCGTAGAGAGCATAGCCGAGTTCGGTAGTTTTTCCGTTTTGATCGGTAAATGACTCTGATTTGTTGCTCCAAAGCAATTTGATGTTACCGGGGAGCATGTTGTGAGTCGCTGCATATTGCAATACGGTGTTGATTTTATCCATATTGCCTTTGTTCTTGGTGTAACCAACAACAGAACCTTGCATACCGGCAGGTTCGAGCATTGCCATGAAACCACCTACGTTGTTGGTAGTATCAGCAACCAAAGTTGCGTCAACAGCCATTAATTGTTGATAAACGCTTGCTTTTTCTACATCGGGATAACATTCATAGAACTCAAGTTTAGCTGCTTGTTGAAGCAATGCAGTAGCGCGGTCTGGGTCTTTTACGCCTGGAAGTTCAAGAAGGATTTGACCGTCGTTGCCTTGAAGAACTTGGATGTTGGGTGATACCACACCAAATTGGTCGATACGATTGCGGAGTACGTTGGTCGCTGAGTTTTCAACGATGTTGCGCACTTCCTCTTTAAGGGCTTTCTCAACATCAGAGTCAGAGGCGCCTGCTTTTACGACAGTAAATAATGCGCTGAAGTCAACATTGGAGTCGAGAGCCTTGTATTGATTGATAAACTCGTTAACGAAATTGTCTGATGTGTGATTTTCAACCAATGAGTCAGCCACAGCCAAAGCTTTGATGAAGTTTTCGCTTGGGGCATTTTTTTGAGTACTCATAGAGGTTAATACACCGGGCATATCCACTTGGATGGTTACACTCATACCACCTTTAAGGTCAAGACCAAGGTTGATAGCCCATTTGCGTACTTCATTGAGGGTGTGTCCGAGATAAACTTCTTGTTCACCTAATGAGTCATAATAGTGTTTGTACGCTTTGTCTTTGATGGTAGCGCAGATGCTATCGCAATTGGTGTCTTCGGCATAAAGTTTTTTCGCTGCATTTGCTTTAGCTTCGGAATATGCTACCGCTTTGTCTTCGTGTGAACTAGACACAAATGTGAAAGACAAATAGAATGAGCACACCAAAACCAAGAAAATCGCGATAACACCGGCGATAACGGTTCCTAATGTTCCTTTCTTTTGCATTTTGTTTAAAGTATAAATTTTGGGTTATTAATTAATTTCGATAAAATTTCAGCTTGCAAATATACGATTTTTCTTTTTATTAACCCAATATCGACCGATGTTTTTTGCTCAACATGCGGTATTTAGCCGTTTTGGTAAGCCATTTTGTGGCAAAAGTGGAAGTTTGCCAATAATTTTATTTAATTTTGTGGATAAAACAAAGCAATTTATAGAAGTTTCCACAAGTATTATGAATTTGCCCGAAGATTTTTTACTTGAGATAAATAGTTATAATGCTCCGGTGTTGGAGGGGTTGGCTGACGCGCTTCAATCTCAGCCGGTTATTTCGATAAGAGCCAATCGGCATAAAAATTTTGTGCCCGGTCGTGACAGTTTGCGACCGGTGAAATGGTGCGCGGGAGGTTATTATCTTGAAAATCGTTTGCCATTCACGTTTGACCCGGCAATGCATCAAGGGTTGTATTACGTGCAAGACGCCTCATCAATGATATTATCTCATGTTGTGTCGCGACTCTCAGAGGGTGGCAATGCTCTAAAATATCTTGATGCTTGTGCCGCTCCCGGAGGGAAGACAACCGCGGCGATTGACGCGCTTCCCCCGGGGTCGCTTGTTGTGGCCAATGAGTATGTGCCTACGCGAGCCGCGGTATTGTGTGAAAATCTCACCAAATGGGGCTATCCTGCAATTGTGGCAACCAAAGGTGACACTGCCCGTTATCGTAAGTTGCCGGAGTTTTTTGATATAATCGGTGCCGATGTGCCTTGTTCGGGCGAGGGGATGTTTCGTAAAGACCAGGAGGCGGTTGCTCAGTGGTCGCAGGCGTTGGTGCGTGAATGTGTGGCTCGTCAGCGTGAAATAGTAGATAATTTGTGGTCGACATTGCGCCCCGGAGGTTATATGATATACAGCACTTGCACATTCAATCGTCATGAAAATGAGGAAATGGTGGATTACATGGTCAAAACCTATGGTGCCGAACCGATAGATATGCGATTTCCTCAAGAGTGGAATATCCCCACCGGGATAAATACCGATTATCAATGTTATCGTTTTCTCCCTCATGTCACTGAGGGGGAGGGGTTGTTTGTGGCTGTGTTGCGTAAACCCGGCGAAGTTCAACCCAATAACGAAAAGAAAAATAAAACCAAAGATAAAGCTAAGAAAAACGCTGTGCCGGAGACTGTCCCAAGTTGGTTGCGTAGCGACTCAGGCTTGGAATTATCGCTTGATAAGGATGAAATAATCGCTTATCCACAAGCGTGGCAATCTGATTTGTCGCAATTGCGCTCAAAAACCGATGTGGTGATGGCAGGAGTTGCTGTCGCGACAATGAAGGGGCGTGATGCTATTCCGCGGCAATCGCTTGCGTTGTCGTCGGTATTAAATCGAGATGCCTTTATTTGCCATGAAGTGGATTACATGACGGCGATTGCTTTCCTCAGACGTGAGGCTATAGTGCTACCCGATGCGGTAGGTCGTGGATATGTATTGCTTACTTATCGCAATCATCCGCTCGGCTTTGTAAAAAATCTCGGCAATCGAGCCAATAATCTCTATCCGGCGGAATGGAGAATTTTATCGTCTCATATCCCCGATGCTCCTCCAATGATATAAGTTTACATAAAATGAAAACAAGGGCGCAATTTTGTGCCCTTGTTTTTTGTAAATAGCGTTAAAAACGCTAACTTAGCGCAAAACAGATAAAACACGATAAAAAATAATAATTATGAAAAGAGCGATTACCTGTATTTGGGCGTTGTTGTCGCTATTGGTGGCAGCCGTCGCACAACCTTTGTTGGTGGGACACCGCGGAAGCTATTGGGGTGTCGAAAACACGGCAGAGGCGTTTATTAATGGAGCGAAAAAAGGGTACCAATACCTTGAGTGTGATGTGAAAGTAGCTGGCGATGGAACATTGATTTTGAGCCATGACGACACTACTAATCGTCTTGGAGGGTCACTGACAATTGCCTCATCGACAATCTCACAACTTAAAGCAGAGACTTATACACAAACTCGTGGCGGTGTTCAATACACAGGGACAATCTGTACGCTTGACGAGTATCTCGACATCTGCGCCGAGTATAATGTAAAGCCGGTTATTGAATTGAAGTGGGCAACCGGTATTAATAATAATGATTGCTCTAACATTCCCAAACTCATCTCCGCTATTGAGGCAAAGGGATTCCGCAACAAATGTGTGATTTTGACCTCAATGAAGCCATGTTTGGAATATATCAATAATAAATATCCTGATGTAAAGTTGCAGTTTCTCACCGGTCAGTATTGGGCAAACCATTTTGATTGGTGTGTAGAGCGTGGCATTGATGCCGATATAGAGGTAGGCTATTTTGATAAAACAACAGTTCAGAAGTTTCATGATGCCGGATTGAAGGTGAATTGTTGGACTGTAAATTCTTCTGCGTCATATAAAACTTATGGAAACTATGGTTGTGATTTTATTACAACCGATTATCTCGATCCGGCGGAGCTTCCCGAACTTGACGCGAGTGTATTGTTCCCTCCCAACACAATAGATTATCCCAATGTCAATGGGACTATATATGGCAATTATTTCCCCGAAGAGGTCTCAAATGTTACCGCAGGTAGCATACCATATAATGAGATGATACATCGCGCTTTGGTCAGAAATGGCAAGTGGTATGTCCTCTCAAGTGAAGTAGGGGTAAAACCTAAAATATCGGTATATGATGCCGAGAGTGGGGAGTTGATAAAAACGTTGGATATGACCGGTGTCACCGGTGGAACAATTGCGCTTAACGATATTGCTTTTACTGCCGATGGTGTTTTGCTTGGTTGTAACCTTGCGACGGTGCCTTATGAGGGCGGTGGCGACACATGGAAGATATATAAATGGACTTCAGATGATGCCCAACCCCAATTGTTTGCCGAGGTTGCGACCTCTGAGATGCTTGGGAATTGGGTGAGTGCTGTTGCCGGGAGTTCGTTTGCGGTCAGTGGTAAGTTGAATGACTTGTATGTTTACACAACAAGTCATTCGTCAACAGTAGATACACGCACCTATCGCATTGCCGGCATACAATACTCAAACGGAGTTGTCGGAAAGTCTGTTTATGCTCTTAATAATGATTATTATACTGAGGCAGCGTGGGGGCAACGTCCGGTTTTGATGGTTTCTCACTCTTCACGCAACAATTTGTTAATTGATAGCGAGGTGATGCAACCAATGGAATATACATTTGATTGGTCTGAGTCTCGATTGCCAATGACCGACTATGCGACTACTCCTGCTGGATTGCTCTCTGATGAGTCAAAAGGTTTTGCGATGTTGCGTTTTGGTACAAGAGTTTATGCCTATGTCGCCAATCAGTCAGCCGACGGGAAATTGTCGGCGGCGATGTATAACGTGACCGACTCAATAAAGAACATGACTAAAGTATCTCCCGACGTACCTACCAGATTGTCATCTAATGGAGGATATTACAATACAGGAATAGAATTTGTTGATGGGAATATCAACCTATATGTATATATACATGGTGGTGGATTTACCAAATATGTAGCGGTGCTTGGCAGTGAAGAAGAACCATCTGAAAATGCCGAATTTGTGCTTGAACTTCTGTGGCAAAACAGCACTGCAACCGCCAACGCTCCTGAGCATATCGATGGTACAAATGCTCAGCAAGGTGGTGCCGCCAAAGGACTTTTCTATGTCAATGACTGTGTTGATGAGAAAATTTATATATTTGACGCTACCGGTTGCCTTGGAAGCATACCCGGTGGAGCAGGGTGGGGTTGTGCTCTGGATGATGCCGGCAATATAATCGTGAGAGATGACAAAAACACAGATACGTCTCACTCGTTTATCATTTATCCCGCAGGCGCGACTGTTGATAATCCCGGCACTTCGGTGACGCTTGATGTTACTGTGCCTCTTGGAGGTCAAACCAATTTTATCTCGGCTTCGGGTGATGTGCTTGGTGCGGGCGGATATATTTATATGTATCCCAACAAGCAATCTGCGATTAATATCATCACGATGGCAGGTGGAGAAGTGACTGCCACAAATATGTCGGGCGATGTTTCAATGGAGGGAACGACAGCCGGTTATGTAATTCCGGTCAAAAACAATTCAGAGAATTGGATTTATCAGATACGCAGCACAGGTTTTTATACCTATAATGGTGGCGCAAACGAAATTTTGTTGACAGGTCGAGGCACAACCTCTGCGCCTACTCGCAACAATACAATCGGTGGTGCTTATTTCACACTTTCGGGACACAAAATTTTCATTCATAGCAGTGGCGCCAACTATAAGGGCGGTTTCACCATACGCGACTTGTCGGCCGATGCGGTTGTTACTTCGGTGTCTCCAATCGGCACACTCGGATATGAGACAGGAGGTAACTATTCGGTGGCCAACTGGATGTTTGCCGAAAAAATAGACGAAAGCAGTTACTATTTGTATCAATACTGCCCTGCCAATGGTATGGCGGTCTATAAGTTCTATGACAAAAACGCTTCAGGGGTGGAATCGGTAATTGCCGAAACAACCGGGCAATTGATGGTATATCCCAACCCTGCGGTGTCAACACTGAATGTGGTTGCGCCTGATGAAATCTCAACAATCGAGATTTACTCGTTGTCGGGGCAGATAATGCGCGTTGATGATTGTATTGTCGATGGTGCGACCGCCACAATCAATGTGGCTTCGCTTCCCACCGGAGTTTATATTTTGACAACAGGTTCAACCGCTACAAAATTTATCAAGCGATAAGTTATAAATCAGTATGAAGAAAGGCTGTCGTGGTAATTCTCGACAGCCTTTCTCTTGTTTATAATGGAAGTTTGAAAGAAATTACATGAAACTGATTTCTTTTGTGTTGGGCGATGAGGGTTGGGGAGTAGCCTCTGCTTGAGGAGGTTCAGGTGCGGTTACATCGGCAGTCAACGGTGTCTCTTCGGCGTTTTTCTTATTGCGTTTGAATGTCGGTTTTTCCAATGCTTCCAATTGTTCATCGTCGTCCATTTGGTCGGGCGAAAGTATGATGAATTGTTTTTTTTGTTTATTGATTGCCGCGACTTGTTCTTCACCATAAGTTGCCGATATACGGGTGTTAGGTGTGGCAATAGGTGTATTTGTGGTTGTGGGTCGTGTCGTTGTTTTAAAGCTGCTCACCCCTTCGACAGAGTCGTTAAATCCGGCGGCAAGTATTGTGATTTTCACTTTGTCGCCGAGGGTGTCATCAAACCCTACACCCCATATCACATCGACGCCGGTGTCGATATTGCTCATAAATGTGGTGAGTTCTTCAACTTCACCCATGAGGAATTCTTTCTCGGCGTTGCGAGAGAAATAGATATTAAACAATATCTTCTTAGAACCGAATATGTCGCGGTTTTTAAGCAATGGCGAGTTGAGGGCATCGTTGATGGCTTGAGTGACACGATTTTCACCTTCGCCATATCCGCTTGAGATTATAGCAGCTCCGCCATTGCGCAAAGTGGTATCGACATCGTTGAAGTCAAGGTTTATATAGCCGTCGCTTGTGATAAGTTCAGAGATGCTGCGAGCTGCAATGGTCAATGTCTCATCTGACTTGGCAAACCCATTGAGGAACGTCAAGTCTTTGTATATTTCTGCAAGTCGGTTGTTATTTATAACCAATAACGCGTCAACATGTTTTCTCATCTCATCGACGCCGTCGAGGGCTTTAATAATTTTTTTTTCACCCTCAAAAAGGAACGGAATTGTTACAATCCCGATAGTGAGCAATCCGCGTTCTTTGGCGATGCGGGCAACGACCGGACCGGCTCCCGTACCGGTTCCCCCTCCCATCCCGGCGGTGATAAACACCATCTTGGTGTTTTTGTCAAATATGGCATTGATCCTCTCAGCACCTTCCTCAGCTGCTTCACGGGCTACTTCGGGGATGTTGCCCGCTCCTCGACCCTCGCCAAGTTGTAGCTTGGTGGGTACGGGTGAGTTCTTTAATGCCTGACTATCGGTGTTGCACACTACAAACGACACGTTTTTGATGCCTTGCTTATACATGTGGTTGATAGCGTTGTTGCCACCACCACCTACACCTATAACTTTTATGATCGGAGAATCGTCTTCTTTGATTTCTCCTGCAAAATCGTGATTTTGCTGTATATCTTTGATGGGCATATCTTCGATTGTCATAATTGTCTTGTTTTATATATGTGTATAAGCATTTATTTAGATTCTTCTTCGTCGTCTTCCTCTTCGTTTTCCGACAAGAGGTTGGCGATCTTGTCTTTCAGTATAGTTGCTTTGCGAGTAAAAAATCCCGGTTTCTTTGGAACCTCAGGTTTCGGTTCTCGTTTCTTCTCCTTTTTTTCCTCTTTTTGTGGTTTCTGAACTATGAATATCTCTTCCTCTTCGTCTTCAAGATATTCATCTTCTTCGTTATAAATATTTTCATCTTCCTCGTTGTCATCATCCTCTTCGATGTAGTTTTCATCGTTGAATAATTCAACTTGCTCAGGCTCGATAGGAAGCATAAAACAACTGTCTCGTTCGGGGAGTTGTGATGCTGCCGCGAGAATGGAAATTACATCAATGGCATCGAAGGGGCGAATTGACGCGTCGGCGATGCGTATGTGTGGAAGTGGCGCACCCATTCGTACCTGCATACCACTTTGACTTTCAAGCATGGCGTTGAATCCACGGAGTTTTGCGCCATTGCCTATGATGATAATTCCGCCGGGCAGGTCTGCCGTTTTTAAGTTGGCGAAATTTATCTGTTCATGGATGTTGGCGATAATTTCGCTTGCGCGAGCGTTGATATAGTCACTCATCTCATTGCTGTCAAAGCCATCGATGGGGTCTTGATATTGGCTCTTATCTTGTTGAGCGACTGTGCCTTCTTTTATTTTCAACTCTTCGGCACGAGTCTCTGTAATGTTGAGTGATGTCAGGTCGCGTGTTATGTTGCGTGAGCCTAACGGAATTGTTGCGAGATATTGTAAAGCATCGGCTTTATATATCGCTACAGTAGTCGTCTCGGCACCGAAATCTACAAGCATACAACCAAGATGTTTTTCATCGGTCGTCAAAACCATATTGGCTTGTGCGGTAGGTCTCAAGATATAGTTATAGACGGGAAGTTGTAGGCGTTCGCTGAATACTCTGTTGAGGTTGTTCTTTATCAAAGCCTTGCCGGAGATTTCGTTGAATATGATTTTCAGATGATTTCCAACAGTTCCGACAGGTTTTTGTGATATGGCATTGTCAACGATAAATTCGCGCGGTTCGAGAGAAATGAGTTCATATTTATCGGGCAGTTGAGAGCAATCGACAGAGTTTTTGAGTCGAGTGATAATTTGTTCGGTAATCTCGATGTCTTCGTTAAAGTTCTCAGAAATTTCCTTGGCTTTAAGCGAGACTGAGCGTCCACCTATTCCGACATAAACCCCTTTTAGTTGACGGGGTGCGATACCACTACGATTTTCAATTTTGGAAATTACGCTCTTGACATGGTTATATACATCATCAAGGTTTTTGATGCATCCATAGCGCACGCTGTCGATAAAGTTCTCTTCTTCGATGGCAATTACCGACAAGGTATCGTTGTTGTCGAGTATTCCTACAGCGCAACTCACCTTGGAGCTGCCTATTTCTATTGCCGCGATATATCGTTGTTCCATATTGTTGGGATTTTGTTGTTTCTGAGGTTAATTATTGTTGAGGAGTAGGGGTTGCGGTCATTGTCTCAATGTCATCGACAATATCGGCAGTGTCGGTTGTGCAGATGATTGTCAACTCGGAGTGAGTTTTTTTCTTGGCGCGTGTGGCGACTATTTGTCCTTTCCATTTCACCGATAAGGTATCATAATACTCCCACCCTTTTACCGGCATTACCTTATTATACATTTTGTGCAGGCGAGAGAATTTGTCTTCAATCAGTGATGTGTCACCAAAGTTGATAACATGACCGCGTATTGCGGGTACAAGGAATATATCTTGTGACGGAGCGACATTTACCGATGTCACAAGAGAGTTCCACGTAGAGTTGTTTTTGATGTATTCAAGCAGTGGAATAAGTGTTTTGGTGTCATAATTATCACCAAAACTGCCAATTACAACCGGTACATCAATGTGGTAGCGAATGTCGGCCGACATGCGCTTGCCGTCGGTATTTATGTAATACGATGCACCTGATGTGTCGAAAACGCGGGCTACCGGGCGCATCGGCACAATGTCGATGTGCAAGCGGTTCCCTTTCATCACAACACAATTGGCGGTCTCGATCTTGTCAATTGAGTTGAGGTATAATTCGAGAGAGTCGGTGTTGAGGGTTGTGGGATTGAGTGTCGTTATCTTGCCTGAAGTGTTGGAGATTTCATCCAAAATGTCGTCGGGCGTGACAAAGTTTAACCCGGCTGAGTCTTTTATGACAACATCAATACCTGCAAAAGGAGTCGCTTTTGCCTCTTTCCCGGTATAGGAAATGGCAAAAACGAGATAGGCAATCAACGCCAATGATAATATGCAACGTATGGTGCTTTGTTTTGTCATTTTGCTGTCAATCGGCATATTTCCGGAAGATAATTACAGATGTCTCCGGCTCCCACTGTCAATAAAATCTCAAAGTTACTATTTTTTATTGTTTCTATCAAATCTTCTTTGACAATCATTTGTTTATCCTCACATTTTATCTCGTCAAAAATTATTTGAGATGTCACCCCGGGTATAGGCAACTCGCGCGCAGGGTATATATCGAGCAGAATTACCGAGTCTGCCAATGACAATGCTTCGGCAAATTGTGGCGCGAAGTCTCTTGTGCGGGAAAACAAGTGAGGCTGGAATGCCGCGGTCAATTTTTTGTCGGGGTATAACGCTTTTACTGAGGATATTGCGGCTTTCAATTCATCGGGATGGTGGGCATAGTCATCGATAATGGCGTGGTTTTCATCTTTATGCCAAAATTCAAAGCGACGTTTGGGACCACGGAAAGACGCCATTGCTTCTTTCATCTTCTCCGGTTCCATTTTGCCGGTAAGATAACATGCTGAGATTGCGGCGATAGCGTTTTCGATGTTGATTTCCACAGGCACGCCGAGTTCAACATCTTTTATCGTTGTGTCGGGAGCGACAAAGTCAAAGATGATACTGCCGTTTCCTCGACGGATATTTGCGGCATGGAAGTCTCCTGCATCACGCGAATAGGTATAAACTTTTACTCCGGCGACAGGGCGCGGACGCAATTTCAGCCCTTCATGAATTATCAACGCTCCGTCGGGGCGTATTAATTCGGTGAAGTGGGCAAAGCTTTCAAGGTAAGCTTCCTCAGTTCCGTATATATCGAGATGGTCGGGGTCGGTTGCGGTAATAACAGCGATATATGGTGATAATTGGTGAAACGAACGATCATATTCATCGGCCTCAATGACTGAGAATGGAGATGTCTCGCTCAATAATAGGTTGCTATCGTAGTTCCGCAAAATGCCGCCTAAAAAAGCATTACAACCTACTGCGCAAGTGTGCAAAATGTGAGCACCCATTGATGAAGTGGTGGTTTTGCCATGGGTTCCGGCAAAGCAGATGCCCAAACTGTCGCGGGTTATCATGCCGAGTACTGCTGCGCGTTTCAGTATTTCAAATCCTCCGTTTTTGAAGAAATTCAATCCCTTGTGAGTGTCGGGAATGGCAGGGGTATAGACAACCAATGTCGTGTCGGGGTTGCGAAAATCTTCGGGAATTTCCGATATTTCATCGGTGTAGGAGATTATAGCGCCTTCGGCTACAAGGGCGTCGGTAAGTGCGGTTTGGGTGCGGTCATATCCGGCGACACGGCATCCGCGAGAAAGAAAATATCTCACAAGTGCAGCCATGCCTATACCTCCGGCTCCTACAAAATATATGTTGTTTTTAGTTTGGTTCATAGTCCGGTTATTTAAGTATGTCATAAATTTTATTTACAATTTTTTCGTCGGCATCGGCAAGAGCCATTTTTTTGAGGTTTTGGCTCATCGTGTTGCGTTGCGATTGGTTGTTGAGCAACGAGATGACAGTATCGGCGATTTTTTCTTGACACTCGGCATCAAGTATCATAATTGCGGCGTTTTTGTCAACAAGTGCTTGCGCGTTTTTGCGTTGATGATCTTCCGCGACATTGGGCGACGGCACCAGAATAGCCGGCAGCCCGATAAGTTGAAGTTCTGAAATGGTGCTTGCTCCGGCACGTGATACTATGACATCGGCGGCACGGTAGGCGACATTCATGTTTGAGATAAATGCCGATATTTTCACGTTTTCACGTCCGGCGGCTTTCTCGGCACACTCCTCGATGTAGAATTTGCCGGTTTGCCACATGACTGATGCTCCGGAATTTAAAATTTTATCTAAAGCGGCTGATATGCTGTTGTTTATTGTGCGTGCGCCAAGACTTCCGCCAACTACGAGTACGAGTGGACGTTCAGGGGAAAATCCTAATTTTTCCTTAGCTTGTGCTTGTGTCAATTCACAGTTTAATATATCGTTGCGCACCGGATTGCCGGTCATCAGTATTTTCTCGGCAGGGAAGAAGCGTTCCATTTTATCGTATGCTACGCATATTGCTGTCGCGTTTTTGGCGAGAAGTTTGTTGGTCACACCGGCATAAGAGTTTTGCTCTTGAATGAGTGTGGGTATCCCTTTTTTCTGTGCGGCTTTCAACATTGGTCCGCTTGCATAGCCTCCCACACCGACTGCCATGTCGGGATTGAACTCTTTTAATACCTTGCGGGCGAGGCGCATACTTTTCCAAAGTTGGTAAAGCACTTTGAAATTGCGCCATAGACGTTTGCGGTCAAATCCATAGACCGGAAGCCCGATTATATCATAGCCGGCAGCGGGAACACGTTCCATTTCCATGCGGTTTTCGGCTCCGACAAACAGAATTTCGACTTCGGGGTTGCGACGACGCAATGCGTTGGCTATTGAGAGTGCCGGGAAAATATGACCACCTGTGCCTCCGCCGCTTATGAGTATGCGATATGTTTTATCTTTTTCCATTGTCATAAATTTTAAAGTTGTGTAGGATTTTCGGCGCGTACACTTTCCGGAAGAGAGTTTATCTCTTTGTTTATCTCTTGTTTTTTACCATTTCTCACGGCATATCGGCTCACACTCATCATTATTCCAAATGCGATAGATGTTATCAATATCGATGACCCGCCTTTGGATATGAGAGGTAAAGGTTGTCCCGACACCGGGAACACGCCGGTAACGATTGCCATGTGAAACAAGGCTTGAAATGTTATAAACACCCCCATCCCGATAGACAGCAGTGCCGGTAGCGCGCGGCTGCATCGGCTCGCGATGGCACCGGCTCGCGCGAGCAATGCCAGATATACTCCGAGAATGATTACCGCACCGATAATTCCAAGTTCTTCGATTATAATAGCGTAGATGTAATCAGAAAAAGCCAAGGGTAGTCGTGCCGCCTCGCGTGAGTGACCGGGTCCTACCCCGGTGATTCCGCCATTGGCTTGTGCAAAATATGAGTATTGTTCTTGACTATTTTTGGCGGTTATCGGTTGTTTAATCGGTGGGACCTTGTCGTCAAAGAAGCGTTCAAAGCGTGCTTGCCATGTTCCGCTTCGGTTGGTCTCTCCGTCATCGTCACTGCGCAAGGCGAGTCCCGCTCCGGCTACAACTCCGTAGATTAAAACTGTGAGTGTTAATTTCTTAAATGAAATTCCGCCGATGAGCATCATTGAAAGACTGATACACATCAGTAGGATTGTATTGGTCAAACCTTGAGTAAACAACAGACCGCCAAATATAATAACCATTACAGCGGTTGAGATTATTCCTGCATTGGTGACACCTTTTTTGGATTGGGTACGGGATAGAATAAATGCGATGCCAAGTACCGACGACATTTTGATAAATTCTGCAGGTTGTATCGCTATGCCCATGAAACTGAAACTGCGTCGGGCACCATTTATGACATCCCCCAAAAACAATACATAAATCATCATTATCACACTTGCCAATATGAATAGTGGTATATATGGGATGAATTGGCGATAGTGGAAACGTTGCAGGAATAATACAATACCGACACTTGCCGCCAACATAAAACCGTGGCGAATCAATGGATCAAGTATGTTTCCTGATGAGACTTCTCGACTTGAAGCGCTATACAGCTCAACAAGCGAGACAAGAAGCATAAATATGTATATTCCCCAAAGGTAACGATCGACAGGTCGCTTTTGAGGCGAGTCGTTGATGGGTGTTTCGTGTGATATGTTGTGTTGTGATGTACTCATGAATGGTTATATTTTTTTGCGCATGGCTTTTACCGCGTTTTTAAACTGTTCTCCACGATCCTCATAGCTTTTGAATAAGTCAAAGCTTGCGCAACATGGCGATAGCAAAACAGTATCTCCGCTATTGGCAATCTCGGCGCATGCGTCAACAGCATCTTGGAGTGAGTGGGTATCTCTGATTATGTTGACTTTGTCTTTGAAAAATTCCAACAATTTGGAGTTGTCTTTACCCATACATACGATGGCTTTGACTTTATCCTTTACGAGTTGTTCGATCTCGGTGTAATCATTACCCTTGTCTTTGCCTCCGAGAATGAGAATGGTTTCCGCCGGAACGCTTTCAAGGGCATACCAGCATGAGTTTACGTTTGTAGCCTTTGAGTCGTTGATGTATTTCACGCCATTGATTGTATCGACATATTCCAATCTATGCTCAACTCCCTCAAAATCAGACAACGCACGTCGTATATCCTCTTTTTTCAAGTCAAGAATACAAGCCGATAATCCTGCCGCCATAGAGTTGTAAAGATTATGCAATCCGCTCAACGACAGATCGGCGCGAGGCATTTTTAAAGATGTTGACGGAGAGTTTATGATCAACTCATTCTCTGCGTCGATATAAGCTTTGGTCCCTTCTTCTTCTCTTTCGGCAAATGGGAATAATTGGGCTTCGATTTCGATTTGTTTCAGTTGGGCTTGAATAACAGGGTCATCTTGCCAATATATGAAAGCGTCTTCGGGCGTTTGATTGCGGATAATGCGGAATTTGGCGTTGATATAATTCTGCATTTCGTAGTCATATCTGTCGAGATGGTCGGGGGTGATATTCATCAACACGGCGACGTTGGCTTTGAAACTATACATGTTCTCAAGTTGGAAACTGCTCAACTCGATTACATAAACATCATGATGCTCGCGAGCCACTTGCAATGCGAGGCTTTTGCCTACGTTTCCGGCAAGACCCACATTAATTCCGGCGTTTTTCAATATATGATATGTCAACAATGTTGTAGTGGTTTTGCCGTTGCTACCGGTGATACACACCATCTTGGCGTCGGTATATCGTCCGGCAAACTCGATCTCGGATATTACCGGAATGTTTTTGGAGGCGATGCGTTGCATTATTGGTGCTGTAGGGGGGATGCCGGGACTTTTCACAACCTCATCGGCTGCAAGAATACGGCTTTCGGTGTGTTGGTTATCTTCCCATGCAATACCTTCGTCGTCAAGCATTTTGCGATAATGTGGCGCAATGGTGCCCATGTCAGATAAAAAGACATCCATGCCTTTTACTTTTCCAAGGATTGCGGCTCCCACGCCACTTTCTCCACCTCCCAATACTACAAGTCGTTTCATCGTGTTACTTGTTATCTGATTTTAAGTGTTACAAATGTTATTACAGCCAAAAAGATGCCTATAATCCAAAAGCGGGTCACAATTTTTGACTCCGGAATGGCTCTCAGTGGTTTTTGTATAATAGCGTCGATTCCGCTGTTCCCTTGTTTTTGATAGTGATGGTGAAGGGGAGTCATTTTAAATACACGACGTCCTACACCGCCACGTTTCTTGGTGAATTTGAAATATCCCACCTGTATCATTACCGACAATGCCTCTATAAAGAAGATTGCACATAGGATAGGGATGAGCAACTCCTTGTGTATCAATATCGCAAAGACGGCGATGATGCCTCCGATGGTGAGGCTGCCCGTGTCGCCCATAAACACTTGTGCCGGATAAGCGTTATACCACAAGAAACCGATGAGCGCACCGATAAACGTCGCCATATATACCACCAATTCCTCACTGCCGGGAATATACATGATGTTGAGATAGGATGAGTATACAGTGTTACTTCCCAAATAAGCCATTATAGCCAAGGCGACACCTATAATGGCCGATGTGCCGGTGGCAAGTCCGTCAAGCCCGTCGGTGAGATTTGCGCCATTAGAGGTTGCTGTAACCACAAGTATGGTGACTATGATAAACAATATCCAGCCGGCATCTTGTGCGTGGTCGCCCATCCAAGAAGTTAAGTCGCTATAATCAAAGTTGTTGTTCTTCACAAATGGTATGGTCGTTTGTGTCGATTTGATGTTTTCTTGGTTGTAGGTGACATCGACGACTCTGTGACTCACTTCGTTTTGGATCTCGTGGTTTTCTCTGATTACAATGTCGGGGCTGAGATACATGGTGAGACCAACGATGAGCCCGAGACCCACTTGACCTACAATTTTAAATTTACCTTTCAACCCCTCTTTGTTTTTCTTCGCAATTTTCTTGTAATCATCAAGAAATCCGATGGTCCCGAGCCATATTGTTGAAACAATCATCAAAATCATGTAGATATTTGTAAGGTTGCCAAGCAACAGGCAGGGTATGAGGATTGCGATTATAATGATTATACCACCCATAGTTGGAGTCCCGGTTTTGTTCATTTGTCCTTCTAGACCGAGATTTCTGACGATTTCACCCACTTGCATTTTTTGCAGGCGGTCGATAATACGGCGTCCTATGAATATGGCAATGAAGATAGATAATACAAGTGCGGCTCCTGAGCGGAATGTGATATAATCCATCAAGTGAGCTCCGGGAAAGTCAATTTCTTTTAGAAAATCAAAAAGGTAGTAAAGCATTATGTCGTTTTATTCGTGTGGTTTAACGTTCGTTGTTTATAATCTCTTTCACAATCTCACGGTCATCAAAGTGATGTTTCACCCCCTTGATTTCCTGGTAATCCTCGTGTCCTTTTCCTGCGATGAGGATTACATCGCCTGATGTGGCGAGTGCTGTGGCTGTGCGTATCGCTTCGCGACGGTCAACGATGCTGAGTGTCTTTATGCGACCCTCGTCATCAAGCCCGGCTTCCATGTCATGAAGAATATCTGCCGGCTCCTCATCGCGTGGATTGTCAGATGTCAAGATCACTCTTTCGCTACGCGATGCGGCCTCGCGAGCCATAATCGGACGTTTGCCTTTGTCGCGATTACCTCCGGCTCCGACTACGGTTATTATTTTGCCGTTATTGCCAATGACTTCTCTGATTGCGTTCAACACGTTAACAACGGCATCGGGAGTGTGGGCATAGTCAACAATCGCCGCATAGCCTCGTGGTGAGTAAAATGCTTGAAAACGACCCGCCACCGGAACAAGGCGACTCATATTGACAAGAACCTCTTCATTGTCCCATCCGAGTAGTATCGCTGTTGAATAGACGGCAAGCAGGTTGTAGGCATTAAATTTTCCTGTAAAAAGGACTTCTACTTCACGATTGTTGAACGTCATCAGCGTTCCGTCAAGGCGACTTTCGATGATGCGTCCCATGAAATCGGCATTGGCGCGCAATGAGTATCTTTTCTTCAGTGCGCGAGTGTTTTGTAGCATAACATCTCCTACTTTGTCATCGATGTTGGTCAATGCGAATGCTGTTGACGGCAACAAGTCAAAGAATGATTTTTTTGCGGCGAGATATGCGTCAAATGTCTTGTGATAGTCCAAGTGGTCGCGAGTGAGGTTGGAAAACACTCCTCCGGCAAAGTGTAGTCCCGAAATGCGGTGTTGATGAGCCGCGTGAGAGCTGACCTCCATTGCCGCATATTCACAACCTGCTTCTACCATGCGATGAAGCAGTTGGTTTATTGTCAATGGGTCGGGTGTCGTTTGTGTCGCCGGTATAGCTTCCAGTTCGATATAGTTGCATACGGTTGATAACAATCCGGCTTTATAACCAAATAAACGAGCCATCTCGTAAATAAGGGTTGCTGTTGTGGTTTTCCCATTTGTGCCGGTCACGCCTACAAGCTTTAACTTGCGTGATGGATTGTCCCACCATTCCGAGGCGATAAACCCAAGTGCGACCGCTGAGTTTGAAACTCTGATGTATGTTGTTGTGGGGTCTAATTTTGCGGGAAGTTCTTCACATACGATTGCCGCCACTCCGTTTCCGTATAGCTGAGGAATAAAGGAGTGTCCGTCAACGCTCACACCCTTTATAGCAACAAAGAGTGTTCCGGCTTCTGCTTTGCGAGAATCGCTCACAACATCGATGATTTCCTTGTTTAAATCTCCGATTACTTCTTCAACAAGAACCGAAGTGAGTAGTTGGCTCAGTAGTTTCATGATGGCGCGTGTTGGGTTATTTGGTTAATGATAATGTTAGTGTCACGGTTTCTCCGGAGGGTAGCTCAGTGCCATGTCTCGGCTCCTGTCTTACCACATATCCGGTGTACTTATTATCGGAAAATGTCACATTATATCCGGCTTGCTCAAGTGTGCTGACTGCGTCGCGCAATCCCAAACCGGTGACATCGGGTACTCCTTGGCTGCAGGTTTGTGGCGCGGCGAAACTTGAAGATGATGTAATCCCGAAATCGGCACACACTCCGTTGTATTCTCCACCTTCAACCGATGAGTAAAAGACAGGGGTAGTGTTTTCAGCGGGATTTTCGCGGTAATCACTTTCGTTGCCGAGCAATCCGCGAGCATGAAGATTGAGCGCGATATTTTTAAGTACAACTCCGCTTGCCGATGCTGCCGACATAGGTGGACGACGAGGATTGGAGATTACAACAACGCATGAATACTTGGGAGCTTCTGTTGGGAAGAATCCACAGAATGTATAGTTGAGTTTCTTTCCATAACCTCCTAATTGACGGCGTTCCTTGTCGGTTAGGGTTATTTCATTGCCGTTGGCGTCATATTGTTTTTGTATTACATTGGCTACGTAACCCGAACCTGTTTTTCCTGCAATGCTGACAATGTCGCTCTTTACATAGTTGCGAGCTGTGCCGGCAGGACCCCAAACGACTCTCTTCAATAGGTCTTGGAGTATTCGTGCGTTTTTGACGCTACAGATGCTGTCGCGAACGTATGAGACGGGATTTTCTGTTACAACTCCGTCGCGACTATACTCTGAGTATAGACGGGGGCGCACAAATTTTCCATCGTTGGCGATTGCATTGTATAGAGCCAATGTGTATAGTGGAGGGAACTCCAATGCGTAACCATAGAACATGCGAGCCATATTGCCCAATCCTCCGGCTTTGACGTTAAACATTGTTTCGCTAATACGGGGTATGCGTTCTCCGGCTATACCGATATTAAACAATTCAAGAAGTCCTAACTGTTCAACACGTTGACGGAATGCGATAGGATTTTTCTCAAAATGCGGTGCCATCAGTTTGGTCATACCCACATTTGATGAGCGTTCAAGAAATTCTCTGATTGGTTTATTTGTGGTTCTGTCGCAGTCGGTAATAGTGCCACATCGAGCGTAATTGTATGGCGCGGTGTTATATACTTGATCAAGGTCGGTTACAAATCCGTCCTCAAGAGCTATGAGCATTGAGAGTGTTTTGATTACCGAGCCGGGTTCGATGCCTTGAATGGCGCGGTTCATGGCTTCGACATAGATTGTGTCGTTATTTTTGGTGATTTTTCGCTCTAAATTGGATATCGCTTTGATGTCGCCGGTCGCTACTTCCATCAATACAACGCAGCCCCAATCGGCGTGATTGGTCGAGAGCATACGGTTTAATTCGTTTTCGGCGATGTCTTGCATCTTGATGTCGATTGTGGTTCTCACATCATAACCATTTATCGCAGGGATATCTGTCCAATTCACGAGGTCGCGAGTGACAACGGCTTTTCTTGCTATACCCACTTGACCGAATAGCAATGAGTCGAGCGACATTTCAAGTCCGGAAATGCCGTGTTGCTCTTTTGAGATGGTGTCGGGATATGCCACGCGTCCAATGCTTCGGCGTGCCATCGCTCCATATGGGTAGTTGCGACGGTAAAGTTCGTCCTTGACCAACCCGTTTTTATTGCGGTTTTTTATATTTAGAAATGGGAACGTGCATAACTTGAGATAGTCGCTGTATGTTACGTTATGAACGAGTGTAAACACTCGTGAGCGTTTGTCTTTGGGTTTGCTAAGTGGTTCTTCAAGGTATCTCTTCCATTCTTGTTTGGTTCTTATGGGAAAATATGTGGCAAGACTGTCTGAAAGACTATCGAGTGCCATGATGTAACGATCCTCCATGAAACGGTCACTTCTGAAATCGAGACGTACGGCATAGTTTGTCACATTGGTAGCAAGAATAGAACCATCGGCTGCAAGAATGTTACCGCGTATGGGTTGGATGGTATCGATTGACGACAATTCCCTTTCAGCTTTTTTGTTCCAGCCTTCGACTTCAATGATTGTAGTCTTTATCATCTTGGCGGTTATGAGTCCTGAAAATATCACCAAGCAGATGGCTATCAGGGCATAGCGGAACATAATTTCTTTTCTTTTCTCTTTTTTCATAGTTTGTGCGTTTTATAATTGATATGGTGGTTGTGTTGACGGACCTAAATTCAAACCTAAGCTATCGCTCATGGCTTTTACAACCGATTCGCGACTTTGTCCCATGTAGATGCTCTTCTCTCTTACGCTCTCGGTTTTCATTATTTCCACTTCGTTTTCCAATTTTATGATAGTCTCGATTTTGGTTTGACACTGGTATTTGTTGGAAATATACACGATAAGCATCAGCATGAGAAGTATGATTTTCAATGCGTGTTTCGCAAAGAAATCAAGGCTGAATAATCGACCATGTATGATGCCAAACGGATTAAACCGTTTCTTTTTCTTTTTTGTCTCTTTCTCTTTTGTTGCCACTTGTTGCGTTGCTTTTGGTGATTATAACTTTTGTGCCACTCTTAGTTTTGCGCTTCGTGAGCGTGGGTTTCGCTCGATTTCTTCATTGCCGGGAACAATCGGTTTGCCGGTGATGAGTTTGAAAGGAGAGAGGTTGCGACCATAAAAATCTTTTTCCACTTCGCCGTTGAGGTTGCCGGTTTTCATGAAGTTTTTCACTAATCGGTCTTCAAGGGAGTGGTATGTAATCACTGCGAGGCGTCCTCCTGGTTTGAGTACTGTTAAGGCTTGTTCAAGAAAGCTCTTCAGCACCTCAATTTCTCCGTTTACCTCGATGCGCAATGCTTGAAACAGTTGCGCGAGTTCTTTTTTCTCTTGTTTTGGGTTTATAAGAGGCTTTACGACTTCAAGCAGACGTTCAATGGTTTCGATTGGTCGTTGTTGACGTGATTTGACGATTACGGCTGCCATGCGGCGAGCGCTTTTCAATTCGCCGTAGAGATAAAATATATCAGCGAGTTGTTGTTCGGTATAGTTGGCGAGTATCCATGCGGCGTTGCGTTTTGCCTTGCGGTTCATTCTCATATCGAGCGCGCCTTCCCATCTGAATGAAAATCCACGGTCTTTATCGTCAAAATGGTGAAATGATACCCCTAGGTCGGCGAGGATGCCATCTACTCCGTCAACATCATGGTAACGCATGAAATTGCTTATGTAGCGGAAGTTGCTATATACAATTGTAAATCGGGCATCCTCAAATGCGCGATTTATGGCGTCCTCATCTTGGTCAAATGAGTATAAATGCCCGCCTATCCCTAATTTATCCACTATGGCACGAGAGTGTCCGCCACCTCCGAAAGTCGCATCGATATACGTGCCGTCGGGGTTCAGCTGCAAAGCGTCAAGAACCTCAGGTAATAGTGCGGGAATATGATAAACTTCTTGTGACATAGGTGGTTAGCTTGTTTGGAATGTCTTGAATATATTATAGATTGTAAAGTTAGATATTTTTGTCGAGAATTTACATAACTAAATTGCAAAAAAATATAAGAGACAATAAAAAGTTATCAACACCCACCTAAAAGCCACATGTAGAGTGTCTTTTAAATGGGTGTTGATAGTTTGCGTTTGTAAATTTTCCGGTTGTTTTTTGCTTCTGAGACGCTATAAAGTGTTATTCATTGCGCAAAATTTTAATTAATCGTTCCACGCCTTTGGTTGCGGGTAGCGGAATGACATTTACGTTTGCCGGCACTGCCGCCGGTTTGGGGTCGATGTAGTAAATCGGTGTACCCGATTTTACATAATGGAGCAATCCTGCCGCCGGATAAACATTTAGTGATGTGCCGATTACGACAAATATATCTGCTTGGCTCACAAGCTCTATTGCCGGTTCGATATTAGGCACAGCTTCCTGAAAAAACACTATGTGTGGGCGCACATGATCGCCATATTCATCACGAGTGTCAACCGTGGTTTCAATGTTGTCGGCTGTCAATGTGTAGATGCGGTTCTCGTTTTTCATAGAGCGCACTTTCATCAGTTCGCCATGCAGGTGTAACACATTGCGGCTTCCGGCTCGTTCATGCAGGTCGTCAACGTTTTGTGTGATTATTCTCACATCAAAGTCTCGTTCCAGTTCTACAAGTCCGTAGTGAGCCGCATTGGGTTGCGCTTTCAATAGTTCCTTCCGGCGCATATTATAGAACTCGTGAACTAATGCCGGGTTGCGGGCAAAACCATCGGCGCTTGCGACCTCCATCACCGGATAGCGTTCCCACATACCGCCACTGTCGCGAAACGTGGCGATGCCACTCTCGGCACTGACTCCGGCTCCTGTCGAAATCACTATCTTTTTCATATTTTTCAGGTTATTATAGCTCATCAAAATTTATAGGAATAACAATCTTACGAGGTTTGTTTTGATCTTTAAACACATACATTATTCCTATGATACCGGCATTTTTATATGCGATTATCGATGGGTCGTTTTTCATTCCAATCCAATCTGAGATAAACAGTTCTTTTAATGCGGTGGTGTCTGTAAGATTATCTATGCTGGCGGTAATGCCATCATATACATAGTTAAAGCAAAAATAATTGTTTGTAACATCACACCATGCGTCGCTGATGCCGTCTTGACCTATGCTTTTGCGCAATTCTGCTGTCGCTGCACGACATTCCGAGTCGAGAAAGTTTTGGGGTGATACAGATGAGTTGGATTCAATCTCATTCCAGGTAAGAGTAACGGTATGTTCTACTCCTGTTTTGTTTTGCAAAATAAATTGATAGCCTTTAATGCCCAATGCTTTCATTGAGTTAATACTCGCTTTATATGTCGGAATGTTTGTCATTGCGGAAAAATTGGCGAGTAGCCTATTTCTTGTTCCCTCAACATCAAATGCTCTCATCTGACTGTCTGAAAGATTATAAACCATTCCGACTTTAACATAATTTTTTGTCGCTTGAACCCAGGAATCTGCGAGCCCGTCGGTTTCCTGAACCTCTTTCATGTTTGCTTCTTCAAGCTTTAGATATGTTATGAAGATCGCGCTTTTGTCAACATCGAGTTGGTCGGGATCGGATGTTACAAGGTTCAAAAATTCTTGTGGTTTAATTGAGAGTGTATAAGAATTGTCGCTCTTGTCGATATATTTGTAAACAAAATTTCCGTTAACAGCTTCAAGTAGCTCGCAAAATAATTGGGCTCCGGCTATATTCTGTTTAAAATTAGCGACTAACTGAAATTTAATGTAGTCATCACAAAGGAAATTGGCATTGATGTATTTGTTGGAATAATAATACTCATAAATCAAATCTTTACCCCAAAAAAGTATTTCGATGTCATCAAATTCATCGCCTAATTGCCCTGCTTCAAGCATTTGATCCAGCAGTGGATTTGTCTCAATCTCAACCATTTTGAGCATTTGTTCGGCTGTTTGGCGGTCGTAAGCGTTTGCCGAAAACGCACAAATGAGAATAGAAAAAGATAGAATGTATTTCGTGAGATTTGTCATACTTTTTGTGCTGTTATTATTTGATGATTAAGCGGGCTGAACGGATGTTGCCGTTGTCGTTGGCAGTCACGATATAGATGCCGGTGTTGAGACCGGTGGTATTTATGGTGTTGCCGTTGCCTTGTGTGATTTGAACGCCGTTGATGCCATAAACGGTATAAGTAGTTGCCTCAGACGCGTTGATTGTGATTACTTCACCTGCGACTACCGGATTAGGGGTCAACAACAAGTCTCCGTCATTGTCATCTGCGATGATGTCGTCAACGCCTCCCGACTCTGATACTGCTGTGTAAACACCGCATAGTGAGGGCATTTCAATGTGATAGGGTACTCCTGTACTGCCTGATACATAGAATGTGAGGCTCGCAAATTTCACAGGGTAGTTTATCATGTCGGTAGCGTCAACCATTTCGTTGATGCCAAACATCAATCTGTTTACTGTGTTGGTTATAACGGTAGGTGAGAACTCATAGAATGTAGAGCGACCATCGGTGCCTACAAGTGCTATTTGCATTTTGCTGATATTGACCTCTCCGGGATTGACTTCGACCATGATAGAGTCGGGCAAGCTCCACATGTCAATGTTTTTGGCGATGCGCACGTATGGACTGCGTGCGCTGCTGATTGTGAAGTCTATCGCTAAACCATCGTTGCCAAGTGCTGTAATGGTTTGATTTTTTACGTTGCTCTTGGTTAATGTCCAAGTATTTACGTCAAGACCGGGATCGATGGCTTGATAACGTGTTTCGGGAATTTCAACTTTTACAAGCAGTTCGCCGGCAAAGTCTTCTACCGAGCCGCGGATGATTGTCGTTCCGTTCTTAACACCATGTATAACTCCCGACTCATCGACAGTGGCGATAGAGGTGTCGTCGCTACTCCATGTGAGTGCGCCGTTGTCAAGTGGTAATTCAGAGCCATTTACGGTGGCTGTTACTTCCACTGCGTAGTCGCGGTATGAGTCGGTGATGACGCTGTCTAAACGGAATTTTGGAGTGCCTGTGCCGATGGTTACAACAAGTGACGCTTTTGCGCCATTGTAGCTTGCGGAGAGTTCATGGCAACCGCTACCGTTGGCAAACAAGGTAGAGCCACCCTCAACCACTTCGCCCAATTCATTTGAGCATGACAGCGTTACGCCCTCTACATTAGTCGAGATGAGGACGCCGTATTTGTTGTAGCCATATATAGTGGGTTTGTAGTAGCCATATTTAGGAAGTTCTTTAACGTGGTCCATGAAAGCGATTTCAGCGATATTGTTGTCGGTGGGAGTGTTTGCGACAGCAAACACGGCGTTGGTAACAGCTCTTTCGTTTCCGTCACTCGGAGAGTTCACCACGCCATGAGCTTGGATATACAGCGCGCTTGATCCGCCACCGTCAAAGTTCATCGCTTCGGTACATCCTGTCTCGCGCATCATGTCGGCAAGCACCTTTGATACAACACCTTTGGAGGTATTGGTGCGACCATCTACAACGAGCATCACCAATTTGTCTCCTGTCGCATTGTGACCGATTGCCGCGCGGGGATTGAGCGATACCAAGTGGTCAAGAGCCGACTCTGTGTTAAGGACTTCGCCGCCTGAGAGTATCATGGGTTGTCCTCCCAACATCTGCGTGGGAACGATTGACTGACCATTTGCGGTAACTGTTGTGCTGACTGTTATTTCTTGTCCGTCGGTAAGAGACGATACAAATGTTTTTCCGGTGCCATGACCTGAGAGTACATAACAACCGGCGGGAATTGCCATTGAGCCGGCGGTTGAAACCGCTCCACTCACTTTGAGCGTCACGTTCTTACCTGCCGCGATACCTTCGCTCACAGGAACAAGAAGCACCTCCGCGCCATAAGAATTTGTCCCTGAGTTGCTTCCATAGCGAGGAGTATATATAATGAGGTTGTTTTCGTCGCGATAGTTATTGATTGAGGTTAATGTGTGAGAAGTCCCATTGGCCGATACCGTTCCGGTCAATGTCATTGAGCCTAAATAGGGGGTATGATTGGCGTCGATAGCCCAGTTGGTCCAACCTCCGTTGTTGATATAATAAATCTCGCCATCCACGACGGTTGTACCGATAGGTTGTTGATTACCGAAGAAGTCGGCGTTTACTCCGGCAAAGTATTGCGCGCCCTCTTTTGTGTAGGCTTTGGCTTGAGATGTCACTGTGGCGCAAGCCGCGAGTTTATTGCTCGCTTTGGTGGCGCGCATCTCAACGTATGGGTTTGTGAGGTCGGTTGTAGTATAAAACACTCTGAGGGCTGAGGGACCTGAAAGTTTCAACGATGTTTGTGTTGTTCCGGGACCCACTTTGGCGTGATAGAGCGTGTCAACAGTGTAAACGTTGCCTTGCAAAGTCCATTGTCCTGAAGCCGAAGCCATAAACGGAGCGACGACCGAGAGTAGAGCGATAGCTAACTTTTTCATTGGGTTTAGGTATTTTTTTATGTTATTATATTCAATAAAGAGATTATACTCACACGATTTTCCATGCAAATATAATGATTTACCGCCTAATACACAATTTTTTAAAATATAACTATACCCAAAATAATAGACCCTTTTTAGGCATAGCTATTTACTCATGGACTTTTCTTACTTCTTCATCCTCACCATATCTGCCAATTGAACGAAATAGTCATTTGACCAAATCTCAAGTTCTTTGGGATTGCGCACAAATGGCATCACATCTTCTTTCACTTGCTTGATGTCAGCAGTTAAGAGGCGTTCTTTTAATTTCTCTTTGAACAATTCCGGAGTAATATCCTCGTTATTGAACTGCTTGCATCGCTCCGCCAAATGCGCAAAGTCAAGAGGTACGTTATGACGTACATACCATTCAAAATCATACCAGTCACGCCCTTTAACCCTGTTTTTCCATGCGCGATACACCAATGCGTGCATCTTGCCCGCAAAAAGATTGGGCAAGGTGAAACATCGAGTCATAAAAGAATGTGGTTGTAATAACACTTTCTGTTCTGTCTTGAAATTCAATGGAGGGCATGTATCTACCTCTATCTTAATTTTGATGGACTTCTCAGTTTGAAATATGATGTCATATACATCGGTATTATCTTTTAGAAATGCCGACTCCACTTTGTTAAAATTAATCTTGTCCTTTTTCTTGATTTCGACGTCGCGACCTACCAATGTAAATGTGTCAACAATAGGCTGAAAGTATTTAGAGAAATCAAATGACTCATCTTGTGCAAGCAAAGAAAAGTCCATATCTTCACTGAAGCGCTGGAGCCCATGAAAAATTCTTAAGCATGTGCCACCATAGAATGCCGCCGACTCAAAGAAGCCTCCATTATATAACCCTGCAAGAATAATTTGTTGGTTGACTTCAAAAACTGCGTTTCTTTTGTTTTGCTCTGTTGTTAAGTCGTAACGCGACAACATGATATCATAAATCTCATTCTTCATCGTCTCAGAAATTTTAATACTGATATAATTGAATCGGCTTTTTTCCCGACTTTTATATATTCTTCAAATATATTTGAGTCAAACGAGTTAAATCCATCCATGTCGATACGAATATCTTGTTCTAAGTAAATTTTCACATCGTTTATAGAGCGAAGATTAACTTTTGAAGAATTTGCTATTAAATCACATAACGCCTTTTCGGGCGATGCAATCAAAAATGCATACTCTCCCTTATTTTCGCTTTTTACTCCCACCGAGAAAGCTTCTCTCGATATATACTTATAGTCATAGGTTCCTAATGGTGTTTGAAAACGGCGAGCGTGCTTTATTGTCATGGATTGGTTTACATACACTGCTTCAGGAATGAGTCCGTAATATCTAAGTGCCGATGACATAGATATATATGAGGGCGTATAGAGATGATTGGCTATCAGTTCAATGGAAAGCGACTTCCCTGTATGCTCCGGATTAACGACATACAGCCCTCTCTTTAGTCTTATGATATGACCATTCTTCTCAAGTCGGGCGACTTTCTTATCTGCCGACTTAAGTGTTGGATATAAAGACTCGATGATTGAAGTCGTAATCGGGACATTCCCGATTTCGTTTAATGCTCTATTCATGGCGCAAATATAGTAAAATTTTGAACAATAAAAGAATTTAAACTTCTTTTTCTGTTCAAATAATCACAAAACGACGGAAGGCATTTAAGATTTTCACGATTTTGAAGACTTATAAGGAGATACCCTTTTTCGGTAAAGCCGTTTCTTATAGGCTTTTCTTACTTTTGCTTCTTACGGCGGAAGCGGTGGAGGATGTAGTCGAGGGCGTCGCGCTGGATTTGGGAGCGCATCATGGCGTTGATTGCCAAGTATAAACCCAAGCCTGTCAACCCTTGCGCCGCGAGTAGCAGCCATTTGTTTTCGATGATGGTGGTAAGTGCTACCATTGCACCCATTATCGCGATGGTTTCGACGAGATAGGGCAGGCAGTCTTTGAGATAGCTCAACCAGCTTCGGTGTGTCAATCGGTTGACCACTATGAGTGTCACTAACCATGTCAACGCCGAGGCGATCAGTTGCCCCCATAGTAATATCCTCAATCCCCACACAGGGTCGCCGGCGGTGGTCATCGCCATGTAGGGCAACGTGACAATCAGTGCCAATATCGCCACGCCGTCTCTCAAAATCTCCATGTAAACAATCAATCGAGAGCGTCCCAATGCGAGTATAAAGTTATTGTAAAGCAGTGACAACACGGTAAATACCCCTCTCACGAGCAATATCTGAAACAGGATGATCGACGCGTCCCATTTTGTGCCGAAAAGCGCGTGAAATATCGGTGTCGCCATCACCACAAGAAATCCCATTGCGGGAAATAGCAGATAGGCGGTAAAACGGTTCATTTTAGCCGTCATGCGGGCATATCGCTCCGGGTCATCTTGCACTTGCGACAACACCGGCAGAAACGATGCCGTTAACACTTGCGACAGCGACATGATGCCCATTTTGCTCCATTTGTCGGCTTGGGTATAGTAGCCGAGGCTCACCAATCCCACCCGGTTGCCGATAAAGAAGGAGTATAGATTTTGAAACACGGTATTTAGAAAAGAGGTCAACATTACGCCCGAACCTACGCCGAAAAATGAGCGTAATGCCGACCATGAAAATTTCCATAGCGGACGCCAATTGCTTGTCAGCCACAATATGACGGTCTTTGTCGTGGCGAGTGCTATAGTTTGCCACACGATTGCCCATGCACCCCAGCCGGTCAATGCCATCCATATCCCCACCACTGCGCTCACTATCAGCCCTATGGTGTTGGATACGGCTATCATTTTCACATCCATGCGCTTCATCAACCGGTTGACTTGCACTATCGACAAGGCATTGATGATAAACGACAAAAACATCACTCGCGATAGCGGTATCAATCGCTGGTCTCCCTGAAAAATATCGGCTATAAGCGGAGCGCAAAACCACAATATCGTATATATTCCCACCGACATGCCGACGTTGAACCACATCACCGTGCTATAGTCGAGATGAGTCGGTGACTTGCGTTGAAGCAGAGCCGTACCAAATCCGCTATCTACAAATAGAGACGCAAACGCTTGAAACACAAGCATCGCGCCAACCAATCCGAAATCCTCTTGCGACAAGACGCGAGCCAACACCACTCCCGTTACGGCATACAACACCTGCGACAGAACGCGATCTATCACGTTCCATTTCAGTGTGCGCGCCGTGCGCAGTTTCAAGTCGGCTCCCTCTTCCATTCTCAAGCGTTATTTTTCGTTGTCAAGTGGCACTATATCCACGCCTATTGAATTGTTTTTTATGCCGGTAGGGGTGCCTCGGTAGTAGAGGTGTCCCGAACTTGCACCTACGATTGTCAATTGTCCCGACACATTACACCCTATCGAGCCGGTACCCACCAATGTGCATTTCACATCTTTAGCCACGAGACCATCCGCCTCGATTGTCCCGGCGCCTTTGTAGCTCAACTTGGCGTAGTCACATCTGCCGTTTATCACGATTGTGCCGTTTCCGGTGTCGATCGACGCGTTGACGGTGGTTGCGTTGATCTCTCTCACCGACAATCGTCCGTTGCCCACGATGCGGGCTTTAAACTCAGGACAATCTGCCACGCTGAGTACTCTCATGAGCGAGTCGCCCGAATTTTCAGCCTTGGTCAAGAAGCGCGAATAGACAGTTACCGTAGGCACTCCCACAGCATTTTCTGCCTCTTGAGCCAATTCTATATGTAATTTACCCTTTTTGTTGGTAAACATCAGTGCCGACGCCATTTCGGGGGTGGCATAAAACACCGCTTTGCCCACCGAGTCGGCATTGCATTTATAATCAACGTTTATTCCTTCAGTAACTTTCAATTCGGTAAAATCGTTTACGTCAAGCTCATAGCGTGCCACATCTTGAGCGTTGCTCATCAGCGTGGCTACGATAGCGATTAATAAAAAACATTTTTTTTTCATAGCAATCTCTATTTGGTTATCATATTATTGTTTCTCTGCCATGGCAGGGATTATTTTTGTTTCTATGCGGTGCAATATCTCATTGAGCTCGGCAAAATTATCGGCGCGCAACATTGCGATGCGTGTATCGCGGAAGTGAGGGATACCTTTGAACAATGGCGACGCGGCAAGGTGACGGCGTATGTGTAAAATGCCGCGATACTCATCGATGCGGTCGATGCTCTCGGTTATTTGTCGGCGCAATATCGCAAATTTCTCGCCTATCGACAATTCCTTGCCGCGCTCTCCTGTCAACAGCATCTGCTTCATGTCGTGAAACACCCATGGAGCGCCTATCGAGGCGCGACCGACCATCACACCATCAACACCATAACGACTGAATGCCTCGCACAATCGTTCGGGCGTCGTGATGTCGCCGTTCCCGATCAGCGGTATTGTCAGGCGTGGGTTCTCTTTCACACGGGCTATCATCTCCCAATCGGCATCACCGGTGTACATTTGCGAGCGGGTGCGACCATGCACGGTCAATGCCTTTATGCCGCAATCTTGCAACTGCTCGGCAAGCTCAACGATTATCTTGCTGTTGTGATCCCATCCTAAGCGGGTTTTCACTGTTACAGGCAATTTAACGGCGTTGACAACCGCTTTGGTTATCTCAAGCATCTTGGGGATATCGCGCAACATTCCGGCTCCGGCTCCCTTGCCGGCAACTTTTTTTACCGGGCAGCCAAAATTTATATCGATTATGTCGGGACACGCCGCCTCTACGATTTTGGCGGCCTCCACCATCGGTTCCACCTCACGGCCATAAATCTGTATTGCCGTGGGACGCTCTTTAGGATCGATGTGCAACTTGCGGGTCGTCGCGCTGATATTGCGTATCAACGCGTCAGCCGACACAAACTCCGTGTAGGTCATATCAGCCCCAAGCTCCTTGCAGATGAGACGGAAAGAGTGGTCGGTGACATCTTCCATTGGTGCCAACATCACCGGACGGTTTCCCAAATCTATCTCTCCGATTTTCATAAATTATACCTTTCCAAAACACAAAGTTACACATTTCCGTTCAACCACACCTCCATTTAAGTAAATTTGGATAAATTTTCTGTCATTATAACAAAAAAAACTCCCCCTTGCCGTCGATGACAAGGGGGAGTGTGTTATATCTGAAAAATCAATGATTAGTCGATTTTTTCAAAATATGCGGTATATGGGTAAACTGTGAGGTCGAGACCTACATACCACTTGCCTGCGCCCGGAGTCGGGATATTTGCTCCACCGGGGGTAAGATTGTTGATGTCGCCACCGAGGTTGATGTCCCATGCGTCGTTGGCACGGAATTTCAATTCGCCTGAACCTTTTAGCTCAACTTCGCCTTCCCAATACAAGTAGTCGGCGCTTGGGGTCAATGCTGTTGAAGCGTCCCATCCGCCGGGAGTCGCGTCACCGATAATACCATAAGTGGTTACTTGCGCCTTAGTGTAAGTCAACGCGGGAAGATTTACGCTCAACCAGTAGAGTCCTTCAACCTCTACAGGAAGGTTGGTGTTAGAACCATTTGCAAGTGTACCTTCTTCTGCGCCAAGACCATAGTTGCCATGACTCCAGTCGGGAGCGTCAGTAAACTTGAAGCCGTCGGTTGTCAAGTAAGCATAGCCGGTATAGATGGCATAGTCACTTGTGTAAAGAAGTTGTGATGAGCCATGGCTCCAACCGTTTGATCCACCGGGAGTGTAAAGGAATTCGATTGCTGAGGTAAACGCGTATGTGCAGTTTTCCATGTCAAGAGTCATCAACCATTGACCTGCTTGTGTGATGCACCCTGCGCCACAATCTTCAGTGTCTGATGGACGACCAAAGAGGATTCCTTCCATTGCTGAGTCTCCATTTTCTTCTACACCATAAGAACCATTCTTGGCGTCAACCCAGTTGCCGGTTTCATAAGTTGATTGAGGAACAACTTTCCACCACCAACCTGCGGCTGCCTCTTCGGCTGAGATTTCAACTTTGAGGGTGAAAATCGGGTTTTCATAAACGTCGCCGGTGTGAACAAATGGTATAGCTGTCGCTACATCCCATCCATTGATTGTGCCGAGCAAGTAATATGCTTCTTCAATCACGATGTCACTTGGTATAGGAGTCACAGCCAATGTGTCTTGACCGATGTAATAGTCGGGGTTACCGATGCGCACTGTCGAGGTTCCGTTTACAGCCCAAGGAGCAAAGCGGATGTAAGCCTCGCGGGTCTTTTGGCTCTTGCCAAACTCTTTCAAGTGTGCTGCTTGCCAGTCGGCAGGTGATACGTATGCAACGTTTTCAACCACCGATACAGGCACCTCTACATACGATGAGTAATCACCGCTTTTTGACAATTGCATCACAAGTTGCAATTGGCTTGTCGCGGGGAAATTGGTATTTGACACGATGTCAAGCACCGCTGCTTGTTCACCGGCATCTGATAATGCTTTTAGATTTACTGTATCAGCGGCAATTGCTTCTACTGTAAGTCCATCGGCACTCATTATGGGCAATTGAGGATTGCTTTGTGGAATTGCTTCGCTCTCATCTTCACAAGCTGTGAAACCAAGTGCGAGTGCCGCCATTAACATTAAACTTATTTTTTTCATATTGATTTTTCCTTTGTTAAATCAACCGTCACGGAGCAATCATCTTTTGAGCGACAATCGCTCCGCTTCGGTTATGGTTTAATCTTTATTTCTGAGTAAATGTCACTTGGTTTGTGTTAGTATCAACTGTAATGGCTACTTTGCCACCGCCCCAGTTGGGCTCGTTCCAGCTGCCTTTACCATTGGTTGCCGCACCGCTGTAACTGCCGCTTGACATATCAATGTCAATAGGATTGTCTTCAACTTGTGAGCCGTATGATGCGCCACCATCCCAGCCTGTTAAGGCTTTATAGAAACGGAATTGGAATTGTCCGGCTTCGATATCAAATGTTGCTGAATACACACCATTGTCTTCCAAGTCATAAAGTTTCCAAGTCTCATAGTGAGCCGCGTTAGTTTCTTCAGGTCCGGTCCAACCGCTGGGCGCACCTACCAAGTAGATGAAATTTTTGCCGTTGGTGTCAACGCCACCTTCTTCAATGATAACACTGTTGTTGTTGAGGTTTACAGTGATTTTCATTGTGCCACCGCCCCAGTTGGGGAAATTGAATGAACCTTTACCTTTTACGATTGCGCCGTTAAACACGCCGTTGGTCAATTCATAATCGATAGGATTATCATCGACTTGTGACCCGTATGAATCTGCGTCCCATCCGGTCAATGCGGTGTAGAAACGGAACATTGCGCTACCTGCGGGGATGTCAAACACGCCTGAATAGATTTTGCTGCCAATGGCATTTGAGCTTTCAAATAGACGCCAATCTGCGTAGTGGCTTGCGTTAGCTTCTTCAGGACCGGTCCAACCACTGGGCGCACCTACCAAGTAGATGTAACCGGGTGATTGAATTGCGCAATACTCTTTTACTTGTTTGAGGCATACAGAGTTTTCTGAGATAATCTCGCTGCTGTCAATGCCTTTGATGAATGCTTTAACTTTGAAATAAACCGCGCGGGCGGGTTCATCGGTATAGTCATCTTCTGAAGTTACGCCACGAAGTTTACAGATAGCTTCAGCGATTTCAGCATCTTTGATTTGCACGCTACACAACTTGTATTCTGTGGTGAGTTCCATGAATTTGCCCTCTTCGGTAAAGTTATCTTCCAATGAAACCATCACCATGTAGGTTGCGGCTGCCGCATAGCCATAGTCGGGTTGTGACCATGTCAAATCAACGGTTCCGTTCTCGGTCAATTCATAATACTGATCGGCCAATGCCGGTGTATTAATCGTAAATTTTGTGGGGTCTTGATATTTTGGCTCGTTGTTTTCTACACAACTATTCATAGTCATGAGAGCCACAAGACCCGCGAGTATCATTGATATTTTTTTCATGTTATTTTTCTCTTCTAAGATTTAACATTCACGTTATGAATTAATAACCTGGGTTTTGTTCATAACCTTGGAAGCTGATAACGGTTGAAGGAATGGGGAACAAGTTCATATGTTCGGGAGTTGCTGCGCCTCCGTTGGCAACATTGCCTTTCCAGTTCCAGTTATAATTGCCTCCGGCATATTTGCCATGACGCACCAAGTCGGTACGACGCACGTTTTCGCCATAAAGCTCGCGGCTACGTTCATCGAGGATGTTATCGGCTGTCAATTCGGCCAATGTCCATGGTTCCATCCATGCGCGTTCACGTACATAGTTTACATACTCAAGAGCGGTTGCACGGTCGCCTACGCCACCCAATATGCTCGCTTCTGCTGCCGACAAGTAAATTTCGGCAAGACGTATTACACTCCAGTCGGCATCGGCAAACGCGTTGCTTGCGTCTGGTGTGTTAGCTTCATCGATGTTACCCCATTCGTCATACGCGTAGTTGGTATATTTTACAGGAACATAACCATCGGCAAAGTTTGTGATTGCGGTATTTTCAATGTTTGCGCCATCTTTCTTGGTCATCCACAATTCTGCGCGGGCATCAACTGAATAACCTGCGTCATCCCACTCAAATTTTTCTGACAATTGTTGGCGAGCGTTCATACATGTCCATGATGCGTTCAAATTGGTCACTGCGTTTGTCATGTCCAATCCGGGAGTTGAGGTTGATGAGCCGGCTGCGATATAGAATGTTGTTCCGCCATAGTTTTGTAGGCTCATACCATCTTGAGGAATACCCCAGATGATTTCGTTTTCACGACCACCTTGTGCCATATACTCATCATTGTTTGCACCGAAGAGGGCTTTATATGATTGAGCAAGACCTGAGCCATTGAAGCCGGCTCCTTGGTGATGAGCGATGATTTTTTGGCTGATTTCCCAACATTTGTCATAAGCGGGCACGCCGCAGAATACCTCTGCGTTAAGATAGAATTTTGCCAACAATGCGTCGCAACATTCTTTCCCTACATATCCGTATGAGGGTTCTTCATAGCTGTCGCCCCATTCTGCCGATAATGCTTCGAGGTCACCTACCACCTTGTTATAAAGGTCGGCGCGTTTCCATTGTTCGGGTGCTGTACCGGCGGGCATTGTCTCATCTTGATAACCGGCGTTACCAAACATGTCGATTGCGTAGAAATAGCAAAGACCGCGCAATACTTTTACTTGACGTTTGTATTCCTCTGCAAGTGGCAATAAATCTTCTGTGAGATAGAATTTGCCATTATCTACTGTGCGGATAAACTCGTTGCACAATGCGATACAAGTGTAAATACGAGAATAAGTTGTGTACATTACACCATTATCTGCCGCAAATTGCATGGTGGCAAGCTCATATTGACCTGCGTCACCAAACTGTTTCCAGGCAAATTCATCGGTGGTCAATTCGTTACACACAAACACTGCGCGGGTGAATGAGTTGGCTCCGGCATCACCTCCTGAAATGATTGAGCTTCCGGGACCATTATAACCTGAAGTCGCAAGTGATTGATAGCACTCAGCGAGTACGCGATCCATATATCCTTTCGGATCTTCGGCGAACACGTCGGGCGTCATATCATTGGGATCGATTACAGGATTATCGAGGTCGTCAACGCAAGAAGTTAAACCAAGCGAAGCAACCAATCCCAAAGTAATGAAAAATTTATTTAATGATTTCATAATTTATAGTCTTTACTTTAATTTGAGATTAGAAAGTAGCTACTAAACCGAGAGTAAATGTAACAGGACGTGGATATACATTATTATCGATTCCTGAGAATACTTCGGGGTCAAGACCACGATACTTGGTGATAACAAATGGATTTTCTACTGCACCGAAGAGACGCAATTTCAGACTGTTTTTCAACAATTCGGTCCAAGTGTAGCCAAGTGTGATTTTGTCACAACGCAAGAAACTTGCATCTTCCAAGAAGTAGTCGCTACGTACAAGATTTGAGTTTGCGCTCACGTCGTTGAAGTAATAATCGGCCTTTACAAGGTTGTTTAGACCATAGCGGTCTACGGTTGTAAGGTTAGATTTAGATGCTAGTACTGAGTTGAACACGTAGTTACCTATGTTGGCACGCAATGTGAAGCCAAGATCCCAATTCTTATAATTGAAAGTGTTGTTCCATGACATTGTCACTTTGGGATCGCGTGAGTACTTGATACGCAAGTCTGAGTCATTGATTTCACCATCACCGTTTTGGTCAACATATTGATTTGGAATTGGGTTACCGTCTTGGTCATATACTTGTTCAAGCAAGTAGAATGAGTAAGCTGGATAACCGGCTTTATGAACTTGAAGAGCACCAGCGTTTTCTGAGGCGGGGTTACCGGCTGCTTGGAGATAGTAAGATTGGTCTTCTTCGTTTGAACCGGTCAATTTAGTCAACTCGTTTTTGTTCCATGCTACGTTTAATGAGGTTGACCAAGTGAAGTCTTTAGTTACAATGGGTTTCGCACCGATGGTCGCTTCAACACCGATATTGCGAAGCTCACCAATGTTGCGGTCCATATAGTTGGTGGTAGTCATACCGGCAGGTACGGGCACGTATGCAAGCAAGTCTTTGGTGTCACGGAGATACCAGTCTAAACTTGCTGTGATGCGGTTGTTCAACCAACCCATGTCAAGACCTACGTTCCATGTTGTGGTTTCTTCCCACTTGATTTCTTCGTTATATGCTTTTGGATAAAGAGGATTAATCCATGCTTGGTCTTTACCGTCAGGAGAAGGATAGTTTACTACTCCCGATGAGGTAGATTGAGCGTAAACAGGGATGTAAGGGTAGTAACCGCCTACAGCTTGTTGTCCGGTGATACCCCAACCGAGACGCAATTTGAACTCGTTCATCACGTTGCGTGCGCCTTCAAAGAAGTCCATTTCTGAAATCTTCCATCCTAATGCCAATGAGGGGAAGAGACCCCAACGGGTGCTGGGTGAGAAACGTGAGGTTCCGTCATTACGCAATGTAAATGTCAAGAGATAAGCGTTGTCAAATGTATAGTTCAAACGACCAAAGAATGAGATGAGGTTCAATTGACCTTTCCAATAATACTTGGGCTCATTGTTGTATGATTGACCGATACGATCGACTGTCTCAGGATTTTCTGTTAAATTGTAAACGCCGTCGGCATAAATCTCGCTCCAGTTGTTGTTATAACCTGCTGTGTTAAATGTGGTGAGACTGTTGCCTTGGTAGTCAAAGCGTTGCCATGAATAACCGGCCATTACATCAAGAGTTGATTTGATTGCCTCAAACTCATTCTTGTAGTTGGCATAGAAATCCAACAATGTGTTGCGTTGCAATTCATAGTGATTATAAATTGTTCCGGCACCATCGTAATAGTTGCCACGCCATGATTGTGGAGAGTTTTGTGCAAGGGTTGATTTGGTCTCGTTCTTTGAAACGTCATAACCCAAGTTTAAGTTGAAACGCAATTCGGGTAAGAAATGAAGTGCGTAATCAAGTTGCAAGTTTCCGTATGAACGCAATACTTCTGCTGTATTGTTTACCGATTCCAACATTGCAACCGGGTTGTTGGGTGAGTTGTCAAGTGGTTTTCCTGAAGCGTCAGTCAATGTTGTGTAACCATTATACATTGATAAACCGGTGCCTGCCATTGTATAATCGGTATAAACCGGCAATGTGGGGTTATAGGTCAACGCGGCACCAACTGCACCGGTATCGGCTTGACGGTTCTTGATATAAGAGCCATTGGCGCTTGCTTGAACTGAAAGTTTGTCATCAAAGAATTTTGGAGTTAAAGTGAAGCCCACTGTTGTGCGGTCCATACGTGATGTTTCGAGGATACCATTGTTGTTGGTATAAGAAGCTGAAACACGATAGGGTAATACTCCTACGCTACCACCTATGCTCAAGTTATAGTCGTGAGAGATTGTTGTGCGCAACACTTCATCTTGCCAATTGGTGTTGGCGTCGCCAAGCTGGCTGATCGCCGATTCTGTGCCGATTTGTTCGGTTACAACTCTGCGGAATTCATCTGCGCTCATTACATCCCATGTATTGCGGGCTGTGCTTACGTGCATGTTGGCCGAGAAGTTTACTTGAGGTTTGCCTGATTTACCTTTCTTGGTAGTGATGATGATTACACCGTTTGACGCGCGTGAACCATAGATGGCGGTTGCCGATGCGTCTTTCAAAATTGTCATTGACTCGATGTTTTCAGGTGAAATCATTGTCAAGGGGTTAGTGCCACCATAACCTTGGTCGCTCAAGGGCACTCCGTCAAGCACGATCAAGGGGTCGTTGCTCGCTGAAAGTGATGCGCCACCACGTATGCGGATTGATGCGCCACCTGTAGGGCTGCCACCATCGGTTGTTACAACAACACCGGGAGATGCGCCCACCAACATGTCTTGTGCTGATGTCGCGATACCTGCCTCGATTTCATCGGGCTTGATAACTGCTACCGATCCGGTCGCGTCCTCTTTCTTAACTGTACCATAACCGATTGCGACTACCGCGTCGAGAACGGTGCTGTTCTCTTTCAATGTCACATTGATTGTGGTTTGACCATTTACGGGAACTGTCTGGGTGATACAGCCCACGTATGAAAACACTAACGCGCCTGATTTGTCAACTTCTACGGTATAATTACCGTCAAAATCAGTCGCAACTCCTGTACTCGCTCCTTGAACAAGCACACTTGCGCCGAGGAGCGGATCACCAAACTCATCGGTTACTGTACCTGATACAGTAATCTTCTGCGCTAAAGCCGGGAAAGACGCTATCATCACCATTATCATAGTGATCCATGCTTTCCTACTCATTTGAAAACAAATGTTCTTCATGCAAGAATTTTTTTAGTTTTACTTTGGGTTTTACAATTAATTTATTTTATCTCATTTTTGTTTATTTCTGTAAACAATTTCCTCCGCGTTTTGTTCTCTTCAATTCCAAAACACTCTCCCCTTGTTCTGCGTAGTAATATGAATAATCTACTCCACAATCAACAACGTCGGTGACGTTGCACTGAGATGTTACACATTGAGATGTCTTCGTGGTATTCATTTAGCTTTAAACCTATTAACTCATCGACATAAACACTACAACACACTTGTAGCCTAAATAACACGCAAATTAAACTAATTTTTTCCAAAAAAACCACTTATTAACCCCTTTTTTCTGTCAAAATGCCACCTTTTAACGAGTGCAAATTAACACTTCCATTTATTTTTAACATTTTCGGTCCCTCTCTCTGACATTATCGCACAAAAAACACCCTCTCCGGTCCCTACCTTTGCATAAAATAATTATGAATTAACCATTAATCTTTAATTACTATGATACACTCTTTTACCGCACAATGTGCCACAACTTCAGGCTCCACAGTCGTTTGGGGCAACATCACTCCAATCCGTTTTAACGGATACCCGCTTACCGCTTTTGCTGCCACTACCAAAGATGGACAATGGCGAGCAGCTACAAAAATCACTTTTGCCAATGGCGAAGAGGCTGTCGTGTGGCAATCTTCGGGGTCGGGTGGCGCTCCCGACATGCTCTCTCCGTTCATCTCTTATCCTGCCGGAGATGCAGTGAAAATGACCATTATTCTGAGTCGTCCCGATGGTAAAATCGTGAAATGCGTGTTACCACTCACCCCCTCGCCCGACGGTACATTTGCCTACTATCTTCACCACACTCTTACGCCGTTTGCTATCAAAGATGAACTAGTATCATTTGTCATGCCTGCCGAAAAGCGAAAATCTCTTCCACGTCAAAATGCCGTCGCTGTCGCCGACATCCGCTCGCCACTCGCTGTCACTGTCGAGGCGACTGTTTCACAAGGTGTTATCCATGCGTTGACACCGGCGGTGCGTTCATCCTCTTCGTGGGATTTTGCCCGCTCTCATCTCTACGCATTCTCTTCGGGTGGGATATATGCCGTTTCGGTCAATGCTCGGCGCGATCGTCTCTCCTCTCACATTCTTGACCCTCGTGAGGTGTCGTCGCCTCATGGTGTTACCACATCAGCCGATGCGGTTATAGCTGTCGCTTCGGGCGATCTCATCGCCATTACCGGTTCGCGAGCCAAAACGCTTGAGCGAGCCACCGGTTTTAGCTCTATAGGGTGGGAGAGGGTACATAATGAGCTATGGTGTGCCGACTCCTCCGGGGCTGTGTCGGTCAGGGCGCTTGATAAGGGCAATTGTCACACGCGCGATGTTACGATTTCGGGCGGATTTTTCTCCTCAGCGGGTAATTTGTTTTTCAATTCGGGTAGCGCGTTGTACAATGCCTCGGTAGAGACAGTTCCCGACAGCGTAAATATCTCGGTCATTCAGCGGCAGAGTGTACATGGTCTTGTCCCTCCGTTTTTCAATCCTGTCAATCGGTTGCCGGCTCCCTCGGTCATCTCGTTCAGTGTTTTTGCCGAGCACTTTTCAGGGTCGCTGTCGCTGAAGTCAGATAGCGGGCGATCGGGCGATAATACTCGTCTGCTCACGACAATTGACGTCAACGGACCTCTGAAAGCTCCGCTCCCGGCTCGTGTTTACGCGCCACCGCGCCACTCTCTCGTCATCGAAATCTCAGGTCGTGCCTCCCCCGACACCCTCATCTACCCGACACAAATCCTCTTCTCTTAACTGTATTATCTAAAACACTAACAAGAGAAACAAAAAGCCTATAAAGGCTTGAATGCGTAGCAAAATCGTCCGGTTTGACGCTTTGATTAGTGAGCTTCGAGCCAGTTTGAGGCGATGCCGGTTGAGACGGTCAATGGCACGCGTCCGTGATAGGCGTTTTCCATCTCTCTGACGACGATTTCTTTTACTGTCTCAAGTTCCGCAGGCTTGACATTAAACACCAACTCGTCGTGTACTTGCATGGTCATGCGCGATTGTAATTGTGCTTCTTTAAACGCTTTGTCTATGTTGACCATCGCAATTTTGATAATATCGGCGGCCGAACCTTGTACCGGGGCATTTATGGCGTTGCGTTCGGCATACCCGCGCACTACGGCGTTGCGTGAGTTGATGTCGGGGAGCATGCGTTTGCGCCCCATGAGGGTTGAGACATATCCGTCGCGGCGGGCTTTTTCAAGCGTGGAGTCGAGATATTCTCTGATGTGTGGAAAACTTGCGAAGTAGTCGGCGATAAGTTGCTTGGCCTCTTGGCGTGAGATACCTATGCGTTCAGCGAGTCCGAATGCCGAAATGCCATATATGATACCGAAATTGGCGGTCTTAGCCTTGCGACGTTGGTCGTCGGTCACTTGCTCAATGGGCAACTTATAGATTTTGGCGGCGGTGGCGCGGTGAATGTCGGCATCAGAGAGGAATGCCTCAATCATGTCGACATCGCCACTTAGGTCGGCGATAACACGCAGTTCGATTTGTGAGTAATCGGCACTCATCAGGAGGTCGCCCGGGTCGGCGATGAACGCTCGGCGTATCTCGCGCCCGTCATCGGTGCGTATCGGTATGTTTTGCAAGTTGGGGTTGGCTGAGGAGAGTCGTCCGGTGGCAGTGACCGTTTGGTTAAATGAGGTGTGGATTTTGCCTGTAGTGGGATTTATCAGTTCGGGCAATGCGTTGATATAGGTTGTTAAAAGTTTGCGTAAACCTCTGGTTTTCAGGATTAAGTCCACAACCGGGTGGGTGCTGCGATATTTTTCGAGAATTTCTTCTGTTGTGGAGTAGGCTCCGGTCTTGGTGCGCTTGGCTTTCTCATCGATTTTCAATCGACCAAACAACACATCGCCCACTTGCATTGGCGAGGCTATGTTAAACTCGCATCCGGCGAGTTCATACGCTTGACTCTCCATTTCGTGAAGTTTTGCGGTCAGGTGCCCCGACATCTTGTTGAGTTCGTGGGCATCGACTCTCACTCCGGTCATCTCCATGTCGGCAAGAACCTTGATTAGCGGCAACTCCACGTTTTCCATCAATGCCGATAGTTGCGGGTCAGATAGTTCCCCTTTGAGACAATCATGTAATTTTAAAACAATATCGGCGATTTCGCCATATTGGGTCGCAAGAGCCTTAGTTGTAGGGTTTTCACCGCTTTTGCCGATCTTTTCGCCTATATAGTCAGAACTATGGCGACCAAGATAAGTCAATGCAACATTTGAAAGAGCGTGGCGCATTTCGGGTTGCAGCAAGTAGTGGGCGACCGAGGTGTCATAATATCGGACTGAGAAGTCGATTCCCTCGTTTTTCATAATGATGTAATCTCGCTTTATGTCGTGGCTCACAATAGTGTGATTTCCGACATTGAAAAGTTGAGCGACAATTGCTTTCAGCTCATCGCGATTGGCTGATGTCAACGGCACAAATGAGGGATGTTCATCTTTTGGAGCGATAGCGATGCCATGCAGACGGGCAGTCATGGCATTCTCTCCGATGGCGCATATCGCAATGCCTACAAGCGCACTATTCATTGCGGCGTTGACCACTTGGGTAACCTTGTCGGGGGTGTCGGCGATTTGGCAGTCAACAGCCACCGAAGCTACACTCTCCTCAGCCGGATCGTCAAAGAGTGAGGGGATGTCAAACAGCGATGGCGCAACAGATGCCACTGCCGGTTGAGCGACAACAGGTTGCACGTCGCCACTTTCGGCAGAGAGTCGTTTCACAAATGAGTAAAATTCCAACTCTTTGTAAATCTCTTTGAGTCGGTCGTTGTCGTCGGCTCGGCGTGCCAAGTCGTCAATCTCGATATCTACCGGAACGTCGGTTTTTATTGTGACGAGGAATTTGGAGAATTTTATCTTGTCGGCATTTTCAACGATTTTCTTTTGCAATGCGCCTTTTAGTGCTGCGGTGTTTTCAAGTAGGTTTTCAACCGATCCCCACTCCTCGATGAGTTTAACGGCGGTCTTTTCCCCTACGCCGGGGCAACCGGGTATGTTGTCGCTGGCGTCCCCCTCAAGTGCCAGCAGGTCGATGACTTGTCGTGGCGATGAGATACCATAGCGGTCGCACACTTCTTTTACTCCGCGCACCTCAAAACCGGCGCCTTTCAACGCCGGACGATACATGTAAATGCAATCGGTCACCAACTGACCATAATCCTTGTCGGGGGTCATCATATAGGTTGTGTAACCCTCTTTGCATGCGCGAGTAGCAAGGGTTCCTATCACATCATCGGCCTCATAACCGGGTACTTCCACCACCGGTATATTATGAGCCTTGATAATTTCTTTGATATATGGGATTGAGTTGGTTATATCTTCGGGCTGGGCATCGCGTTGCGCTTTGTATTCGGGATAAACCTCATGGCGGAATGTGCCACCCTTAGGGTCGAAACACACTGCGATGTGTGATGGCGACTCCTTGCGCAACAAGTCATCGAGCGTGTTGCAAAATCCGAATATCGCCGAGGTGTTAAACCCCTTTGATGTTATTCGCGGAGTCCTGATTAAGGCATAATAAGCCCGATATATAAGCGCGTAAGCGTCAAGCAAAAACAGTTTCTTTTCGTTCATCGTTAGTTCTGATTTTCCGGTTCTTTGAGAAAAACCAACCACTTGGCATTTTCTATACACTACAAAATTAGGAATAAAAAACCGACTGCCACTGCCGTTAAAACGAAAAAATGCTAAAAAACGGCAGTTTTGTTGCTTTTATTTCTCTTTTTGTGAAAATAAAGTGATAAAGTATGACAAGTTTTACTAATTTTGCACTCGATTATACCAAAATGACTACTTTAGAATCAATTCAACAAACCATTGCACCCGAATTGCAGCTTCTCAACGACCGCATCGCTGAGAAACTTTCGTCGTCAAATCAGTTGTTGAATACGGTTATCGAAGGGTATCTGAAAACCAAAGGGAAACAGATTCGTCCCATTATCGTGATGTTAAGCGCCAAGATGTTTGGCGAGATTACCCCTAATGTCATTTCAGCAGCCGTAGCGGTAGAGTTGCTTCACAACGCGTCACTCATTCACGACGATGTGGTGGATGACACAAAGACTCGTCGCGGCAACCCCACAGTCAACAGCATTTGGGACAACCACATCGCGGTGCTTGTGGGAGACTTCTTTGTTTCGACAGCATTGCAACAGGCTATCAGTACAGGAGATGTGCGCATCATTGACTCGATGGCAAAACTTGGCAAATTGTTGTCGCTCGGAGAAATCGACCAAATCTACAATGCCCGCTATCACAACCTCAATGAGGAGGCTTATTTTGCCACTATCAACCACAAAACCGCTTCGCTCTTTGTCTCGTGTGTAGAGGTGGGCGGATTTGCCGTTGGCGCGAGTGAAGAAGAGTTGGCTAAAATGGCTCGTTTTGCCGAGTTGTTGGGATTGTGTTTCCAAATCAGAGATGATATTTTTGATTACTTTGCCGACGAGAAGATCGGTAAGCCCACCGGTAACGACTTGCGCGAGGGCAAAATCACGTTGCCATTGCTCCATGTATTGCTCAATGACCAACTGCCACAACACAGTGAAATGTTGGAACTCTCCCGCAAAGAATCGCTCGATACCACCGAGATAAACACACTCATCGAATATGCCAAGCAACATGGCGGCATCGACTATGCTTATCAAAAAATGGCTCAACTCAGAGACACTGCCGTCGAAATCATTTCGGAATTTCCCGACACCGAAATACGTCGCGCCTTCATCTCCATCTTTGACTACATCATCGCCCGCGACAAATAATCCCCTCCCTCGGATTATCCACAACCATTTAGGCCTGTCAACTCGGAGACGCTTTTACCTTAAATCTTTCACTCAAAAAACTAACAAATATGGCTCTTATTAAATGCCCTGAATGTAATAGAGAGAGAATAAGTGATTCGGCAAAATCGTGTCCTCATTGTGGTTTTAAGCCTAATGCGGAAAAGAATAAACGCAGAAATAAAATTATCTTGTGGTCAGTTATTCTTGGTTTACTTGCGTTGGGTGCTATTGCTTTGAGTGTTTACATCGCAAGCGAACGAGAAGAAGCACGAATGGCTCAAATCGAATTTAATAATTTCCTGGCTGAATCTTTAATGCCAGGCTCTTATCAAGATGCAAGATATGCAATAGTGGGAACACACCCCAATTGGGAACTTATTGACAATACTGCCGGGGCTTCAATTTATATTGAATTTAAGTTGCAAGAAGACGAGAAAAACGGTGTACCTTTTAAGCAATCACAAGTTTATAAAAATTGGGGTTCTTACTTCCGCAAGAAATCCAACAATTGATTAGTTTGCTATTTTTAATGTAGGAGATATTAAAATTTTGCCCACTCCGGATATTATTTATGCGAGGGTTGGTTATATCTGCATTTTTTTGACGCTTCCTTTGCCATTAAAATCGGGTAGGTTTAAAATGATTAATATGCGTTTGGGTCTCTAATTCTTTAGCTTAGGGCTTTGGGGAGGGTTGTGCCGGCTGTTGAGGCGGCTGGGATGCGGTATAGTTCGCCTCGTTGCGGATTGATGACATGCTTCTGCTCTTGTCGAGGATGATGAGATTGTAAATTTTTCGTGCCATAATTGTGATATATTAATTGGTTTAAAGTTTAATTACGACACAAAGTTACAGCGGCAATTCGTTCCTTTTTGATTTCTGCAACGTTGCAAAAAAACAGAAAAAGCCCTTATCAATGTAATACTATTGCAAGGGCTTATCTGAGATTTAATTATAATTACTTGTTTTTGATGGCGGTGAGAGTGCGCGACATTTTTACTGATAGGCGTAGTCCTGCCCAAGAGATGAGTGTCATAAATATACACCATACGCCGGTAACCAACCCCCATGGGTTAAACTCTGTTGTTGTACTTTCTTTACCGCTATAGAAGTCGTAATGATATTGAGTGACAAAACAGAGTTTTGCGAACACTAAAAGAGTTGCCAATGCTCCAAATGCAAGGATTCCCCATGATGCAAACGTTAATACTCTCTCAGGTGAAAATTTCGGTTCTTCCTCTTCGTAATACTCTTCCATAATAATTAAAGTTTAAGGGTTAATAAATCTGTAGGCAAAGATATGTTTTTAAAATTAGAAAACATATTGCCCTCCCATATTTAGCAAAATTTAACAATGAAGTGTTGAAGATGATGCAACTTATAGCGGGATTGATACGTTTACTTAAAAAATGTGATTTAATGATGAGAAGAGTTGTAGTTTCTGCTGTATTGCTATGTGGTTTAATGATTGCGGCGGCTCAGTCGGTGTCGCTCGATTCCTGTAGGGCGATGGCATTAAGGAGCAACAAGCAGATGTTGATTGAGGCTGAAAAAATCAATCAGGCCGGTTATCAACGTCGGGAGGCATGGGCTGCCTATTTCCCGGCGATAGACTTTACCGGTGGCTATGTGTATAATCAAAAGGATATTTCGATATTTGACTCAGACCAGCTGTTGCCGACAAAGTCATTCAATGCCGCGACGGGGACATACGAATTTAATCTTGTCACCAATCCGGCTACCGGTGAACCGGTAAAGGGTCCCGACGGTCAATATATCCCCTCGACAGTGGCTCTTATCCCCAAAGAGTCGATGACTTATGACATACACAATGTTTTTTTTGGAGCAGTGACGCTGACTCAACCGATTTTTATGGGTGGAAAAATCATTGCGATGAATCGTATAACCCATTTTGCCGAAGATTTGGCTGTTGCGATGCGTAATAGTGAAGCTGAAAATCTGATTTATGCCGTCGATGCGGCCTATTGGCAGATTGTCTCTCTTGTAGCAAAGGAAAACCTTGCCACAAGTTATGTAGCCTTGCTCGACACGTTGCATCGCAATGTTGATGCTATGGTCAGAGAGGGGGTTGCCACACAAAGTGACCTGTTGAGTGTGAAAGTGAAACTGAACCAGGCTCAAATCGACTTGCTGAAAGTTGAAAACGGCGTGACATTGTCGCGCATGGCACTTGCCCGGATGTGTGGATTGTCTATCGATAATCAAATGACGCTTGCCGACGAATCGCTTGAGGACTCACAATATGTACCATTGTCAACGCCCGACTATGATATGGCGCAGGTGTATGAACGCCGTCAGGATTTGAGAGCATTGGGATTGGGGGTGAAAATCTCAGAGCAGCAGAGCAATGTCGCCAAGGCGGCGATGATGCCGTCGGTAGCGGTAATAGGCAGTTACTCGTTTAGTAATCCTAACATGTATGACGGATTTAAAAACCGTTTTGACGGGGCTTTCTCGGTAGGGGCATCGGTATCAATCCCGATATGGCACTGGGGAGGCAACTATAATAAATATCGTGTCGCCAAAGCCGAGGAAACAATCATGAGGCTGCGACTTGCCGAAGCCAAGGAGCAAGTGGAACTACAAGTAAATCAAGCACGCTTTAAATATCAAGAGTCGCTAAAAACCTATCGCATGACACTTGAAAATATCAATAGTGCCGATGAAAATCTGCGTCAGGCTCAGATTGGTTTTAAGGAGGGTTTTATGACGATAGATAATGTGATGGCGGCACAAACGGCTTGGCTTCAAGCCCGCTCGGAGTGTATCGACGCATTGATAGATGTGAGACTCTGTGATACTTATCTGAATAAAGTATTAGGAACATTAATGTATTAATAAATATGGACAACGATAAAATTACTGAAGCTCGTGAAAACAGGTCGTTGATGATTGCTCTCGGAGTAATTATCGCCGCCTTGATAATTGTCTCAATCATAGGCTTTCTATTTATAAACAAGCCGGCTGAAATCATTCAAGGGCAAGTAGAGGGAACCACTGTTAAGGTGTCGGGAATGTTACCGGGAAGGGTAACTGACATTTATGTGAGAGAGGGTGATACCGTCAAAGCCGGTGACACGCTCATTCACATTCATTCATCGGTGGCATACGCCAAATTAATGCAAGCCGAGGCAATGGAGAGTGCCGCAACGGCTCAAAACAGGAAGGTTGACAGCGGGACACGCTCTCAGATTGTGCAATCGGCTTACGACCTGTGGCAACAAGCCATTGCGGCTTCGACCATCGCAAAGAAAACATACGACCGCATGGAGTCGCTATATTCACAAAATGTAGTGTCGGAGCAAAAACGTGACGAGGCGTTTGCCGCCTATCAAGCCGCTACGGCTGCCGAGAATGCCGCTCACAGTCAATATCTCATGGCAAAAGAGGGCGCGCAACCCGAAGATCGTGCGAGTGCCGAGGCTATGGTGGGTGTGGCTCGTGGCGGAGTGCAGGAGGTTGAGGCATTGCTCGATGATCAATATCTCACGGCTCCGTGTGACGGCATTATCTCTGAGATTTATCCCGAACAGGGAGAGTTGGTCGCTCTTGGAGCACCATTGATGAGTGTGTTGAAACATGATGACCGCTGGGTAACGTTTAACGTGCGTGAAGAGATGTTGCAACGGTTTGCAATGGGAAGTGAGATAGAGATACAAGTCCCAGCACTTGGAGATAACACACTGACGGCAAAAATTTATTATGTGGGCGACATGGGTGATTATGCTGTATGGCGCTCTACCAAGTCAACCGGCGAATGGGATAGTCGCACGTTTAAAATCAAAGCGAGATTTGAGGACCCAATTCCCGGATTAAGGCCCGGAATGACAGCTATTTTCAAGAAATAATGATGTGATTAGATGCGAGCTGATGAATTGAGAAATACGATGAAGCGAGAGGTGCGCCGATTGACAAGTCGCCGCATATATCTCTTTACCATGGTGCTTATCCCCATTGGTTTCACGTTGTTTTTTCTCAGTTTGCTCGGTGAGGGCTTGCCCCTGAAAGTTCCAACCGCTGTTGTCGATCGGGATAATTCCAAGATGTCGCGCGAGATGATGCGTTCGCTCGGCGCATCGGAGTTGATTGACATAAAATATCAGGCAACCGATTTCCAAAATGCCATGGATATGGTCAAGAGTGGGGAAATTTTCGGATTTTTCCTTGTGCCTGACAATTTTGAACGTGATGCGTTGAGTGGGCGATCGACGTCGGTAGCTTATTATTCAAACATGGCTTTCTTTATCCCCGGAACATTATCATTTAAAGGGTTTAAAACGATTGCGGTGTCCACATCGGGGTCAATCGTCAAAACCACACTCGTTTCTACCGGGGCCGATGAGGCACAAGTGGGAGCACTTCTGCAACCAATGGTGATGCAAGACCACCCGATGGGTAATCCGTGGGCGAGCTACTCGATATATCTTGGAAACTCTTTTATCCCCGGAGTTATTGCGTTGATGGTGTTGCTGACCACCGCATTTTCAATATGCAGTGAGATAAAAACCGGTTCGTCAATCAAGTGGATAAATGGAGCCGGCGGTTCAATAACAATCGCCATTGTGGGTAAATTATTGCCTCAAACGGTTATATTCTCAATCGTTGGCGTTGCCATACAGTCAATTTTATATGGGTATTATCATTTCCCGCTTCACAGCAATGCCGGGATAATGATTTTGGCAATGGTGTTGCTTGTTATCGCATGTCAGGCGATGGCATTGATATTTTGTTGCATAATCCCTAATTTGCGACTTGCGTTGAGCGTCGTTTCGCTTGTGGGGATACTCTCGTTTTCGGTGACCGGCTTTTCGTTTCCGTTAGAAGATATGTATGGCGCAATAGCTGTTTTTGGCTATATCATACCACTGCGTTATTACTTTTTAATTTATGTTGATCAGGCACTTAACGGCATAGCGTTATATTACTCCCGGTGGTATTTTATCTCGTTACTGCTGTTTCCTCTTATTGCGTCGTTACTGCTATGGCGGTTGAAACGCGCTTGTCTTAAACCTGTTTATATTCCTTGAAATCTTATCAATTATGAAAACATTACTTAAGAAATTAGAAAGCTGGATAGTGGCACTATTCAGAGTGTGGCGCAGGGAATTTTACGTTGTGTTTCACGACGCTGGAGCGTTATTGTTTTTCTTTGCGTTGCCGTTGCTTTATCCGTTGGTTTACACGTTGATATACAACCCTGAGATTGTTGAGGAGATACCATTTGTGGTGGTTGACGATAGTCGCACTCCCGAAAGTCGTGAATTGGTGAGAATGATTGATGCCACGCAATCGATGAAGTCGGTGGGATATGCCGCGTCGCTTGAAGAGGCACGCCGTTGGCACGCCGAGAAGGCTTGTTATGGCATAATGGTTATTCCGGAGGATTATGCCACCAAAATAGCTCGTGGGGAGCAGGCGGTTGTGCCGTTTTACTCCGATATGAGTTTGCTCATACGTTATCGCGAGTTCTTGACGACACTCACCAATATCCAACTTGCCACCGGTGCGCAGATACGTCAAGAGAAAATCGATGTCGCGGGTCTTGCCTCAGGTAGTTTGCCGACGAGTGCCGTAGGCTCGCAATCAACGTTTTTGGGGAACACACAGCAGGGGTTTGCGTCATTTGTAATGCCAGGGATTTTGATATTAATTTTGCAACAGAGTCTCATGCTTGGGGTAACAATGCTTTGCGGAACAGCTCGTGAACGCCGACGTCGCAACCATGGTCACGACCTTATTGCGGTAAAGGCACCACCTACAGCTACATTAATGGGCAAGGCGTTGTGTTATGTGACGATATATTTGCCTCTTATCATATATGTGTTGCACATCGTTCCTTGGATTTTTGACCTGCCGATGGCAGAGCATCCAATTGATGCGGTATTGTTTATATTGCCGTTGCTTTTCGCGTCGGTGTTTATGGGAATGACGATACAAGGATTTGTGAAAGAGCGGGAGACATCAATGCTCATTATAGTTTTCTCGTCGGTAGTGTTTTTATTTCTTTCGGGCTTGACCTGGCCGAGATATGCCATTGATTACCCATGGAGCATTTTCAGTCAGCTTGTGCCGGCGACGTGGGGCATTGAGGGATTTGTGCGCATCAATACCAATGGCGCGACACTTGCGCAAAACGCCACACCATATCAAATGTTGTGGGCATTGACGGCAATATATTTCATGACCTCACTCCTTGCGTGCTATGCGCAACACCGCTTCTTCAAGAAGAAAAAACATTAAAATCGTCAGCCTATTGACGATTTTAATGTAAATTTTGTCAGTTGACTGACGATTTTCAGGAGATTTTGTGCCGTTTTGCGTCTTTTTTACACTCTTATAGGTGGCTAATCTTAGGTTGGTTATTCGTTGTAAATCGGTAAAAAACAATGTGAGCCGGTGAGACAGGCTACTTCTATGCTCCGTTGGCAAATCGCTTGGGATTGTATCATATCAAGAGTGATATAGCTGTTCAAAATCCGGCAGAAATCGCTACACAGATTGCAGAGACCGTTAAAGCCGGTTTACATAAAAATGAGGCGGAAGAGTTATTTGAGCAAATGAAAATGATTATTGTTACTTCAGCAGTGGCCAAGGGTAGGAGTTGAGTTGCTTGGAGTAAAGGGCTTCCTGACTGTTGCAGTATTGGTTGCAGAGGCGGTGGAAGCGTGGGCTGTGGTTCATTTCGGTAAGGTGGGCGAGTTCGTGAAACACGATATAGTCGCGCAGATGTTGAGGCAGGAACAATATAATGTGTGATAGCGCAATGTGTCGGTGCCGGTTGCAATGCCCCAAAACACGATGTCCGCGTGAGATTGACCATCCTGACGGGGTGGCTCCGACTTGTCGCGCCAACTGCTCGGCTCGTGGGATGAGCAATTGTGGGGCAAGTCTCAGTGAGATACCACACATCAGTCGGCTGATAGCTTGTGTCGTTTCCTCGCTGTCAAAATCCCAATCTGAGCCAACCTCAATCGAAGAAACCGGCAATCGCGCTTGTGACAGTATTTTTGTCGGAGCAATAGTTTGCCGTTTGATAATTATCGCGAAATCGGCAAGGGAGATTTCTTGTCCGTCGAAAAATGAGAGTCGAGGTTTCTTGCGTAGCAAGTTGGGGGTAAACTGCTCCAAAGCACGCATAATCTCATCATACTTGACGCCACGGGGCACATTGAGAAACACTTTGCCGTTTTTCCACCGGGCTGTGATGCTGCGCGAGTTGGTGCGCATGGTGAGATGCACCACTCCAAGCGGTTCATAATGAAACTCGGTGCTGTTTGTTGCCATTTTTGTCGCGATGCTATCGGTTATCGATGCCCCAAAGCAGTTTGTTGCGCAATGTCTCGGTGAAATGGTGTCCTGGACGTTGCACCACATGTATCGCAAACTGAGCTTTACGCAATTTGATAGTTGAGCCTTCGGGAAGCGTTGTCGAACGACCGTCAAGGCTCAGGCGATATGAATTTGAGCGGGAGGTTGTCGTGATTGACAACTCTCGATTGTTGCTGATGACTAACGGACGCATTGTTAGCGAATGTGCGGCAATTGGGGAAATGACCCAATTGGGGGTGCAAGGCTCCAAAATCGGTCCGCCCACCGAGAGGTTGTAACCGGTACTCCCTGTCGGAGTCGATATAATCAATCCGTCACCAAGATAAGTGGCAAGTTTCACTCCGTCAATCTCGGTGTGCATCGAAATCATTGATGCGGTGTCTTGCTTTAAAATTGCCACCTCATTGAGGGCATATTGCCAACCTTCGATTTTCGTCCCTTCTGACAAGACCTCTATAAGCGAGCGTTGCTCAATCTGATATTTTCCTGAGATAATATCATCGATGGCGGTTGCGGCCTCGGTGATGTGCACATCGGCGAGATAGCCGAGATGTCCGGTGTTTATTCCCAAAATGGGGATTGCTTTATCTGATACCCATTGGGCGGTGCGCAGAAATGTGCCATCGCCACCGATACTTAGAGCCAGATCGGCAGTGAAATTGTCACCTTTTATTACATCGGCGACCACCGGTTGAGACGGTAACACACGACACAGATAATTATAGAAAGTGTATTCCATCAACACCTTAACATCATTGTGATGCGACAAAATGCCGAAAAACTCATTGAGTTCATTGAGATGTTCTGATTGATACTTATTTCCGTAAATCGCTATTACCATCGTTTTAAACTTAAGGGAACTTCTATAAATCAGCTATTATTTTGCAATTTAGGGTAATCTTTTAATGCCAAATGTTTCGCAAATTTATTATTTCTGATTAATTTTGTGGTTTGAAACCGGTGACAAATTTACAAATAATTCTTTAATCATCGCAATTATAAGGAAATATCATAGCTTTTTTTATAAAGATGAAGACTAATTTAAGTGTAAACATAAACAAAATAGCCACTCTGCGCAATGCTCGCGGGGAGAATGACCCCGATGTTCAGCAAGTCGCGGTCGATTGTGAGCGTTTTGGAGCCGACGGCATTACAGTGCATCCTCGCCCTGATGAACGCCACATACGTCGTGCCGATGTGATGACATTGCGTCCGTTGGTAAAAACCGAATTCAATATCGAGGGTTATCCTTCTCCAGAGTTCATGGACTTGGTGTTGAAAGTGAAACCTGAGCAAGTAACTCTCGTTCCTGATGCGCCCGACGCGTTGACATCAAATGCTGGATGGAATGTCGCCGCTCATTTTGAGTTTCTCTCAAATATCGTTGACACGTTGCGTGAAGCCGGTATCAGAACCTCGATATTTGTCGATACCGATCCCGAAAATATCAAAATGGCGGCAAAAGCAGGTGCCGATCGCGTAGAACTGTTCACAAAACCATACGCCGACATGTATCCCACCGATCCCGAAAAGGCGGTTGCTCCCTATGTCGTCGCAAGCATCGCGGCTCATAAAGCCGGACTTGGAGTGAATGCCGGTCATGACCTCAGCCTTGAAAATCTTAAGTATTTCCACGAACAAGTACCTTATCTCAACGAGGTTTCGATAGGTCACGCTTTAATCTCAAGCGCAATATACTTGGGATTGGAGACCACGATTAAACGTTATAAAGAGTGTTTAGTCTAACCCATTTAAATAATATCATTAAAGTCACAATAAATCATTATGGCAATTTTAACATCAATACTTGCGGCTGCTCCGGCTACTTCCCCTAAAGAGTTATCAATTTGGCAACTATGCCTTGAAGGTGGTTTCATTATGATACCATTGGCATTGTTATCACTCGTGTGTATCTACATCTTTGTCGAACGAGCAATTGTTGTAAACGCGGCTGCCAAAGAGGACGACACTTTTATGAAACGCATTAAAGGCTATATTCATGAAGGGGAAATTGAGAGCGCAATTAATTTGTGTAACAATAACGGTTCGCCATACGCTCGCCTTGTGAAAAAAGGTATCAGCCGCATCGGTCGTCCTATGAACGATGTGCTTGTCGCCATTGAAAACGCAGGAAATATCGAGGTCGCCAATCTTGGAAAGGGTCTATCTTGGCTTGCCACAACAGCGGCAGGCGCGCCAATGCTCGGCTTCCTTGGTACGGTTATCGGTATGGTGCAAGCGTTTTTTGACATTGCCAATTCAGGCTCTTCGGCAAGCATCGGAGCTTTTGCCGATGGTATTTACACCGCATTGGTTACAACCGTTGCCGGTCTCATCGTTGGTATTATCTCATTGTTTGCTTACAACTACTTGGTTGCTCGCATCAATAAAGTGATGAACCAATTGGAATCTAAGACAATGGAATTTATGGACTTGCTCAACGAGCCCGCTCAATAATATCTCGATATGGCACTAAAACGACAACATGAACAACTCGCAACGTTTTCGATGGCGTCTTTGACCGACGTTATCTTCTTGTTGCTTGTGTTTTTTATGGTGACATCGACGTTTGTGTTCCCTACGGCGTTTGAGGTAAATTTGCCTCAAAGCAACGAGCAGACCACTCTTAAACCCGGCACTCGTGTCTTTATCGACAAAGATCAAAAAATCTATGCCGTATATGGTGAGGGGGAAGCGACACCGCTTGACGAGACCCACCTTGTGAGTTTTCTACAAAACATTCAAGTTCAAGACCCCGGAAGTTACATCGCTCTGTATGCCGATGAAACCATTCCTTATGGTAAAATTGTGGAGATCTTAAACTTAGTGGCAAGCAACAATCTCAATATGGTGCTTGCGACCAAGCCTGCATCTTCGGCTACCGCGCCGACGATTGCACAACCGGCTGAGACAAATCTTTAAAACACGCATTAGCATGGTCAATAACTCAACAGCTCGCAACTACGGAATTATCGGGACGGTGGTGTTTCACGCTATCATTCTCGCCTTGTTGCTATGTGTTTATTTAGCTTATCCGTCAAGTGATAAATTGCTAGAGAAGCAACAAGAGGAAAAGCCGATGGAGGTGTTGTTGGGTGGAGAATATGTCATGATCGGACAATTCCCCGATGCTACAATTCCCGGTGAACCGGCAGATGAAGCCTCTCCACAAGTTGATGACAATATGGCAACGCCCCCCGAAGCGATTGCTACACAGGTCACCGAGTCTTCGGCGCAAGTGCCTGCGTCAACCGCTCCGCAACAACAACTCTCAAACCAGGCTGCCAACAATATCAGCAACATGTCAAATGCGTTTGCCTCTAATTCGCAAAACAGCAACGCAAATGCCGATGGGCAAAATGCGGGAACTCCCAATGGCAATGCCACGACCGGCAGCGTGTCACTCAACCTTGGCGCGGGAGGTAATGGTCGCGGGTTTATCAATTCGATAACTATTCGTGGGGATATTCCTGAGGGTACAATAATCGTAAGTGTAAAGGTGACGCCGACTGGCGAGGTTATCCCTATTGAGATTTCCGGAGGGACAAGCCCGGCGCGTTCAAATCCTACTTGGCGTAAATACTTCTTGGATCAGGCTCGCAGATTAAAAGTAAAACCCGATCCAAATGCCACAGGCGACCTTTACGGAACAATCACATTCCGCTAATAAATAACGAAAACCACCTCTGCATCGCTGAGGTGGTTTTTTTGTTGGATGAGCTTTATTTATAGCGCCAAAATCTGATTGGCGGCGTCCTTGGTATTAACCTTGGTGATGATATTGGTAATTATCCCATTCTCATCGGTGACAAAAGTTGTGCGGACGGTTCCCATGCCCACTTTGCCACACATCTTCTTCTCTTGCCACACGCCAAATGCCTGATTTAACGCCAAGTCGGTATCGGCAATCAACGTAAATGGCAATGAATGCTTTTCGGCAAATTTTCGGTGTGAAGCCTGTGAGTCTTTGCTCACACCCACAATCTCATATCCGGCTTTTCTCAGCTCGGCATACCCATCGCTGAGGCTGCATGCCTCGGCGGTACACCCCGGCGTATTATCCTTTGGGTAAAAGTATATCACCAACTTCTTGCCCGCAAACTGCGCGCTTCTCACTTCGCTCCCCTCGGCATCAAACCCCAATACCTCAGGTATTTTATCTCCTATTTTCATAATTCTATGACGTTATATCTCTCAGATAATTAAACAGTCTTATTAATATATGGTTGGCGTCAAATCTAAAATTTTAGCTATTCGGTGGTAGGAGTTAGGATGATAGCCGAATTTCCAAAGGCTGCGACCGCATCAACCAATTGCAAGAACTGCGACCATCTTTCTGCCGACTCAACATATCTAAGATAGCGTTCAAATGCCACCAAAGTCAGTTTGTTCCCATCTATTTTTGCTTGCGTAATAAATGCACCACATTCATTAGTTACATTTTGTGTAGCTAAATCCAGACTTGCTTGATTTATTGTATAGCCTTTGGGAATATCAAATGTTATGACATATTGATATTGATTGGGACAACGTCGATAAATGTGTGCATTACGATTTCTTTCAGATTCTTCGATGGTAGTATTATTCCCCAATAATTTCCCTAATGAAATTATTAAGTCTTTATCTGCTCGTGCCACAAGACCATCAACATCACATGTCATGGTATAACTCACGGACGGCGCATCGGGTGTTACGCCTCGTGAAGTAATTGCGTAGTCATGTATTTTACTTGGTTTCACTCCAAGTATTAGTTCGGCTTCAAGCATAAACAACTCATCGAATTGTTTTTTTATTTCCACTGAATCTACATGAGATTTTTCTCTGTCATTAATTGGTATTTCAAGGTAATCTTCGACAGAAGTTATCCAACCATAAGTATCAAGCACATAACTACCAACCTCTTTCATCGCTCCATTAAATTTCACACTACGATTGATGTTAAGCATATTCATGTCGGTAGAATCTAACGACACATTAATATCTGTTCTCATTGTATTTTGAACAATACGAGTTGTTGGCATCGTTCTTATCTGAGGATCTTGAGAGGTGAATTTATCTCCATTACACATAAATACAGCAGCCTCCTCTCCTGCATAATATCCCGAGAATTCTCCTGGAAGAAAACAAAAGTCGGTCGAAAGCATATAACAACTGTCTCCCACAAAATTCATATAGGTTGGTTCCTGCCAATGCAATATCTGTGAGATTGGTACAGACTTTCGTGAGTTTACGACTCCAACACCTACCTCTTCAGTGATTTTCAGTTTTTTCAGCACCTCAGGGAAATAAAGAGATAATGCTATTGTAGAATATGATTTTTCATCTACTAAACCTTCATATACTGTTGCTAACCATGCGGCATCAATAATCTGACGAGTGGTAAATTCAGGATGATTTTCAATTAATTTTTTTACAATTTTAGTTGCTCTTGAAACAATCCCTGTAGAGAGATTCATATCGGTTAATACATGTGAGATGTCTCGATAGTAGTGACTTGCGTCTAATCCACAAGAGATTCCGATGCGGGAACTTTTGGGACGATACACGAGAGAGCCTTTCTGGTTATTCATTACATACATTTTTATATATGGCAATTGCCGAGCCGATGACATCCACTCACCTGTCTCTCGTTTTGGAATTTCAATTGCCTCTATTCCAAGTACTCTGGTTCCATCTTTTTTAATTGAGCCAAGTAGTATCGGCGCACCATTGAAATTACGATATTCAACAGTTATTTCCGGGTCGATATGACACTCTATTTTATAAAGCATCATCGGATATTTGCGAGCAAATAAAAATATAAATGGCTCTAAGTCAAATTCGTCAAGCCACACTTCATCATAATAAAAATACTCAATCACATCGCCGGGTTCAAGCCCGGGAATTGGGATACGTCGTTCAACGACCTTATTTTTTTTGCCTTCGGTGATAGAATATGCATTGCTACAGTCCACATTAATGACCATGCCATTTGGTTTAAATACGCGAGCTCCAAATGCCGATGACACATACTGATATGGATAGCCTTCTACCTTAGTCTCTCGGTCTGTTGAAAAATCAAAATCAGAATACTCTTCTACTGCATTAGCATCATTCAATTTTATCATCATACGACTAATTGATTTCATCTCAATGGCATTGGTAAATGCTTTCCCTGATGTTGTGTATTTGCCAACATTCAGTTGTTGTACTCGCTTTACATCTATTTTTTGATGCATTGCAATTATAACCGCAGATTCATTGCCGTACAAACTATCGGGGATTACAATCATTGCATTGAAATCAGGGTCATTCTCTCCCCATACAATTTCTTGAGCCTTTAAGAAGAATTTTTCATCATTATCTGCTGAAACAGAAAATGCTATTATAATGACAGATAATAATATCAAATTTAATCGTTTCATAATTTATGTTTTTAATTTGAGGTTGTCAAAACTAATTGTTCACTATTTGCCTGATTGAAATCTCGTATAAGTAAGTTCCATTGATTAATCTCATTAAGTGCCACATCTCGTTTTATCAAAGTAAATCGAGCGTTACATTTAATTATTCCATTTGCTATGCTATAATTTATCTCGGCTTCAAACCATTTATTTATAGAGCTATAATGCATCGGGATGTGTTTTACCTTAAATCCATCAGGAATTGTAATTTTTATATTTGCCTCAAAATTGGTGGGAAAATGAAATAAGACATCTTGCTTCCGATTTTGCAGATTAATGGTTTTTGCATTAGGGTAGCGTATAGGAAGTAAGTTGATATATATAGCATCTCCTAAATGCCGGCAAGCATCATTTTCGAGGATAGTCGAAGAAATAATTGTTTCAGATGCGTCTAATGAATTGCCTATAATTGTTGATGTTGTAATATCTACATTTTTCTTTGGATATGAGACAAATCGATTTATAAAATCATTACGTTTAGAAATGTCAAGAGAATTATATTGTGCGCATAGTGACATCCTATTTACTCCTGTTAATATGCGAGATTGAGTACCGGTTAATTTATTGTCACTAATGACCAATTCAGAATGTAATATATCAGAATTAATCATTGGTGATTGAACAGGTATTTTATTTAAAATGTAATTACTCTCACCATCCTCAATCAATACGTCGCGCCCTTGTATTGAAGGGTGATAGTGACCTATTGGTAGATAAGAACTAGTCCCATCCACGTATAAAACGGAATCGGCATTAATTAGTGCGCATATCATGTGATTTCCTGATGCCAAAGAATATATTTCAGAGTATTGACTTCCAACTTGCTCAGTGCCGATCCAAGCCAAACGAGCATCCAATCCTACAAATCTAAACATTGCTTTTAACAAAGACGACATCCCTTTACAATCTCCATATCGCTTGCGAAACACTTCGCTTGCTTTGTCGGGTCGTGTTCCATATTCGCCATGCTCAATTGCGATATATCTGATATTTTGTTGTACCCACTCGGTTATTTTTGAGATACGTTCTTGGTTGGAATTGCAATTTTTCGTTAAATCAGCTACAAAGGAGTTGAGTTGTTCTATATTTTCATCGATATCGGTTGTATAGGAGTATAAGTATTTATATAATTCTCCTAAATCAGCAAATTGCCCCAGTATATAAAGTCGTGGAATTTTTGTTTCAATTGGCGGGGAAAATGGCTCTCCGGATGAGATGTTTGGGATATCTGAAAGGGTGTATATATATGTTATATTCCCATCTTTATCAATAATGCGTTGTGAAGTTATTTCTGGTGTAAAATCTTTTTCTACAATCTTTATTATGCTCGATAGTGTCGCAGGGACTACAATTTTTATTGTCTTATTCTTTGTGAAATAAGATGCAGATGGAAGTATTATCTGTGTGAAATGTGCGGCATTAATATATGTTTTTTCAAAAACCGCTTTTGCGGTTCCTCCTTTTTTCTTAATTGGAAGATCCATATAACAAACTTTGGAATCGACATAAAATAGATCATTAGAAATCCAATGTCGATAGTTGGCTTTAGCTCCGGAGGCTTTATCGATCGTGATATAATCATTGTAAAATTCAACAGCCAAGGCGTTGCCACTTGTACGTGTAGCCTCATAAATGGTCGTTGATTTCATTTTGACCTTTTTAATTTGATTTCCAGATTTTGAAGCGATAATGGAATAAATCACCTCTGCATCTGAAATTATGATATTATCATCATTTTCTGCAAAAACCGATAAAGGGAAAATTAGTATAATTAACAATATCCAAAGTTTCTGTTTTTTCATGAAGTAAAGACTTTTATAATTGCAAATTTAAAGAAAATAATCAATGTAAGTGTAAAAATGAGGATTAATTTAATATTTTGTGAGGTGTAAAGTCTCGTTTGTTGGATTTTACTCAGAGATTTCTTCTCAAATTAACAATGTGACATGTGCGATATGGATGAAAGTTATGAAAAATCTGTATCGCATTTTGTGGTTTTATTAGTGTGGATTTTACAAAAATGAGACGAAACGGCGATTTTTTTTGGAACTTTGGGGCTAAAAGGGTTATATTTGTAAAATTGTAATCAGATAAATTTGACAGAATATGAATTTTGCCGGAAATTGTAACGAGATTTTTGATAAATCAACTGCGTTATATCATGTTACCGATGATGTTGACGCTGTGGTTGCCAACCCATATCAAGAAGGAACCATCGAGCACACCTTGCACGCCAAAAACTGGATTGACGCGGTGCAATGGCATCTCGAAGATATAATACGCGACCCTCAAATCGACCCGGTTGCGGCATTGGCGTTGAAACGTCGCATCGATAAGTCAAACCAAGATCGCACCGACATGGTGGAGGAGCTTGACACATATTTCCGTGAGAAATACAAAGGGGTGGAAGTCGCCGCCAATGCGACTATCAACACCGAGTCGCCGGCATGGGCGCTCGACCGTCTCTCAATCCTCGCATTAAAAATTTATCACATGCAGGTTGAGGTGAGACGCACCGACGCTTCAGAAGCTCATATCGCTAAGTGCCAAGCCAAACTTGATGTGCTTTTGGAGCAACGCAAGGATCTCACTACAGCTATCAATCAGCTGCTTGAGGATATCGCCGCCGGTCGCAAGTACATGAAGGTTTATCGCCAGATGAAGATGTACAATGACCCGGAAACCAATCCGGTGCTTTATGGCAGCAAATAATAAGGGAAACAACCCTCGCGGTTTGAAAAACGTGCTTATCGCCCGATTTTCGGCGATAGGCGATGTCGCTATATCCATTCCGGTTGTTTATAGCGTGTGTCGTTGCTATCCCGATGTCAATTTTGTAATGGTGACACGTCCGGCGATGACTTCGATATTTGTCAATCCGCCACAAAATCTCACGATGCTCGGTATCGATGTCAAAAACGATTATAACGGAGTTAAAGGCATGAGCCGTCTGCTAAAGGAGTTGCGTCGTGATTACAATATAGATGCGTTTGTCGATTTGCATGAGGTGTTGCGCACCCATGTGTTGCGTCTTTTGTGCCGGTTGCATGGCATCCCCACGACACGCATTCATAAAGGCCGCGGACATAAGCGGGCTTTGACACGTCGTCACAACAAAGTCATGTTGCCGCTCATCTCTTCAAGTGCACGTTATCGAGCCGCATTCTATCAGATGGGTTTGCCTTTGCAAGAGCGATTTAACGGCTTGTTTGATGGTGGGAAAGGTGATATCTCGTCACTTGCTGAAGTTACCGGACCAAAACAATCAAGTGAAACATGGATCGGTATCGCCCCTTTTGCAAAGCACAAAGGGAAAATTTATCCTCCTGAGTTAATGGAAAAGGTTGTTGCCGAGTTTGCGACTCATCCCGATACAAAGATATTCCTATTTGGAGGAGGAGAGGAAGAACGTAAAATTTTGGCTGATTGGGCTGTGAAATATCCAACTGCGACCTCTCTTGCCGAGAAAAAATATGGTTTCGGCAAAGAGTTGGCATTGTTGAGTCACCTTGATGTGATGGTGTCGATGGACTCTGCCAATATGCACCTCGCGGCACTTGTAGGTGTGCCTGTAGTCAGCATTTGGGGTGCTACTCATCCCTATTGCGGGTTTAAGGGGTGGCGACAATCTGAGGATAATGCCATACAGTTGTCTATGACGTGTCGTCCGTGTTCGGTATTTGGCAACAAACCATGTTATCGCGGTGATTATCATTGCTTGGCAGGAATCCCCCCGCAAGTCATCATCGACAAAGTCAACAGATTGATTACTAAGTAGAGTAGTATGGATGAATTTGACATAAGAGCCAAAGAAGGAGATAAAGATTTTGAGAAAGCGTTGCGACCGTCGGAGTTTGACTCATTCAGCGGTCAAGACAAAATTGTGGAAAATCTCAAAGTGTTTGTCGCCGCTGCCCGAATGCGAGGCGAGGCTCTTGACCACATATTGTTTCATGGACCTCCGGGACTCGGGAAGACGACATTGTCGGGCATTATAGCCAATGAACTCGGAGTGGGTATGAAAATCACTTCGGGACCGGTTCTTGACAAACCCGGAGACTTGGCGGGGATACTCACATCGCTTGAAGAAAACGATGTGTTGTTTATTGATGAGATACATCGTCTAAGTCCGGTGGTAGAGGAATATCTATACTCTGCGATGGAAGACTATCGCATTGATATAATGATTGATAAAGGTCCCGGCGCACGTAGCGTGCAATTGACGTTGTCGCCGTTCACTCTCATCGGAGCTACTACTCGTAGCGGATTGTTGACATCTCCATTGCGTGCCCGCTTCGGTATAAATTGCCATTTGGAGTATTACGACCATGTAGTGTTGGAGCGCATTATATTAAGATCAGCTAAACTGCTCAATGTCAGATGTACTGCCGAGGCAGCTCATGAGATAGCAATGCGCAGTCGTGGCACTCCTCGTATTGCCAACGCGCTATTGCGACGCGTGCGTGATTTCGCTCAAGTTAAAGGAAATGGCTCAATCGATCCTGAAATAGCCCGATATGCTCTTGAGGCGTTGAATATCGACAAGTATGGTCTTGACGAAATCGACAATAAGATACTCACAACTATTATCACCAAGTTTAAAGGTGGACCGGTGGGATTATCTACCATTGCTACTGCCCTTGGCGAAGATGCAGGCACTATAGAAGAAGTTTATGAACCATTCTTGATAAAAGAAGGATTTATAAAGCGCACTCCTCGCGGGCGCGAGGTGACAGAACTCGCTTACAGCCACTTGGGACACTCTCCACTCGACTATGCCTCATTGTTTTAATTGATATTGGTTTTTAATATGGATAATCTTGAAGCGATTTACAATGAAATAGATGAGTTAAACGCAGAGTTGAAATGTTTGCGTCCTCTTCCGTCATCGGCGATTGCAAAAATTCAAGATGCGTTGGATATTGAATACACCTATGAGAGTAATCGCATTGAGGGAAATACTCTTACAATGCAAGAAACCGAGCTTGTTGTAAACGAGGGGTTGACAATTGGGGGAAAATCCATGCGTGAGCATTTAGAAGCGATTAATCATAAAGAAGCGATTGATTTTATCAGAGAAGTCGCGTCAAAAGATGTGGAGATTAATCGTTGGCTGATTTTGCAAATTCATGCACTTGTATTGCGTGGGATTGATAGGGATAATGCGGGCAAATTTAGAACTGTTCCGGGGTTGATCTCCGGCAGTCGCCACACTCCTCCTCAGCCTTATTTGATTGATAAACTGTTTGACGATTTCTTATCAAAATATAATGAGTTGGAAGCGCAAGGAGCGCATCCGATAGCCGTCGCGGCATATTTACACGACGAATTGGTGCGCATTCATCCATTTATCGATGGAAATGGTCGCACATGTCGATTGTTAATGAATTTATATTTATTGCGTCGAGGTTATGTAATTGTTTCGCTTAAAGGAGACGCCGACTCAAAATTGGCTTATTATAAAGCGTTGGAGGCGTCTCATATAGACAGAGACTCATCTCAATTTATCGAGTTGGTGGCTCTTTCCGAAAAAGAATCAATTAAACGATTATTGGATTTACTGAAGTGAATTTATGGCAGGAATAAAGAGTTTGGCAAAAGATACGGCGATTTATGGGTTGAGCAGCATCATAGGACGATTTCTCAATTGGTGTCTTGTACCGCTTTACACAATAATGTTCCCGGCCGACGAATATGGCGTAGTGACCTATATCTATTCGATTGTGGCACTTGTGTTGATTATTCTCACTTATGGCATGGAGACAGGCTTTTTCCGCTTTGCCAATCATGAGCGGTGGAAAGATCCGATACAAGTTTACACAACAACATTGATTTCACTCGGTGTTACATCAATGTTGTTTATTTTGGCGGTATTCGCGTTTATTTCTCCAATCTCAGAGGCGTTGGAGTGTGGGAAAAATCCCTCATTTGTGTGGATGATGGCGATAGCTGTTGGGATTGATGCCTACACGTCAATACCTTTTTCATATCTCCGTTATCAGAAACGCCCATTGAGGTTTGCGGCTATAAGGCTGATTAACATAGGTGTGAATATCGCGTTAAACCTATTCTTTATTCTGTTGTGCCCTTGGTTGTGGCGAGTTGCTCCCGGCACGATTGCGTGGTTCTATGACCCGGCGTTTGGCATCGGTTATATATTTGCATCCAATCTCATCAGCTCGGCGGTGACATTGTTGTTACTACTGCCTGAAATAATGGGAGTCAGATACTCGTTTAACGGCAAATTGTTGCGTGAAATGCTGGTTTACTCGTTCCCATTATTGGTGCTTGGCATTGCCGGCATAATGAACCAGACGATTGACAAAATTCTTTATCCTATACTCGTTACCAATCAGCAAGAGGCAATGACCGGACTTGGCATATATGGAGCCAACTATAAAATCGCCATTGTGATGGTTATGTTTATTCAAGCGTTCCGATTTGCCTACGAGCCGTTTATTTTTGCTCAGAATAAGGCAAAGGGTGAGGATAAAAAACAGGCCTATCGCGACGCGATGAAGTATTTCGTGATATTTGCGTTGTTGATATTCCTTGGCGTTATGTTTTATCTCGACGTGTTGAAATACTTTATTTCTCCCAAGTATTTCAGTGGGTTGCAGGTAGTGCCGATTATCATGATTGCCGAATTGTTTTTCGGAGTGTTTTTCAACCTCTCATTGTGGTACAAGTTGACCGATAAGACAATCTGGGGTATGTGGTTCTCTTTGCTTGGGCTTGCTGTTACGGTTGCGTTAAACGTCGCGTTTGTTCCGTTATATGGATATGTCGCTTGTGCGTGGGCGGCGTTTGCTTGTTATGGAGTGATGATGATAGCCTCTTATTTCGTGGGAAAGGCAAAACATCCTATCGGTTATGAAACGGGGCGTATCATCTCCTATTTTATAATAGCAATGGTGATATATGGAGTCGGAGCCTATCTGTTGGTTACTCCACATGCTTGGTTAAATTATATAATAAGAACCTTACTTATTGCAGGTTATGTTGTTATAATACTGAAAAGGGAGAGAATTGCAATCCCCGGTGTTTTGCGACGTCATGCCTGAGATTATTAAATTGAAATGGATAAAAAAGCGTTAAAGGTAGTTCTTCTGAGTCATAGTGACAAATTGGGTGGTGCGGCTGTCGTCACGTTCAGGCTTATGCAGGCTTTGCGTGACGCCGGAGTGGATGCTCGCATGGTCGTGTTGCTGAAAAGCGATGAGAATAATGATAACGTCGCTTTGGCATGCCATCGTAGCGAGCGAATAGTTCATTTCTTGCCTGAACGGTTGAAGATATTTTTGATGAACGGATTTAATCGCAAAGATTTGTTTAAAGTCTCGATTGCGTCGTGTGGAGTGTCGGTGCATCGTCATCCGTGGGTTAAGGAGGCTGATGTTGTGGTACTCAATTGGATAAATCAAGGATTGGTATCATTGTCAGGCGTCAAAAGTCTCGCGAAATTAGGCAAGCCGTTGGTGTGGACTATGCACGATATGTGGTGCATGACCGGTATCTGTCACCATGCTCACGAATGTCAGGGATTTCAATCATGGTGTGGCTATTGCCCATATATCAAGAAAGGACGACATGAAAACGACTTGTCACGCCGTGTGTGGGAAAAGAAAGAGAAGTTATACCGCGACAATAAAATTCATTTTGTGGCGGTGAGCAATTGGCTTGCCGATAAATGTCGTGAGAGCGCGTTATTGAAAGATCAAGATGTCTCGGTTATTCACAATGCCTTTCCGATTGATTTCTATATGACACAACCCACTGCGCCTGTCAAAGATTTTAATGTCGATTACAATCGCAATCTGATATTGATGGGTGCGGCGCGCCTTGATGACCCGATAAAGGGTTTTGACATGGCTATAGAGGCATTTAATGTGATGTTTGACGATTATCCCGACTTGGCGAGCCAATGCACGATAATTTTGTTTGGCGAGCTCCGCGATGAGTCAAAATTGAAAAAGATAAGAATACATCACCAATATCTCGGACGAGTTAATGACAATAAATTCTTGCGTCAACTATATGCCTGGTCAAAAGTAGTGGTATCGACATCACTTTATGAGACTTTGCCGGGAACATTGATTGAAGGACAAGCTGCCGGCTGTGTGCCGGTATCGTTTGGCATGGGTGGGCAAAGTGATATTATCGATCATAAAGTCAACGGATTTATTGCCGATTACAAGTCGCCTCGAAGCATCGCCGAGGGAATTGCATGGGCTTTGCAAAACCCCATACCGAGAGAAGTATTGCACCGGAGTGTTAAAGAACGTTTTGCTTCCGAATCAATAGCGAGTCAGTATATTGAATTGTTTAACAGGCTTTTGGTAAAATCAAAATAGCGCAAAATTTCCGTAATTTTGCAATTTTACGATAAATATCTATCTTTGTGAGAGAAATAAATTACGACTAATACTAATCTAAAAATTTTATGGAATACGGTATTTTAGATTTACTAACGTTGCTCGGAGCCGTGGGCTTGTTCCTTTACGGTATGACATTAATGAGTGAAGGGCTTCAGAAAGCCGCCGGCAATGGTCTTCGTAACATTCTTGGAGCAATGACCCGCAATCGTTTCACCGGTGCGTTGACCGGTTTTTCGATTACTGCTTTGATTCAAAGTTCATCGGCTTCTACCGTGATGGTTGTGAGCTTTGTGAGTGCGGGATTGATGACATTGGCTCAATCTGTGGCGGTTATAATGGGAGCCAATGTGGGGACGACTGCGACAGCGTGGATTATCACATTGTTTGGCTTTAAAGTTGACATCGCCGCGTTTGCATATCCGTTAATCGCATTCTCTTTGCCATTGTTATTCTCAAGTCGTAGCAAGCGTAAATCTATAGGCGAAGTTATTCTTGGTTTTGCCGTATTGTTTATTGGTCTTGATATGATAGAAGGCAGTGTCCCCGACTTGAAATCAAGTCCTGAGATATTTGGCTTCCTACAACATTATGCCGATATGGGATATGGATCGGTACTGCTTTTTATAGCTCTCGGTATTGTAATAACAATGGTTATTCAATCATCATCAGCGGCGATTGCTATCGTGTTGATTATGTGCACCAAAGGTTGGATAACATTTGACTTGGCTTGTGCATTGATTTTGGGTAGCAACATCGGTACAACCATAACACCTATTATCGCTTCATTGGGCGCTAATCTCGCCGCTAAGCGAGCTGCCTTGTGTCACTTGATGTTTAATGTTTTAGGTACGGTGTGGGCGTTGGCATTGTTCTATCCGTTTGCCGATTTGACGGTGTGGGTAACAGAAACTCTTGGACAAGGCGATCCCAATGCGCTTTATAGTTATGCAGGAGACGACCCCACAGTAATTGCAAAAATGGCTCTTAGCGCATCATTTGGATTGTCAATGTTCCACACTATTTTCAACCTGATAAACCTAAGTGTCATGATATGGATGACCGGTATGTATGTTAAAGTTGTGGAACATATCATGCCCTCTAAGCATAAAAGCGATGAAGAGTTCCAGCTTACATATATCACAAGTGGTCGTGTAGCGGCTTCTGAGTTGAATATGGCTCAAGCCGAAAAAGAGATTGCCGTATATGCCGAGCGTGTTGAGCGCATGCTTAATATGGCACAAGAGTTGGTTCATTCCAAAGAGGGTAGCGAAGAGTTTAATAAATTGCATTCGCGTCTTGAAAAATATGAGGAGATCTCCGACCGCATGGAAATTGAAATTGCCAATTACCTCAATCGTTGTGCCGAGGGGCGTTTGTCAAGCAATGGTAAACAACGCATCGCCGCTATGCTCAATATCATCTCTGAGATTGAGAGCATTGCCGATAGTTGCTTTGGTGTCGCAAAGATATTGCTACGCAAGCAAGATAGCGGTGTGAAGTTCAACGATGAGATTTATAGCAATATCGACCGCATGTTTGACTACGTGAAAGAGGCAATGGAAAATATGCTCACATTGCTCGCCGACCTTGAGGATGTCAGAGATGCCGAAATTAATGAATCTTACAACAAAGAACGTGAGATAAACAATCTGCGCAACCAATTGCGCTCTGCCAATGTTGAAAACATCAACAACAAGCATTATGAATATCCCGCCGGTATCTATTACATGGATATTATTGCCGACCTTGAAAAGACCGGCGACTATATAATCAATGTTGTTGATACCGTCAAAGGTTGGTTTCTCAAACACAAAGAATAATCTATAAATTATAATGTGAAATTTATAACAGGGAAAGTGTAGTATAACGACACTTTCCCTGTTATGTCTATAAAACAAAAATATCAACTAATTTCAGGAATATGAAAAAAACTATCGTTGACTTGTTTGAAGCATCGGTAAAACGATATCCAAACAACACATTCCTACTTGAAAAAACAGGAAAAAAGTTTGAACCGACAACCTATACGCAAGTAAAAGAACAAGTGTATCGCCTTGGCGCCGGATTGCAAGCCCTTGGAGTGAAAAAAGGGGATAACATGGCGTTGTTGAGCGAGGGTCGCAATATGTGGATTGTAGGCGAGCTTGCCATGTTCTATGCCGGAGCGGTGAATGTCCCCCTCTCTATAAAACTTGAAGAGAGAAACGACTTGATGTTTCGTCTCACACATGGCGATGTGAAATACATCATGGTATCGGGAACTCAATTAAAGAAAGTGCGTGCTATCAAAGATGAGCTTCCTGATGTGAAACAAATCATCGTGTTTGATAAAATAGAAAACTACGAAGACAAGGAAATCGCACTCGACGAAGTATTGAAAATGGGTGATGACTTCCTCGCCTCTCACACTAAGGAAGAGTTTTTGAGCGTGGCTCAATCAATCCAAAACGATGATTATGCTACCATTACCTATACAAGCGGCACTACAGCCGACCCCAAAGGTGTAGTACTTACTCATCGCAATTATACAGCCAATGTCGAGCAATCACTTACCCTCGTAGATATTGACGAGACATGGCGCACTCTTATCATTCTTCCTCTCGACCATTGCTTTGCCCATGTCGTTGGGTTCTATATCATGATGGCGCAAGGAGCTACTGCCGCTACAGTACAAGTGGGTAGAACTCCTCTTGAAACTCTCAAGAACATTCCGCTTAACATAAAAGAGGTTAAGCCTCATTTCATACTTAGCGTTCCCGCACTTGCCAAGACTTTCAAAAAGAATATCGAGCAGGCAATCCGTGCCAAAGGCAAAACTACCGAACGTCTCTTCAATTTTGGCTTAAAAGTGAAACAAGCCTACTATGGCGATAGCAATCTTGATAGCAAAGGTGTGCGCATCCTTTTGAAACCGCTTGTCGCGCTATTCGACAAATTGATATTCTCGAAAGTGCGTGAGAATTTCGGTGGCGAGATGCGTTTCTTCATTGGTGGTGGAGCTTTGCTCGACAAAGATTTGCAAAAATTCTATGTGGGTGTGGGTATGCCCATGTATCAAGGTTATGGACTCTCTGAGGCAACGCCGGTATTGTCGTCTAATGGCCCTACAAAATATCGTTTCGGGTCAAGTGGTAAACTCGTCAAGCCTATCGATTTGAAAATTTGTGACGACAACGGAAAAGAATTGCCACTCGGTCAAATGGGAGAAATCGTCGTGAAAGGAGAAAACGTCATGGCGGGCTACTGGAAAAACCCCGAATCTACCGCCGAAACCATTCGCGATGGTTATCTATATACCGGTGACCTTGGGTATATGACTGCCGAAGGACTTCTTTATGTAAAAGGTCGCTTCAAAAGTCTCCTAATCTCAAGCGACGGAGAGAAATACAGTCCCGAGGGAATCGAGGAAGCAATGGTTCAACTTGCTCCATCAATTGACCAAGTGATGCTTTATAACAATCAATCTCAATACACTACCGCTGTGCTTGTTCCCAATAAGGATTACCTTAAACGTGCGCTCGCCGAAAAAGGATTGTCTCTAAAAACCGAAGAAGGGCGCATTGAGGCGTTGAAACTTATTGAGGCAGATGTAGCGATGTTTAAGAAGGGTGGCGCACACGAAACCATGTTCCCCGACCGCTGGTTGCCCACATGCTTTGCCGTGCTTGCCGAACCATTTAGCGAGCAAAACCAAATGATTAACAGTACAATGAAAATGGTGCGTGGCAAAATCGAAAAAGCCTATGCCGACCGCATTGAGTACATGTACACCCCTGAAGGTAAACAACTGCTCAACCCACGCAACATTGAAGCACTTGCATAATAGAGGTATGCTCCCCACATGTTACATATCAGGACGTTCCGAGGCAGGCTGCGATGAAGCCGGCCGGGGATGTCTTGCAGGGGCAGTTTATGCGGCTGCGGTAATTCTGCCCGATGATTTTCATCACCCTTTGCTAAATGATTCCAAACAATTGACCGAGGCGCGACGTGAAAAACTGCGCCCGATTATCGAGGCTGAGGCGTTGGCTTGGGCTGTCGGGATTGTGACTGCTCAGGAAATCGACGAGATAAACATTCTCAATGCGTCAATTCTTGCAATGCATCGAGCCTTAGATGGACTGAGCATTGTTCCCGGAGGTATTATCGTTGATGGCAATAGATTTAAGCCCTATGGCGACATCGAGTGGACAACCTTTGTCAAAGGGGACGGACGATATGGCAACATTGCCGCGGCATCTATTCTTGCAAAAACACATCGCGACGAATACATGATGCGTCTTCATGATGAGTATCCTCAATATGGATGGGATGTGAATAAGGGTTATCCCACAAAAGCCCATAGAGCCGCGATAGAGCAATATGGGGTTACTCCACTCCACCGCATGTCATTCCGACTCTTAGACCCGCAATTGACGTTATTCTAAAGCTATCGTTAAGCTCTATCGGCGATTGAAAACACTGTTAATAGGGTTGTTTTGATTTCCGGATTGCTTGTTTAACGCCTCATTAATCGCATCGCTGAGTTCGCTAGCTTCCATAGTCCTCTCATAACGCAAGTGTTTGTTCCTTTTGTTGTAGATGATAATCGTGGTCGGGACACACTGAATGTTGAATTGATCACATAGGCTGGGGTTGTTGTCAATATCGACTTTAAGAAATATCACCTTCTCGCTATATTTGTCGGCGGTTTCTTCTACAATCGGGCTGTAATACTGACAAGGTCCACACCATGTGGCATAGAAATCAATAACTATAGGGTAACGATAGTTGCTACCGGTAACGCTTTCAATGGTTGAGGCATCAGCCTCATAAACTTCTGCTTGTGCATTTATAGCAAGTGAGACAAGTCCGAGGATTAAAAGAAAAACTTTTTTCATGACAAAATAATGGTTTTATAAATTAAAATAATCGGGTTAGCGCCAATAAATTATGCTGTTGTCGCCTGAGTGATTAACCTTCAGGGTAATATGTGAGCGACATAAAATAGGGATGTTGTAATCAACGTGTCCGATAGGGACATTAAACGCTACCGGATAGTTGTAAGGCGACACCATGTCGCGTATCATGGTCTCCATCGTGTCATAGTTTTTGTCGGCTTTATAGTCGGTAAATTGTCCGACGATGAGACCTCGTAATTTGCCAAGCACACCGCTCAGTCTCAACTGATACATTATGCGCTCGATTTTATATATCGGTTCCGACACGTCCTCGATAAACAAGATAGAGTCTTCTTGAATTACGTCGTATGGGGTGTTGATTAGTTCGGCTATCACAGCGAGGTTGCCACCCAACAAGGTCCCTTCAACCTGCCCCAATCGATTGTAGCGATCTCCCTTGAATGTGTGTGGCGGTCGCTCGCCACGCAAGAATTTGAAAAGATGTTGGTTGTTGGGGTCGCTATCCCCTTTGGCGATTATTTTAGCCATTGAGGCGTGTATGCTCGCGATCCCTTTTGATGCCATGAGGGCATGTAGTGCCGAGATGTCGCTATAACCGATTACCCATTTGGGGTCATCTTCGATAGGGAGTTGTGACAGCTCATCCATCAGATGCACCACACCGTACCCCCCTCGCGAGCATAGGATGGCGCGCACCGACGGGTCTGAAAACGCTTCTTTCAAGTCTGAAAGCCGGTCTTGTTTTGTCCCGCTGTAAGACCCGCTCTGACCTAATGCGTGAGGCATCACCACCGGATCCCATCCTTGAGCTTTGAGTACCGGTATCGAGTCGGTAACGAGTTTCGGGTTTATGATGCCGGCGGGCGATAATATGGCTATGCGGTCGCCGCTTTTAAGCGGTCGGGGATATATAGTGTCTTTGTGATTGAATTTATTCATAGTTATGCGGTTGTTACGGTTATACCATTGTCGCTAATGCGTCGTGCAATCTCCTCAAGTTCTTCGCGCGATACTTTTTCAAGGTTTTCCTCAGGCGTTGCGCGGTCGATTGAGTATATCATCACGCTTGCAGGTTTTATCTCTTTGTATGCCGCGATTAGCGCGTTGATCTCCTCTGGGGTAGTATTGTCGATGCGATGTCCATTGTGGAAACCGCGCAATAGCATTGTCTGGATGATGCACCGGTTGCCGATTTGAGCTAATTGCCGGATAACCTCTTCACTTGTGAACGAGGGGGAAACCGGGCAGTCGATCAATCGCATTGTCGAGGTGATAGCCGAGTCAAGTTTCAGGATGTTGTTATCGACTTTGAGCAAGGCATTTACCACGTTGTCGCGATCTAAGCGAGTCGAGTTGCTCAACACGCTTATTTTCACGTCGGGGAAATACTTGTCGCGTAGAGATATGGTGTCATCGATGATTTCGGCAAATTGCGGGTGTAGTGTCGGCTCGCCATTGCCTGAGAATGTGATTACGTCGAGATGCTCACCGGCATTGACCATTGCCGACAATTTTTCTTCAAGCTGCTGTCTCACGGCTTCGCGCGGTGGCATTCCTGTTGTCCCTGTGCCTTGGGCATTGTAGCCGGCTTCACAATAGATGCAGTCAAACGAACACACCTTCCCATCGTTGGGCGAGAGATTTACCCCCAACGAGACACCGAGCCGTCGGCTGTGTATCGGCCCAAAAACCGTCGAATGAAACAATACCGTCACCATCTTTCTACGTTTTTTTGTAACACAAAGATACGCAAAATAATTTACAGAAACCGGGTTAATATATAAAATCCTCGATATTATCGGGTGTTATAACATTAAATGCGCAATCGGGATAGGCGTTGGTAAACGATAATGGAAGTTTTGCTTTTGCGCGAGGGTTCCATTTAAATTCAAACGCTTTTAGTTTGCCATCTTCTTCCTCAAGGAAATCTATCTCTTTTTGTTGTTGAGTGCGCCAAAACCATGTGGAGCCATAAAAACCTGATGTTGATAGATGTTTAAGCCGTTCCGAGATTATGAAGTTTTCCCACAAAGCCCCTTTTTCTTCGTTTGACCTGCTTTCAAGTATTGAGTAATTTCCTATGATTGCATTGCGTATTCCATTATCATAGAAATAAATTTTGCGACTAGTCTTAAGCTCGTTACGCAGATTTCTCGCATAAGAATTAAGTCGAAATATAATATAGCTTTTCTCTAAAATATCGATGTATCGTTCAATGGTTTTTGAATCAAGACCTATGAGTGTCGCAAGTTCGTTATAAGATACTTGTGACCCGATCTGAAATGCGAGAGCCTGAAGCAGTCGTTGTAATTTGTCGGGTTTGCCTATTGAATCGAGTGATAAAATGTCTTTATATAAGATGCTGTCGGTGAGTTCCTTCAGAATATCTCGTTCTTCTCCTTGGTTGGTTACGACTTCGGGATAGTAACCATAAACAAGTCTATGTGGGATTAGTCTTTTTTCTGTAAGTAAGTCAGTGTGATTAACCATCTCGGCAAATGAGATTGGATACATCCTGAATTCGCGTTTGCGTCCGGCGAGTGATTCATTGACCTTGTTTGCCAGTTCAAAGGATGAACTACCTGTTGCGATTACCTTTACTCCATTGAGCTGGTCGGTAATCAGTTTTAATTTAAGTCCGATCTCTTTAATGCGCTGAGCCTCGTCGATAATAACGATTGTTTTGTTGCCGACAATGGCTTTGATGCGAGTTGATGATATTTCGTCAAATGCGTTTCTCACGTCACTTTCATCTCCATTGAGCCATAAAACTCTATTGTCGCCGTCAAATAGTTCTTTTAGAAGGGTTGATTTCCCTACTTGGCGAGCACCCATCAATAACAATGCTTTATTATTGTTGAGTTCGTGTATGATTTTTGGAGTTAGTGTTCGTTGTATCATATTTTTTTGCTTCATTTTATGGGGCAAAGTAACAAAATAAAGCGGATAAATCCAAATTTATTATAAGAAATTGGGAATGAAATCCGAAATTATTATAAGATTTTCGGAATTAATTTCTCTAAAACTTTAAGAAATTCGGATTTTGCATGGCGCTTCTTGCTTGTTGATGCCAAAATTCCGCTTAAGAAACTATCTAAAACCTCAAACATTTTGGGATTTTGGGGTATTTTGTGTAAAAACATTTTGGGATTTTGGGGTATATCATTATTTTTGTATTCAAAATCAACGATATATAAATATGAGAAAAGTGAATTTGTTTTTGAGAGTGACAATGTGTGCCGTGATAGCGTTGATGGCTGTCTCGGCGAGTGGTGAAACAAAGATAAAATCGGTGGCTCCCACATCGTTGGGCATCGAGCCGCAACAACTTACGTTGCTGTATGACTCGTTGTTGACAAGCGACCTCACCGAGTTGCATCACCTCATTGTGATGGTCGATGGCAAAATCGCGGGCGAGTTGCATCCCGCTCCGTTCCGAGCCGAAGACCGCCACACACTTTATTCAGTTTCAAAAACTTTCACTGCCGTTGCTGTGGGGTTGGCTGTCGATGACGGCTTGTTGAGCGTTGACGACCCATTGACAAAGTTTTTCCCTGAATATGAGGAGTATATCGCCGGAGTGACAATCGACGATGTGTTGACTATGCGTTCGGGCTTTAAAACCAATGGCGGAATGCGCAACTCGCAGACCGACTGGGTGAGCTACTACCTATCGCGCCCGCTTGCCGCGACTCCGGGCGAAAGATATTCCTACGACTCTATAGAAACCTATCTGCTCTCGGCGGTGGTACAAAAGGTCACAGGCAAAAACATTCTCGACTTGCTCAATGAGCGCGTGTTTGGTCCCATGGGAGTTTCCGATGTGGAATGGGAACGCTGTCCTAAAGGCATCGTGACAGGTGGCTGGGGTATCTATATGTCATCACACTCTCAAGCGCTTTTTGGTCAATTACTCCTCAATAAAGGTAAATGGAACGGCAAGCAGCTTGTATCGGAAGAGTGGATCGACAAAATGATGACTGTTCATGTGGTGCGTGATGCCAATGACTATGGTTATCAAATATGGCTTTGTGAATACCCCGGCGCATGGCGTGCCGACGGTGCTTTCGGTCAATATATCATCATCGTTCCGCAAAAAAATATGGTGGTGGTACTCAATCAATGCTCTCGTAGTAAAGGCTGGCCCGAACGTGGGTATATCTGGAACACTGTTGTAAAAAATTGTTTGAATTGCCCTGTTGAGGCTGTCCCTGCCCAACTTGAAGCACTTGCACGCTATGAGACAGACGCGTCTTTGCCATTGCTTCAAGGCAAGAAAGACAGTTCGGCAGAGGGTAAATACAACGGCAAAACGTTTATATTGCCCGATAACAAACTTGGTTGGAAATCAATCAAATTTAACTTCACCGATAGCTGTGCCAATATCGAGGTGGCCGATGCCAAAGGCAAAGTTTCGACCATTGAGATGGGATATAACGAATGGCGCACCTCACAACTTGCCGGTTATCCTCATTACTCAATCAGTGCCAAAGGTCGTTTCTCAGGCATTACCGGACCATTCTACACAGGCTCATGCTATGCGTGGAACGAAGACAATACTCTAAGCGCAAAAATCCACTATATCAATTGGATAACCTCGTTGAAACTTGATTTCACCGTGTTGCGCGACGGCAAATTACACATTGATGTCTCTGAAAACTTCACCTCAAAACCTTTCACCATCATCTCAGAATAGCATCGTCTCAACAAAGGAAACGATATAGAGGCTGTGTCAAGTTTTCAATTTTGACGCAGCCTCGTTTTTTGTGACTTAAAAAATCGATTTTGTGAAAATCATGACATTTGCGATGTCAAAAGTGTGAAAATTATGGGTCAATTGCTTGAGAGATTTCTTAAAGAACGTCCTAAAATATGATCATTCGGTGGGTATCACATGAAGTTTTCATGTGTGAGCATTTCAGATTTCGCCAAAAAGGGTTATCTTTGCGGTTAATTGGATAAATTGACAACAATGGGTGATAAAAATCGGCAAGAACAGACGCTGATTGATACAATCAAAGCGTTATCGTGCGATGAAAATTTGAAAGATGTGTGCCACTTGCGCCGTCAAGGGGAGCCGTTGCCCTCGCAACAAGCGGTGGCGCGTATTGTGGAGTTATGCCGCGGACTGATTTTCCCCGGTTTTTTTGGCGATAGTGATGTTAATTGCAATAATGTGAACCATTACATCGGGATACGTTGTGAGCAGTTGCGCGACCTGCTTGTGGAGCAGATCACTGCCGGATTGTGTTTTGGTGACACCACTCCCGATGCTATAAATCTCCCTGAGTTGAAATGCTTGGCACGAGAAAAGGCCTCTGTATTTATTTCCCGCCTGCCGGAATTGCGTCGCTTGTTGCAATCCGACGTGCGTGCAACCTATCTTGGCGACCCGGCGGCAATCTCTACCGATGAGGTGATATATTGTTATCCCGCCATTCGTGCCATAAGCAACTATCGCATAGCCCATGAACTTGTGAAATTGAGTGTTCCCATTATCCCTCGCATGATTAGCGAGCAGGCTCACAGCGAGACCGGCATTGATATTCATCCGGCGGCGACGATAGGGGAGGGCTTCACGATTGACCATGGTACAGGTATCGTGGTGGGAGCTACAGCCATTATAGGAAATAACGTGAAATTATATCAAGGTGTCACCCTTGGAGCCAAGAGTTTTGACATTGACGACGACGGCAACCCGATTAAGGGAATACCCCGTCACCCCATAATCGGTGACAATGTGGTCATTTACTCCAACGCTTCTATCCTTGGACGCATCACAATCGGCGCGGGAGCCGTAATTGGCGGTAATATATGGGTCACCGAAGATGTTGCCGAGGGTGAGAAACTTGTTCAGGCAAGAGCCAATAACTTTTTAAGATTTAAGCAGTAATGAGAGAGAGATTTGAAATGGTGGCAAAGACCTTTCAAGGGTTGGAAGATGTTCTTGCCGAGGAATTGAAATCGATAGGTGCGGTAAAGGTGGAATTGGGACGCCGCATGGTGTCGTTTGAGGGCGACCTTGAAGTGATGTATAAGGCCAACTTGTGTTGTCGCACAGCTTTGCGCATACTCAAACCCATCTACAAGTTTATCGCTACCGATCCCGATAGCCTTTATGAGATGGTGAAAGAGTATGATTGGACTCAGGTGTTGTCGGTCAACAAGACTTTCTCAATCGATACGGTTGTTTACTCCGATGAGTTTACCCACTCCCGTTTTGTTACCTATCGGGTGAAAGATGCCATTGTCGATTTCTTCAAAGACCGCTTTGGCGAAGACAAACGCCCCGGTGTGAGACTTCAAGATGCCGATGTGATGATTAACGTTCATATTGCCGGCGATCGTGTCACTTTGTCGCTCGACTCGTCGGGTGAGTCGCTTCACAAGCGCGGATATCGTGTCGCTCAGACCGAAGCGCCTATCAACGAGGTGCTTGCTGCCGGTATTATCTTGAAGAGCGGATGGCGTGGAGAGTGTCCGTTGGTCGATCCTATGTGTGGCTCCGGCACATTCCTTGTTGAGGCGGCTTTGATTGCCAACAATATCAACCCCGGCGTGTTCCGTTCAGGTTTTGCGTTTGAGAATTGGAACGATTTCGACTCTGAACTGTTTGATCGATTGTATAACGATGACTCTCAAGAACGAGTGTTTGAACACAAGATATATGGTGCCGACATTTCACCCAAGGCAATCGCTATTGCCGAAAAAAATGTGAAAGGTGCCGGCATGGCAAAATATGTCGATTTGCAGATAAAACCGATATCGCAATGGACCGTGGCTCCCGAAGCGGGTGTGATTATAACCAATCCTCCTTATGGCGAGCGCATCAGTGCCGACGATATGGACGGTTTATATGAATGTATCGGCGAGAAACTTAAACATGTCTTTAAAGGCTATAAAGCGTGGATTATCGGCTACAAAGAGGAGTATTTTCACAAAATCGGACTTGCGGCATCGTCAAAGACTCCGATGCTTAATGGTTCTCTTGAGTGTGAACTGCGCGAATATGTGATTTTTGAGGGTGATTATAAAAACTTTCGCAAAGAGGGTGGAAAACTCAAAGACGCTCAAAAGAAAGAGGATAAAAATACGGTTCCTCGTCGCCTGTCCGACAAGCAATGGAAGTCGCAAGCCCGTGAAAAGGGTATGGGTGGGAAAGATGGTCGAGCTCGTGAGTCTCGCAATCTTCTTGAAGAGAAATATCGTCCCAAAACACGTCGCTTTGACAAAACTTCACCTCGCCGTAAAGCCGAGGATTTTGAGAACCCGCTTGCCATGCGTCGCAACGAGCATGCGCTCAAGTCAATCATGGGTAAAGCTCCCTCACTACAAGCTCCTGAGGGTAAGATGATGCGTAGCCGTGGATGGAAAAAGGCTGATAGCGAAGATAAAAATAAAGATGAAAAATAAGATAACTGTATAAAAGTCATAAAAATATGGAAAAATTTGATATCCTTTTGCTTGGTTCGGGTGGTCGCGAATCGGCACTTGCATGGAAAATGAGTCAAAGCCCTTTGTTGGGTAAATTATATATCGCTCCCGGTAATGGTGGCACTAATGCCTATGGCACTAACGTAGCCCTTTCTCCACTTGATTTCCCCGCTATCGAAGCATGGGTGAAAGAAAACGGAGTAAAAATGATTGTTGTAGGCAACGAAGACCCGCTTGTAGCCGGTATTTATGACTATTTCGAGGAACAAGATATTCTCGTTGTAGGTCCTTCAAAAGCCGGTGCGGCACTTGAGGGTAGCAAGGATTTCGCCAAGCAATTCATGGTAAAAAACAACATCCCTACAGCTCGTTATCGAAGTTTTACCGCCGAGACTATCGAGGATGGTTATCGTTTCCTTGAAGAATTGCGAGCTCCCTATGTGTTGAAAGCCGATGGTCTTGCCGCCGGTAAGGGTGTGCTCATTCTACCCACTATCGAAGAGGCTAAGGCTTCTTTGAAAGAGATGTTATCGGGAATGTTTGGCGCATCATCGGCAACGGTGGTTATCGAAGAGTTCCTCTCAGGCATCGAATGTTCGGTGTTTGTGTTGAACGATGGCAATGGCGGTTATCGTGTACTCCCTGTTGCTAAAGACTACAAGCGCATCGGTGAGGGTGATACCGGATTGAATACCGGTGGCATGGGTGCGGTAAGCCCGGTTCCGTTTGCCGACGAGGTGTTTATGGAAAAAGTGCGTACCCGCATCATTGAGCCTACTGTTAAAGGTCTTATCAACGACAATATAACTTATCGCGGCTTCATCTTCCTTGGACTCATCAACGTCGGTGGCGAACCGATGGTAATCGAGTACAACGTACGTATGGGTGATCCTGAAACCGAAGCTGTGATGTTGCGCATCGACAGTGACTTGGTCGCTTTAATGCGTGCCGCCGCTCAGGGCAATCTTGGCGAGATGGAATTAAAAGAAGACCCCCGCACAGCCGTTACCGTTATGGTCGTGTCGGGTGGATACCCCGGCAATTACCCCAAAGGAAAAGTTATCACCGGTTGCGACAATGTGAATGAAAGCATTCTTTTCCATGCCGGCACAAAAATTGATGCCGATGGTCAACTAGTAACTTCGGGCGGTCGTGTGATTTCGGTAAGCTCTTATGGTGAGTCTATCGCCGACGCTCTCGCTCATAGCTATGCTTCAATCGAGAAGGTCAACTACGAGGGCAAGTACTTCCGTCGTGACATCGGTCAAGACCTTCAAAAATTACTCTGAAAAATCATGTAACAAGCTGTTGTAGTGCTGAAAAATAGCGACATAACTCGACTTGTTCATACTCGCAATGGTGTAGCGTTGTTCTCAATCTTGGCGATTGTGGCAACGCTATACGCCTATTTTAATGCCAATGTGGTATTACCCTTAGGCGATAAAGGGTTTGGTATCCCATCGGCGGTTCAATGGTTGCCAGTAGGTGCGTTATCAATGATGGCAAGCCTTTCGCTCAATCTGTTGATCATCTTTCTGATGATGCTTCTCAACAAGACTTTCAACCTCTTGCGGAGTATCACGCCGGTTCACGCCGCGGTATTTATGATACTGCAAATGGCGATACCAGATTTCATGTGTACGCTCTACGATGGTACGATAATGACGGTTGTAGTGTTGCTTTGCTCGATATTACTCTTCTCGACCTATTGCGATGCCGATAACACTCCGCGAGTGTTCCTGATATTCTTTAGTTTGACTCTCTGCGCGTTCACACAGTATGCCTATCTGCCACTGTTGCCTGTTTTCTTTATTGGCTGTATTCAGATGCGCATAATGCAATGGCGCACATTCCTTGCCGCGGGGATAGGGGTTATAGCTCCTATTTGGCTCCTATTTGGTTTTGGAATAATAACTACCGATGACTTGGCAATGCCCCGGATTGCGAGCGTTTTTGTCTCGTTGAACATCTACGAAGCTATTTACATGATTGTTACAGCCGCTTTGACGGTGTTGCTATGTATCTCAATGTGGGTGCTTAATCTGATGCGAGTCATAGGGTTTAATATGCAGACACGCGCCTATAACGGTTTCTTTGCACTATTATCGTTGGCGGTGATTGTGCTGATACTTGTTGATTATGGCAACTTTGAGGTTTATGTGCCGTTGCTCAACTGTTGTACCGCATTTCAGGTTGCCCATTTCTTAACGGTGCGTCGCTCTAAATATGGTTATTTGTGGCTTGTCGGTCTGTTAGTGATTTATGCCACGTTATATCTTTGGGGTGTATGGATGTTCTGAAAATTTTGGTTGAGAAAAACATTCCGTTTATTAAGGGATTGCTTGAACCGGTTGCCCATGTAGAATATCTTGCCGCCGAGGAATTTATCCCTGCGACTGTCGCCAATGCCGATGCGTTGATTGTGCGCACCCGCACTCGCTGTGACGCTTCATTGCTTGATGGCTCTCGATGCTCATTTATCGCTACAGCCACAATAGGCACCGATCATATCGACATGGACTATTGCCAAGAGCGTGGCATCGTTGTTGCCAACGCTCCGGGGTGCAATGCTCCGGCTGTGGCTCAATATGTTTTTGCGTCAATAGCTTGTGTTATAGACCGCCCTATCGACCAATACACTATCGGGATTGTCGGGGTAGGGCATGTCGGCAAAATTGTTGAGCGTTGGGCACGACAGATGGGCATGAACGTTTTGCTATGCGACTCCCCTCGTGCCGAAGTTGAAAGCACCAATAATTTTGTGTCGCTCGATCGCATCGCTTCTGATGCGGATATTATAACATTCCACACACCTCTCACTCGTCAAGGGAAATATCCTACCTATCACATTTGTGATGCCGATTTCATTTCGCGATTAAAGAAATCTCCACTTGTCATTAATTGCGCTCGTGGTGGCGTGTTTGATACCGATGCGGTGATTGCGGCACTTGACGACGGTGTGATTTCTAATGTCGTGGTCGATTGTTGGGAGGGCGAGCCATTATTGTCTCGCACTCTGCTTGAAAAAGCCGTTGTCGCGACTCCCCACATCGCGGGCTACTCTCATGAGGGAAAAGTTCGTGCCACGTCAATGGCATTACACGCGCTATGCCGACACTTTGATTTGTCCGGTATAGATGTCGCTGAGCAAGTGCCAAGCGGAGCGGCTCAGGATGTCACGATTAAAAAAATCGCCGATAGCTACAATCCCCTCATTGACACCTCCGCGCTCAAAGCCACTCTCTCACTCCCCGACACCGCCTTAACAGCCACATTCGAGCACCTGCGCAACTCCTACAACTACCGCCCCGAAGTGTAAACCACGTTAAAAATGAGAGAATATCTATTATTGTCTCAACTTTTTTATCTAAATTTGCATTTAATGTGCAATGTGAACATACTACAAAATTATATACAGAATACACTATAGATTTTTAGCTAATTTGCATACCGATATTAGTAGCGTGTTAATTAAGATACCCTATTTTTGTGCCATTGCATAAGTCTAAATCTCACTTACATCTGCTCTTATAAGGTGAAACACATATTGGTACATGACGCCTACTCTCAGTTATTTCATGGCAATAAAAAACATAGCCTTGCGAGTTTTGCAAGGCTATGTTTTATCGGGTATGTTGCTGAGTTGTTATTTCTCGCGCATGAAGATGTTGACCGGTGTACCTGAGAAGTCCCAATTCTCGCGTATCTTGTTTTCGAGATAGCGGCGATAGGGCTCTTTAACCCATTGTGGCAGGTTGCAGAAGAATATAAACGTTGGAACGGGCGAACCTTTCAACATGGTGATATATTTAATCTTCACATATTTCCCTTTGTTCGCAGGCGGTGGATAGGCTGCGATAACCTCTTGCATCACGGTGTTGAGTTGTGATGTGGGCACTGTGCGGGTGCGGTTTTGGTAAACTTCCACCGCTGTCTCAAGCACTTTGAAGATGCGTTGTTTAGTGAGTGCCGATGTGAAGATGATAGGGAAGTCGGTGAACGGGGCGAAACGCTCGCGGATTGCCGCCTCATAGTGTTTGATGGCGGTTTGTGACTTGTCCTCCACAAGGTCCCATTTGTTGACACACACTACAAGACCTTTCTTGTTCTTTTGTATCAAAGAGAAAATGTTGCTGTCTTGCCCTTCGATGCCGCGAGTGCCGTCAATCATGAGGATGCACACGTCAGATGCTTCGATGGCTCGAATACTGCGTATCACTGAGTAATACTCGATATCCTCGTTCACTTTGGTTTTCTTGCGTATCCCTGCGGTGTCAACCAAATAGAAATCAAAACCATATTTGTTGTAGCGGGTGTAGATGCTGTCGCGAGTGGTGCCGGCTATGTCGGTCACGATGTTGCGGTCTTCACCGATGAATGCGTTGATGAGCGAGGATTTACCGGCGTTGGGGCGTCCCACAATGGCAAATTTGGGTATCTCATCGAGTGTTTCCTCTTCATTTTCCTCTTTTTCGGGGAGATTTTTCACTATCTCGTCGAGGAGGTCGCCTGAGCCGTATCCGCTTACAGCCGACACAGGGTAGGGGTCGCCAAGACCGAGGCTGTAAAACTCAGGGACGTTATACAACCACTCGTTGGAATCGACTTTGTTGGCGACAAGCAACACGGGTTTCTTGGATTTGCGCAGGATTTCTGCCACATGGTCATCGAGGTCGGTAACACCGTTCATTGCATCGACCACAAACAATATCTCGTCGGCTTGCTCGATGGCGAGTGCTACTTGTTTGTTGATTTCACCCTCAAAGATATCCTCTGAGTTTACGACCCAACCACCGGTATCGACGATTGAAAACTCGCGTCCACACCAATCCACTTTGCCATATTGGCGGTCGCGGGTAGTGCCGGCGGTGTCATCGACTATCGCGGTGCGTGTCTCGGTGAGACGATTGAAAAGGGTTGATTTACCCACATTGGGGCGTCCTACGATTGCTACAAGTTGTCCCATATATAATTCTTGTTGTTTTCTTTTGTTTGTGTTGTGATAAGGCAAATTTACATATTTTTTTGCTTAAATCAAAGTGTGTTGCGATTATTCGATATAGCCGAATGCTTTTAGTTTATTCTCGCGGTTGCGCCAGTTGGGCTCTACCTTTACAAAAAGTTCGAGATACACACGCTTGCCAAAGAATGCCTCAATATCTTTGCGCGCGTCCATGCCTACGCGTTTGAGCATCGCCCCGCCTTTGCCTATGAGGATACCTTTTTGGCTGTCTCGCTCTACATAAATCACCGCCATGATGTGGATTGAATCGTCGCTTTCATCAAATTTCTCAACAATCACTTCGGTAGAATAGGGGACTTCTTTGTCGTAGTTGATGAGGATTTTCTCGCGAATGATTTCGGTGACAAAGAAGCGGGCTGGCTTGTCGGTCAATGCGTCTTTGCCGAAATATGGCGGGCATTCGGGCAACAACGACACTATGCGAGCCATCAAGTTGTTGACATTGAAGTGCTCCTTGGCAGATGTCGGGAACACCTCGGCGTTGGGTAACAATTCTTTCCAGCGCATAACGATTGTTTCCAAGTCGCTTTGACCTTTCAATAAATCGATTTTGTTGATGACAAGCAACACGGGCACTTTCTCTTTGGCTACCTTGGCAAGGAAGTCTGAATTTTTTGTCGGGTCTTCAATCACGTCGGTTACATATAGCAATATGTCGGCATCGGTCAGGGCGCCTTCCGAGAAGTTAAGCATGCTTTCTTGCAGCTTGTATTTGGGGGCAAGTACTCCGGGGGTATCGGAAAATACGATTTGATAATCGGGCGCGTTCACTATGCCCATGATGCGGTGTCGAGTGGTTTGTGCCTTTGAGGTGATGATGCTCACTCGTTCGCCCACCAAGTCGTTCATCAATGTCGATTTCCCCACATTGGGATTGCCCACGATGTTTACAAAGCCTGATCTGTGATTTGTTTCCATAATCGTTTATTGTTAAATCAAGTGACTGATGTTGTTAATAACAAAACAGAAACAGCGTCTTGATATTCAGACACCGTTTCTGTTGTTTATCGTTTTTTTCGGGTTGAATGCTTTATTGATGTGTGAAATTAAATATCCCAAATCACATACATCGCACCCCAAGTGAAGCCTGCGCCAAAAGCGGTGAGGATGAGTTTGTCACCTTTTTTGAGTGTGGCTTTGTATTCGTCAAGACATAATGGAATTGAAGCCGCGCTGGTGTTGCCCACATGCTCGATGTTTACCAACACTTTGTTGCTGTCGATTCCCGCGCGGTCAGCTACCGCTTCGATGATGCGGCGATTGGCTTGGTGGGGAATGAACCAGTCAACCGATTCCATGGTTAATCCGTTGCGAGATGCTACCTCAAGAGATGATTCAAGCATATTGGTTACCGCGTGTTTGTAAACAGCGCGTCCGTCTTGGAATATATAGTGCTCGTGGGCATCTACGGTTTCGTGAGTCGCAGGTTTGGCAGAACCTCCGGCTTTCATGAGCAAGTGTTCCATGCCGATGCCGTCAACATAGAAAACACCATCAATAACACCCACATTGTCGGTGGTTGGTTCGACAAGTACTGCCGCTGCCGCATCGCCAAAGAGCGGGCAAGTTGCGCGGTCGGTGTAGTCAACCATTGACGACATCTTTTCGGCTGCCACAACTATTACTTTTTTGCGCAACCCTGAGCGTACATAACCGGTAGCGTCTTGCAATGCGACAAGGAAACCGGCACATGCGGCTTGGATGTCGTAGGCATAAGCGCATTTTAATCCGCAACCATGTGCGATTATCGACCCTGTTGAGGGGAAACGATAGTCGGGGTTAGAAGTCGCGCAGATTAATAAATCCACCTCTTCTGGTTTGGTGCCGGTTGAGGCGAGCAATTTATTTACCGCTTGGATGCCGAGAAAAGAGGAGCCTGCATCAGATTTCAAAATGCGACGTTCTTTTATGCCGACGCGTGTCATAATCCACTCGTCGTTGGTGTCAACCATTTGCGACAATTGCTCATTGTCAAGAATGTCATTGGGAATGTATGATGCTATGCCTGAGATTCTTGCGTTAACCATATTTTCAATTAATTACTATATGCTATGAAAAAACATCTCCTAAATCACTTGTTCAGGAGATTGTTAACTTATAAAATGTGCCGTGTTATTAAACGGCTGCGCTCTTTTCGATAGCGATTTTGCCACGATAGTAGCCACATTCACCACATACGGTGTGATAAACGTGCCATGCACCACAGTTAGGACAAATAGCAAGTGTAGGAGCTACAGCTTTGTCGTGAGTTCTACGCTTAGCTGTTCTGGTCTTTGATTGTTTTCGTTTAGGATGTGCCATTTTATTTAAATCTTATTTTAATTATTATCACTAATTTAGTTATTCTCTGTCAATTTCTTTAATTCGTCCCAACGTGGGTCGGTAATGCTTTCGCCATCATTTTCAAAGCTGTCGCTATCACCTGCCTCGTCAAGTTCTTCAACATTATATGCGCGATGCTTCTTCAGCATTGCGCTCATCGCTTTGTTGCACTGCCCTTGGGGGTGCACATGCTTTATCGGTATCGCCAATGAGACGGTGTCATAAAGCATATAGGCGACATTCAAGCAGTTGTCGCTTTCGGGAATTATAAGCAACTCGTCAGAGTCGTCGCAATAGTCGTCGCCATACTTCACTGCTATGTGATAGTCGGTATCAACCGCATATTGCATGTCGTCAAGACATCGGTCACACAACAAGGTTATTTCGCCTGTTACGGCAAACGCCAAGTCATATAAGTCGCTTTTGTAAGTGACTTTCAATGCCACGTTGACATCAGCATCACGAATATCGGAACTCTCCATATTCGCGAAAAATTGCTTGTCGAGATGATACTTAAACTCGTGAGTACCAACCGGCAGGCTTTTCAACGGCAGCTTAAATTCTGAAAACTTTCCCACAATTATGTCTGTTGAAAAACTCCGCAAAGTTAGTCATAATCTTCAAAATAGCCAACTTTTTGACCGATTATTTCATGATTGATAACATTTAACGCTTCAAACGAGAGCCTTTTCAGATCATATTTAACCCCTGAATCCTAACAAATTTGTCGCTATTTTGCGTGGAACAATAAGTTTTATGCAGAGGATAACTGCGATACTGAGCAGAATTGTGATTGACCATTTAATTGACCAGCTATCGGTTGGCATCGTCCAGATGAGATGTCTCAAGATATAGTAGTGAATCAAGTATATCCCGAAACTCATTTTTCCGAGCCTCGCTAAAGAGTTGGTTATTAAATTGGAATTGTATAATTGTTGCGCCTGTTTTGAGAATAGGGTTAATATCACACATAATGGCAAGGTGTGTATCTTAAGCAGATATTCCCGCCACCCAAAATTAACGAGGCTGTCAACACAATCAAGGGTTAAAGAGATGATTGTTGCGATTAGCGGCCACTTTATAGAATAGACCGGCTTGTTTTTAGCGATCCAAATACCAATCACATAATAAAGTATCCACGCCGGGAATGGACCATAAGAAAATATGAAATCGGCTAATTGGAAGTGATATATTGCCACGTTGCAGCAGAAAGTTACAACTCCGGCAATGACTACCCAACGTATGGTTACACGATTTGCGATGAAAGGCAGTAACAGATAGAATTGTATTATCAATATCCCGAAGTAGTACCAATTACAGCGTAGCAATAGATGTAAATGATACAGCTCTCCTCCCCAATCAAGGTATGAAGTCAGACAAGGTGCTATAGCCCAAATTAAGCAAGGGATATATATCGGCGGGATGTATCTGCGCCAGAAACCGATGGTTTTATCTCTTGTGCTAAAATCTTTTTGAGCCATGAAATATGCCGATATCGCAAGGAATAAAGGGACGGCGCATCGGCAAAAGTCTTTTAGTATAATGGGGATTATGTTTGATATGTCTGTCAGGTCATATTTCGGTACAGTGTGAGCGCCCACCACAAAAATTATGGCGAGTCCTTTCAAAAAGTCGAAATATGGAATGTTTTTATTTAGAGTCATTTATGGTTTTATGCGATTATTTGGCGTCTATCTGAAACCTAACAAATTTGTCGCTATTTTGCGTGGAGTGATAAGTTTGACAAATTGAATGAATATAATGCTGAGCAATAGAGTGACTGTCCATTTCGGTATCCAGCTCTCAAAATTGATATAATCAAGTATAAACCAGATAATGTAGAAGTGAATAAGATATATTCCAAAACTCATTTTGCCGATGCGTTCAATTGGTCGGCTTGCAGTTGTTGTGCGATAGCAGAATTCTGTTTTCTTTGAAAAGATAATAAAAATTATTGCAGTTGGTAATATACACATGTGTCTGACATATTCCCAAAGACCAAAATCTAAATTTAAAGACTCATTTATATAAGCGAGTGTTAAAATAGTGATGGCTATGATTATTGGTGTGGTGGGGCTATAGTTCAAATTTTGTTTTGATAGCCATATCCCAAGCATATAATAGAGTATCCACGCCGGAAATGGACCTAATGAAAAGATATAATCATATAGGGAAAACCGATATATGATGATGTTGCATATTGTGGTAATAGCCCATGCGGCAATTACCCATATAAAACGATTTAATCTCTTGAGCAAAGGGAGTAATAAGTAAAACTGAATTATCAGCAATCCAAAATAATACCACCGACACAAAAACAAGGCGCGAAGGTGCCTGAGTTCTCCGCCGGAGTCAATATATGAACATATACAAATAGGAATACACCAAATTAAGCAAGGGATATATATTGGGGGAATATATTTACGGTAAAAAGAGTATATTTTTGAGCGGGAATCTAATTCTTTTTGAGCCATGAAATATGCTGATATTGCCAAAAAGATAGGAACTGCACACTTAATAATAGCGTCAATGATGGTATGTATAATGCGATATGAGTTCTCGTGGTGATGAGGTGTTAAAGTGGTATGTATCCCCACCACAAAAATTATGGCAAGTCCCTTCAAAAAGTTGAAATATGGAATCTGTTTGCTCAACGTGTAGTCTAATCTATAAAAATGGATATAATTTGCTAAATCCTGATGTTTGAGAGGCGGAGATTTATGGCGTCAACCATTTCTTTTGCGTTTTTGCATCCGAGCATATATTTGCGACCATCAATGAGTTCGATCAAGAACGCATCGGTGCGTTTGCCATAATATGCAAAGTATTTTCCAATGTTTCTTTCTTGAAACCAACCCCAGAAACCCAGGAAACCGTCACTGCCGCAAATGCGTATCGTTCCGATTGAAGGGATGTGGAGTCTTACTGATTTTATTTCGGCAAGTGGGATTTTCTTTATTGGAGCGCATGCTCTTGTTAGTTCTATCGCATTGTCGGTCAACAAGAGGCTGAGGGGGCAATAATATAATGAGATGCCAAGAAATATAATTAAGAAACTACCCCATGAGATAAACCACCATGGTTCGGGCATTATAAACAAACAGCCGGCAAGAAAAATCATTGTTGCCAGCGAGAGAATTGCTGATGCTGTACTATGTTCTACTCTTTTTTTCATGGAGAGAGTTTTATTTGTCGTGTTCTTTGGCTTTGCCGGCGAGCATGCCGCAGGCTGCCATGATGTCTTGACCGCGAGAGGCGCGTATGGTGGCGGTGATGCCGAGGCTGTTGAGGTGGTCGCGGAATGCGGTCATCGCCGACTCATTGGTGGTTTTCAAGTCAACCCCCGGAATGGCATGAAAACGTATCAGGTTCACGCGCGAATTGGTGCCACGCAACAAGCGTGCGAGCCCATCGGCATGGCGAATGTCATCGTTCAGTCCTCGCCACATGATATATTCCACCGACAAACGGCGTTGGTGGGCAAAATCATATTCTCGCAACAAGTTCATGACATCAACAATCGGATAGGCTCTCTCAACAGGCATGAGCGTTGCGCGTTCTTGAGGGAATGGAGAGTGAACGCTTATGGCGATATGCACTTTGGTGACATCAAGGAGAGTTTTCAATTCTTTTATCTTTCCGATAGATGAGACTGTGATGCGCTTGGGGCTCCATGCAAGCCCCCACGGAGCGGTAAGTATCTCTATAGCGTCAAGCACCGGATTGAGGTTGTCCATCGGTTCGCCCATTCCCATAAACACTAGATTGGTGAGTTTGTCGCTTTCGGGAATTGATAAAACCTGGTTGATGATTCCTTGCGCCGACAAGTTGCCATGAAAACCTTGTTTGCCGGTCATGCAGAAATGGCAATTCATCTTGCATCCGGCTTGTGATGACACACACAATGTGGCGCGGTCACGATCGGGGATATATACCGCTTCGATATCGCGACCTCCGACTCCTTCAAACAGATATTTGGCTGTGCCGTCAATGGATCGAGCCTCGGCGATAGGAACTTCACGACCGACTGTGTATTTTTCGGAGAGTGTGGCACGTGCTTTGAGAGACAAGTTGGTCATCTCATCAATTGATGTCACGCGCTTCTCATAGAGCCATTGTGCCATCTGTTTAGCGGCAAATGCCGGCATTCCACACTCGGCTGCAACCTCGCGCAATCCTTCAAGTGTCAACCCTATCAATGCAAGTTTTTTCTTATAGCCCATAAACTGATTATATTTCTTGCAAAATTAATTGTTTTCTCGATAAATTAAGTAAATTTGCAAGAAGAAATAAATAACTAACCTTTTTTGAATATGATAAAGAAAACGATTATCGCTTCGGCGATTGGATTGTGTGCTATTGCAGCCAATGCCAATGACATTTATGACTATTTATCTCAGTCGGCTCCTGAAGCCTACAAGTATAACGAATACTATTATCAGCGTGCGTCACATTTTGCGACATTGCCTGTCGATAGCGACGATATAATCATCCTTGGTAACAGTCTCAGCGACAATGGCCGTTGGAATGAGGCGTTTAATGATGCCAATGTTAAGAATCGCGGTATCATCAGTGATGTGGTGCAAGGGATTTCTGATCGAGTGAGCCTTGTGACTCAGGGGCATCCCAAGAAAATTTTCTTGCTTATTGGTGTAAATGATGTGTCTCATCACATCGCGCCCGACAGCATTGCCGAGGCGGTAGAAAAACTTATTGTGAAAATCAAAACCGAAACCCCTGAAACCGAGCTATATCTGCAAAGTTGGCTCCCTATCAATAACGATTTCAAACGTTATAAAAATATGATAGGTAAGGAGATGATTATACTTCAAGGCAATGTGTTGCTTGAGCAGGTCGCTCGCCGTCAAGGTGTGACTTGGGTAAATCTTTTCCCTGCGTTTGCCGACAAAGATTGTAAACTCCCTGCTCATCTCACTAATGACGGGCTTCACCTCAATGAGGCAGGTTATCGCATCTGGTGTAATGAGATAGCTCGTTATATTGCCCCCGGTTATGAGTTTAACCCCACAGAATTATATCCTATCGATAACGATGATGTCGTTTTGATAGGAAACAACCTTATCGGTGGAGCGGAGTGGCATGAGTTGCTTGGCAATGGCAATGTGAAGTCGCGCAACACATGGCTTGACGCTTGCGATGGGTTCCCCGCATTGGCTAAGTCGGTGGCAAAGAAAGCTCCTCGCAAAATCATTTTGCAATCAAGCTATAATGCTGTGTCCGATGACAAGCGTGCCAATGTCAGCCCTCAATTTAATGTCGATTCTATCGTTGCCAAGATGGAGGCTTCGATTCTTGCTATTCGTGAGCAGTCGCCCGAAACCGCTATAGCTCTTCAAAGTCTTGTGCCGGTTGACTACACGTTTGAGAAATATGCCGACTTTGCGACAGTGGTTAAACAGGTAAAAGCGGCAAATAAGAAGTTGAAGAAACTTGCCAAAAAATATGGTGTTGAGTGGATTGATGTTTACTCGGTAATGGCCGACAAAAATGGCAAACTGAAAGACAGTTACACCAACGACGGTTTCCGCCTCATGGGTGCTGCCTATAGCGCTTGGGCTGAGGTGTTACGTCCTTATGTGAATGAATGATGGTTGAGATACTTCGTTCGATAGGAATACCGGAACCAATGATGTATTGGTTTTTGCCCGTTACATCGTTGGTCGTAATGGCGGTGATTGCCGTTGTTGCCTATTGTATATGTCATAAAGTGCTGGCGGTGGGGGTGCGACGTGTAGTGTCTCAAACCAAGGCCTCATGGGACGATGAGTTGTTTAACGATCGATTACTCGCGGCAGTCAGCCACTTGTTGCCGCCTATTGCGCTGACAGTTGTCGCTCCATGGTTTTTGGAGACATACCCCGATCTGTTGTATCCGATAGAGAAAGCGCTGTCGGTCTATACGGTCATGATGTCGGTGCATCTTGTCAATGTGTTTCTCACCTCGTTATATGGCATATATCAGCACAAAGAGGAGTTGAAATCCCACCCGCTCAAAGGATTGTTGCAAACGCTCAAGCTGATAACAATCTGCATCGGTGTGATAATCATTATCAGTCTGCTCATCAACAAAAATCCGGTAATAATACTATCGGGGCTCGGTGCGTCGGCGGCGATATTGATGTTGGTGTTCAAAGACACTATCATGGGACTTGTCTCGGGCATACAGCTTTCGGCAAACGATATGGTGCGACCCGGAGACTGGATTGCCGCTCCAAAGTATGGTGTTAACGGTACGGTTAAGGAGATTACTTTAACCACCGTCAAGGTGCAGAATTGGGATATGACCATTGTCACAGTGCCACCATATTCTCTTATAAGCGATTCATTTCAGAATTGGCGAGGAATGCAAGAGAGTGGAGGGCGTCGAGTTAAACGCTCGTTGAATTTTGACATGAACACCGTGCGTTTCTGTACCGAGGAAGAAATCAAGAAACTAAAGGCATCGGGATGGATTGAGGAGTGTGAGGCGGCCACCGATGGACGTTATGTCAATCTTCACCTGTTCCGTCAGTATGTAGTGCGCTATCTGTCCAAGCATCCGGGTGTAAATCAAGGGATGTTATCGATGGTGCGTCAGTTGCAACCCACTCCCGAAGGGTTGCCGGTAGAATTATATTTCTTTACCGCCACTACCGCATGGGTGAAATATGAGTCGATACAAGCCGAAGTTTTTGATCACTTGCTCGCCGTTGTTCATGAGTTTGGCTTGAAAGTATTCCAAACCCCTGCGGGAACCGATCTTCACAACTTAAAATCGTAGGGTTTAAGAATATATCAACAATATAGGGGATTGTGAAATCAATCCCCTATATTGTTTTGGAATATGTTATTGCGTTGTGGCTGTTTTTAAGGAGTAGGAGTGGAGGGGGTGTAAACGTAGGCGCCGAGGTCGGGAGCCGAGCCACGAGAGAGTCCATAGAAATCGATAGTGGCATCGGGGCGTGTGAGTGCCGGGTTGGCTGCGCCGATTGCCGGCGACTCGTCTTTCAAGCGATAGTCAAAGATGTACTCGTTGCGCACGGTGTAATAGAGCGGGTCGGCATCCCAAATGCAATCGATGAAGTTCTCATCATCGGTACCGGCTGAGCGCAATAGGCATCGGCGCAGGTAAATGTTGGTGCCTATAAGGTCGCCATGCGACAATTCGGTGCTGTTGCCGTATAGAATGCAATTGGTAATGTCGGCAGAGGTATAGGGTTGACCCGAGAGATCGTCGGAGTTTTCATCAAGGTGGCTCAACATGATAAGTGTCCCGCCGGTTGCGGCAAACAGGTAGTAGTTGGCAAACGTGCAGTGGTTGAAGATGTGGTTCCCGCCACGCAGATTGACGACATTGCTACCGGCTTCGGCAAACTCGCAGCCTACAGCCACAACATCGGCATGAGAAACTGTGAAAACACTGCCTATAGAGTTGCGCAATTGGCTGTTTAATAGGTAAATCGCTGGTTTTTCTGTCGCCCCGACAGAGTCAACGATCACGCCATAATGGGTGTTGCGTATTGAGGTGTGGCTGATATGATTATTGCGACTTGACGATGTAAACCTAATCCCCTCCCATTGTCCCGACATGAGGTCATAGGGGGTGTCAGAGAGAATGTCATCGGTGCGGTCGCCGGTGAAGTTGATCGGTTTCTCAACGGTTCCCTCACATCTCAATGTGCCATCGACTCGCATGAATGCTTTGTCGTGGAAATGTAGGGTGACACCGGCATCGAGGGTGAGCGTCGCGCCTTTGGCTACAATAAGGCTGTCAAATACTTGATATGGAAGGTTGGCATTCCAGCGTGTGTCACGGTCGATGACAATCCCGGTGCGACGTTCAACATCTTGACCATCAATACTGAGAACGACAGTTTGCGCGACTCCGTTGGTGATGAAGTCGATGTGTCGTTTGAGATTGACCGGGAGCGCGGAGCCGTTTTGAGGAAGAGTGGCTTCCACAAATACAAATATCGAGTCGTTGGGACGTATCTCCACATTGTTGAATGTCACGCCACCGATTCCATCGACATTCAGGCGGAAAAGCCCTTCATCATCATCGCGCAATGCGATTGACGATATACTCATCACTTTGTCGTGTGGATTATAGACTTTAAACGAGTGGGTGGGAGTGGGCCATTGTGTAAATGTCAATCCCATTTTGAGGGTGTCAACCGAGAATGTCGGTTGATCGTTAGGATTGGTGGTGAAATCGTCTTCGATGCAAGAGGATGCGAGAGGGACAATCATTAACACCAATAGTAAAATTATAGAGTATATTCTTTTTGTCATAGCTGTCATTTTTTTGATAATAATTAAACGTTGAGTGGGTGGGGTTTATTGTGTCACCAAGTGGGTTGGGTGCGCAATGCGGTATAGTCTTGAGGTTGTTGAATTGGCGTCTCGGTGGCGACAAACAGGGCTATGGCACGAGTCATCAAGATGTCGTCATGGTATCCGGCTTTGGCTGAGTATGTGCCGTTGGGGTTTAACTCATAAGTCGTAAGCTCGTTGCAAGCCTCATTACATCGCTCGATGTAGGAGCCGTCGCGCACGGCGGCGATGAGGTTGGTGATGATGAGCGATTTGGTGGCACGATTGGTGTGAAAGCCTATACGGTTTTCAAGCGCGTTGGAGGCTTGTCCAAGCCGGCGACGCCGGTAGAGATTGGGGTAAACATCTTTGAGCTGTGACAGCGGGAAAAGACTGTCGCATCCCGCATGGTCGTCGGTTTCCAGCGAGTTGGATTCAAAAACAAGCAGAGCCTTGTGATAAAACGAGGCTATAGCCGCACTTTTCCATGTGAGCAAGTCGTGGTCGATGTGTCCGCGCCATTGTGCCACAATCTCAGGGCGACCGCCGGAGACGAGAGGTTGACGATCGAGAACCGCAATAACCGAGTAGTCGCTATTGTGGGAGCGTCCGCCTATATCGACAGCGACGACATATCGGTTGTCGAGCGTTGAACCGGAGCGTTCGGGAAATTTCCATATATGTAGGTGTCCTGATGGGTCACTTGAAAAGTGAATGTTGCGTAGAGCATCGACTCCGGTTGCCGACAATCCCGAAATCTCACCAATGTGACATGGCGAGAGGCAATTGGCACGCAACGCCTCGACATGACTTAGTGAAAAGACATTATGCCCGGTGTTGATGAATGCCTCAATATCGTCGGTGGGGTATTCGGCTTGCATCATCGAGTGACAGGAGTATTCCTTGCGTTTATGGTGATACCAATTAATCATTTCAAGAGTCAGGCCTTTATCCCATAAAGCCCGTTCATAGTCATCGAGCGATTGCCACAACTTGACAGGATCTTTGACGGGCAGTCGATAAATCTCGATTTCATACCATGGCACCATAACCGCCCGCTTGTCACCACGCCCCTCTTTGCATCGCACCCACTCGGTGTGGAAGTAGTTGCCCACGCCATTGGCTGTGCTTTCCATGACGATGAGCGAATAGGGGACGAGGGCTATAGCCCCGCAGACGGCGCGAATAAACTTGTCGGGGGCGCGAGTGGTGGAATTGCTCCAAAAGGCTGTTTCGGAGAGGTGTGCCATGGCATAGTCGGAGCCACGCACCGCCTCTTGATTTTCGCTCGAACCGATTGTGACACGACAACCGCGACCGGCAATCTCGCGAATGTTGGTAGAACGCTCATAGGGGCGGAACTTGGGTGGCTCATCCCCTTCCCAATAGTCGGGCGGATAGTCGGCGAGCATCTTGGAGTACATGCCACGGATATTGGCGGCAGTGTCTTTGACATGGGCGCAGATGAGTGAGTGCCAATTGCGACGGTGGACAGACTGTATCCATGCCATATACATTTGAGTGAGGGTTGAGCCACCCCATTGTCGGGCTTTGAGCATGATGATGCGTATAGGTTGTTCATCGAGTCGGTCATCTTCGAGCAGGGCGGCGACTCGTCGTTGCGGAGCGTTGAGAATAAATGGGACGTCACGTCCCGACAGTTTATCTTTGACGGTAACACAAGTTGCGCACCAATACTCAAAATCATGGCGACAACGGAGTTTAACCCACTGGTCGCGGTTGGATGCTACTTGATATAGCGGGTCAGCGAGCATCGAAGGTGGGAGCCACACTTCGCCCTCGTTAAAGCGTGTTGCGTTTACACGGATGCGATTACCTATGCAACCGATACCTTTAATCGGGTCATAGGGATGATTAAGCGCCTCATTGCGCCGGCGGTTTTCATCAATAATGTTTTTCATAGTAATCCACGATTTAATGCATAATTATGTCGCAAAGATAGTGGGTGGAGAGGGTGTTTTTTATGCGATAATATCGGAGTTGTGGATTATAACCGGAATTTGTAGTTTTTTTGGAGGGGATTTCTTGGAGATGCGGGAAATAAAATCTAAATTTGCGAGAGATGAAATCAATCAAGCGTCCTAATACCCCGACACAATGAAAACAACCCACCATAAATACAAAAACCTCCACAATGCCATGGTTGATGCCATGCGCCGGGCCGAACCGCTTCGGACATTCCTTGTCCTGTCGCTCCTCTTGCTATTGGTCGGCTCAATGTCGGGGCAGAGTGCTGATTGCAATTATATCAGGGTCGTGGAGCCGTTGGCGGGGAGTGTCGTGGAGCCGTCAACCGACGCCGAGTTGTCGCGCGTGGGGATAACCTACTTCGACGGTCTGGGGCGCGAGGTGCAACAGGTTGCGGTCGGTCAAGGGGGGGATGGCGAGGATATCGTTACACTCACCGAGTATGACCGCTACGGCAACGCCTACCGCGACTGGCTCGCCACCCCCGACCCCTTAGCGGAGCAATACCCCCACCTATCCCCATACGCCCATTGCGCCAACAATCCCCTGACCATCGTTGACCCAAGCGGTTGCTTATTAGTCGATAGGAATGGAAAAATTGTTTATCGCACAGATGGTAGTACTTATAATATGCCTTTTAAGAATTATGACAATTCCATCTCAATAGTAGAAATGGAAGTTGGATATATCTATGCTAACGATGGGACTCCAATAATAGTTCTAAATAATAATGTCGCAGATCCACAAGACCATCGATGGGACACCAATTGCCATGGCGTGACATTTGCCGATGGGAAATATTTTATAACAGGAGAACAAAGCTTATCACGAATAATAAATCACGATGGTTATCAACCGATAGACATTTCTGATGCACAAAACGGAGATGTTGTAATGTATTCATCCGAGGATAATAATTATTACCATTCCGCAACCATAACAGACATAAAAACCAATCCAATATCGGTAAGGGCACAAGATGGTCCGGATGTTATTACTAATGAGAACTCTGATATTATCATGGAAACGGATGAATATACGGTGAAAACAACAATTTATAAACGACCGAATAACACGGAAATCCAAGAAGATGAAATACAAGATCTTCCAATACCTGGATTTCATGTGGCAGATTAAAAAAAGATTTATGAAAAAATATTATTATATTATTCTAACAAGCATATTAGTAGCAACAATAAGCCTTTATAACTATGCCAACACTAATTGGCCAACAATTAATGAAGTTTATCAAGGATCTTATGTTAATAGTGTTGTGTTTCTGCCAAATTCATCTTATGCTGATTTCGTTTCTGAAGTAACAGTTAATGAAATAACATATACCATTGCGGTTAATGATACTATAGAGAAACGGATAATATACGCATCATGTAAGGATACTAATTTTGTGGTAAATAATTATCGTATTGGGGATAAAATAACCGATTTTACATCAGAACGGCGTTTGGCATATAGCGATATCGATATGCCTACATTTCTTCCGTTTGATTATATTTCTCTTACTGATGATTGGTGGGCATATTATAATCCCTCAGACTCTATTATAATACGTTTTGTAAAATTTAATTCATGGGATAGCTTAGTTAAAGTTTTGCCTTTGTATGATAATTTAAAATACAATGAACACAATATCGCACTAGTTGAAATAAACGCAGTGTTTTTACAGGTTCATATACCTCAATATACCTTAGAGTTTAACTACTGTGGAGATGTTTATAAGTTACCATTAGATGAAAGTTGCTATGAACCAGCATCTTCAATAAAGCCAAATGACACGATAAATCTTCAGATACAATTTTATAAATGCGTTATGCAAGGCAAAAAGTTTTATCCTCCATATGGCATTGTTTCAAATATTGAGCAACAAAACGATGAGTAATATGACAATCAAGGGTATTCAAAACTTATTAACGTTCTCTTTAGTGCTTATTTATTTTAATTGCGCATGTTCTCAGTCGCAGAGTTCAATCTCAAACACCGATGTTAAGACTGGTAATGACACAATTGCTGCGATAAATCAAATGTTTTCTTCCGATGAATTTGCCGTTTTTAATAATGCATTTATTAGGGAGCGAGACATTTTGGTTGAAACAGATTTGGATTTGCCCAAAGATACTTTTCTTGTAAATGATTCAGTATTTGCGATATTAACGAGAAATAATTCTCAAATATCACTCTCATTAGAAGAACTAATGCCTCAATTATATCTAATTAAGATTCGAAATAAAGAGGAAAATGCCTCATTAAATATGATTATAGAAAAAGTTAAATCCGAATTTAAAGTATTGGATAGTATATGTTATGAAAATTAAAACAATGAAGCGATATTTTATATTCTTATTATTCGCATTAGTGTGTCAGCAAATTTTTGGACAGGTGTATTCAAATAAATCTGGTGCGACAATGTTTAATGAGCAGATTGCACTCATTGTGAATAGTGCACAATTCCAAGAACTATCAAATTATAAGCCTGGGGTAAAATTGCAAATCTCATCAGAAAAAGCAAAAATATATAACGCAATAAACAGCAATTCATATATTGAATTTACAGAAGGACCTTGGGATATAACCTTACTTAGTGTTGACCAAATAACGCCTAATTATGTGGTTATAAAATTGCTATTAAATGATATTATCGTTTCATATTTATTACAATATAATCGCACTACAAAAACGTGGAATATCTATAGATGTAATATGACTGCAAAAAAATAATTTCAATACTCATAAGTTCTTGTTGGGATTACGCAATTATTACACCTACAGAATTAGAATACTTTTAGATCAATGAATCTCGTTATAGGTAATATATCTCATTTTTATTGGACCGACAGCCTGCACTGTGGCAAAGAGTGGGTTGACATGGAGGGCTTGGGGTGGTATGACAACGCCGCCCGCTTCCACGACCCCATCCTGTGCCGCTTCACCACCCCCGACCCCTTAGCCGAGCAATACCCCCACCTCTCCCCATACGCCTACTGCATGGGGAACCCCATCAAATTTATCGACCCATGGGGAATGGAGATGTGGAGCACCAACAACTATGATGCGATTTGTAGTTTTATGGAACAATATGAGGCGGGGTGTGCCGAGATTAATATGACAGGGTGGGAATACTATCAGGAAGGCGAATATACACTTGACACCGAAAAAAAGAAAATTTATCACACTTCATGGCATGTGAACGATGGTGTTTTTACCTTAGAGTCCAAAAGTTATGATTTGACGATATATCCTGACTATAATCCCACCTATACGCCTCGATATAGTCGGCAATCAACCTCGTGGATTTTAGATGAGGCTATGCCAGCTACGCAGTTGGCTCTTAATACCGCCTCCTCAATCGGCACTAATGCTGATATTGTATTAGGGAACAGGGCGAAATATGAACCGGGTGGAAAGATGCCGAAAAATTCACGCCGTGGTGTAACAGTCAGATTGGCGGTAGGCAATTTAGAAACCAACGCAGCTGTGTTAAAACGAATTAAGGCAATCGGGAAAGGCGCCGGATTTTTGGGATGGAGTATAACAGGAATACAAGTTTATCAAGACTTTTCAAATGGGAATTGGACCAAAGCCGGAGCAAGGTTAGGTGTTGCGACGGCGGCAGCTGCTACTGTATATATTCCCGTTGTAGGTCCGGCAGTCTCAATTGGAATTATAGTAGCTGATTATTTTTGGGGAGAGGATTTTTATAGTTTATTTGAATAATACTTAACAATCATGTTTATATATAACAAACTTTTTTATTGCGCATATCGTTTGGCTGAGAAATCACGAAATTTTAATGGAGATGAATATATCTCAGGAATTGGAAGTGTATGCTTTTGTTTTATAATTAATTTAATATCGATAGTTCTTTTACTTCAAGGGGTAGGTTTTTATCCTGAAGCTAATTTTTTTCCCGAAGAATATACAATTTTTATCGCTCTTATTTTGGATATTCCGATATTTCTCTATTATCGTTGTGGTAAAAGGTATATACAAATTGTAGATTATTATAAAAAACGAAAAATTAAAACGAATAATTGGTTATATGTACTTTCATGGTATTTTATTAGTGCATTCATTGCTTTTATTGCTGGTACTTTTTATAATCGTGTTTGGATTTTTGAATCGATCCCACCCATAGATTTATTCTGACATGACAGGCTATGACGGCAGATATGTAAGGAGCGACGGCAAGTCGGCGTTAGGGTTGCCGGTAGGCGGAGCCGTGAGGGTGCTTGGCGACACCATGTTGCTGGTCAACGCCGTGTATTATGACAAGTCGGGGCGTGTGGTGCAGACGTGTGAGAGCAATCACCTCGGAGGATATGACCGCCGGAGCTACCGGCTCGCCTTCGCGGGCAATCCGTTGCGTGAGTTGCATGAGCACTCGACAGCCGACACCTCGCACACCGACCTGAGAAGCTACACCTATGACAACCTGAGCCGACCGTTGGCAGTGACAATAAGCCACGACAACGCGACGACACAATACCTCTACGCCAACTCCTATAACGCCTTGGGGCAGCTCTCATCACAAGTGCTTGGCGAGAATGTGGCAGAGACACTCTATGACTACAACCTGCATGGTAATGTGACCGGTGTATCCTCTCCGTGGTTCACCCAACGGCTGTATTATGAGACACGGCGCGACGGCACAGCCGGCTCGCTCGCCGGAGAGATATGCGCCCAGGAATGGGAGATGTGCAACAACCGGACAGGCTCCTATCAGCGACAATCGGGAGCCTACGACTACAGCTATGACCGCATGGGGCGTCTTGTGGCTGCCGACTACACCGAGATATACCGCCGCAAGAGCAGCGACGGCGTCACATTCAAGGATGTCACCTACGCGGTGGCTCCCGACTACTCAGCCACCTACAGCTATGACCTGCAGGGGAACATGACAGCGGTGACACGCATGGGGTTGGTCGGCTCCACGACAAAGATGATCGACAACGCCGTGATGGAGTATGAGGGGAATCAGATGGTGAGAGTGAGCGACGCCACCTCTGTGTCATACAACCACGCCCAGGATGTCAAAGACCGCGACGGCGGAGATGTGGAGATGAGCTATGACGCCAACGGAAACCTCACCTCAGACTCCAACCGCAAAATCACCGAGATTATCTGCAATGAGTTGAACCTGCCGCAGGCGATATACTTCGCCGACGGCAATATCACCGAATATATCTACGACGCCACCGGTCGCCGTCTCAGGGCGAGATACAGCATAGACAACCGTTTAGTCTTCTCCCCGGAGGAGTTGGAGCAACAGCCCGACCTGGAGATTATCGAGACATTGTTGACGAGAGACTACGTGGCGGGATATATCTATGTTGACGGCGTGGAGACTGAGCAGATAAACGAGACAGGCTACCGCGCGGGCGACACCTACCACTACTATCTGCGGGACTACCAGGGAAACAACCGCGTAAGGCTCACATCCGCCGGGGAGCAGAAAGAGTGGAACGCCTACTACCCCTATGGCGGAGCCTTTGGCGACATCTGCCAACGCAGCGACCTCTACCGCTACTCGGGCAAAGAGTTGGACAAG
>JAFQKI010000007.1 GCA_017396945.1 Muribaculaceae bacterium | reverse complement strand
GTTGAAGGTGAACTTGGTGTACTTGCAGGTGTTGAAGACGAAGTTTCTTCTGACCACCACACTTACACTGACCCTGAAGAAGTTATCGACTTCGCTACTCGCACAGGTTGCGATAGCTTGGCTATCTCAATCGGTACTTCTCACGGTGCTTACAAGTTTACTCCCGAACAATGTACAAAAGACGAAAACGGCAAACTCGTTCCTCCTCCTTTGGCATTTGACGTATTGAAAGCAGTTGAAGAAAAACTTCCCGGATTCCCCATCGTGCTTCACGGATCTTCTTCAGTTCCTCAAGACGAAGTTGAAACTATCAACGCTAATGGTGGCGCATTGAAAGCAGCTATCGGTATCCCCGAAGAATGGTTGCGTGAATCAGCTAAATCAGCTGTTTGCAAAATCAACATCGACTCAGACAGCCGTCTTGCTATGACTGCTGCTATCCGTAAAGTCTTTGTTGAAAAACCCGCTGAGTTTGACCCACGTAAATATCTCGGTCCTGCTCGCGACAATATGGAAAAACTCTACAAGCACAAAATTGTTAACGTGCTCGGTAGCGCAGGTCAAGCAGAATAATTTATTCTTAAATAAATTTTTCGGAGCCACATTCTATCAAGAGTGTGGCTCTTTTGTTTTTTGGGGAAGTTGATGTTTTTACAAAAAAATGATTGGTGTGTGTTGCAGGATTGGAAAATATACATTAATTTTGTCATCGTAATGGTGCGGTAGCCCGCTCGGGGTGACGCCGCTTAATAGGGAATCAGGTGAAAGTCCTGAACAGTCCCGCTGCTGTGAGTTCCATTATAGCATCGCCGACGTTCTCTAATGCCACTGAGACGAGCATCTCGGGAAGGCTGTCGGAATTGATGGGAACAAGTCAGAAGACCTGCCACTACATATTTTTGTATTTCAACAGCTTGCGAGGAATGAGCTTTGAAAGGTCAAGACGTGTTTCACCATTGTCAATGTCCGAAATCGGTTTCTCTATTCAGGGATAATTGCGCGTCGATCAACTTTTTCATTACCACCCTCCGTCTCTGTTGAGATTTTGGAAGAAGATGATAATGAAACGATTGATATTATTAAGCGTGATGTTGCTAACTTTTGGTTGGGTTTTGGCTCAGTCTGAGGTGGAGGGTGACTCTATAACAAATCTGAATGAGGTTGTAGTTAGAGCCACTAAGCCTTATGCCGAAGTCATTCCGGCACAGACATTGAAAGGGGAGCAAATTGAGTCGCTTAATAGTCATTCGGTTGCTGATGCGATACGCTATTTCTCCGGAGTACAAATCAAGGATTATGGAGGTGTAGGGGGAATTAAAACTGTTGATATACGCTCAATGGGGACCAATCACATGGGGGTGTTTTATGACGGAATCCAGCTTGGCAATGCTCAGAATGGTCAAATCGATTTGGGAAAATTCTCTCTTGACAACATTGAGGAAATATCATTGTTTAATGGTCAAAAAAGTGAGATTTTTCAGCCGGCACGCGACTTTGGTTCGGCTGGGACAATCTATTTGCGCACACGTCGCCCACAATTTGACGAAGGCGAATCAACCAACGTGAAAGCGGTATTTCGTACCGGTTCGTTTGGTTTGGTCAATCCCTCGATTTTAGTAGAGCATCAATTAAGTAATAGTATAAGCCTATCGGCTAATATCGAGTATATAAATGCCAATGGAAAGTATAAATTTCGATATAAAAAGTATCTTAGCGATGGTTCGTTGGCATGGGATACGACCGCGACACGCCAAAATGGTGATATTGAGTCTTTGCGATTGGAAGCCGGATTATTTGGACGACTTAATGGTGGTCGATGGAATCTCAAAGCCTATTTTTATGATTCTGAAAAGGGTATTCCCGGAGCAATAGTAAATAATGTGTGGAAAACCGCTCAACGTCAGTGGGATAGAAATTTCTTTACACAAGGTAGTTACATGCAGCGATTTGGCGATAAATATGAATTGATGGTTAACGCCAAGTATGCTCGGGATTACATGCATTATCTCAATCCCGACACCACGATGATGTATATCGACAATGAATTTTGGCAAGATGAGATATATCTGTCAGTTGCCAACAAATATACGATACTGAAAGATTGGGATGTAAACTTGTCGGTTGACTATCAGTGGAACACTCTTGATGCAACATTGCATAATTTTGCTTATCCTACACGCAACTCATTACTTGTTGCTTTGGCGACAGCCTATAAATGGCGTGGATTAAAAGGACAGGCAAGTTTGCTCGGCACATTTGTCAATGATCGTAGCACTGCCAACATCAGCACCGGAAGTGTTACTCGTCTCACCAAGAGTCATGAAGAATTGACACCGGCACTTTTCTTATCATATCAACCGATTGATGACGTGCCGTTTAATCTACGAGCGTTTTATAAACGCATCTTCCGCATGCCCACATTCAATGACTTATATTATACCGACATCGGCAATGTTAATCTCAATCCGGAATATGTAACTCTATATAACATTGGTGCTCAATATGCGGCAAACTTTAATGGATTATTGCGTCGAGTTTTAATTAAAGCCGACGCCTATTATAATCATGTGACCGATAAAATCATTGCTGTGCCAAAGGGTACAGGTCAATATCGATGGATGATGATGAACATTGGCAAAGTGAAAATACGAGGTATCGATGTTAATGCTCAAGCAAGTTTTAATCTTCCATGTGATATCGCATTGGATCTAAATATGAATTACACCTATCAAAAAGCTCAGGATTATAGTGATCCAACGGATAATGATTCTTATGCAGGCACATATAAAGGTCAGATAGCTTACATCCCATGGCATAGCGGCTCGACAATAGTGCATGGCGCATGGCGTGACCTTGAACTAAATTACAGCTTTATATATGTAGGTGAACGCTATCATAATTCTGCCAATATCCCTGCCAATTATGAGCAACCGTGGTACACTCATGATATCTCGGGAAGCTACAGATTTAAATTTAACAAAGTGAGATTGACAGCTACTGTAGAAGTCAATAATCTCTTCAACCAAAACTACGAAGTGATACAAAATTATCCCATGCCGGGACGCAATTATAAGTTTATTCTAAAATTTGAGTTATGAAAAAGATTGCAATGTTTCTTGTCGCAGTGTCGTTTTTGACTGCATGTCAAAAAGACGATGTTCTCCCTCCACCAACAGACACCGAAGTGTCAAATCCGGAATTGACTGAAGTGTCGGGATTTTATTTGCTCAATGAGGGTTCAATGGGTAGCAATAATGCCACTCTTGATTACTATGATTATTCAAAAGGTGTTTATACCACCAATCTTTATCCTACAGCCAATCCCGATGTACCAATGGATTTGGGGGACTTAGGTGTTGATATGGCAATCTATGGCAATCGTTTATACACTGTAATCAATGGATCTAACAAGGTTGAGGTAATGGATGCCGCGACTGCTCGCCGCATCGGTCAAGTTGAGATACCTAATTGTCGATATATCAAATTTCATGAAGGATATGCCTACGTTACTTCTTATGCCGGACCGGTAGAATATGGTTCAGGCAACAATCAAGTGGGGTATGTCGCTAAAGTCGATACAGCCTCTCTTGCCGTTGTCGATCGCTGTTTGGTGGGCTATCAACCCGATGGATTGGAAATTGTCGGTGGAAAAATTTATGTTGCCAATTCCGGGGGATATATGTATCCGCTCACCGAAAACACCCTATCGGTTATTGACATCGCTTCATTTACTGAAGAAGAACGCATTCCGGTTGCGATAAATATGCAATATGTCATTGCTGATGACAATAATTGCTTGTGGATTTCATCGCGTGGCGATTATTATGAGACACCATCTCGACTATATTGCTATGACATCGCACAACATGCGATTGTCGCCCAACTCGAAGTCCCGGTTTCTGACATCTGTATAGATGACAACAATCTTTATATAATCAGTTCGTCATGGAACAATCTGACTTATTCCTACGACATCGCGTATGCTAAAGTCAATGTTGATAGTCGCACAAAAGTTGCCGATAACTTCATCGCTGATGGCTCCGACGCTGATATAATCATGCCATACGGCATCGCGGTCAACCCGGTTACAAAAGATATTTTGATTACCGATGTGCACAACTATATAACTCCCGGAACGGTTTACTGCTTTGATGCCACCGGAAAGAAAAAATGGAGCGCACGCACCGGCGTAATCCCCGCTCATATCACATTTACCGGCAAATAAATCAACGATATAACATTGTGTTTATAATATACAAATAAATATCAATAGAATGAATAAGTAACAAAAAATAATAGATGTATGGGTGCAGTAGCTTGCTCAAAGTTATACTGCTTAAAAGGGAATCAAGTGTAAATCTTGAACTGTCCCCGCAGCTGTAAGTTCCATACAAACATCACCGATAACGACGTCACTGAGAAGAGCATCTTGGGAAGGCAATCGGAATAGATGGGAACAAGTCAGAAGACCTGCCTATGCATTAAGTTTTCAAAAGCTTACGAGGTATGAGCTTTGAGAAGTATAGACAAGTGTTAAGCAGCTGTCTTAAATTTCTTTATTTCTGCCCGACTTATAAGTTGCACCATAAGTTTAGGCTTGTCATTGTCACCCTCGTAGCTTTTATAATGATTAAATGTTATTATGGCTACAAAGAGAATGAAATTAAAGGGTTTATTATTGGCAATGATGGTAGGTGTATGCCAGGTTTCATTTGCGCAAACTCCACTTGACAGTATTCAACAACTTCAGGAGGTTGTAGTTACTGCTCAATCCTACAAAGATGTAATCCCCGCACAAACATTAGGCGGAAAAGAATTAGAGGTTTTACGCTCTCACAGCGTTGTCGATGCGTTGCGCTATTTCTCAGGAGTGCAAATCAAAGACTATGGAGGGGTTGGAGGTATTAAAACCGTCAATATACGCTCAATGGGGACTAACCACATGGGGGTGTATTATAATGGGATAGAATTGGGGAACGCACAGAATGGTCAAGTCGATCTTGGTAAATTCTCACTCGAAAATATCGAGACTGTTTCTCTTTATAATGGACAAAAAAGTGATATTTTTCAGTCGGCACGAGAGTTTGGCTCTGCTGGTTCGATATATCTTACAACTAAATTCCCGAAATTCAAAGCCGGAGAAACAAGCCACTTAAAAGTCGGATTAAAAGCCGGGTCTTTTGACCTGTTTAATCCGTCTGTCGCATTTGAATATAAACTCAGTCGCACAATGAGTATGAGCTTCAATGCCGAGTGGGTAAATGCTTCGGGAAAATACAAATTTAGATATCGACGTGTTACTCCATCGGGTGAACTTGCATACGACACGACTGCGGTGAGACAAAATGGCGATCTTGATGCGGTGCGTTTTGAAGGTGGGGTTCATGGATACCTTCCAAATGGAAGATGGAAAGCTTATTTATACCATTATAATTCAGAGCGAGGCGTGCCGGGAGCGATAGTAAATAATGTGTGGCGTCGAGGAGAACGACTATGGGATAGAAACTCGTTTGTCCAAGGGATGTTTGAATATGATATTACCAATAAATTACAAACTAAGGTTAATGCCAAATATGCCTTTGATTATACCCGATATGTTAACAATGATGACAAATTGATACATGTCGATAACACCTACAAACAGAAAGAGGTGTATTTGTCTTGGGCAAATAAATATGAGATTTTAAGAAATTGGGATGTTTCGATGGCTTATGACTTTCAATGGAATGGGTTGTCGGAGTATATGGATGTTGACAGAACTACGCATTGGCTCTCTGTGGCAACGGCATTTTCGCTTGGAGATTGTTTTAAATTGCAAGCTTCAGGATTGATGACTTATGTCAATGAGGAACAACGAGACCGTGATTCCGCCCCTGATAAGGTGAAATTCACTCCGGGAGTATTCATGTCATACAAACCATTTAAGAAACCAAACTTTGTGGTTAGAGCATTTTATAAACAAAGTTATCGTATGCCAACATTCAATGATTTGTATTATACCGATATGGGTAATGCTTATCTAAAGCCTGAAACTGCAATTCAATATAATGTCGGGCTATTATATGATCTTGAAAGGAAAAACAGTTGGTTTAAGTTCTTCAGAGTTGGAACTGATTTGTATTATAATGACGTGAGAGATAAAATAGTAGCTTATCCTAAAGGGCAACAATTCCGTTGGACAATGTTGAATCTCGGCAAAGTGGAGATCAAAGGTGTCGATGTACAACTTGGAGCAACTTTTGGTCTCCCGTATGATATTGATTTCACTACAAAATTTCAATACACTTATCAAGATGCTATAGATGTCACCAATCCTGCCGACAATTATTATCGTCACCAAATTCCCTATATCCCTTGGCATAGTGGTTCGGCGATACTGATGCTTGATTGGAAAGATTGGCACTTGAATTATAGTTTTATCTATACCGGTGAGCGTTACAATCAACAAGAAAATATCAGATATAATTATACTCAACCATGGTACACAAGCGATATTTCGCTAATGAAATCTTTTAAAATCAACAATATCAATTTTAAGGCGACAGCCGAAGTAAATAACCTCTTTTCACAAGATTATGATGTGATTTTAAATTATCCGATGCCTAAACGCAACTATCGTTTTGGTATTGTAGTCGAACTTTAATTTTGAAACTAATGAGGAAAAATATATTATCGGTTATACTCTTTTCATTGCTATTCGGTTGCGCCATGAGTTGTAGAGAGGATGAACTTGTGGTGCCAACAGAATATGACATATTGCCATTTGATCCCACAACCGATGTTGACCCTATAGGGATGTATCTGCTTAATGAGGGAAATATGGGTAGTAATAAGGCGTCAATAGATTTTGTGGATTTCAAGAATGCTTATTATGTGCGCAACATGTATGCAGAGCGCAACCCTACGGTCATAAAGGAATTGGGAGATGTCGGGAACGATATCCAAATCTATGGCAGTAAGCTATATGCGGTTATCAACTGTTCTCACAAAGTTGAAGTAATGGATGCTCACACGTTGACTCGCATTGGGCAAATTGATATACCAAATTGTCGGTATATCAAGTTTGATAAAGGAAATGCTTATGTCTCAGCCTATGTGGGTCCGGTTGCGATTGATCCCGATGCTCAATTAGGCGCAGTGTATCGAGTCGATACAACATCACTCGCGATTACCGGCAAATGTACAGTAGGTTATCAGCCCGACGAGTTGGAGATAATAGGCGAATATATTTATGTCGCCAATTCTGGAGGGTATCGTGTACCAAAGTATGATTACACAATCTCTGTTGTCGAAAAATATGGAATGACACAAGTTGAGAAAATTCCGGTTGGGATTAACCTTCATCGCATAGAAGCTGATAAGTATGGAAAATTGTGGGTGACATCAAGGGGAAACTATGGATCAATTCGTTCCAAGATATTTGTATTGGAAAAAGAAAGCCGATTTTCTCGAAAGATGGTTGTTACAGACACTCTTGACATCCCTTGCTCTGAGATGCACATTCAAGGTGATTCACTCTATTTCTACAGCGTAGAATGGAATAATCAAGAAGAACGAAATCATATTGCCTATGGTATTATAGATGTGCGTACAAAAGAGCTTGTGACAGACCATTTTATCACAGATGGAACTGAGCAAGATATTGAAGTCCCTTATGGAATAACTGTTCATCCTGTCACAGGTGATATATATGTGACTGATGCAAAAAATTATGTGTCAAGTGGTGCTTTGCATTGCTATAGCAGAGAGGGTAAAAAGAAATGGAGTGTTCGCACCGGCGACATTCCTGCTCACATGGTATTTCTATATAAATAAAATCCGATAATGAAGAAGTTAAATTATATATTATCTGCAATTATATTGCTAATCACACTTTCGGCTTGTGAGCCTGAAATTGAGATGGTAAGCCTTGGCATAAATGAAGAATATGCCGTTGAACGAATGAAAATGCTTCATTTGCACCCCGAATTTCCCGGAGACGCGTATCTCTGGACGATGAAAGATAGTAACGGAAATGATTCGGTTATATCAACCGACCGCGATTTATACTTTGTCAAAAAAGATGCCGGAGTCTATAACATAAAATTGAGCATTATTGACGAAACCGACCCGGTCGAACATAATGTTACAATCACGGTGTGGAACGAACAAGTCGCTTATAGCAGATATATAACACAGGTTTATGAATATCGTCCGGCTCCGGGACAATTTGTTAATGAACTACCTAAATATGAGGAGGGTGATACAGAAGAAACAATGTGTGAAAAGGTTTTGGAATGTATCTCTGATAAAAATGATGTACTCATTTCTTTAGGAGGATATGGCGGATATGTGACATTTGGATTTGACCACACGGTAGTGAATGCGCCGGGAGAAATGGACTTTAAAATTATCGGTAATTCTTTCTATGCCGAAGCCAATCCCAATCCTAATGCACCAGAATCGGGTGGTAGTGCTGAGCCTGGAATCGTGATGGTGTCAATTGATAAAAACGGCAATGGCATTCCCGATGATGAGTGGTATGAACTTGCGGGTAGTGAATACTATAAGCCGGAAACATTACACAATTATTCAGTAACATATTATCGCACTCCGTCAGATCATGTCGCGACTCCAATACGGCAATCACCCATAACCGACTCTTCTTATATTCAATGGATCGCCAACGATGGTACAACCGGATATATAGAAAAAAACTCATATCATCGTCAAGATTATTTTCCGAAATGGATTAATGAGGATGAAATGACTTTTGCCGGAACCAAATTGGCGTCAAATGGAATTGATGAAAGTGGTACTGGTAGTTATTATGTTTTATATGCTTATGACTGGGGGTATGCCGATAATCACCCTAATGAGGTAGAAGATAAAAGTTGTTTCAACATAGATTGGGCAGTTGATGAGAATGGTAATCATGTGCATCTTGAAGGTGTGGATTTTATACGTGTCTTTACCGGAGTAAATCAGTCGTGTGGTTGGCTTGGGGAAACTTCTACCGAAATATGCCGTGCCGAAGATTTGCATGTTGACAACTCATTTATGCCAAATCCATGATAATAATATAAATCACAAAATACTCATATAACATTATGAAAAAATTTTGTTCTTTAATTGCAAGTGTATTGGTTGCGAGTAGTTCGTTGCAGTCAGAAGCACAAGATTACACCAATGGGGTGTATGTATTGAATGAGGACTGGTATGGTCACAACAACAGTTCTCTTAACTTTTGGAACCCCGAAACAGAACTCATTGATTATTACATCATGCAGATGGCTAATAATTATGAATACTCTCTTGGGTGTACCTCTCAATATGGTCAACTTTATGGTGACTTTATTGTAATAACAGCCAAACAAGATAAAGACCCCGGTGAACCGGGCGATATGATGTCGGGTCGTGTAGCTATTTTGCATAAAAACACGCTAAAACCTGTTGGCGATGAGGTTCACCCTCTTATTTCGGTTAACGAGAATGATAAATCCGATGCCGATGGTCGTGGCGTGTGCTTTGTTGATAATAAAAAGTTCTATGTCGGCACTTCAAATGGCATATATGTCTTCAAGTGGAACGAGCAAGGCGAAATTTTTACGTGGGACTCTGAGAAAATTATTCCAGGTACCGATAACCCTTTGATTACGGGAAATGAGGTGAGCAATGCCGATGGTCAAGGTCCGTTGTATAAAAATCAAATCGGTATGATGCTTCGCACTCAAGATTATGTATTTGCAATTAAGCAAGACTTGGGTGTACTTGTTATTGACCCTGAAACCGATGAAATTCTAAAAATCATTGAAGGTTGTTTCTCAACTATGGTACAAAGTAAAGATGGTAATGTGTGGGTAGGTGTGAACTATCAAGAAGAGGGTTATGAGGATAATCTCAAATATCCATACGGGTGGAATGGTGACGCTTGGAATGGAACCCAACTAATGTGCATTGACCAATATACTCTTGAGACAAAGAAAGTGAGAATAGATACAGGTGGAGTGCCTCAATCTTGGTATGCTTGGACCGCCGGGACTTTGACTGCGAGCAACACCGAAAACGTTCTTTATTTTGTATATACCGATCCAAGTCTGGGTCAAATAAATTGGTTCAGAAACTGTGTGCTATATCGGTTTAATATAGATGCTATTGATTGGGATAATATAGACCTGGCAAATCCCGACGAGGCTTATGCCGAAGGTGCTTGTGAAGAGATATATGATAGCTCTTTTGACGGATTGTATTTCTATGGTGGAGCAATACAGTGTAACCCTAAAGATGGAAACATCTATGCGTCTCTTTATGTAGAAGAAAACATTGCGACACAAGATTGGATATATGCAATAATAAACTCTGAAGGGGAAATGATTCAGTATCAAGAACCGATTAAACGCTATTGGTATCCTGCAATGTTTATCTTTCCCGACAATGAAGCTCCAATAGTTGAAGATATCGAGGATGTAACTATTGAAGATGAAAATCCGGTAGAAATCACACTTGCCGATAAGGTGACAGATGACGATTCCAATAATGCGGCGATTATAAAAAGCATTAGTAATGTGGAAAATTCGGCTATTGTAAAAGCCGATATCGTTAGAGGAAATTTAGTGCTTACTCCTTTGAATAAAGGGAATACCATTGTTGAAATAGCATTTAATTCTAATGGTAAAATTGTAACTAAGAGTGTCGCTGTTTCAGTTACTGCCGAAATAAGCTCAATTCAAATGAATACGCATGAAAAGGCTAATGTTTTTGCCGTTTCGGGCAACATTATGATTACCGGCATTGACACCCCTCAACAAGTAGAAATCTTCAATGCACAAGGTTCTCTTGTAAAATCCATCATCGTAAACAATGGTGAACAAATTACAGGACTTGCGAAAGGGAATCTTTATCTCGTAAAAATTTCAAACCAATCTTATAAAATAGTTTTATAATATGAAAAAGTTTAGCTTTATCATGCTGTTTTTGTCGCTGGTAACGTCAGTTACAGCGCAAGCTAGCTCTCAATTCGTTCCCAAGGAGTATTCCTATGAGGAAGTTGGCTCTGACGCAAGCAAGAGTTTCTATGTCTATTTTTACAATTTGTTTACCTATCCCGATGAGATTACGACTAAAACCGACATCTCACAAATGGATGGCATTACAATCACTACATCTTCGGGCGATAACTCAATCATTAAATTGAGTACTATTAATGCCCACATGAATCAAACGAGAATGCAACTCACTCGTTTGGGAGGTGTAAAAGGTGAAACAACGTTTACAGTTTCTATTACCTATAATGGCGAAACAGTCACAAACACTTTCCCCGTAAAAGTGCCGGGGTTGGCTACCTCTGGCATTAAATCGTACATTAATCCCGATTCGATTGCGTCTCAAGTTTATGATGTTATTGGCAATACCAGCTTCTATAAATCTGACGAAAAAACAATTTGCACTTTGACGCTTGACAATGCCGATGAGTTGAAACATGGTACTGCCGAATTGGTTGACGGAGAAAATGGATATAAAGTAATTCAATATACTCTTAATGGTACACCTCAACAAATTGTTTCAGATGCGATAAAATATACAATTACCCTATCTGATGGATCTGAGTTCTCTTCAAATAAAATTATTGCGTATGCTACTCGCAATTGCTATGCCACAAAGATATTGGAATACCAACCTGCTGCTGGTCAATTCCGAGTAGAAGAAGCGTGGGATAATCCGGTAGAATTTTTTGAATCAGACCAACGCGGTTTAAGTCTTGGTGCATTGGGTGGATATGTTGTTTTTGGATTTGACCAACCTATTTACAATAACCCACAAAACCCCTACGGTGTGGATTTCACCGTTGAAGGAAACTCATTTGTCGCTGCCGAAAAAGGTGTATGGACCGAACCCGGTGCTGTGCAAGTTATGGAAGACAAAAACGGCAACGGACTTCCCGATGATGGCGAATGGTATGAACTTGCTGGTAGCGACTATTGGCTGAGCACTACCAAACGCAATGTAGAACTCACCTACTACAATCCTCATTACAATGATCGTTACACTGTGCCCTGGGCAATGAAATGGGAAGAAAACGGAGAAACTAAACATGAATATGGTGCAGTGGTAACAAACAGTTTTCACAAACACACTTTCTATCCCGATTATTTCTACAATCAAGATAATCCCGATGAATCAATGCGTTGGTATAATCCATGCATTTCACGCGACTCGATAACTTTCACCGGAATGACTAACATTCGAGGTTGCATTGATATGCGTTCACCAAGTTATATCGAGTTTTATTCTTATTCTGGCTTTGGATATTGCGACAATAAAGGTTTTGTGAAAGATGATTCTCGCATCGCACAAAATCCATATGGTCGTCCGTCTCTTGGCGAAACTGCGGGTGATGGTATGGACATCAGTTGGGCTGTTGACAAAGACGGAAATTATGTCGAACTTGAAAAGATTGATTTCGTAAAAGTATATACTGCAGGGCAAGTTATTGCCGGTTGGCTTGGCGAATGGTCAACCGAAGTATTAAACTGTGCCATCACCTTACCCGACCCCGAATATGTGCCACAAGATTATTACTACAATTATGCAGGTATCACTCAATTGCAAGTACCTCTCGGACACACTTGCCAATATGAAGGGTTCTTATTCAAAAATGGTCGCCCAGTAGAAAATACGACTCAACGTTGGTGGCTTACAATGGATCAAGAGGGGCTTGTAACAGACGGCGTTGACGCCATTGCCGAAATTGACAACACAGGATTTTTCACTGCTAAAGGGAAAGGCACTGTGTGGGTGCACTTCTCGGCTATGGACGGCATTCCCGAAGAAGTATTTGAGGTTTCGGTATGTAATCTTACTGCTGTAGTTATCAGCCTTGAAGGAAATACCGGAGCTGAAGGAGATGCATTATCATGTGTAGTGGGAGAACGAGTTTACATCAATGTGGAAAGTGAAGATGAAAACGCTGAAAACGTAAACGAAACAAAATCTAATCGTTTTATCTACGACAATTACATTTGGTTAAATAGCAATCCCGAAGTTGGAACAATAGATAAAGGTAGTTTTATCGCATTGACTTCCGGTGTAACCACTCTGACTGCTGTATCGGAGATTAATCCGGCATTGAGTGATAAAATTGAAATAACTGTTCGTGATATTCCTAAAATAGAGGCAAATCCGATTCGTATTGCGGCAAGTGCGTCAACCGGTGAATTGCTTAATAGTGATATTTTTTCAACAGAAACCGGTGCTACTGTATATATGGAAGAGGTGACTGCGAAAAATGAATTTGCAAAAGTTTCTCTTTATAACAACCACCTTTATTATGAATTTACCGAAGGTGAATATGGCTCAGATGTTCTCACATTTAATGTTACTTGCTATGGAAAGAAGTCAACAATTGAAGTACCCATTATATATGGCCCTCACAACCAAGCAACTCGCAAGCAATTATTAATGGTTAACAGTACCGATGAAAATGGATCATACACGGGCATTGCTCAACTTCAAGGTATCGATGCCGAAACTTACGAAAACAGAACCTACGTTGGTGAACTATTAAACAGTTCTGATTTAACAGAAATGCCAACCGACAATGTGCTTGCAGATGGAGCATACGCATATGTCACACAAGGCACAAACATCGCTCGCTATGATGTGGCATACGGTTCGAATATCGCTGAAGCAACCTTATCTTCAACCAACAAACATCAACTTGTCACTTACAAAGATAAAATTCTTGTCAGTGACGGGGATTTGCTCAAAGTGTTCTATCGCACCGACCTTGAGGCATTCAAATCTGTCAAATTGAATGGTACAATCAAGCAATTAGTCCTCAATGGCGATATTGCTTATATCTTGTGTGCAAAAGATGGTAATGCAATGATGAACAAAATTAATCTTGCAACTTGGGCATTAACCGAAACTAATTTAGAACTGAATGGTGGCAACAACGCTTCAGGAATGTATCTCCACAATGACAAGCTCTATATTGCTACCGGTGAAGTGAATGGCGAAGCTGCTTCAATGGTTGTGTTTAATCCAATGGACAACACATCTACTATTACATCTGCTACATTAGACGGCTCTTTGCAAGTTCCTCATAGTGCTTCAACTCTTGCAGGTAACAATATTATGGTATCTCGTGGTAGTGGATTTATCGCATACAATCTTGAAAACGAAACATTTGGCGACGAGACTGTGATGGTGCTTAACGACATGATGGTTCCTACTCTTGCTGTTGGCGAAACTTTTGAATCAGAGGGGAACACCTATGAACGCTATTATGTGGCATACAGTCAAGGATTGGCTATCTTTGAATCGACAGACTTAATACAAGCCAAAACAATCTGTAATGCGGTGCCTACGGCGATAAACTTAATGGAGGCAACAGAGGTAAATGAAGCTCCAACAGTGAAGAAAGCATATAGTTATAGCTCTGCAATGTATGAACGTGCAACATCAGTAAAAAGCTGCACAGCCGCAAAACTTACAACTTGCTTTACAGATGCAGAAGGTCCCGGAACCGATAACATCACAATGTATATCCGTGAAGATGTTGACTGGCTCGATCTCACTTATGCTACCAACGGTAATATCACGCCTAAGGTGAAATTCACAGGAGATGTTGATGCAAAGACTGAATTTGTATTCACATTGGAATGTATCGATAAATATGGTGCATCAGTGAAAAATACTGCCACATTGACAATCACTCCTCGCATTTATAAACCTACTATCACCGAATGCGAATTGTTGATAGAGGGGGCTGCAGTTGAGGTTTCAGACTCTTTGGCTATTGCTGAGGTATTTAACTATACTCAAAGTAAAACAAACTTGACATTTGCGACTACTGTGACCAATGTGAGTGATAATCTGCTTATTTCAAATGCTGAGATAATTAACAATAATCTTGTGGTTACTATCCCTGAAAATATGTCAGGAGTGGCAACTGTTGAGTTGACACAGTCAATCTCTCACAAAACTTATGGAGTGAAATCATTTACCGCAAACATTCCTGTAATTGTGGAATATGATCCTACGGTAGGCATTCAAAATGTGGAAATCAGCGATATCTATATTTCCTATATTAATGGTAATTTGACAGTGAATAATTGCAAAGGTGAAGTTGTGGCAATTTATGATATTGCAGGGCAATTAATAACCTCATTTACCGCAAGAGATAATCAATATACTGTGCCTATTAATCTTGTAGAAGGTATTTACATCGTTAATGTCGGCAATCTGCCGGTAAAAATTGCGGTAAAATAATGCCTATTCTTAATTGGGGCTGATTGAAGCTCCACATATAAATAAACTCTTTTCTGCTTTTTAAAGTCGCCTTGTCGTTGAGATACGGCGACTTTTTCATTACCGAAATCAATAAATAAAATTTCGCTTTTCTTGTATTTGCGCTCGGCTTGCACTATCTTTGCACTTAAAAATCAGTAAAAACTATTAAACTCAATTATAAATGGCACTTCAATGTGGTATCGTAGGGCTGCCCAACGTAGGCAAGTCAACTCTTTTCAACTGTCTCTCTAACGCTAAAGCGCAGTCGGCCAACTTCCCCTTCTGCACTATCGAGCCAAACGTAGGGGTTATTACAGTCCCCGACGACCGTCTTACAAAGCTTGTTGATATGTGTCAACCTCGTAGCGTTGTTCCGGCAACCGTTGAAATCGTTGATATTGCCGGATTGGTCAAAGGTGCATCTAAAGGAGAAGGTCTCGGTAATAAATTCCTCGCCAACATTCGCGAAACCGATGCAATCCTACACGTATTGCGCTGTTTTGACAACGACAATATCACTCACGTCGATGGCACGGTTGACCCCGTTCGCGACAAAGAGATTATTGACTATGAGTTGCAACTTAAAGACCTTGAAACCGTAGAAGCGCGCATTGCAAAGACTCAAAAGCAAGCTCAAACCGGCGGCGACAAAGTTGCAAAGATGCAATATGAAGTGTTGCGTCAATTCAAAGATGCTCTTGATCAAGGGCTTCCCGCTCGCTCGGTGACATTTGAGACCGTTGATGAACAAAAATATGCAAAGGAATTGTTTTTGCTCACCAATAAACCGGTGATGTATGTTTGTAACGTTGACGACGCGTCGGCAGTCAATGGTAATAAATATGTTGAAGCGGTGCGCGAGGCGGTGAAAAACGAGAATGCTCAAATCCTTATTGTTGCGGCGCAAACCGAAAGCGAAATCGCCGAACTCGATACATTTGAAGAACGTCAAGAATTCCTTGCCGAAATTGGTCTTGAAGAGTCGGGCGTGTCGCGACTTATTCGTGCGGCTTATGCGTTGCTAGATTTACAAACCTACTTTACCGCCGGAGCCGATGAAGTGCGCGCGTGGACATTCCTCCGTGGTAGCAAAGCTCCTCAATGTGCCGGTATCATTCACACCGACTTTGAAAAAGGCTTTATACGTGCCGAGGTAATCAAATATGAGGATTTTGTAACTCTCGGTAGCGAAAATGCCGTTAAAGAAGCCGGAAAAATGAGTGTTGAAGGCAAAGAATATGTTGTGCAAGATGGAGACATTATGCACTTCCGTTTTAATGTTTAACATATAGTATTTAACTTATATACTTTTTAAGTCCTTCGGTTAAACTATCGAAGGACTTTTTACGTTTAATATAATAGCAAACCCCATTATTACACCATTAAATCTAAAATTATTATGAAAACCGTGATCGATACCCTTTTACAACGTCGCAGTACTCGACGCTATGAGCGCGAAGCTATTTCAGAACAAGACTTAGGTTTTATCTTTGGCGCTATACGCAACACCCCCACAAGTTATAACGGGCAACAATACTCTGTAATCGATATCAGCGATCAATCATTGAAAGAGAAACTCGCCGAAATTACCGGACAAAAGCAGATTAAGACTTGTAATCGTTTCCTTGTTTTTTGTGCCGATTATAATAAAATTAAAGTTATTGCCGATGCCAAAGGTCTTGAAATGCCCGGATTTAATGATACTCTCGACGGAGTGATGGTTGGTGTTATCGATGCGTCTTTGGCGATGATGAGCGCTCTTGTTGCCGCCGAGGCATGTGGTTTGGGGACTTGTTGCATAGGCTATACCCGCACTGCTGCACCTGAGAAAATTTCCCAACTGCTTCAACTGCCACAAGGAGTGTTTGTGGTGTGTGGTCTCGCAATCGGTATACCTCGTGAAGTCAATGAGCTCAAACCCAAGCAGCCAAAGTCGCTTATCATTCACAATAATACTTATCGTGAGGATGATATGACTCCCGATTTGCTTGAGTATGACAAGAAAATCACTGCCTATAATGCCACTCGTTCAGGCTCAACTACCGACAATGATTGGGCTGGGCATATTATCGACTACTATTATGAAGCTATGAATTATGACATGCTCAAAGCCCTTTGTAATCGTGGGTTTGACATCATTTCATAGCAACTATGTAATAATGTTGTTTTTTCTGAAAAAATTGGCGTGGCTATTGTGTAGCCACGCTATTTATTGTAACTTTGCAAGAAATTTTGCAAAAATATGATCGACGGAATTAAAAAAGTATTATTGCTCGGCTCTGGTGCCTTGAAAATTGGACAAGCCGGCGAATTTGATTACTCTGGTTCTCAAGCATTAAAAGCCCTCCGCGAAGATGGCATCTCTACCGTTCTCATTAACCCCAACATTGCTACTATTCAAACATCGGAAGGGGTAGCCGACAAGGTTTATTTTCTCCCGATTACTTCCTATTTTGTTGAGGAAGTGATAAAAAAAGAGCGCCCCGATGGCATTCTACTTGCATTTGGTGGTCAAACTGCTTTGAACTGCGGTACAGAACTTTATCTCAATGGCACTCTCGAAAAATATGGTGTGAAAGTGCTTGGCACATCGGTTGAGGCGATTATGATTACTGAAGACCGCGATCTCTTTGTAAAGAAACTTGACGAAATTCAAGCTAAAACTCCGGTTTCTCAAGCTGTGGAAACAATGGAAGACGCCCTTAATGTGGCTCACCGCATAGGTTTCCCTGTAATGGTGCGTTCGGCTTATGCACTCGGTGGTCTCGGCTCCGGTATTTGTAATAACGAAGAAGAGTTCAACACCCTTTGCGAAAGCGCGCTTGCTCACTCTAAACAAATTCTTGTTGAAGAATCTTTGAAAGGTTGGAAAGAAATCGAGTTTGAAGTAATTCGTGATAAAAACGACCACTGTTTCACTGTGGTTCCAATGGAAAACTTTGACCCGCTTGGCATCCACACAGGTGAAAGTATCGTAGTTGCTCCCATTGTATCATTGACTCAAGAGCAAATCAAATTGTTGCAAGATGTTGCAATCAGAGTTGTTCGCCACATAGGTATCGTAGGAGAATGTAATATCCAATATGCATTCAATGCCGAGACCAACGACTATCGTATTATTGAGATTAATGCTCGTTTGAGTCGTAGTTCGGCACTCGCTTCAAAAGCTTCCGGTTATCCGTTGGCATTTGTTGCCGCTAAACTCGCTCTTGGTTACTCTCTCGACCAAATCGGTGAGATGGGAACTCCTAATTCTGCATACGTAGCTCCATCGGTTGATTACATGATTGTGAAAATACCTCGTTGGGACCTTACTAAGTTTGCCGGAGTTGACCGTGAAATAGGTTCATCAATGAAATCTGTTGGTGAAATCATGTCTATCGGTAAATCTTTTGAAGAAATCATTCAGAAAGGTCTCCGCATGATAGGTCAAGGTATGCATGGTTTCGTTGGCAACCGCGATATCAAGTTTGACGATCTCGATCACGCACTCTCTCATCCAACTGACTTGCGCATCTTTGCGATTGCTCAAGCGTTAGAAAATGGTTATACCGTTGAGCGCATCGAAGAATTGACTAAAATTGACCCATGGTTCTTGAGTCGTCTTAAAAATATCTATGACTATACCAAAGTGCTTGGTCAGTACTCTTGTATCGAAGACCTTCCTGCCGAAGTTCTTGCCGAAGCAAAACGTCTTGGATATAGCGACTTCCAAATTGCCCGCTATGTTGAAAATCCTGAGACCAACTATGAAGCAGAAGTGTTGCGCGTGCGTGAACACCGCAAGAGTTTGAATGTTACACCTAAAGTGTGCCGCATCAACACCGTTGCTTCAGAATATCCCGATTTGACCAATTATCTATACGTAACATACGGAGCCGATGCTCATCAAATACCTTATGACTACAATTCCGGCAAGAATATCGTAGTGCTTGGTTCAGGAGCTTATCGCATCGGTAGCTCAGTTGAATTTGATTGGTGCTCGGTTAACGCAGTCAGCACTTGTCGCAAGCTCGGTTATAAGTCAATTATGATTAACTATAACCCTGAGACAGTATCTACCGACTATGACATGTGTGATCGTCTTTATTTTGACGAACTCAGTTTTGAACGTGTGCTCGACGTTATCGACCTCGAAACACCTCGCGGTGTGATTGTGTCGGTAGGTGGTCAGATACCCAATAACCTTGCGATGAAGCTTTATCGTCGCCATGTACCCATTTTGGGAACTTCACCCATCTCTATTGACCGTGCCGAAAACCGTCACAAATTCTCGGCTATGCTCGACTCGCTCGGCATTGACCAACCTCGTTGGAAAGAGTTGACAAGCTTTGACGATATCGACAAGTTTGTAGAGGAGGTTGGTTTCCCCGTATTGATCCGCCCCAGCTATGTGCTTTCAGGTGCGGCTATGAACGTGTGCTACGACCATGAGTCAATGCATGAGTTCCTTGGTGCAGCGGCTAAGGTTTCTAAAGAATTTCCTGTTGTTGTTTCTGAGTTTCTTCAAAACGCCAAAGAAATCGAGTTTGACGCTGTGGCTCGCAATGGTGAGGTCATTGAATATGCTATCTCTGAGCACATCGAGTTTGCCGGCGTTCACTCAGGAGACGCTACACTCGTGTTCCCCGCTCAAAAGATATATATGGAAACCGCTCGTCGCATCAAGCGCATAAGCAAGAAAATCGCTAAGGAATTGAACATTTCAGGGCCTTTCAATATCCAATATCTTGCTAAAAACAACGATGTGAAAGTTATTGAGTGTAACTTGCGTGCTTCTCGCAGTTTCCCATTTGTTTCTAAAATACTTAAACGCAACTTCATTGAGACTGCTACACGCATCATGCTCAACGAGCCTGTTGAAAAAGCCGATTCTTCAACATTTGACATCGACTACATCGGTATTAAAGCATCTCAATTCTCATTTGCTCGCTTGCATAAAGCCGACCCCGTGCTTGGTGTAGATATGTCATCGACCGGTGAGGTAGGTTGCCTTGGAGCCGACTTTGACGAGGCGTTACTCAATGCAATGCTTTCGGTCGGCTACCGTGTGCCAAGCAAAGATAAAGCCGTACTTGTTTCTTCGGGTGACGTGCGTGGCAAAGTAGATATGCTCGACTGCTGTCGCATGCTTAATGAAAACGGTTACAAACTTTATGCAACTGAGGGAACATCTAAATTCCTCAATGAAAACGGTGTGCCGGCTCACCCTGTATGTTGGCCTGACGAAGAGGGTGAAAACATTCTCGACCTCATCGCCAACCACGACATCGATATGGTAATCAACATTCCAAAGAACCACACCAAACGTGAGTTGACCAACGGTTATCGCATTCGTCGCTCGGCAATCGATCACAACATTCCATTGCTCACAAATGCGCGTCTTGCTTCGGCATTCATCACCGCCTTTACAAGCAAGCCCATCAACGACATCGAAATTAAAGGTTGGGACGAATACTAATCAATCTCCAACTTCCCAGATAAAACCACCCTTGCGAGGGTGTTTTTTTGTTTTTGGGGATGAAAAAATGTGATTGAAATTTCGGTATTTGGAATTAAATTTCTAATTTTGATTTCAATCTGCTAAACTTTGCAGACTGCAATGAACAATAATAACATTTAAACGTATAATTATCTAAATTAAAAGGCTATGGCTAAGAAATTTATTTGCGCTGTGTGTGGTTATGTACACGAAGGTGAGCAAGCTCCCGAAAAATGCCCTTTGTGTGGCGTGCCCGCAAGCAAATTTAATGAAATGGTCGAAGATGAACAACTCCAGTTTGTGACCGAACATGTTATCGGTATCGCAAAGGGTTGTGACGACGAAATGATAAAAGACCTCAATGCACACTTTAACGGCGAGTGTAGCGAAGTGGGAATGTACCTTGCGATGTCGCGTCAAGCCGACCGTGAAGGTTATCCCGAAATCGCCGAAGCGTTTAAACGCTATGCTTGGGAAGAAGCTGAACACGCAGCGAAGTTTGCCGAATTGCTCGGTGACTGTGTGTGGGATACTAAGACCAACCTTGAAAAACGTATGGCAGCTGAAGCTGGTGCCAATGCCGACAAAATGCGCATTGCTGCTCGCGCAAAACAATTAAATCTTGATGCAATCCATGACACTGTTCATGAAATGGCTAAAGATGAGGCTCGTCATGGTCAAGGTTTCCAAGGGCTCTATAATCGTTATTTCAAAAAATAAATAACAAATAAAAGTTACAACTATGGCAGAATTAAAAGGTAGCAAAACCGAAAAAAACTTGATGGAAGCGTTTGCGGGTGAGTCAATGGCTCGCAACAAATACACTTATTACGCTTCAAAAGCTCGTAAAGATGGCTTTGTTCAAATCGCGAACATATTTGAAGAAACAGCCAACAACGAAAAAGAGCATGCCAAAATCTGGTTCAAACTTCTTCATGGTGATGATATACCCTCTACAGCCGAAAATCTTCTTGATGCGGCTCAAGGTGAAAACTATGAATGGACCGACATGTATGATCGTTTTGCCAAAGAGGCTCGCGAAGAGGGTTTCACCAAAATCGCCGCTCTCTTTGAAATGGTAGGTAAAATTGAAAAAGAGCATGAGGAACGTTATCGCAAGTTACTTGCTAACGTTGAAGGACAACTTGTCTTCTCTCGCGATGGTGACATGGTGTGGGAATGTTCTAACTGCGGACACATAGTTATCGGCAAAAAAGCTCCCGCTCTTTGCCCAGTGTGCAAGCATCCACAAGCCTATTTCCAAATCAAAGCCAATAACTATTAATTAATATAGTTTCAACGGCATAAAGAGACAGTGTCAAAATTGAGAAATTTTGACACTGTCTCTTGTATTATCTTTTTCCTATAGCAAAATCCCATGCGCTACAGCCCGTAAAGGTGCGTATAGATTATTGTTGGGAGATGAGAAATGCGGTGTAGCCGATATATGCTAAGACCATTACTGCGCCTTCGGCTCGAGTGAAAGTGCGATCTTTGAAGAAATATCCAAAGAGCCAAAATAGCAATGATGCGCCGACCATTACCCCCAGATCAAGGTTGGTAATGCCACCCAATTTTAGCGGTGTAATTGTTGAGGTGCATCCAAGAACTAAGAAGATGTTAAATAAGTTGCTTCCTACGACGTTTCCGATTGCGATGCCGGAGTTGCGTTTAAGTGCTGCTGTAACCGAGGTCGCCAATTCGGGTAGGGAAGTTCCTCCGGCAACCAAGGTAAGACCAATAAGCGACTCACTTGCTCCAAGAGCGCGAGCGACACCGCTCGCTCCATCAACAAATAGTTGACCACCGTAAATCAATCCTGCAAGTCCGCCGAGAATAAACAATGTGGCTTTAAGCCCTGGCATAGTCTTGACTTCGCCGGTACTTTCATCTGTTGCCGCTCCGTTTTTGGCAATTGAAAATGTGTAGCGCATAAATATGGCAAAAAACAAGAGTAGTATGAGGCCATCTATGCGGCTTATCGCATTTTCGCTGTCGCCATCGATTAGAATGTCGTTGGCAAAGAAAAGCATCACCAGCGACGATAAAATCACGAGCGGAATTTCATTGGTCATAATGCTTTTTTCTACTTTGATAGGCAATAACATTGCTGTAACACCCACAATCATAAGTATATTGAAGAGGTTGCTACCTACCACGTTGCCTATAGCCATTTCGGCACTGCCATTAATTGCCGACAATGTGCTGATGACCAATTCGGGGGCAGATGTCCCAAACGCAACAATAGTCAATCCAATAACCAAGTCGCTCACACCCCAACGTTTAGCAACTGCCGCCGCCCCATCGGTCAAGCAATTGGCGCCAAGCAATATCAACGCGAGACCGCCAATGAGAATTAGAATGTCAATAATCATAACGCTCCTTTGGTTGAAGGGAGTGAATAATTGAACGGGTCACGTTTTATTGCCATTTTGATGGCGCGAGCGAGGGCTTTGAAAATGCCTTCGATTTTATGATGCTCGTTAGTCCCTTCGGCTCTGATAAATAGGTTCATGCGTGCGCTGTCGCTGAGGCTTTTGAAGAAGTGGAGAAACATTTCGGTGGGCATCTCCCCAATTTTTTCGCGGTTAAACTCGGCATCCCACACAAGCCATGGACGTCCGCCAAAGTCAAGCGCAACGGTGCAGAGACAATCATCCATAGGCAATACAAATCCATAGCGTTCGATGCCACGTTTGTCACCAAGGGCGATGCGTATAGCTTCACCAAGTGCAATGGCAGTGTCTTCAATTGTGTGGTGTTCATCGACATGAAGATCTCCTATAGTTTTTATTTTCAAGTCCATGCCTGAGTGACGACCAATCTGTTCGAGCATGTGGTCAAAAAATCCCAATCCGGTTGAAATTTCACAATGACCAGTGCCGTCAAGTACTACTTCGATGTCAATAGCAGTTTCGCTTGTATGACGTGAAACTATGGCACGACGCTCGTTGTTGAGCAAGAATGTCGAGATTTTATCCCAAGCATTATTGCCTGAGGCAATATGTTTAACAACTTCAGATAGTGTGTTATTGGCTAAATCCTCGGCGTCACCGATATATATTGCATTGCACCCCAAGTTTTTGGCGAGTTGCACGTCAGAGAGTCGGTCGCCTATTACAAATGAGTGTTCAAGGTCATATTTACCTGTGAGATATTCTCCGAGCAATGCGGTACCTGGTTTGCGGGTAGTTTTTTTCTCATGCTCAAAAGTGCGGTCAATAATAATGTCGTCAAAAATAATCCCTTCGTTTTTCAACGCTTTGAGCATCTTATTGTGTGCCGGCCAGAATGTGTCTTCGGGAAATGAGTCGGTGCCAAGCCCGTCTTGATTGGTTACCATTACGAGTTTATAATTGAGACGTGTTGCTATAATGTGCATCGCTCTCAACATTCCGGGCAATAATTCCAATTTTTCAAGGCTGTCAACTTGGTAATCAACCGGAGGCTCAACAATCAGAGTGCCGTCGCGGTCAATGAAAAGTACTCGTTGTTTATTTTGTGACATATTCGGCAAGTTTTTCAATCAACAAATTGTTTTCGGATTCATCTCCAACAGTGATGCGCAAGCACTCTCCACATAGATGTACGCGGCAACGATTTCTTACAATCACGCCATTGTCGCGCAGAAATGAGTAGATGTCGTTGGCATTGCTCACCTTAACAAGCAGAAAGTTGGCATCAGAGGGATATATTTTCTGAACGCAATCAAGTGTGGCAAGAGAGTCGGCAAGTCGTTTGCGCGCATCAATCAACTCTTTTGTGACATTTTCAATGTTGGCGATGTTGTCAAGCGCCTTTAAGGCTTGTCGTTGAGTTAATTCATTGATGTTATATGGATATTTGACGTTGTTGTAGATGTTGATTATTTCAGGCGAAGCATAAGACACACCTAAACGAATTGCTGCGCTTGCCCATGCTTTTGAAAATGTCTGCATCACAATCAAGCGAGGGAACTCGTTGAGAAACTCAATCATTGAGCCTTTGGGAGAGAAATCGATATATGCTTCATCTACAATGGTAATCCCTTTAAATCGGCGACAGATTTCACAAAGTTGTTCGCGAGTATAGGCATTGCCGGTTGGATTGTTGGGTGTGCATATCCATATAATTTTGGTGTTTTCATCGCAAGCATCAAGCAATGCATCGATATTTAACGAAAAATCTTCATGCAAGCTGACGCGACGATATTCAATATCATTAATCGCCGCACACACTTGATACATGCCGTATGTTGGTTCTATTGCGACAACATTGTCAATGCCAGGTCGGCAGAATACACGATAGGCGATGTCGATGCACTCGTCGCTACCTACTCCGAGAAACATGCGTTCAATCTCCACACCGCGATATGCCCCAAGACGGCGTTTTACCTCTATCTGCAAAGGGTCAGGGTAACGATTGTATTCAGTGATGCGACTATTTTCATTTGCGTCAAGCCATGCGCGAGCTTCACCGGTAAATTCATTTCGTGCGCAAGTGTATGGCTCAAGGCTTAATATGTTTGGTCTGACTAATTTGTTTAAAGTCATAATTAGTGATTGTTTTCTAAAGAGTTTAGACGTAGTGTCATTGCTATTTTGTGGGCAAATAAATCTTCATTCTCAGCCATTACCTCAACCGCTTTACCGATAGAGCGTACACCTTCGGGCGTGAGTTCTTGGAATGTGATTTTTTTGGTGAAACTATCTAAGTTGACACCGCTATATGTGCGGGCATATCCTGAGGTCGGCAACGTGTGATTAGTCCCTGATGCGTAGTCCCCGGCACTTTCAGGAGAGTATGCTCCGACAAATACCGACCCGGCGTTTTTGACTTTGCCGGCAAGTGTCCATGCTTCAGCATGGTTTATGATGAGATGTTCAGGTGCATAAACGTTGGAAAAATCCATAACCTCATTATCGTTTTTCAATAAAATTATGCGACTATGGCTCAATGATTTCTCCATCATCTCACGGCGAGGCAATACCGAAAGCAGATTTTCAATCTCAATGGGAAGTTGCTCTGCAAGACGTTCTGATGTGGTCAACATTATAGATTGACTATCGGGTCCATGCTCGGCTTGTGACAAGAAGTCGGCTGCGACGAAACGCGCATCGGCTTTTTCATCGGCAATAACAAGCACCTCTGAAGGTCCTGCCGGCATATCTATAGAAACCGCACCCTCGCTCACTTGGCGTTTAGCTTCGGTAACAAATCGGTTGCCGGGACCGAATATCTTGTAAACCGGTGAGATTGTTTCTGTGCCATAGGCCATTGCTGCGATAGCTTGCGCTCCTCCGGTTTTGTAGATGCGTTTAACGCCGGCGATGTGTGCCGCATATAGGATGGCAGGGTGGATTTTGCCATTTTTTCCGGCAGGGGTGCAGAGTGATATTTCCTCACATCCGGCAATTTTTGCCGGTATTGCAAGCATCAACACTGTTGAGAATAGAGGTGAGTTTCCCCCGGGGACGTATAAGCCTACTTTAGTGATTGGTACTTGGCGTTGCATACATTTAACGCCTGGAGCAGTCTCAATAATGACTTCGGTGGCTTGTGCTTGGTGAAACGTGGCGATATTGTCACGAGCCGTATTAATGGCTTGTTTTAGCTCATTGTCAATGAGTGTCTCTGCTTCGGAGATCTCTGCTTCGGATACAATAAAATTATCAATAACTGCACCGGTGAAACGTCGCTCATATTCTTTCAACGCTTCATCCCCACGGTTTCGCACTTCAGCAATAATGCCGGCAACGATAGATTTTACTTCATCGGCTTTGTCAGCAAACGCACGCAAGGATAGATCTTGCCATTTGTCTCGTTGTGGATAACGTATTATTTCCATTTGTTAGAGTACCATTTTTTCAATATCGAGGGCTAAGATACCTTCGGCTCCGGCAGCGCGCAATTTGCCAACAATTTCCCAAAAACGTTTTTCTTCAAGTACGCTGTGAACAGAACACCAATCGGCATTGGCAAGAGGTAACACCGTAGGGCTTTTTATGCCGGGTAGTATTCCCAATACTTCATCGAGTTTCTCGCGTGGCACGTTCATCAAAATATATTTCTTGCCGTCGGCAGCTGCAACTGCGTTAAAACGGAATAATAGTTCATCGAGAATTGCTTGTTTTTCAGCGTTGAGTTTGTTGGCTGAAGCGCCAATCAATACAGCTTGAGACTCAAGGACTTTCTCAACCTCGACAAGGTTGTTGCTCACGAGTGTTGAACCGGATGAAACAATGTCAAAAATGCCATCTGCAATGCCTATGCCGGGGGCAATTTCAACCGAGCCTGTGATAACGTGGATGTCAGCCTTGATGCCGTTTTTCTTTAAGAAGTCAGAAAGTATAACCGGGTAGGAGGTTGCGATTTTACGGTTGTTAAACCAGCTAAGACCATTATATTCAGTGCGCTTTGGTATCGCAAGCGATAGACGGCATTTGCTGAAACCCAATTCTTTGATAATCTCAACCTCTTTGTTCTTTTCAAGAACTTCATTAAGTCCTACAATGCCGATATCGGCAGTTCCGGATGCAACAGCATCGGGAATGTCGTCATCACGAAGGTATAATAATTCTACCGGGAAATTGCGTGACGGAACAAGTAATGTGCGTTTTACCGCTGTTAATTTTACGCCAGATTCGCCGAGCAATTCCATAGTCTCATCATAGAGACGACCTTTTGATTGTACTGCAATTCTAAGTCGAGTTTCCATATAATATGTTTTTTATTTATTCAAAAGTAAAAAACCGGTTACCTCTACGCAAGGAAGCCGGTTTATAATTAGTAGATTTCACTGAGGCACTAACCATCGCCATGCTCCCGTTTTCAGAACGTGGTGTGATGATGGTGTGAATGTGTGAAATTGCTACGCATTTTATCTATTGAATGTCTTTATTGTAATTAATATGTGCAAAGATACATATAATTTACTACACTAACAATAATTATGGGAGAAATTTGCTAATGTAGTTACTCTCATTTATAAAAGAGTTATTATCTACAAATTAGAACATATACAATACACTTGCAACGATGCGATTGTTACCAACAGAATGTGTGTTGATGATTTTGCCGTTTGCGTGATTTAAGTCTCCATAGTAGGCTGAAGTGTAGTTGTATTCAAGTCCTATTTTCCAGTGTGGGAGATTGTAGGTAATTTCGGCAGATCCACTGAGTAATTGGTCTACGTCGGTTCCGGTTCCGTACATTTTGCTAACTGCATCGGTTGTCCCTAAATTTTTCATATAGCCCAAGAATATGCCGGCTTTCCATTTTGAACCATATACAACGTTAACCCATGTCGATGAGTTGTGGTTTACGCTATAATCTTGTTCTCCGGTGATTGGGTCTATAGATTTAACTCCATATCCGCCGAGCATAGATACTTGAGTGAGATTTGAACCTAAGACGCTTTTTGCTGCAAGATACCACATTGGGGTAGTGTATTTTATATGAACTTCACCCGATACCGATGTCACTCGTTCGCTCACTTTAAATATTTCAGCACCAACTGTTGCTTGAGTGCGAGGTACGATAGATAACACATCAACGCCGGCTCCTACAATTAGATTCTTTGTTTTATAGTCGGCACCAAAGTAAAATTCAGGTACGCAACTGTTTTTGATATATTTGTTGCTTTTGCCATCAACACCATTTGAGAGGTATTGTGATTGCCACAATGCTGATGCTGTAAGTCTTACATTTGATAGATTATAGAGAAATCTCACTTGTGGCGCACGGCTGAATGGTTGGAAGGGCGACCCCATGTTGAGGTTCAAGATTTGAGGAGCGACATCGCCATAGAGAGGATGCCATGTTTGCCCTACAAGAAGTGATGATTTACTCCAATCAAAATTGAAATAGGCATGACGTAGGCGCACAGTTGACAATGTTGTTCCTGAACCGCGGAAATCAAATTCGATTTTTGCAGAAGTTGAGGCACTACCAAGTTTAGGCCCTTTTAAGTCGAGACCGAGTCGAGAATAAACGAGATACATATTGCTGTTGTCGGTTGCGTTCAAATCCTCACCGGCGGCATCATAATCATAGTCTTTGGGGTAGCTATAAAACAATCCGTCAACACTTTCGACATTGGCACGGCTGTTGTAAAATAAATCGGCGCGTACTTGTCCGTATATTTTGAAGTCAAAGTCCTTAATTTGGGCTGTTGCGCTAATTGAGGTAATAGCGAGAAATAATAATAATAAAAACTTTTTCATATTATATAAAAATTGAAAAGAAGCTGTTTAAACGATTGTGAATAAACAGCTTCTTGTATTTGTTAGTTGAAATGATTAATCTCCGATGAACCCATTAGTGCCAAGGATGATCAGCATTATATATCCAATAACAAGACCAATAAGTCCCATAATGATACCAACTTTGGCCATGTCTTTTTCTTTTATCAAGCCTGTTGCTTGAGCCATCGCATTTGGTGGGGTAGAAATCGGGAGTATCATACCCAAAGAGGATGCGATTGCGACACCAATCAACAATGTTGAAACACCACCGAGAGGAGCCAATTCAGTTGCCATGCTACCACCTGCTACAGCCAAGATTGGCACCAAAAGGTTGGCGGTTGCAGTGTGAGAGATAAAGTTGGCCATTGCGTAACAGATGAGGCCGGAGCCAATGATTACAAGTAATGGCGACCATGTGTTGAATGGAATAGAATTGATTACGTGTCCTGCCAATCCGGTTTGATTTAATGCCACACCGAGGGCAAAACCGCCGGCAACCATCCAAAGTACCCCCCAACTGATTTCTTCAAGGTCTCGGCGAGTGATAACACCTATAACACAGAATACACCTACAGGAAGCATTGCAACAACGTTAGAGTTAACACCGGTGTATTTGTCGAGAATCCAAAGGAGTACAGTAAATGCAAATACTATATATACGGTGATTGAACGCCAGTCTTTTTTAGCTTCACCTTTAATGTCGAGATGAATTGTTTTTTGTTTAAAGGGGAATAATTTCAATAATACAACCCAAGAGATAAACACAAGGAGCAAGGTAAAAGGAATCATAAATGCCATCCATTCACCGAAACCTATGTTCATATTCATGCCCTCAGGGTCGTTGAGGTATTTGAGTGCGATTGCATTTGGAGGGGTTCCGATAGGAGTTCCCATGCCACCGATGTTTGCTGCAACAGGAATAGCAAGTGCCAAACCGATTTTTCCTTTACCATCAGCGGGAAGTGCTTTTAATACCGGAGCAAGGAACGTCAACATCATCGCTGCTGTTGCTGTGTTGCTGAGGAACATTGAGAATACGGCAGTTACGATGATGAAACCAAGTAACACATACTTGGATTGAGTGCCGAAAGGCTTGAGCATTACTTTAGCAAGTTTCACATCAAGTCCGGTTTTTGTCGCGGCGATTGCGATGATGAAACCACCAATAAACAGCATGATGATAGGGTCGGCAAAACAAGCCATCAATGATTTATAGCTTGTGAGATTGCCCAACTCTTCAGTGGGAATGCCGTCGCGGAAGAACCACAAACTGCTGTCGGATGTAGTGAACAATAATAATACAACCACAAATGTAGATGTGGTCCATGCCGGAATGGCGTTGAATACCCACATAAGTGTCGCAAATGCAAAAATCGCGATAACTCGCTGCTCAACAAATGTGAGACCTTCAATTCCAAATGCCGATGTTGGCATAGCCCATAATGTGATCATTGCAATCACAGCAATGAAAATCTTCACAAGGCGAGCCATCAAACCTTCTTTTGACATCAGGCTTTGGAGCTTCTTGCGTTGAAGTTCCAACATCTTGTGAGATCCAGGAAATCGTTTAAACATAGATTTTTATAATTTAGTTAATGTAATTTACTTGTTCTATTCCAAACATTAACATGCTTAAAAAACTGCCAATCCAAGATTTTTTATCTTGGAGGCATTAGATTTAATCGGCAATGTGTTTATGGAAGTAGTTATATATTAATTTCGGAGTGCAAAGGTACAAAAAAACTCCCATATAGTCTAACCATAATGGGAGTTTTTGATTGTTGTGTGATGAAATTCCTATTTCACAAATACTTTGGTTTGAAAAATTTGGCTATTGGTTTTAATCTCTACGATATATATGCCATTTTGACTTTGGTGGTCGTAAGCCGTTGATTTTGGCTCAACTTGTGATATTATTTTACCCATTGAGTCATATATGGTTACTATATTAATATCTTCTGATGCTGAGATAGTAATCATACCATTACTTGTGGATACTTTGAAGCCTCCCGAAATTGTAGTGTTGTCAATGCCGGTTTCGTCCCATCGCTCGTTGAGCCATTGAATGCGAGCGTTAAGCAATGAAATAAACTCGTTTTTCTTTGCTTGCATATCGGCTGTGCCATATTCAGGCCAACGTTGAACATCGCATGTTGCGGCAGCTGAGATTGATGCGGTGAAATTATCGATGTATGAGGTTAATGAAGGATATTGGTTGGCATAAAAATTTTTCCAAATTTCCTTTACTTTTGCTTGGAATGCGGGGTATTTTGCTATCTCAGAAATCCATATCTGAGGCGTATGGGGCGTGTTTTGATATATAAATTGCTGAGTATTGCGACGATAGGCATTGCCAAAATCCCATACCGGACCAAATATCCATTTGTGGTCTGCGCCTCGGTTTTTAAATAGGTATGTGCTACCATAGAAAGCCTCGGTGTTATCCATTATCTCTTGTACGATGTAGTATCGAGCGAGAGAATCAATATCAATATGGTTTTGCCATGTGGTAGAATTTATGTTATTGGAGTAAATGGCATCATCGATTGTGTTTAATTGAGATGTTATGTAGTCGGTTTGAGCGGTAGAAAGTATTTCCGGGTCTTTGTAGGTAAATCGGGCTTTAGAACCATTACCTTCGGTGATTATAATTTGTGCGGGATCATCGGCATTGTCAATTTCAAGAAGCCATCCCCCTGAGATTAATGAGGCATCGGTTTCATTATCATTTTGTTTTACGATAGGCACACGGTCTTTGTCGATGCGTACGGTCTCAACCAAGAAGTATAACCCTTTGTAATCTCCGTTCAACACCAGTTCAACTGCACGTCGGTCGGGGGTGTATATGAGTCCTAACATCTGACTTAGTCGATAGCCTACGGTGTTGCGTAAGAATGCCAAATCATCATCGGCACAAGCTATAAGCGCAAAATTTTTACTTTTGCTCATGTCAAGAAGTTTAGTACCTACTGTAAGTTTGAAACGGTAAGGTTTTTTGTCATAATTATTCCATGAGGATTGTCCTCGTCCGCGTATTTTCATGGCGGTTTGGCTTGTTGCAGAGCCTAAGGATGTGTATCCTGAGTTCATGGCATCAATATAAAAGGCTGCTGAGATATAGTTTTCGGTCGATGTAATCTCAGCGTTATTTTGAGTTGTGATATAAATAACAGGAAGAGTTCCGGAGGGGGCGGAAGCGTTGGCGATTATTGTTATCATTATTGCGATAACCGAAAGTAATGATTTTTTCATGTTGATATTTATTTATTGATACTTCCAAAGTTAAGAATAATAAAGTAAATTAAAAAATGGCGGAATAAATAATTTCGACATGGTATTTTGTTTTTTCGATAATGAACTGAAATTTAAAATAATTTTACAAATTTGTAAGAATATATAGGATTTGCGTAACTTTGCAGTATGAATTTACGAACTCGGATTAATGAACTTGCGTCGGTTATTTGGAACGCTTTTTTGAAGAATAAATCACTGCAATTTTATGTGATATTGTTGTTGATGTATGTGTCGCAGACAATCGCGTTTGTGTATGTTCTGCCAGTTTCAAGTTCATTGTCATTTGGTGATGTGTTGTTAATGGCATTTTCTGATGGCATGTTAATTCTATTGCCATATATCGTCTTGTCAAGTAAATTGCGGTGGACATTTGGTGTGGGGATTGCGATTTATACATTTTGGTTGTTGTCAAATTTATGGTATTCTCGTACATATTTTGAACTGATGCCGTTACGGTCTTATTTCTTATTTGACAATGTTTCAGGTGTTTTAATTGATAGTACCATAGGCTCATTGCAATGGGTTGATTGGGTGATAGTTTTACCCATAATTATCGTTGTTATTGTGTATTACAAGTATTATAAGCGAGTTATTTTGCAAAAGAATAGTTTGGGGGTAATTGTTGGTGTGACAATGACTATTGTTGTGTGTTTGTGGTATAATATCAGGAGAACCTATTGTGATTATAATAATAGGGACCCTGAAGGAACGTTTGTGGAAAATTTCTACGAACTTACTCATGACCGGTGGTTATGGCAAAAAACATGTTATCCTCCATTTAGTGAATACTATTATCGAAATGGTTGGGTGGCTTATATGTGGTATAATATATCTCATTGGTCTCCTGAAGTTAAACTTACGGCAGAACAAGAGACTGAGATAAATAACTTTTTGAAAAATTCCCCTGCTTATTCTGATAATCAGTTTGCCGATGGAAATATCGGAAAAAACTTGATATTTATAGTTGTGGAGTCTCTAAGCTCTTGGGTAATCGATTATTCTATTGATGGGCATGAGGTTACGCCTACGCTAAATTCATTTTTTAATGATAGTAGTTCTATTGCAATAAGAAATGCTTATGCTCAAGTGCTTAGTGGGCGTTCAAGTGATGGACATTTTGTGTATAACACAGGGATATTACCTTGCCAAACAACCCAAACCGCTATGAAATTTGGAGAAGTTCCATATCCGTCTTTGGCAAAAGCTCTTAAACAGAATGGTTATAAAGCCTATAATGTGCTTAGTGATGATATTGCTTTCTGGAATCAAGGTACAACGAGTTATAGCTATGGATTTGATAAGACCTATCAACAGTCTGATTATGACCCGGGAGAGGGCACTGAAAGAATTGATCTTGACAAATTAATATTATCGTCCTCGGTTGAGTTTATGGTCAATGATTTTGAACAACCATTTTATGCGATGGTGGTTACTATCTCAATGCATTTTCCTTGGGCTGAGGTCGTTGATGGTACCCCGGAATGGCTTAAATCGGCAAATCTCCATGATAAAACGAAGTCATATCTGAGCATAACACATCAGTTTGATACCCGGCTAAATTTGTTTTTGCAAAAGTTGAAAGAGCAAGGGTTGTATGAAAATTCGGTTATAGTCATTGCCGGTGATCATGAAGGATTGTGTCGGGGGACGTCGGAAATGAATAAAACGACACCGATTGTAATTCTAAATTCAGGGCATTGTGTGAAGTGTAATGATATTGTCGGGATTGTGGATTTATATCCGACACTATTAGATATAATGGGGGCTAATCAGTATCCATGGAAAGGTGTCGGGTATAGCTTGTTGCGTTATCCGGTCGTTTCGGCAGTGACTCCAAAATATGATATTCTGGGAGATATAACTTCTCCATTAGCTGAGAGACAGCGTAAGTCATGGTTGGTGTCTCACATGATTATCGCATCTCGCTACTTTGAAAAACATCAAGTAGGACAATAAAACTATCTTATGGATATTTTTGATTGTTTGATTGCTGATGCGGTTTTAACATGAACTATGTATATCCCTGCAGGGCAATCAATACTATAATTGTTGACGTGAGGATTATTGTTGCTGATAGCGATACCTGACAGGTTGTAAATTTTGATAGATAGTATGGGGCTGTCAGCGTAAACGGAGATTTCTCCATTTCCGGATGTTGTTATAATAATATCGCTATTGGTGATATCGTCGATGTTGTTTATACCCTCTCCCCATTGTGAAACAAGCCAATTGACGCGGTAGTCAAGCATCGAGGTGAAATTGTTTTTGCGATTATAAATGTCATAATTACCGTAATTGGGCCAACGTAACGCGTCATATTGGGCGGCGATTGCAATCTGCTCAGTGAAATTGTCGATGAATGTATCCAATCCATCATAACGATTACCCTTAAACCATTTCCATATTTCAATGACTTTTTGCTGAAAACGAGGGTATTTGGCGATTTCCCCAATCCAGGTTTGTCCAAAAGGGGGATTTTGATAAATGAATTGTCCGTTGCTGCGATGATAGGAGTTGCCAAAATCCCAAACCGGACCAAATATCCATTTTTTTATCCCCTTATCTTTGTGTAAGTAGCAACTTCCGTGAAATGACTCGGCGTTATCCATTATTTCTTGTACGATATAAAAACGTGCAAGGGAGTCAATGTCGATATACCCTTCCCATGCGGTCGAGTTTTTATTGGAATTGTAAATGGCTGAGTTCATTGCAGTTACTTGATTTCTGAGATATGACTCCTGTTTATTTGAAAGTAACTCAGGTGTTTTATATGTAAATCTGATGATCTCACCATTACCCTCTGTGATGCGTATTTGCGAGTCGTCATCATAGTTGTCGATTTCAATAAGCCATCCGCCTGTGATAATATCGGCTGCGGTTGCGGTGTCGGGTTGCTCAACGATGTTTACTCGGTCATTGGCGACGCGAATTGTTTCGGTAAGAAAATACAATCCGATATAATCGCCATTTAATACAACTTCTACCGGTTGTTGTGCCGGTGTATAAGCCAAACCAATGCGTCGGCTGAGTTCAAACCCTATAGTATTGCGAAGAAACGCCATATTGTCATCGGCATGTGCGAGTAGCGCAAAATGTTTGCTTTTATTCATGCCGAGTAATGCCGCTTTTTTATCAAGTTTTATTCGGTATGGTTTCTTTTCAAAATCTCTCCAGGTATAATTGCCACGACCTCGTATCTGCATGGCAAACATGCTATCGGCAGTTGCAATTGGTTCAATGTCATCAATTCCCATGTTGTCAAGCCGATACGAGGCATTGATATATGTCTCGGTAGAGGTTATCGGTTCATTATTCTCAGTCTCAATGAACATGACAGGTAATGTGCCGGAATATGCGAAAGAGTTGTTGCTAAGTGTTTGCCAATTTCCTTGCGCCCAATTGTCGCCTGTCTCAGGTACAAATATCCCACCGACAAGTATTGTTTTGTCGGTTGTCGCAGTGCGATATTCATTGTAGGTCTTGCTGATTTCCTCTTTTATAGTAGAAAATGTTTTGTTGATTTTCCCATCGGGTAGAGAGGTTTCGGCAAATGTGTAACGATACATGTCGCTTATGGATTCGGGGATGGTGATTTTCCATCGGTTATTTTCGTCCATTGTCATTGAGATTATATGGGTCTCGGCTGATGTGTCGCTACCATATACAAACTTTACATGGCTGTATTGGGTCAAAGAATTGTCAAAATAGAAAGTGCCTTTGGGTATCTCAAGCGCATTGACGCTTAATGTTATGAGTATTGTCAGTAATGTAACTATCTTTTTCATCACAAGTCTTTTTTACACAGCAAAGATAATAAATTTGCGCTAAAAAGCGTATCTTTGCATAAAATTAAACCGATTAAGACGCTTAATTGTTTTAGATGAGACGTTATAATTTGATTAACAATGTATTGGGGTGGCTGTGTTTTCTAGTCGCTTCGATAACATATTTGTTAACGTTGGAACCCACTGCAAGTTTTTGGGACTGCCCCGAGTATATAATTCAAGGGCAAAATTTGGAAATAGGGCATCCTCCAGGTAATCCTATTTGGATGCTTGCGGCAAGGTTTTTTATAAATTTTGCAGGTGGCAATCCCGCAAACTCGGCCATTGCTGTAAATGTAATGTCGGCATTGTTTAGCGCCGCAACGATTTTGTTATTGTTTTGGACAATAACACATTTGGTGAAACGATTGATTGTCAGAGATGATGAGCAAGAGATCCCATTGCCAAGGATGCTTGTGATTTTTGGGTCGGGATTATGTGGAGCCTTGGCATATACATGGAGTGACACATTCTGGTTCTCGGCCGTGGAAGGGGAGGTTTACGCATTTTCTTCGTTCTGTACGGCACTAGTGTTTTGGCTTATATTAAAATGGGAGAGCCGAGCCGACAATCCGTCAAGCGATCGTTATTTGATATTGATTGCATATATAATGGGTGTGTCGGTGGGGGTGCATTTGCTCAATTTATTGTGTATCCCGGCAATCATACTTGTGATATATTATCGCAAATTTAGTAATGCTACGGCAACCGGCTCGTTGATTGCGTTGGCTGTCTCATTTGTTATTGTTGGATTGTTGCTATATGGACTTGTCCCGGGATTTTTGGAAATTGCTCAGTATTTTGAATTGTTTGCGGTTAATGTATTGGGAATGGGTTATAATAGCGGGGCAATAGTCTATGTTGTGACACTTGTAGCGATATTTTTATGGGCAATATATGAGCTATATGCGCAACGAAACGTTTTGCGCATTAAAATATCGTTAACATTATCGGTGCTTATTTCCGGAATACCATTTATTGGGAATAGTTTATGGATTCCCATTGTGTTTATGCTTGGATTGATAGCCTATCTGTTTATGTGCAAAAGATTGCACATAAGGATATTAAGTATCTCTATTGTGAGCATGTTCGTGATATTTATAGGGTATTCTTCATATACACTGATTTTGATACGAGCCAATGCCCATCCGCCAATGAATCAAAATGCGCCTGATAATGTTTTTAGTTTGGCGTCATACATTGGTCGTGACCAATATGGTGGGAATGGGTTGTTTTATGATGTGACGTTTGCCGATTCGATTGTTACAAAACCCGATGGTACAAAGGTGTTTAAAAATGTTTTGCCTTATTTGCGAGACGAGAATGGAGAGGCGGTAAAAACTATCGGAAAACCTCTTTATGCTAAGACTGTAAAGGATTTGTCCACAGAGCCGGATCATTATGTTATTAAGGGGTATGAAACCGATTATGAGATGATCCCGGAATTGAAGGTTCCATTCCCTCGATTAAATAGTACAACGCTGATTGATGTCGTTCGCTATAAAGAGGCGATGGATTACCACACGACAACCGATAGTAGGAAACAGTTGGTTACAACTCACATCAATAGTGATGGTTCTAAACGTATGGCTGAGGTATATGCCCCCTCTTATTGGGATAATATCGCCTATTTCCTGAATTATCAATTGGGTTATATGTATTGGCGCTATTTTATGTGGAATTTTGCGGGACGGCAAAATGACCTAAAGGGTGGTGGCGAATTGAACCGTGGCAATTGGATTTCAGGTTTCTCGATGATTGATGATGCCCGTCTTGGAAATCAGTCATTGTTGCCCAAAGAGTTTGGGGAAGGCAATAAAGGGCATAATGTATATTATATGTTGCCGTTGTTGCTGGGGATAATCGGATTGCTATGGCAAGCCTATGTGTCGCAAAGAGGCATTGAGCAATTTTGGGTTGTGGCGTTTTTGTTTTTTATGACCGGGATTGCGATAATTTTGTATTTAAATCAAACAGTTGGTCAGCCACGTGAGCGAGATTATGCGTACTCCGGTTCGTTTTATGCGTTTGCGATTTGGATGGGATTTGGCGTTGTCGCGATATGGTCGATGTTAAAGTCGGCAATTGAATATATTACAAAAAAAATAAAAAGAGAAATCACCGCGATATCGTATATTCCGGTTGCAATTGCGTTAATTGTCGGTGTCGCAATACCTTTGCAGATGGTGTCACAAACATGGGACGACCATGATCGCACCGGGCGTTACATGGCTCGTGATTATGGTTTCAACTACTTGTCGAGCCTTGATGAAAATGCTATAATTCTGACTGAGGGTGATAATGAATTGTTCCCATTATGGTATGCTCAAGAGGTGGAGGAGTATCGTCAAGATGTGAAAGTGGTTAATCTCTCATATCTGTCAAGTGATTGGTATGTTAATGAATTGAGATATCCGTCGTATAATGCGCCGTCCGTTGATATTTTTGCTAAGCCCAATGTTTATGCCTATGGTCGCATGTCTCGTTTGTTTTTCCCTCAGTACTATGGAATGTCGGAGTGTGTCGATTCCGCAGGCATTGATGCTGTGACTGCATTGCGCAACATATATCGTGACTCTACTATGCATGAATCAGGGAAAAGATTGTTCCCATATATGTCGGTGTATATTCCGTATAACCAGCATGCGGGAGTAGAATCCGGTTTTATTACAGAAGAGGAGATCTTACGTGCGACAAATAAAATAAGACTTAATCTGACCGGTACATCAGAGAAACGTACATTCTTCAATCTGAAAGATTTAATGGTTTTGGACATGATAACACGAAGCGCGACAAATGGATTTAATCGACCTATTTATTTTGCGTTGCCGGCCGATGAGAAATATCATTTGGGAATGACTCCATATTTACGTAGTACAGGAATGGTTTATGAGTTGACACCATTCTATAATTCGTCATATTCTCAAGATTCTATTGTCGCAGTAGATACTGAAAAAATGTATCACAACATTACCGAGCATTATCGCTGGGGTGGAATGGACTTGATAAAAAATGGAGATGAAGTGTATATCGATGAGACTGTGAAAAACATGATTCACACAATGCGCTTGTCAATGTATAATCTTGCGAGTGCATTGTGGCGAGAAAGTGAAAGATATTCAAATAGTTCTTACAAACAAGAACGATATGAAAAAATAAGGGTGATACTTGGTTTAATGGCTGAGAAATTACCGCCGTCGGTTATTGAATATCGCATCTGTTTTGCCTCAAAACTTGCGGAACTGTATATAAAATTAGGTTCTCCCGACGATTTGTCAAAAGCTCGTGAGTTGATTGCGAGTGAAATCTCACGCTATTCAGAATACGTAAACTATTTGAATAGCCTATCGGATAGACAACGTGGCATTATTCGTCGTGGAGATTGGGACGCAATCCCTGAGATTGTATATCTTTCAAAACTGTATGTCGAAGCAGGTGGTGATGTCGCTCAATTGTTGAAATCTCAAAGAGGGGTTAATTTTGCAGTAATGCCTGCGTTGCTTGATGATTATGATGAGCGTTATTCTGTTGAAAAAGGCGAATTGGACTCAAAAGGAGAGACGATTAAGCAATATCGACCTGAGTTTGAACGGCTTTTAAAAAGCATTTAGTATTTTTAAATTGCTTATGCAATTGAGTTGTACTACCTTTGCAGTTTGAAAAAATCACAAGAAAATAATTACTTGAATATGAAAAAGTATAATATAATCAACAATTCATTGGGGTGGCTTTGCTTTATCATTGCAGCCACAACCTATCTGCTGACGCTTGAACCAACCGCCAGTTTTTGGGATTGTCCCGAGTTTATCGCACAAGGTTACAAACTTGAAATAGGTCACCCGCCCGGTAACCCTATATTCATGCTTGCGGCACGTTTTTTTATTAACTTTGTGGGTGGCGATCCTGCAAATGTCGCAATTGCGGTAAATGCAATGTCGGCATTGTTGAGTGCTGCAACAATTTTGTTGTTGTTCTGGACGGTAACGCATCTGGTGAAACGTCTCATCATAAAAGATGACGCTAATGAGATTTCATGGGTGAAAATGTGTGTCATCTTTGGCTCCGGTTTATGTGGCGCATTGGCATATACATGGAGTGATACATTCTGGTTCTCGGCTGTTGAGGGTGAAGTTTATGCGTTCTCTTCATTTTGTACCGCATTGGTATTCTGGCTTATTTTAAAATGGGAGAATAGAGCGGATAATCCTCGAAGTGATCGATATCTGATATTGATAGCTTATGTGATAGGTATTTCTGTTGCGGTTCACTTGCTTAACTTGTTGTGTATTCCGGCAATTGTGCTTGTAATGTATTTCCGTAAGTTTAAAAACACAAATGCCAAAGGTGCGCTCATTGCATTGGGCATCTCGTTTGCGATTGTGGTTGCGATATTGTATGGTCTTGTCCCCGGATTTATTGAAGTAGCTCAATACTTTGAGATATTCGCTGTCAATACGTTGGGTATGTCATATAATAGTGGCGTACTTATTTACGCGATACTTGTGCTTGGTTTATTCTTGTGGACTATTTATGAGTTATATACACGCAAATCAAGTAAGAGGGACGGTCTTATAAAGACATTGGTCGTGTTGTGTGTGACATTTTCAGGTATTCCTTTGATTGGTGACAGCAAGTTGTGGCCGGTGTTGATTATCGCTGGACTGGTTGTATATTTTGTGATGAGCGAAAAAATGCATACACGCATTCTCAATTTGACCATCATGAGTATATTTGTGATATTTATAGGGTATTCATCGTATGCGTTGATTTTAATTCGAGCCAACGCTAATACTCCGATGAATCAGAATGCACCCGACAATGTGTTTGAGCTTGCGTCATATCTTAACCGTGAGCAATATGGTAAAACTCCATTGTTTTATGGCGCGAATTTCGCTGAAAATGCTGATGGCTCAATTGCTGATACCTATCTTCGTGACGAGAATGGTAGTGTTATCGAAAATGAGAAATTACGCTATTATAAAAGCAATGATGGGAAAAGCTATGTAAAACTTAAAGATCCGGTAAATAGTGACGCGCAAGAAGATCCTGCGGTAAAGCGTTTCTTCCCGCGTATGTATAGCACTAATCATGTGTCAGGTTATAAGTATTGGTCGGGATATAATATAGATAATGCAAATGAGGTGAGGTTGGATGATGGTGTAACGACAGTGTTTACACCTACATTTAGAGATAATCTGCGTTATTTCTTCTCATATCAACTTAATCACATGTATTGGCGATATTTCATGTGGAATTTTGCCGGACGCCAAAATGATATACAAGGAAATGGTGAACCAAATCGTGGTAATTGGATCTCAGGGATTCCATTTGTTGATAACGCGCGACTTGGAGACCAATCGTTGCTTCCTGAAGAATATGGAGAAGGAAACAAAGGTCATAATGTGTTTTATATGTTGCCACTTATTCTCGGCTTGATTGGCGCGTTATGGCAAGCGTTCTCTTCACGTCGTGGCATTGAGCAATTCTGGGTAGTATTCTTCCTATTCTTTATGACCGGTATCGCAATAGTGCTTTATCTTAACCAATATCCAAATCAACCGCGTGAACGAGACTATGCGTTTGCCGGTTCGTTCTATGCGTTTGCAATATGGATTGGTATTGGTGTCGCCGGCTTATGGGCATTGATTAAACAAGCAATTACTTCATCTCAAAAGACAAAAAACGCGACTTCGGTATCGGAAGATGAAAATGATAGTTCGGCAAAATCAATAATTCCCATGGCTATAGCTGTACTTGTAGGTATAGCTTTACCATTGCAAATGGTGTCGCAGACATGGGATGACCATGATCGTTCAGGTCGTTATGTGGCTCGTGATTTTGGTATGAACTATCTTTCAAGCCTTGATGAGAATGCGATTATATTCACCAATGGCGATAATGATACATTCCCATTGTGGTATGCTCAGGAAGTTGAAGGATACCGCACTGATGTGCGTGTGGTAAACTTGTCATATCTTTCTCAAGATTGGTATGCTAAGCAACAGCTATATCCATCTTATGATGCACCGGCAATCGCAATGCAGGCAAAGCCTGAACAATATATGCTAAATCGATTCTCATTTGCTTATTTAGTTCCCAAAGCGACTGAGTCCAATGCGGTTAGCAAGTTTAGATATCCAGAGATTGATAGTATCAATACAAATACCGATGCAGTTGCGGCGTTGAATTTGTTTTATAAAGAACAGCCATTGTTGACTTTTATTCATCCCGAATTGGAAAGACCATATGAATTGCCATATCCATATATTACATCTGATTTGTCTATTCCTGTGAATGTAGATGTCGCAACACAAAAAGGGCGCATTGGACGTGATTATATTTATGATAAAGAGATTGGGGTGAATTTGGGACGTAAAGATGTTCTGATGTTCCATGAATTGATGTCGCTTGACATGATTGCCACATCATTTAAAAATGGCTGGGATCGCCCAATCTATTTTGCGATGACTGTTCCCGGAGACTATTATCTCGGCTTACAACCATACTTGTATAATACCGGTATGGCTTATGAGGTGCAACCACGTCATAATGGAACCTCTTCAGAAAGTATCGATGCCGAAAAAATGTATCGCAACATTACCGAGCGTTTCCGTTGGGGTGGACTTGAAAATGTTACCGCTTCCAATGGAATATATCTCGATGAGACAATTCGCCGTATGGTTACAACCACTCGTGCGACAATGGCTGAGCTTGCCGGAGAATTAATCTCAGAGGGCAAGTTTGATAAAGCTCGTGAGATTTTACATCTTATGGAAGAGAAACTCCCGGAGGAAGCTTGCGCTTATCCTGTAAGTATCGCTCATTTCATTGCGTCGAGATATCATGAATTGTATGATTGTACAGGTGATGCCGATGATAATAAGCGTGCTTTGAAGTTTGATAATATGGTGCTTAAAAGTTCTGGTGATATGACAAAGTATCTACAGACACTGTCACCGATGGATCAACTATCAGCAATATCTCAAGAAGATCTGCAACAAGCTTATATCTTGTTTACTTGTTGTGTGAATAATATACAAAACAAATTGAGAACCTCTCCTAAAATAGATATTGGAACTGAAGAGTATGAGGCGATTGAATATGCTTCAAGTTTGGCAATTGGTGATGTCGTTTATTTGCAACAATTAAGCAAGGATGAAATTGAACATCAGATTAAGACTATTTCTAATGTATTGTCTCGTACCGAAGATGAAGCTCAATACAATAAATTAATGCAAGACTATAGCATTTATAGCTATGCGTTGGATCTTATATCTGCTCATGAAAAAGCCGGTATTGATCGAAAAAATATATTTGCGTCTAATGGTGTAAATGGTGTTAATCCTACACAAGTTCACTATATTATTGAGCAATTCAGATAATGCTGATTGAACGCCCGCCGTTGTTTTATCGAATGCTTTTTCCTGAGGCAATTTGGCGAATAAAGCGTAAAAAACAACGAGTTGTATATTTGACATTCGACGATGGTCCGATACCCGAGGTTACTCCTTGGGTATTGGATACACTCGACAGATATAATATAAAGGCTACTTTTTTTATGGTAGGCGATAATGTGCGTCGTCATCCCGAATTGTTGGAGGAGGTGCGTCGCCGAGGACATAGTTTTGGAAATCACACAATGCATCATTTGCAAGGCTTTAAAGAGACAACGTTGAGGTATATGCGAGATATTACAGAAGCCGGCGAATATATAGATAGTACGCTATTCCGTCCGCCGCATGGTTTGATACGTTGGTCACAGGCTAAAGCGATAAAGACACGTTATAATATCGTGATGTATGATTTGGTTACGCGCGATTATAGCAAAAAACTTAATGGAGATGAGGTTTTAGCAAATGTAAAGCGTTTTGCTCGCAATGGCTCGATAATAGTGTTTCACGATTCTTTGAAAGCTGAGAAAAATATGCGATATGCGTTGCCGTTGGCTATTGAATGGTTAAAGGCTGAAGGTTATGAGTTTGAAACAATCCCCATGTAAAGATGAGATAATCGCAGAAGCGAAGCGATTGGGATTTTATAAAATCGGGTTTGCAAAAGTCCGGTCGGTTGAAAAGGCTTCGGCTTCTCAATATGCCGATTGGATATCGGTCGGTTGTCATGGCGAGATGAGCTATTTGGATCGCTATCATGATGTGCGCAACAATCCGCAACAACTTCTTCCAAGTGCTAAGACTATCATTGTGTGTGCGGCAAGTTATTATCCGGCAAAAAAACAATCGATTGAACTTCCACAGATTGCCACTTATGCTCTTGGTCGCGATTATCATGAGGTATTACGTGAGCGATTGATGTTGTTGGCTGATTTTGTGGGCGGAGAGACACGGGTGTGTGTGGATACCGCACCTCTACGTGAACGTTATTGGGCGGTGCAAGCCGGAGTTGGTTTTGTTGGGCGTAATTCGCAATTGATAATCCCCGATGCCGGTTCATATTTCTTTCTTGGTGAGATTTTGACATCAATTGAATTTCCTGCCGATACCCCTTTGACTCAATCGTGTCTTGAATGTGGTCGATGCGTTGATTCTTGTCCGGGGAATGCGATAATTGGTAATGGCGCGATTGACGCTCGTCGATGCCTCTCATATCTCACAATTGAATATAAAGGCGATTTTCCTGAAGGTTTCTCTTTGGGCAATCGTCTATATGGTTGTGATGAGTGTCAAGCGGTATGCCCCCATAATTCAACTCCGATATTTACGTCAATACCGGACTTTGAACCCTCTGATGAGTTGTTGTCACTTGATAAGAAAACAATTTCAGAATTAACCCCGGAGCTTTTTTCGATGATATTCCGTCATTCAGCGATAAAGCGAACCAAATTGATGGGTTTGTTGCGCAATCTCAAAGCACTTGATTAAATGTCACTACGCTTTGTTTATCGTTGTGCTTTGGGTGATATTATAATGTTGTTGCACCCTGAGTAGATGTGAAAATATCGTTTTTTGCCATTATTGGCGATAATGTTGTTTATTAGGGTGTTGTAGTCGAAATCTCGGTCATCAAGAATGATGTTTTGATGCTTGTCATCTTTGGGAAGTAGTGATAAATCAGATATAATGTGAACCGACTGAGTTTGGAACCCTTCTTTCCCTAAAACGCTTTTAATATCTTCGGGGTTGAGGCTGACAATGTATGTCGGAGCTTCTTTGCTTGATGATTTTAATAGTGAAGAGATCGGGTTGATGATTTTTTTTGATATTGCGCTTACGCATGAGCGCAGTCCGATAGCTGTATATATGAGGGCTTTGCACAACCACCCGTTACGATTGTAATGCTTGCGGTAAAAAATGAGCATAGCCTCATAAAACATTTTGATATAATTAATTGAATTGGTCTTTGTGCATTCCCCTTTGTAGTGAATTATTGGAGTGGGGATATAATAATTTGACATTCCGTCAACCATCATGCGGTAGGATAAATCCATATCCTCTCCATACATGAAAAAGTCTTCGTCAAATCCCCCGACTTTTCTGACCAACTCAGTTCGCAATAACATAAATGCTCCGGCAAGAACAGGAACTTTATGCACGTTGTTTTCATCTAAATATCTCAAATGATAGCGGGCAAATGTGCGTGAATGAGGGAATAGGGTTGATAGACCAAACAGTTTGCAGAATGAATTCCATATTGATGGGAATGAACGTTTTGACTCAGGGAGAAACTTCCCGTTCCCATCAACCATTTTTACGCCTATCGATGCGCAATCGGCGTGAGTGTCCATCCACTCTACAGTCTCTTTAAGGGTGTTTTTGCCAATGATTGTGTCGGGATTGAGTACTAAGATATAGTCAGTGTCGGCAAGCTCAAATCCCTGGTTGTTGGCTTTGCCAAAACCAACGTTTTTATTGTTGCAGATGAATTTTACTTCCGGAAATCGGGGCTTTAGAAACTCGATACTGTCATCACCTGAGTTATTGTCGATTACAATTGTTTGTCCGGGGATTTCGCTATATGCCTCTCTCACCGACAATAGTGTTTGCTCTAAAAAATACTTGAGTCTATAATTGACAATTACTGTTGTGACACGTTTCATTTCAATAGGATTTCTATTTATTGAAACGCAATGCAGACTCTTTTATTATATTATAACGCATTTAATGGAGCCATAAAGGCGTCGGGAATATGTCGCAATTCGAAATCTTCAGGAGTGCCGGATATTGCGATAATATCAAATTGTGGCTCATGAGGTATGTTATATGATGTTATATAGGCATTCGCGGAGCGTACGGTGCGGCGTATTTTCTTCTCATCAATGGCTTCTGTGGGGTCGGTTGATTTGTCGGCACGTGTTTTTACCTCTACAAATATGATGCGGTTGCCTTTCATTGCGATAATGTCGATTTCAAAGTGACCTAACCGCCAATTGCGCTCGGTTATGGCATATCCTTGCGCAATAAGATATTCCTCTGCGAGATTTTCACCCCATTTTCCTATTTCGTTATGTCGAGCCATAGATTGAAAATTAATTTTTATGCAAAAATAAAACTTTATTTTGAATATGCGTATTTTATGAGAAAATTAATCGAAATTTAAGTTGTTTTTAGTGGGTTTCGTTAAATATAAATAGATGAAGCGTATTTTTTGAGTGAAATGTTTGTGTGTATAATTATTTTTTAGTTCCTTTGCATAGTGAATAAAAATACTGAATATTTAATCAAGAATTGCATAAATATCTAAAGATGGAGTCTAAGAAGTTTTTTTTGCAAGAAAGTGAAATACCTCATGCATGGTATAATCTTATTCCGGATATGCCGGTTAAACCTCGGCCAATGCTTAATCCACAAACCAAGCAGCCGTTAACACATGAGGATTTGTATCCGATTTTTGCTGAGGAGGTGGTGCGTCAAGAATTAAACGTTACTGATAGTTGGATTGAAATTCCCGATGAGGTGCGTGAGATGTATCGCATTTGGCGTCCGACTCCATTGGTGCGAGCGCGAGGTCTTGAAAAGATGCTTGATACTCCTGCGCATATTTATTTTAAAAATGAAAGCGTCAGTCCGGTTGGCTCTCATAAGTTGAACTCTGCTATTGCGCAGGCATACTATTGTAAGAAGCAAGGAGTAACCAATATAACCACTGAAACAGGCGCCGGACAGTGGGGTGCGGCGTTATCGTTGGCGGCTAAGCACTTTGGTTTGGAATTGGCTGTGTATATGGTTAAGGTTTCATATCATCAGAAACCTTATCGCCGCTCGATTATGCAAACCTATGGCGCTCAAGTCATAGCTTCACCAAGTATGTCAACAAAGGCCGGTCGTAAAATTATTACCGAGCAGCCCAACTGTCAAGGCTCTCTCGGTATGGCGATTTCTGAGGCTGTAGAATTGGCAATGGCAACTCCCGGTTGTAAATATACTCTTGGCTCTGTGCTAAATCATGTCTCATTGCATCAAACGGTTATTGGGTTGGAAGCCGAAAAGCAAATGGAAATGGCTGGCGAATATCCCGATATCGTTATCGGATGTTTTGGTGGTGGTAGTAACTTTGCCGGTATCACTTTCCCATTTATGCGTCATAAATTCAGCGGGAAATATAATACGCGATTTATTGCGGCAGAACCGGCTTCTTGTCCAAAGTTGACCAAAGGCGTTTTCCAATATGATTATGGTGATGAGGCTGGGTATACACCAATGATTCCGATGCTTACTCTTGGTCATGGCTACACTCCCGCCAACATTCATGCCGGTGGCCTCCGTTATCATGGCGCGGGTTCAATTGTGAGTCAATTGATGCAAGATGGCTTTATGGAAGCTGTGGATATTCCGCAACTTGAGACATTTAAGGCTGCGACAATGTTTGCCCAAAGTGAGGGGATTATACCGGCGCCTGAAAGTTCTCATGCTATCGCGACTGCGATACGTGAAGCGATTAAGGCAAAAGAAGAGGGCGTTAAGAAGACCATATTATTTAACCTCTCCGGTCATGGATTGATTGATATGGCTGCTTATGATCAATATATCTCAGGTGACCTTAGAAACTATGAGGTTACTGATGAGGATGTTGCAGCGGCTACAAGTTCTCTTGAAAAATTGATTTGATAATTATTTCAGAAATAAAGAAACCGCGTGCCACTGTTAATGTTGGCGTGCGGTTTCTTTGTTGCTTGGACTAATCATTAAGCCTGATTACCCTTATCCCGGTGAGCGAACGGCTACGGCGCAGATATTCGCCAAGTGGGAGAGGGTCGATAATAACCTCGCCGGCTTTCATTGATGCGTGCAGTAGATGTGGTACGCCGTCAACAAAAGTGATTATGCCCAGGTGACTTACGTCAAGCCCTTTTACATTGGTTGTTAATGCCACAATATCTCCGGGGCGCAAGGCGTTTATCACTTCCTTATTCTTGATATCTTCCTTTTTTATATAGGGGAAGCGGTGGTTGCGATAACCTATTTCGATTTGCTTTATCGCCGCGAATGTAGCGGAGTCGGATAGTGCTGGGTAGCTGTCGCGGTGTTTCGACATGAAATCGATTGATTTTATGGCGTAGTCGCATTTTGGCAGGCGTGGGGTGGCATCGATAAACATTCCTCGGTGTGTGTTGTTTATCACCCAATCACAGATATAATGTAGCCGTGACGCATAGTTGGTCTTCGCGCCGTCTCGGTATCTGATGCGTTCAAGGTTGTAAACGTAGTCTCTCCATGATGTGCGATATTCGCCTATGGTGTAGGCAAGAGCTATCACTGTTTCTACGAATGTTGTGCAGTCGAGTTCGTCAAGGTTAATGGTGAGCATTTCTATTGAATCCTCAAGAGTATGGGCAACGTATGGTGTCCCCAAAAATTGTCGTGCTATGAAATCAACACGTTCTTGAGGTTTGTCTGTCCTGATTTCAGATGCCTCGATGAGGATTTTTGAGATTTTTGTCGTGTCGGTAGCTTCATTATGAAACCTCACTTTATCCAATGATATTGCAAGGCTGCAAAACGGTAGCAATAATAATGTATAAAAGAAAAGATGCTTAATCATGAATGGCAATTTAAATTATTTCATTGCGAAATTATACAAAAAAACTCACTCATGCAATCTTTCAGGTTGTCGGAGCGAGGTTTTGTTGATTTTGTTACGAGTTAGCTAAGTACAAGCCTGTTGCCAAAACACAGTGCAAACTATTTTGAGCAAACTGGGCGGACTGAGAACCTTTTGTCGGGGGAATTATAACTTGAATAATGCCCATCTGTGGCGTTAAGGTATAAATAGTATGCGTTGTTGCTATCTAATGGTGATGAACTCCAATAGTGTCCATAGCGACCTACATAATTGGCGGATGAGCCATTGTGCCACCCTGCTGCCGGTAGGTAGATTGAGTTGCCGTTAGGTCCTGTAACTCTATAGCCGCTGCCGGTCCATGACCATGTGCATTTGCTGTCAAGTTCCTCAAGTTCTGCATATGTGGGTAGTCTCCAATCACCACCACCCATATTCCTGGCAGCAGACGAAGCTTCGTGAAATGTGTAATAAAGACCAGAACCACTACTGTTTCCCGCACCGACATTGCGGTCGCACCAATATACTGATAAGCCTAAGTCGACGGCCTTGTCGGGAAGGCGAGTCGGAGATGACTCGTTTATTTTAGTCCTACATATACTGATTAACTCGTTTATCTCATTGCTGTGGCTCGGGAACCTTTTCAGCATTGAGTTGCACTTGCTTATACATTCATTATATTTCTTCTGATTATACAATCCCTCAGCTGACGAGTAATCACTCTTGTATTGTCGCTCTAATTCGGTTGCCTGTTCACGCTCGATTGCGGAGTCGCAATAGTCAATCAATTGGTTTAACTGACGAAGTTGCTCTGATTTGCTGTATTGACGCAATAGGTTCTGGCATCGGTTTTTACATTCGGCATATCTCCCGGAATTGTACATACTCAACAATTCGGCGTAAATGGTAGAGTAGCCATCATCTATTCCCGAAACTGGCTCAGCTGCAACTAATATGTCTTCCGGCAATTCTGTAATTGTGCTTATCGATTCGGGATAATGAGTTGTTGAGTCTGTTGGCTGAAGGGTTTCGTTAGAAGAGGATGCAACGATGGAAGTTGAGTCTTCTCCCCACCAAGATTCGTTGCCGAAAAATCCACTTCCCCACCATAGGGCGCATGCAATAATTAAGCTAAGTGTGATAATTACAGGTATTAGCCATTTCTTTGATGAGTGTTTAGTCTCATTAAATATACTCTCAGTGGAATTGTTGTCCTTTTGGGGCTGTGGTTTTTCTATTTGTTGGGTGTAGCTCGGTCTCTCGGGGGTGACTGATGGGGCGGAATTGCGGTCTAATGTAATGCCGAGTTCGCGAGAGAAGTCAGCAACCGATTGGGTGCGATTGGCTTTTGCCATACGCATCGCATTGTAGATGGCGTTACGAGTGCGCTCACTAAGTGACGATGGAAGTGATAATGTTAAAACCTCTTGATTCAATTCGCTTGCGATTATCGGGTCTTTGCCAACAACAAGATAATAAAGTGTTGCCGCAAGTGCATACACATCTGCTGTGGGAGAGAAACTATTAATTCCCAGGTATTGCTCTACTGGCGCATAGCCATTACTGCATCCTTGAATGCGTATTGTGGATGTCGGTTTCCCCTTTTCGTCATAGTGTTTAGACAATCCGAAGTCAATGAGTATCGGAGTGAAGCCGCCGTTATCAGTCGGCTTCAACATTATATTGTCGGGTTTGATGTCAAGGTGGGTCATGTGGTTCTCATGTAGATAGCTCACCGCATTAATTATAGGGGAGATTATGGTTAGTGCCTCCTTTTCGCTAAGAGTACCGTTTGATTTGACGAATTCTCGTAAACTTTTCCCCTCGATATATTCCATTACATAGTAGGCAGTGTCGTTGGCTTCAAACACCTCGTTGACGGCAACGATATTGGGGTGGTCAAGAGAGTTTAGCCGGCGGGCTTCGGCGGTGAAGTCACGCAGACTCTCGTCAACCTTCTCTTTCACCGGAGCGGAGAACTTGACGCTACTTGTTGTACTGTCACGCTCGCAGTAGTCGCTCAAAAAATGTTCTTTCATGGCGAAACGTGCTTTTTGCTCGATTTTACCATATTTGATTGTCGCCGATACTTGATATGTGATGCCGAAACCGCCCTG
>JAFQKI010000006.1 GCA_017396945.1 Muribaculaceae bacterium | reverse complement strand
ACTGTTGAGGGGTCTTTGCCTAACTGCTCGGCAAGCCATTTGCCGGTTTTCTTTTGTTCAACCAATACTACTTTTAGTCTATTTAAATCTTTCATTATTTACACATTTTATTGGCGTATACCGCAAATTTAATGCAAACCGAGGCAAGAACAAAATAATTTCATTTATTTTTTATTGTGAGGTGCAGCTTAAATTATAAAAATTTAGTGATAATATGCGAAACCGCGTCTTTTTGAAGTAACTTTTTTATCGTATAAATTGTAATTTTTATAATTTAAGAATGAAAATTAGGAGAGTTTATATAATTATTCGGAGCATAAAACTTGTACATAAAGTGAAGGTCTTTGCAATATAAAAGCACCATATCCACCCGACTTTGGAGGGTGGAATACCGATAGGTAGTTTTGGAAAGTAGAAAAACCAGTATTGCAAAGTTGCTATCGTGGCAAGTTTTGATTTTATACCCGATAGGGTGTAAAACATATCTCAAAACAATAAAATTATACCCGATAAGGTGTAAATTGAAAAACTTTCATTATATTTGCGGTTAACCGCGAATATAATTTGCACTCGCAGTAAAATACATTAAAGTAAACTTTATGCATTTCGCTCGTTGTTGCTATATTTGCACCCGATAGGGTATAATTTGTTGCGTTTATGGAACAGACAACACTTTCAAAATATGTAAAGGCGATGCGTAAGCAATACAACCTTACGCAGGTTGAACTTTCCGAGAAGTCGGGGGTGGGCTTGCGTCTTGTTCGTGAATTAGAGCAAGGCAAGCAGACTCTACGCCTTGATAAGGTAAATCAGATATTGAATCTCTTTGGCAGTGAGATTGGCGTTGTGCCAATGACTAAAACCGATGAACGATGAAACAGGCTGTAGTATTTTTGCGAGGTGTAAAAGCCGGTATCTTGACGGAAGATGAGAACGGCTACACATTTGAGTATGATGCCGATTACTTGACATCTGCCGATGCTGAAGCGGTGAGTCTTACATTGCCGTTGAGCGACAAGCCTTATCGGGACAAGGTACTATTCCCATTTTTCGATGGTTTGATTCCCGAAGGTTGGCTTCTGGATATTGCCGAGAAGAATTGGAAAATTGATGCTCGCGACCGTATGTCGTTGCTCGTTGTGTTCGCGCATAGTGCCAATGATGGTGCGTACTTGCTCCACCAAAGGCGGTCGTGAACCGCACTCTTTTGCGTTGCTTCGCACCGCGAAGATTGGCTGCGCTCGTTGTGTAACATTCAAGAAATCTTAATGTTACACTCGCTTGCACAATCATTGTCGTTTGGAGAAAATAAAAAATCCCGATTTTCGTTGAAAATCAGGATTTTACGTTGTTTTGCTTTTCTTTGCTGTGGTGCCACCAGGAATCGAACCGGGGACACAAGGATTTTCAGTCCTTTGCTCTACCAACTGAGCTATGGCACCATTGCGGTTTTGCGTTGCAAAGATAGTGACTTTATTTGAATTGTGCAAGTGTTTTGCGCAAAATGTTAGTTTTTCCCATTCTCGTCGTCATCGGTGGGTAGTGTTACCTTGATGAGTTCCAGGCGAGTAGCTGATTTTTTGATGATTTCAAATTTTATGTTGTCAAGTTCGATGATTTCTCCTTGTGGGGGGATTGTTCCGGTGTTGTGTAAGATGTAGCCTGCCAATGTTTGATACTCGTCATCCTCGGGGAGGTCGATATGGTAGGTGTCGTTTAGTGTCTCAATTTCGATGCGTCCCGAAAATTCATAAACTCCGGGGGCTATTTCGTTGGCAGCGATGCGAGTTTTGTCGTGTTCGTCTTGAATGTCGCCAAAAATTTCTTCAACCAAGTCTTCAAGCGTAACGAGTCCGGCTGTACCGCCAAATTCATCAATAATTATCGCCATGGAGCGTTTTTCAGTGAGCAGTCGGCGCATCATCTTGTTGGCAAGAAGGGTTTCGGGGGCAAACAATACCGGTTTAAGTCGTTCCTTCCAATTGCATTGCGGGTCAAACAACTCGCTCACATGGATATAGCCCAATACATTATCAATATCCTCGCGGTAAACAATGATTTTGGAGCGTCCCGAAGTAGTGAACAATTCGCTCAAATCGTCGCGGGAGGTGGTGTCGATATTGACTGCAACAATCTCATTGCGTGGCAGCATGCAGTCACGCAAGTGGGTAGATGAGAAGTCAAGGGCGTTATGGAAAATTTTTACCTCATGTTCGACGGCGACTGTGTCATCGTCGGATGTGCTATCAATTGTGCGTTCGAGATATTGATTGAGTTCACCTACTGAAAGACCGGTAATGTGGGTGTCGTTGCTTTTTATGCCACACAGACGCATCAAAAATTTTGACAATCCCGAGGTGAAACGTGATATAGGATATAAGATAAGATAGAATATGTATATCGGCAGTGCGATAATTTTCAATGAGTTGTTTGGATTAATTCTGAAGATGGTTTTTGGGAAAAATTCGCCGGTAAGCAGAATTATTCCGGTAGAGATGAGTGTTTGCATCAAAAGGATAAACACCTCATTATCATTGATTTTGGCTAATTCAGGTTCAAGCAATGCGGCCGCTGCCATTCCATAAACGACCAACACGATATTGTTTCCCACGAGAATTGTCGAGATAAACAACTCGGCATCGGAGTAAAATCGATTTAGAATGCGACTTGTCAACCCGCCTTTTTTCACGTCAAGTTCCACTCTGACGCGGTCGGAGGTGATAAACGCGATCTCTGTGCCCGAAAACATCGCGCTGAGTATCAGTGAAATCAATGCTATAATAATCCAAGTCATATATTTTAATTTCGTTTTATAGGCATAACGGCTCCCGGCATTTTGAGTGGTTTAAGCGGTTTTTGGTTGATGGGAGTCGTCTGCGGTTGTTGAATTGTATCGATTTGGCGTTGTCGCGATGGACGACGACGACGTGTCGTTGACACTGAGTCGGTCATGAGCGTATCAGAGGAAATCTCTGTCTCGTTGTTTCGTGAAGTCATGTCGCCCTCTTGAAATATAATCTGAGGATTGTGAACGATGTAATCCGTGAGATTTTCATTGGAGTCAAATCCATATCCCTCGATTATGCGGTCGCTCTTCACCACATGAATAAACGAGTCGGAGTAAACGCGTTTTTTTTGCTGGTCCCAGAAAATTTGTTCTGTCAAGAAACTGTCGCGCTCGGTGTTTACCATTATCACCTTGCCTTCGAGTTTCCAGAGCTTGCGTTGGCTGTAAAATGTGGCGGTGCTACATCTCACGGTCGCTTTGCGCCTAAAGTTATTGTCAAATTGCTCAAGTTGCAGACCTTCGGGAAACTCCCAGTGAGGGTCTTTGGCTTCTTCATACATTACCCACAATGGAGCCGCGATGTGATAGCGAGTGTAGCCAGAGTCGGAGATGAATGTTGAGACATCGGTGGTTCTCATCGTCGGCATAGTTTCGTTGTCGGTTACGGCTGCGATTATCTCTTTCTTCTCATCATCGCAAGAAGAAATTGAGGTCGCTGTCAATAGTCCCGCAATTATTATTGGTAATAATCGCAGTGACTTGATGTTATGTCGTAACGATGACACGCCAATCTAACGTATTATCTGATTTTGTTTTGCCAGAACCACAATTCGTTGAAGTTCACGCCAACGGTGATGCCTAAATAATCCTCTTTGATGAGAGGATTGGGGTGGGCTTGACGATGGCGATATTCAAAACCGATGTTAATTACTGTTTTCAATCCGTTGACCGGCAATCCCAAGCCGGCTGTAACGCCATATTCGCGCACGTTGTTATTGTTTACGACAATATAGTCGTTGTTGTAGAAGCCACCTACGCGATATTGGATGCGTTGAGCATAGTTGCCGCGCAATTTTGGGGTGTATTGCAACCCTGCTGATACTTCCCAACGGTTATCATAGGTGGGTTTCTCAAATATCTCAGCGCCCTCCTCATTGTACATCGCTGCTGTTTTTGCGTCTTTCCATGCTTGATAGGTGAAATCGACTTCGACCATAAGGCGATTGTCCCATTGGTAATTGATACCTGCTCCCCAAGCATCGGGTAATGAATAGTTGCCCTTTAACTTAGAATAACTTACGGTATCGGGGGCGGCATCGGCGTTAATGTCATATTTCGTTGCCCATGTCTTGCCGAGAAGAGTTTTGCCAGGAGTGTAAACCACACCAAACGAGAGGCGGTTTTTTCGGTCGATGTCAAAGGAGTATTGCGCGCCAAATTGGATGTGCCAATCTCTCACTTGCATCACTCTTTCAAATAATGATGTCGCTCCTGTTGAGGTATATGCGTATGAGTCATAAACTGAGGTGCCGAAAAGGTATGAAACGTTGGTACCTATTGAAAATCCTTTGAAGATGCGCCCGCTGATACCGGCATATAATTGATTCAGACCTCCGGCGCCTTCACGACTCGCCGAGCCATGAACCAATTCGTGACCAAATGAGTATCCTACCGAAGAGTAGGGAAGAAGTCCGACACTGGCTCCGATGTGCTTGCTGATGGGAAATTGCATTGTGATGTAGTCGAGACCGCCACCAAAGTCTTTTCCTTTGTTCCCGTCTTCTTCTGACCATAGCGCGGTTGCGCTTATTCCCATGTCAAAAAGGAAAGTCAATGAGTCGATGGCCGCATATGATGCCGGGTTCATCACATTGATTTGGCGACCTGAGTTCATCGCGTAACCTACGCCACCCATGGCACGTTGTGCCGAAGTCGCATTGTCTTGGAGTAATCCAAATCCGAAACGGGAGTATGGGCTTGACGTTTGAGCCGAAGCGCATAATGTGATGGCGATTGTCGCCAATGTCAGTAATAGTTTATTTATTTTCATTATAAATCAATATGCTGTTTAATCCTTTTGTTACTAAATGTCGTTCAAGTTTTGTCGGGAAGTCAAGCCGGGAGGCAATGATTTCTGCCGATCCTCCGGTCAATATCACTATCGTGTCATTGCTTAGTGAGTCTCGATAATGGTGTAACTCTCCGATTATTCCGTTGATCGCACCCGATCTCAATGCTGTTTCGGTGTCATAGCCCCAAAGGGGACAATCTCCGGTGGTTTCCACTTTGGGGAGGCGGGCGGTGTGACGATGTAGGGCTTCAAGTCGCATTTCTACTCCCGGAGCGATGTTCCCTCCGATGAAACGACCGTCGGGCGAAACCACGTCATAGGTAATAGCTGTTCCCATATCCACTATAAGTGTCCATTTCCCTCGGCACATAGTCCATGCTCCGACTGCCGCCGCGATGCGATCTCGTCCGAGTGATTGCGGTGTGCGATAGTCAATAGTTATGGGCGTGGGGAGAGCCGATGTCAATTCGTAGACCTTTCCGCATCGATTTTGCAGTTCTGCCAATATCGCGTCACCATTCTGTGCCACAGAACAATATATTGCCGCATTGATGGTGTATAAACTTGTTATTTTGGCAATATCGCTTGCCGACAGGTCTCTCTTGACGCTGTCATAAATCATGGTTTCGTCATGCCATACGGCGACTTTAGCCGAGCTGTTGCCTTGATCTATGGTGAGATTATATCCCATTTGAGTGACAAAATTACTAATTACTTGTCAATTATATGCTCAAATATCTCTTAAATTGTGGAAAATCAGTGATTTTATTGCCGTTCAGCGTGTGATTTAACTCATTTTTGCGCTTTTGCGATAGTGCGGGGGATCATAATTGATGTATATACCTGTATCGCGCCACCGGCAAGTGTAAACGCGAGCCAATCGCGAAGTGTGCCTCCCTCATAAAACAAGAAAAATGCTGCTACGCAAAAGAAAATAGCGCTCCAACTTTCTATGCGGTAAAGTCGTTTTAAGCGTGCGTTGTCACCGCGATAGGGGGAAAATAATCGTCCAATGAGTAGTAAAACGGCTCCTAAGCTATAGATATACATGAAATGCAGGTTGCCGGGTAGCCACATAGGCATTACGGTTCCTACCGCAATCATCAACATGCCGATGGTTACTAACCATAGAAAAACAGGTTTGGGGGTATTTGTTTGGCTCATGATTATTTGTTTACGATATAAACATCCTCGTTCAGGCGCGACATGTTGTGCTCAACCCGCAATATCTCCTCTATTTTATCGGGTGATGTCGCCAATTTCTCGTTGAGGGCTTGATAGTATAAAAATGTGTCGGTGTAGATTTTCTTTTGAACTTCAAGGCTGTCGATAACGCGACTGTATGCGAAGTTTTGTTGCACCGAGTGTTCGTTGAAAAACAAAACATAAGCAAGAAATCCCACCACAACAATAAGCGTGATAGAGATATATCGGCGACACCATTTCCAAACGGTCATTTTCTGCCGGCTGTCGTTAGCAGTTATGTTTTCTTGTTCCATCGTCACAAATTTACGCAAAAAAACAGTAACAATAAAAAATCCCGCTCCCTCTTCATACTCTTTAACGCTTTTAAGACAGCATCTGTAGTGTATAATAAAAAACTCCCCAATGTTTCCTTTGGGGAGTTGTGATTTTAACAATATGCTTATTAAAACTTGATAAGTCGTTTTAACTCGCTGTTTGAGAATTTCATCACAATAGTAACACCATCATTAAAATTATATTTATAGGTCAATCCTTTGTCATTGTCGATGAGCAGTCTGTAAAACTTGCGGTCGTTCTCGTTAAATGAAGGGATACCCATTTTGAACATGTTATCTTTTGTCGTGTTGATAAATTCGTCTTTTGTCATGCCTATATCTGAAAACGCGATATTAGAAATGT